>JANYHI010000006.1 GCA_025359125.1 Cytophagales bacterium
AAATTCGAGGATTGGAAAATTGTTTACCAAGAAATATTTCCTTCTAAGCAACTTGCCTATGCTCGAGAGCGAGAAGTAAAAAGCTGGAAAAGTAAATCTAGGATTGAAAAATTAATTGCTGGCTCAGAGCATCCCGCTTAAAGGCGGGAGGGTCGGGGGTTCGAACCCCTCAGCTCCCACATTTGATAGTAAAGGGTATTCTCCGCTAAAACTACTTTTAATCTCTCCATTAATCAGGGTGGTGTAGCATAGCGAGATAAACTCCATTTGTCCACCCGAAGCCATCTTGGTTAGGATATTCGCCACCGCTGGCTTCACCATGTTCACTCCAAACATCATACTTCTCCGTCATCTTTCCGGTGTTAGCATAAACCTTTTGGTTAGCAGTTAGCCAATTTGATTTTATTTGTTCTGCTAAATCTCGATGCTGATAGTTAAGTAGTCCTTTATAAGAAATCCATTGAAGCGGTGCCCACCCGTTGGGGGCATCCCACTGTTGACGAGTAGCTGAAAGCGTTGTGGTGAGTCCACCGAATTTTAAAAACTTTAGTTGAATAGTTTGGGCAACTTCTTGCGCCTGATGTTCATTGGCAATCTTAAAAAATAATGGAAAAGCCCCCGCTAATGTGAAATGTTCTTTTTGTTTACCTCTAACAAAATCGTAATCGAAAAAAAATTTCTTTTCTTCATTCCAACAATATTTTAGAATAGAAGCCTTTCGTTGTTTGGCTACTTGTAAATATTTTTTTGTTTGAATGGTGTCCTTCAGTAGTTCATAACAATTGCTAATTGTTATTTCCAATTGATAGAGTAAGCAATTTAGATCTACCGCAATAATTTCTGTAGTGTGTATGGTGCCGAACGAATTAACATCTTCAAACCAACGGCTACTAAAATCCCAACCGGATTCTGCTGCCGCGCGCAGATTTTGAAATAGTTCACTCGGTTTTTGTTTTGATTGATGAGAAAGCTCTATATCTTCTTTATATGCTTCGGGTCTTGGGGTGTCATTTTCATCCCAATACCGATTAAGAATAGATCCATCACTTAATCGAATAACTCTATTTTTAGCTGAAGTTGTTTCTGAGCCACTCATCCAAAATTGATATTCTTGCTCTAATGATGGAAGATATTTAGTTAGCACATTTAAATCTTTCTTTGATTCTTGAAGGAGACTAACCATTAGAGAAAAGAATGGTGGCTGCGATCTTCCTAAAAAATAAGTTCTATTTCCATTAGGGATATAGCCAATTTTTTGAATGAGATAATCAAAGTTGTCGACCATGTTTTCAATCAAATCAATTCTACCAGAGGCTTGTAAGCCCAGCATAGTGAAGTAACTATCCCAATAATAAATTTCGCGAAAGCGCCCGCCAGGCACGATGTACGGAAAAGGCAGAGGAATTAAAGAGCCACCCGATTCATCGGGCTGACGAGTAAGTGCATGCCACAAATTTTTAATGTGCTCTTCGGCAGATTTAGTAGGATCACTTTTATAATCAGATGAATAGGCTTTTGGTAAATTAAAATTAGCTTCAATAAATTTCTTTAAATCGAGGCTTGCATTTTTTTTATGATGGAGATATTCTGAATTAATTTCTTCCAGACTTTTTTTAGGAACACAATCCGGAAAAGTTTTGCCATCACCTAAAATATTTTGTAGTTGAACTTCTTCAAATAACTCTCCCAGCTCGTGTATTTGCAAATCCATTATTGTTTTTTTTAATGTCCTCCGCTGGCAGTAAACTCAATCTTCGCCTCAGATTTTTTTTGAATCCTGTTAAAGAAAAATAAACAAACAATTAATACACCTATTGGAACTAACGAAAAGTAAAAGGCAGTCTGCCCACCGTAGGCTTCAAAAATATTTCCGGTAATAATCGATCCAGTGGTTCCGCCTAACGCAGAAAAAATTACAATCAATCCTGACATAGGGCCGTGTTTCCTTACCGGGAGCGTGCTAAGTATTACAGAATTAATAGCCGGATAAATCGGAGCAATAAATAATCCAATCAACGGAAATACAAATGCTCCGAGTGGTGCATTGCTCCATCCTGTTACCGGAGTGCCGCTGTTGTTTTGTGCGAGCGGTATGGCAATTAAGACAAGTACGCTGGCTGCGAACAGACAAATTATTAGAACTGCAAACCAATGAATTTTTTGCAACGCAAAGCCCGCAGTAAATCTTCCAAGGGCAGTAGAGGCTGCGAGTATGCTAGCCATTTGAATACTGAGGGTAGTTGGTAAATTCAGTACTTTACTATTGAATGTTGGCAACCAACTCATAATGCTTTGCTCAATTAAAACATACGTAAACGCACTCATTATGAAAACTAAAACGAGTGGCGTAATGGCTAACTTGATCATGTCTGCAAAATCTTCTAGAAAAGGTTTGGATGAATTTGTTTTGACAGAACTTTCATCAAGCGGAGCACTTAATAACAATAGAAAGGCGACTAGCGTAATCGCGGCAAGCAGATAATAAACCGTTAGCCAGCTTGCAGATTGCGGATCTTTATCGTTCACAAAGGCACTAAAAATGAAATAGCCCGTCAGGATGCCGATCATAAAAAATGATTCAATAAAATTCATGAAGCTGGCATGCTCCTTCTTGTTTTTTGTAACGATGCCAATGGTGGCGTAAACAGAAACTTTAATTAGCGCAAAAGATGTTCCCGTGGCAGCGAACAATAATTTTGTCATACCAAAACCACCTATGGTGGGCATGAGCAAGCAAGCACCGCCTACTAGTGCTAGCGCCAGTAACATGGCTCTTTTATAACCGATGCGAGTGATGTACGAGGCAACTAAAAAAGAAACGATGGCAATGCTTAAATCTTTGAACGCTTCTAATACGCTGGCCGAAGATTCTGAGACTTGATAGTTGCTTTGCACTTGCAAGATGACG
Source organism: Cytophagales bacterium (assembly GCA_025359125.1). Taxonomy (GTDB): domain Bacteria; phylum Bacteroidota; class Bacteroidia; order Cytophagales; family Cyclobacteriaceae; genus ELB16-189. Next base: position 2,909 of record JANYHI010000006.1, read on the forward strand.
GTGCCAACGCTGTTGAGCAAAATGGCGAAGACAAAATAGTTGAGAAAGAGAGAGAGTTTAATTTTCCAGTTGGACATAGCCAGTTAGGTTGATGTAAACAAATCTAACCACTTTTCATTATAGTCACATGCTATGAAGAAATTGAAATCGATTTTTGTATTTCTTGCATTAGCAGATCGGGATTTTGTGTACCGATTCTAAAAACCCGGGAAGAATCTTTGAACGACAATTCAACTGCCTGAGATCCGCTTATATTGTACATAATTCCATTTGGGATAAATCTAAGACCCCACCCATAGATCATATTGTTTTTGGTTTCTTTTACACAGGCAATTCTTCCAACAGCTATTTTCTTTTTGATGATTCCGATTCCAAATGACACTGTTAGAACATTAATAGTAAGCCGAGTAGTTAATCCGTAAAATAAAATATAAATAGAAAAGAGCACAATGTTCCCAAAGAGTATCGATCCATAACTCATCGGTTTGTTGCCAATGCCAGCCAGATATAAATAATTAACCAGCACATGAGCAGGCACAACAAATAAGAAAATGATCCATCCAAATTGAAATTCTTTATACTTATCCATTCTCTAGATTTTTTGATTGAATTAAAGTTAGGGAAATATAAACTACCCTACTACAAATCTATAACCCACGCCTTTTATAGTTATGATCTCAATAGAAGAATCCTCCTTAAGATAATCTCTAAGCTTGGTAATGTAGACATCTAGGTTCCGCGAGTTGAAAAAAGAATCATCTCCCCATACGCGCATTAAAATTTTTTTTCGTTCGATGTTGTTGTTTTGATTTTCTGCTAGGATTTGCAGCAGCACAGCCTCGCGGTGTGATAACTTTCGAATAGTTTGATCTTTCCGCAACTCGTACCGATGAGGGGCAAACTCAAATTTTCCTACCGTAATATTTTCTTGAGGAGCCGTAATTTGTTTTTGTGTGAGCTGAAGAAGATTATTGATTCTAATAATTAATTCTTCCATGCTAAAAGGTTTGCGGAGGTAATCGTTGCCGCCCACCTCAAATCCCTTTATCAAATCATCAGTTTGTGTTTTGGCAGTAACGAAAATTAGAGGAATAGTAGAATTCAGTTCTCTTATTTCTTTGGCAAGCGTATATCCGTCTTTATTAGGAAGCATTACATCTAAAACCGCAATGTCTGGTTTCATTTCTGTGAAGGCGGCCATCACTTCTTTTCCATCCGCTACCATGCGCACTTCAAATTGCCTGCTCTCTAGGCTTTCCTTTACAATCTTACCAAGGAACGGTTCGTCTTCTACATACAGTACTTTGATTTTGATCACAAATTAATTTTTAAATTTTGAATGCTGGACTTTTGCCTGGCAGGTGGATGATGAATTTACTACCCTTTCCAATTTCACTTTCAACTTTAATCGTGCCGCCATGCTCTTTCACTACGCTATCCACATAGCTAAGGCCCAAGCCGTAGCCTTTGCTATTGTGCACGTTTCCGGTGGGTACTCTGAAAAACTTCTCAAAAACTTTCTTTTTGTATTCGGGCGAAATACCAATTCCATTATCTCCAACGGAAAGAATAATTTCTTTGCCAGTTTCTGTTAGCAAAATTTTAATAGCTAGATTTTCGTTGCTGTATTTCAATGCGTTGTCTAATAAGTTGTAGACAACATTGGTTAGATGAACGTGACTACCTTGTAATTGAAAGTTGCTTCCTGTTTTTTCAAAGCTTGTCGATGCATAATGCTTATCAAAAACCAATTTCATAGAGCTTAATGTTTGCTCAATTATTTTTTCGAGGTTAACAGTCTCTGGCTGAAAGCCAATTCCTTTGTTATCAAAAATGGCGGTCTTTAATATTTTATCGGTTAATAGGGAGAGTCGGTTGAGTTCATTTTGTGCAATGGTTAAATATTCGGCAGTAAGTTCTTTATTTTCTAATCCGTTAAAGTTCTTTAGTGCTTCAATGGCAACACCTACCGTGGTTACAGGTGTTTTCAGCTCGTGCGTCATATTGCTGATGAAATCATTTTTTAGTTCGGCAAGTCTTTGTTGGGCGCGAATGCTGCGAAACAAAATCCAAAAAGAGATGATGGTAATAGCAGTAAGAAAAAGCGAAAAGAAAATTTGTGGTGAAATTCGTTTTAGCACGAGCCATTTAATATCGCTAAATGTTGCTTTGAATCCCCCAACAGGTGTATAAATTGAATGCTCATCTGGTTTTGGCAACTTTAAAGGAAAGCCAAACTCTCTCGGTACAGACTTTACCTCAAAGGCCACAGGTAAGTTAGCTTTAGTAAGCACTTCAGTAAAACTCTTTTCCACATCTTTTTTAGCCAATGATTCTCCGTTTAATCGGATGGAAAACGATTTGCCTTTACTGTTTCTGATTCTACCAGCTAAGGGTTTCAAATAATCATTAATAGAGTCTTTGCCCGATTGCGAATAAACAAATACTTGAACGTTGGAATTAGATTTTATGCTATCAATGTTTGGTGGAGGATAAGGCCTTCGAGAAAATACTTGAAAAGAATCATTTACTTGAATCTTAAAACCTTGCCGACCGTGGCGGGATGGTAACACATTAATATTTTTTTGCATGAGTGAATCACTCATTTCAAAAATCAGATTTCTGAAAAGTGTTTGAGATTCTATTTCAATGCGCTGATGCTCCTCTTGATAAGTGCTCTTTAACCATAAAGCCTGTAATAGCAGTAACAATGAAATGCTGCTGGTAATCAGTATGATTGTAATTGAATTCTTCTTCAGCTTCATGGCTACAAAAGTAGGTTGTTTTTAAATCTCCGTCTAAGGCAATTAACCTTAATTAACTTTCTATTCAGAACCTTTAACCTATGGCAATCATCTTTAGCCGTACGTTTACATCAACAATTAAAAATGAAAGAACCTATGAAAAAAATATTATTGGTAGTGGGAATTTTAGTTTCCTTGGCTGCCTTTTCAGTTGTATTCGGTCAATCAACTAGTGGCGTGCTGGAATATGAAGTGAAAGTAAATCTGCATCGCACGTTACCTCCAGGTCGCGAGCAAATGAAGGCGATGATTCCTGAATTTAGAACTACCAAGAACCAACTATTCTTTAATGTAGGTGAATCTCTTTATAAACCTATTATAGAAGACGAAGACGAAGAAGTTAATGCCGGTGGTGCTCGTATGGTAATGCGCTTACCCAATAATGAAGTGTATGTTAACAACACAACGGGTAAGAATATTTCTAAAGAAGAATTTTTTGGTAAAAACTATTTGATTCAAGACTCTTTAAAAATGCAACCTTGGAAATTCGGTAACGAAACAAAAGCGATTTCTGGATATGAATGCCAACAAGCTTACTATACTGATGAGAGTAATCCTGCAAGAAAATTGGAAGTTACAGCTTGGTATACAACTAAACTTCGCCCTTTCCTCGGGCCAGATCGCTTCAATACTTTACCGGGCACTGTGTTGGCAGTTGACATTAATAATGGAGAGCGTGTGATTTTAGTAAAGAAAATTGAATTGAAGGAATTGAAAAAAAATGATCTCAAGGAACCCAAAGGCGGGGAAAAAGTTGCCCGTACTGAGTTCGTAAAAATCCGCGATGAACAGATGAAGAAGATGAATGCCAGCGGAGGAATGATTATTCGGAATTAATAACTGATATTATACAAATTAATAATCTTGTCAGGTTGAGTTTGCCTAAAACTATTTGAACATAAGTGCTCCGTAGCATCAATCTTAAATCGTAAAAATTGTAATTCAACACCAAAATTGTTTTTTTATGAACAGAATTTTAATTCTGACAGGCTTTCTGTTTGCCTTTACTTTTTCAAATGCACAGAAATTTTCGGTAGCAGGTGTGGTTACAGATACACTTTCTGGTGCGTTGCCTTCTTCTACCGTGATGTTAATTAACCCAAAAGATTCTACCCTTGTTAATTTTGGAATTACAGACTCAAAAGGATTTTTTGAAATTAAAAACATTAATCAAGGAGATTATTTTTTAAAAATCACTTTCGTGGGATATGCCGCCTTCCAAAAAAGAATTTCGGTTGGAGGTGCAACACCAATTGTTAACGTGGGCAACATTAAAATGAAGCCGGAAGATAAGCAGTTAGAAGGCGTGGTGATTAAAGGAGAGAAGGCTCCCGTAACGGTTAAGCGGGATACTATTGAATTTAATGCTAGTTCTTTCAAAACAAAAGCAAATGCTAACGTAGAAGATCTATTGAAAAAACTTCCGGGTGTAGAAGTTGAAACAGATGGCACCGTTCGTGCACAAGGGCAAGAAGTGCAACGCGTGATGGTAGATGGACGCGAATTTTTTGGACGCGACCCGAAATTGGCTACACGCAACCTGCCTGCCGATGCTATAGAGAAAGTCCAAGTGTTCGATAAAAAATCTGATCAAGCAATTTTTACAGGAATAGACGATGGACAAAAAGAGAAAACTATCAATCTCGAATTGAAAGAAGAGAAGAGAAATGGTGCTTTTGGAAGTATGATGGCCGGATATGGAAATGATAGTCGGTATCAGGCAAAAGCCAACATCAACCGATTTGGAAAGGGCAAACAACTTTCGTTTTTAGGAATGGGTAATAACATTAACGAGCAGGGGTTTTCTTTTGGTGATTTTATGAACTTTACGGGTGGCTCTCAGCAAATGGCCGGGGGCGGAGGTGGCGGCCGTGTTACCGTTCAATTAGACGGAAACAATACCAACGGAGTGCCAATCAATTTTGGTGGAAGACAGAATGGTATAATGACGAATTATGCCGGTGGTATAAACTTCAATCGCGACTTGAGTAAAAAAACGCAACTTACCTCTAGTTATTTTTATAATCGATTGGATCAAGACATCCGGCAATTGACAGATCGAATAAATTATTTACCAAACCAACCCTCTTATAATTTCAATCAAAATAGTTTGCAAGTTAACACCAACGACAATCACCGGGTTAATTTTACAATCGATCATAAACTTGATTCTGCCAACTCAATTAAGTTCGCCAACAGCTTAACTTATTCTGAGTCGAGCCAGCGTTCTTCATCCCAGAGTAAGACTATCGCTAATAATATTTTACAAAATCAAAGCTCGCGTGTTAATCTATCTGACCAAACAGCGATCAATTTAAATTCAAGTTTATTGCTCAGACATCGCTTCGCAAAGAAGGGAAGAAATCTTTCTGCCAATTTTACCTTAGGTATTTCGCAAACAGACAATAACGGAAATCTCAATTCCAATAATCAATATTTTGGGAATAAACCGTCCACCCAAGAAATTGTACAGCGAAGTACCCAATCAAATGCTACCCAATCTTATGGAGGAACATTTACGTATACCGAACCATTGGGCGGCAGAAAGTATTTGGAAGGAAATTATTCTTACCGCACCAACCAAAACCAAGTGGATAGAAAGGTGTTTAACGAAAAAGGCGCTGCTGGTAATTTGGTAGATTCTCTAAGCAATAAGTATAACAGCAATTATGTGTACAATCGCCCGGGAATTAATTTCAGAGTCAATCGCCAGAAATATAATTTTGCACTGGGAGTTAATTATCAAAACACACAATTGAAAGGAGATTTAATTTCTAAAGGCGTAAAAATTGATCGAACTTTCGAAAACATTTTGCCAGTAGCGCGCTTTAACTATGATTTTACCAACTTCAAGCATTTGCGTTTCGACTATGAAACATCTATGCAAGAGCCAAGCATTCAGCAACTGCAGCCTGTGGTTGATAACAGCGATCCGTTAAATCTTTCACTGGGCAATCCTGAATTAAGACCTGGATACTCGCATAATATTTCTGCCAACTTTACCACATTTGATCCGGCTAAGTTTATAAACTTCTTTGGTTTTATTACCACAGTTTATACCACCAATGCAATAGCCAATTCGCAATCTGTAAATCCGAATAATTTTATTAGAACCAGTAAGCCTGTGAATGTAAAAGATAATCTTCAGATAAATGGAAATTTTAGTTTTGGCTTTCCGGTAAAGAAAATAAATAGTCGCTTTAGTGTAGGCCCCACTGCGTCCTTTACCAAAGGAATAAATTTGTTAAATGATCAGGAAAATCGTACTACGCAACAAACGGTAGGAGGAACTGTCCGGTATAATTATACTTTCAACGAAATTTTGATAGTTGATCTGAGTGTGAATCTTAGTCGCCAACAGACAGAGTATGATTTTAATAAACAGCAAAATCAGGCTTACTTCAACAAAACCTACACGGCAGAAGTGAACGTAAACTTTTTGAAGAATTATCAATTCAATTCTTCTTACAATTACTATGTATACAACAGCGAGACTACCAGTTTTAGCCAAGCCATTCCTATTTTAAATCTTGGCCTATCCAGATTTGTGTTAAAAAATAATGTGGGTGAAATAAAAGTAGGCGTCAACAATTTACTTGATCAAAGTTTAAGCGTGAACCAAACGGCTACAGCCAACTATTTACAACAAACTACTTCTAATAATTTAGGACGTTACTTTATGGTGAGCTTCACCTATTCGCTCAATAAACAGCTTAACCCAATGGGCGGAGGAAGAAGAGCTGGCGGTGGAATGAGGATGATCATAAATAATTAGCTAAATAGTTCGGGGCTTCAGGTTTAGAGTTCATTGCTGATAGGGATAAACTTTGAACTTAAAATTTTGAACTTTGAACCATCGAGTGCGTATTTTTGTCACATGCGAATCCTTTTTTGTTATCTCCTTTTTTTGACAGCCCTTCAATCCTATTCTCAAGTGCTCATCCCAAACTTTGATGTGCAAGGGCACCGTGGGGCGAGAGGACTACAACCTGAAAATACTATTCCTGCTTTTATTGCCGCGTTGGATTTCGGGGTAAAAACGGTTGAGATGGATTTAGCCATTACGAAAGATGGACAAGTAATTGTTTCGCACGAGCCGTGGATGGCAGCCGAGTTTTGTTTGAATCCTGAAGGCAATTCATTTTCCGCTAAGGAAGAATTAAAATATAATATCTATCAAATGTTATATGAAGATGTTAAAAAATGGGATTGCGGATCGAAACCACACGAGCGATTTCTGGAGCAACAAAAATTTAAAGTGAGTAAGCCGTTACTCAGCGAAGTAATTGTGGCTGTCGAAAATCATATTAAGAGTTACACCAAATATGAAGTAGACTATAATATTGAAATTAAGAGCGAACCCAAAGGCGATAATAAATTTCATCCTACTCCCCAAGTGTTTTCAGATATGGTCTATCAGATGATTGACCAATATCTTCCCCTTAATAGAGTTGTTATTCAGTCTTTTGATTTTAGGGTATTAAAATATTGGCACGAGAAATATCCAGAAGTGCGTTTGGCTGCGCTAGTAGAAAACAACAAATCAGTGGATGCTAATTTGAATGAGTTAGGATTTATTCCTTCCATTTATAGTCCAGATTTTAAGTTGCTCACGAAAGAGATCGTCAAACAACTTCACGACAAAGAATTTACATTGACGGAAAGACAAAAAGCTGAAAAATTGAAATCCAAACTCCGCGTTATTCCATGGACAGTGAATGAAGAAAATGATATGTTAGTATTAAAGGGAATGGGCGTAGATGGATTTATTACTGATTATCCTAACCGAGCCGCTAAGTTTAAATGGACACTCATGATCAAGTCGAAGTAATAAAAAGATAGTTTTATCTACTTTATTCTAATTCCTATATTCTAACTTCTTTATTCTACCTCCTCCTATATCCTACCTCTTATATTCTTCTTTAATTCATTATCCTTGCAACCTAAATCTTAAACTATGCCTTCACCAAAAAAATATGATGTGTATGCCATTGGCAATGCTATTGTTGATATTGTTACGGAAGTAGAGTACGACTTTTTTCAAAAAAATGAAGTAGAAAAAGGTATAATGACCTTAGTAGATGAAAAACGCCAACAACATTTGATGAAGGCGATTGACATGAATAAAAGTAAGCTAACTGGTGGTGGTTCGGCAGGTAATACCATCACTGCGCTAAGTCAGTTTGGAGGCAACGGTTTTTATTCTTGCTTAGTAGCAAAAGATGAATTGGGAAAGTTTTTTTTGGATGACTTGAAAAGCAATGCTGTTGCTACCAATCTAATTTACGATCAACTCCCTAAAGATCACACGGGCAGATGTTTGGTAATGACCAGTCCCGATGCCGAACGAACCATGAACACGTTCTTGGGCGTGAATTCATTTTTCTCGCCCGAGTATTTAGATGAAGAGTCAATAAAAAATTCTTCGTATGTCTATATGGAAGGATATTTAGTTGCAAGCCCGAAGGGATTGGAGGCAATGAAGGAAACAAAGCGACTAGCAGAACATCATAAAGTTTCTACGGTACTTACTTTTTCAGATCCAAGCATGGTTAAATATTTCGCTAAACAAATGGAAGAAATCGTAGGCGCGAGCGTTGATTTACTCTTTTGTAACGAAGAAGAAGCTATGATTTTTACAGGCACGGATGATATTCTTCAGGCACGCGAGAAACTGAAAGGCTTAGCAAAACGATTTGTAATGACCTTAGGAAGAAATGGTGCGCTCGTTTTTGATGGCGACACGTTTATTCAAATCGAACCTTATAAAGTTACGGCAGTTGATTCAAACGGTGCGGGCGATATGTTTGCGGGAGCCTTTATGTACGCCATCACGCACGGGCATAGCTTTGCCGAAGCGGGTAAATTAGCTTCACTTGCGGCCTCTAAGGTGGTGAGTCAATGGGGACCACGACTTCAAAAAGATCAACTTCATAAGATTTTAAAAGATTTAAGATCTTAGAATTTTGACTCTGTTAAATTTTTGATACTTTGCCCTACATTCAAGAGTTAGGTAACAATAAATTAACACCAAAACACACTTTATGAAATTCAAAAGCATTTTAGTTTTGCTTTTAGCCGTTTCGTTTATCGGATTTGGCCAAAAGAAAAATGACGGTAAGTCAAAATCATCTCCGGAAAAACAAGTGACTGCTTCTCTTACGGCTCCGGTTAAGATGACAACCGTAGAAGGTATCACCGAGTATCGTTTAGCTAATGGTTTGAAAGTATTGATGTTCCCAGATCAATCCAAACAAACCATCACCGTCAACATCACCTATATGGTTGGCTCCAAGCATGAGAACTACGGAGAAACGGGAATGGCTCACTTGCTAGAGCATTTAGTTTTCAAGGGCACTCCTAACCATCCTGATATTCCAAAAGAACTTACGGAGCATGGATGCCGCCCAAATGGCACAACCTGGGTAGATCGCACCAATTACTACGAAACCTTTAATGCCACCGAAGAAAACTTAAAGTGGGCGATTGACCTGGAAGCAGACCGGATGGTGAATTCCTACATCGCCAAAAAAGATTTAGATAGCGAAATGACGGTGGTTCGCAACGAATTTGAAAGTGGCGAGAATAGTCCCTTTCGTGTTTTGTTAGAACGTGTAATGTCAACAGCTTTTTTATGGCATAACTATGGTAAATCTACCATCGGTTCAAAAGCAGATTTGGAGAATGTGCCTATCGAAAAGTTGCAAGCGTTCTACCGTAAGTATTATCAGCCGGATAACGCAGTATTGTTGGTAGCTGGTAAATTTGATGAGGCTAAAACGCTAGAGTTAATCACGCAAAAGTTTGGTCGTGTGCCAAGACCAGAGCGTGAGATCAATAAAACATATACGCTTGATCCGGTACAAGATGGCGAGCGTTTAGTTACGTTAAGAAGAGTAGGAGATGTGCAGCTGGCAATGGCAGCTTATCACATACCTGCGGGTTCGCACAAAGATTATCCTGCATTGGAAGTTTTATCTAATATTTTGGGAAGTGAGCCTTCCGGCAGATTGTATAAAGCGTTGGTGGATAGCAAGAAGGCAAGTAGCATTGGTGCATTTACCTTTCAATGGAAAGATCCAGGATTACTCTTGGCGTATGCAGAAGTGCTGAAAGAAAATTCCTTAGAAGATGCAAAAGTAAACTTCTTAAAATCATTAGATGACTTGTCGCAAACGGCTCCTACGAAAGAGGAAGTAGAACGCGCAAAAAATGAAATCATAAAACAAATTGAACTTAGTTTTAACTCGTCTGAAAGAATTGGATTGGAAATTAGTGAGTTTGTAGGAACAGGCGATTGGCGCTTGTTATTTATCACACGCGATAGAATAAAAGCCGTTACGGTGTTGGATGTTGTGCGCGTAGCAAAGCAATATTTAAAACCGGATAACAGAACGACAGGCGTATTTATTCCTACCGAAAAACCCGAGCGTTCTGAAATACCCGCAACGCCCGATGTTGAAGAAATTGTAAAAGATTACAAAGGCACGCAAACTATTGCACAAGGCGAAGAATTTGATCCTTCTCCTTCTAATATTGAATCGCGCACTACGCGTATCGATCTTCCCAATGGAATGAAAGTTGCCATGTTGCCAAAGAAAACAAGAGGAGAATCGGTGGAGGCAAGAATAACGTTGAGATTTGGAGAAGAGAAATCGCTTCAGAACAAAGGTACTAGTGGCGAATATGCAGCGAGTATGTTAAACAAGGGAACAGCAAAACATACGCGCCAACAACTTAAAGATGAGTTCGATAAATTAAAAGCGAATGTTTTTATTGGTGGTGGCGCCACGCAGGCATTTATAAATATTACTACCATCAAACCTAATTTGGTGGCTGCACTAAAGTTGGTAGCAGAGATTTTAAAAGAGCCTGTATTTCCTGCCGATGAATTTGAAAAATTGAAAGCAGAACAGTTGGCAGGAGTGGAGTCGCAGCGAAGTGAACCTCAAGCGATCGCGTTCAATAAAATCCAGCGTCATACTACGCCATTTCCAAAAAGCGACCCACGTTACATTAGCACCTTCGATGAAGAAGTTGCCGATATTAAAGCCCTAACATTAGATGAAGTAAAATCTTTCTATAAAGAATTTTACGGAGCCAACAACGCCACTATGTCCCTTGTCGGGGATTTTGATGCAACTGAAATCAAAGCATTGAACACCCAACTTTTTGGAGATTGGAAAAGCGCGCAGCCTTTTACGCGCATAGTAAACAAGGCAATACCGGTTCAAACAATTAATGAATCAATAGAAACACCCGATAAGGCAAATGCCTTTTTTGTAGCGGCCTACAATTTCGAATTCAACGATAGCAACCCAGACTATCCTGCAATGGTATTGGGGAACTTTATGTTGGGGGGTGGCTTCTTAAACTCCAGATTGGCAACTAGAATTCGTCAAAAAGAAGGGTTGAGTTATGGCGTAGGTTCGCAATTTAGCGCAGGCACATTAGATCCGGTTGGGTCATTCTTTGCTTATGCGATTTATGCGCCAGAGAATGTGGAGAAACTTGAAAAAGCATTCAAAGAAGAAATTGAAAAGGTAACAACAACAGGCTTTACGGCCGAAGAAGTGACAGCCGCCAAGTCAGGCTGGTCACAATCGCGCACGGTTAACCGCGCTCAAGATGGCGGCTTGGCGGGCACCCTTAATAACTATTTATTTTCTAAACGCGATTTAAAGTGGGATGAAGCATTTGAAAATAAAGTGATGGAATTGACCCCAGAACAAATCAATGCTGCCGTGAAGAAATATTTGAAAATCGAATCGATGAATATTATTAAAGCAGGAGACTTCGCGAAAGCCAAGGCAAAGGCCGCTGAGAAAAAATAATTAAGTCGAAACCCAAAATCCCCTCTTTCAAGTAGGAAGAGGGGATTTTTTATTATTAAAAGACAGCCTTATTGGCTAAAGGCTATATTTTAGGTTGGAAATCCCAATTATCTTAAACATCTTTGCAGCCCTTTTGTGAAAAGGAATTAATCAGATTGTTATGAAACGTACCTATCAGCCTTCCAAGAAGAAAAGAAAAAATAAGCACGGTTTCCGTGAGCGCATGGCCTCTGCAAATGGTCGCAGAGTGTTGGCAAACCGCAGAAGGAACGGACGAAGGAAACTTACCGTTTCTGACGAAGGAACTTCTAAGACCAAATAATTAGGCTATCATAGTACTGAGCTTATTCCATTTTTTGGTACACGGGTTTCAATCCCAAACAGATTTGCCATTGACTATTGACTAATAACCATTGACTACTTTTGGGAAAGTTAACCTTCAAAAAAGAAGAAAAGCTTTCGGGCGAAAAATCAATACAGGAACTCTTTACTAAGGGTTCCTCTTTTTATTTAAGCCCTTTTAAAGTAATTACTCTTTATAGTAACTCTTCGGTTAACCGCGTATTAATATCCGTTCCGGCTCGAACTTTTAAGAAAGCGGTGGACAGAAATAAAATCAAAAGACGCATCCGAGAAGCGTATCGAATCAACAAAGAAAAGCTCACCTCTAACAAAAAGTTACTGATTGCTTATATTTATACTGCTAAGGTAATTTTACCGTCTACAGTAATTCACGAAAAGCTTATTCTTACCTTGGCACAGATCAATAAAGGCAATGAAGAAAATTAAACTATCCATTTTTGCTTTAGTCATTATAGGATTGGTAGGTGTTGCGTTTACCCCGCCTGCAGAAAAGTACTTCGATATTGCCAAAAGTCTCGACATTTTTGCAACTCTTTTCAAGGAAGTAAACACCTATTATGTTGATGAGGTAGATCCCAAGAAATTGGTCGAGACTGGCATTGTAGGAATGCTCAATCAACTCGATCCGTATACAGATTATATTCCCGAAGAAAGCAAAGAAGCTTTTAGCATTCAAACCACAGGCCAATATGCAGGCGTGGGCGCATTGATAGGTATAGTTAACAAGAAAGCAGTTATTACCAACCCGTATGCTGGATTTCCCGCGTATCGTGCCGGTCTTAAAGTAGGAGATGAATTTGTATCTGTAGATGGAAAGAATGTAGAAGGCAAAGTCACCTCAGAAGTAAGTAATCTCTTGAAGGGTAATCCAAATACTGAAGTTGAAATTGAAGTAAGAAGATTTGGGCAAAAGGAAACCATAAAGGTTAACCTTGTAAGAGAGAAAATAAAAATTACTAATATTGTTTACCAAGGTTTAGTAGGTGAAGATGTCGGTTATATTAAATTGGATGAGTTTACACCAGGTGCTGGTAAAGAGGTAGAAGACGCAATTGCCGCTCTTAAAAAACTGGGAGCAAAAAAATTAATTTTAGATTTAAGAGATAACCCCGGAGGCTCCCTTTACGAAGCGGTTAATATAGTAAACGCATTTATCCCAAAAGGGAAAGAAGTTGTTTCTACCAGAGGTAAAGTGCAAGATTGGAATAAAACCTATACCACACTAAATAATCCAATAGATATTGAGATTCCGCTAGTTATTCTTACCAGCGGAGGAAGTGCATCGGCATCTGAAATTGTGGCTGGATCTTTACAAGATTATGATCGCGCAGTTTTAGTGGGTCAAAAAACTTTTGGAAAAGGATTAGTTCAAACGACCAGACAAATTGCTTACAATGCTCAGCTAAAAGTAACTACCGCTAAATATTATATTCCCAGTGGGCGTTGTATTCAAGCCTTAGATTATACCCATCGCAAAAGTGATGGCAGTGTAGAAAAAATTGCAGACTCGTTGAAAAGGGAGTTTAAAACAAAAAACGGCCGCAAAGTTTTTGATGGCGCTGGGCTAGATCCAGATCATCTCATAAAAGCTGAAGAATATAGTACAGCATTAATTGAGTTGGTAAGCGAAGGCTACTTGTTTGAATACTCGAGCCGTTATTGTGGTGAACATCCTACACCGCCCGCATCTTTGAGAGATTTTAAATTGAGCGATCTGGAATACAAAAAATTTGTTGATTGGGTTAAAGAACAAAAGTTTACCTACACAAGTGAGTTAGAGAAAAAAACAACTGAGTTGATTGCGTCAGCTAAAACAGAACGTTACTACGATGATTTGAAAATACCCTTATCTGATCTCCAAAATAAAATCAATCAATATCGCAACACAGATTTTACAAGATTAAAATCCGAGATTTCATCTATACTGGAAGCGCAAATTGGATTTCATTATAAATTAACAGCTGGGCAAGTCGAAGCTTCGCTCCATCGCGATAGAGAAATGTTGGAAGCCAAAAGAATATTGGCAGATGCTGAGTTGTACAAGAAACTTCTTTCGCCAAATTAATGGCTTTGCTTCTTAGCCTCGAAACCTCCTCTCATGTTTGTTCGATAGCCTTGCATCAAAACGGACAAGTACTAATTTTAAAAGAGAATAAAATCCCGCAATCAACGGCATCTGTGCTTGCACCTATGATAGAGTCGGCATTAAAAGAGACAAATTATACAGCTAAAGAACTATCAGGAATAGTTATCTCGGCAGGCCCTGGTTCTTACACAGGTCTGCGCATAGGCGTTGCTACAGCCAAAGGCTTATGTTACGCCCTTCAAATTCCATTGATCTCGGTTAACACATTAGAATTACTGGCACGCCAATTTATTTCTTCGCACCATAAGATAGAGGCATTCCCCTCTCTTTTGGAGAGGGTAGAAGGTGAGGTTCTCCTCTGCCCCATGCTAGATGCACGCAGAATGGAAGTTTATTGTATGCTTCTTAACTCATCGCTCGATGTAGTGGAACCGACTCAGGCAAAAATTATTGACGATGAAAGTTTCTCTGTACAATTAATCAATCAACCCATTTATTTTTTTGGCGATGGTTCAGATAAATGCAAGGATATCCTTACTCATCCAAACTCACACTTTATCTCAGGTATTTTACCTTTGGCTTCGAGCTTAGGCGAAATGGGGCACTCGAAATGGAAAGCTTCTCAATTTGAAGATGTCTCTGCTTACGAACCATTTTACTTAAAAGACTTCATGATCAAAAAACCAAATTTGATTTAATTCTGTTGACAATCTATCATGAGCGAGCAATCGATTAACCCAAATTTAGCAAGAAACTCTTCCCCTTCTCTTTCTGATAGAGGGTTAGAGGGCGAGGTCGTAAATCGTGTTTCTAACAGCTCACTCGTTACTCTTGATCTAGAACAATTTCATGATTCTAATCCACGCACCCTTTTCGATATCAAAGATTGGCTCTATCAAGGTATCATTCTAAAAGAAAAAGAATTTCGCGAGCAGATAAAATCTTATGACTGGTCTCAATATAAAAATCATAATGTCGCGATCACGTGTTCTACAGATGCTATCATTCCAACGTGGGCATTTATGTTAGTAGCAGTTTCCTTACAACCGTATATCAACAAACAAATTTTTGGTTCCTTAGCAGAGTTGGAAACTCAACTTTATTTGAATGCCTTAGGTAAAATCGACTGGCAAAAGTATAAACAGGCGAAGGTTGTTATTAAAGGATGTAGCAAAGTAGAAGTGCCAACAGCCATTTATGTAGAGGCCATCAACCGCCTTCGCCCTTTAGCAGCAAGTATTATGTTTGGCGAGCCATGCAGCACAATCCCCCTATTCAAGAATAGAAATTAATTTTTTTTTGCGGCCTGGCCAAGCGAAGCGCAAGGCCATCAGGCTATCCGCTACAAGCCCCTCAGCTTTTCCAACGCAAATCCCGAGCGCAGCCTCAAGAGGCTTTTCACTACTATCCTTGGCCGAAATGCAATCTTACTTCGCATCTATTTCACCTCATTTCTTGGGGGTATTTCAGGTCTTTTTATTCGCGTTTTTACCTCCATATTTTTTTTAGGAAAAAAATTGATCTTTTTTTAGGCTATAAAAGACTGATAATCAATAGAACTTAGCATGATCGAAGGATTTTAGTCAAATTCTTTTCCGCAACTATTTGCATAAACAACTTCAACCATTACCTTTGCGCTCCCATTTAACGAAAAGAGGTAATTGAAGTGCTGAGAGGCTTCTTCGATAAAGGATGAAGGGAGTCCACACTTGAATATGAGCTAGTGATAGTGAGGTATTCAAAACGTTCATTGAACAAATGGTAAGGAAGCGGAAAAGGGTTGATGATTGAGGAGTTAGATCTTTGATTGTTGGCCTGAAGTAGAAGACTCACAAAGAGTGAGTGTAATAGGACAGACCGAGTGCCGGGACAACACATACAAGACGAAGAGGCTGCGAAGCCTTAGAGTTTTAAGAATTTACTATGGAGAGTTTGATCCTGGCTCAGGATGAACGCTAGCGGCAGGCC
>JANYHI010000013.1 GCA_025359125.1 Cytophagales bacterium
AGTGATACTGGTTTGCTTACAGTAAAGAAGCCTCAAATTAATGATCTAAGAGTTTACTAATAAAAATAAAGACATGACAAAAAGCGTATTAATTGTTGATGACTCCTTGTACATGCGCACACTTATCAAAGATGCACTGGAGAGTGGCGGTTACACGGTAGTAGGCCAGGCTGCAAACGGTGAAGAGGCTATTGATCTGGCCTTTGAGCTTCAACCGGATTTAATTACGCTAGATAATATCCTGCCTGATATGATCGGTACAGATATTTTAAAAGTCTATCAGCAAGAGGGACTGAAATCTAAAGTGGTAATGATAAGCGCTGTAGGGCAAGAGTCTGTTGTAAATGAGGGACTACGATTGGGAGCGAAAGCTTATATCGTTAAGCCATTTACTAACGATCAACTGGTTGACGCGATTACCAAAGCTTAATTATTTTCTTCATGCCTGCTCCCCGCATTAGAACATTACTGGTTGATGATTCTGCTTTTATGCGAAAAGTTATTAGTGATATTATTAATATAGATACAACTTTAGAGTTGGTTGGCATCGCCCGAGGTGGACAGCAGGGTTTTGATATGACCATGGAGCTGAAGCCTGATGTAATTGTAACAGACATGGTAATGCCAGATTTTGATGGACTTCAACTGGTTAATAAAGTGATGGACAAAATGCCCATTCCTATTATTCTTTTAAGTTCACTCGAAAAAACAGACTCCCGAATTTTTGATGCCTTACAATTTGGTGCTTTTGAATTTATTGATAAGCCTACCAACTTAGACCAAGATCGAATTCGAGAATATCGGTTGGTAGATTTAATTAAAGAGGCTTCACGTACCGATGTAAGCTTGCTGAAAGCAAGGCAGCTCGCCAAAAAAAATGTTCACCATCATACTTTTACAGCTTCTCTCAATTACGAAATTATTACCATTGGTGCATCTACGGGTGGGCCTGGTGCGGTAGAGCTAATTGTTAATAATCTTCCAAGCAACTTACAAATTCCGGTGGTGATAGCGCAACACATGCCACATCGGTTTTTAGAAAGTTTTGCCGTGAGATTAAATACTCAAAGTCCACTTCCTATTCGGGTGCCCAGTAAGGGTGAAATAGTGCGAGGCGGAAATATTTATATCGCACCTGGCGAAGGTAACCTGCGCATAGAGCAAAACATTGCAAGCGGCTTGCCCATGTTTACGTTCACCGATCGCAAGTATCAAGAATTTAATTACCCATCTATAGATTGTTTATTCGAATCAGTTGCCGAGTTGTACGGAAAAAATTCAATTGGCGTAATCCTCACCGGTATGGGTAAAGATGGCATGATGGGGCTATCAAAAATCAAAGAGAAAGGTGGATATACAATTGCCCAAGACGAAGATTCGTCTGTGGTGTATGGCATGCCTAAGGCAGCCTATGATATTGGAGCTGTTAGGCAAGTAGTAAGCTTAAAACAGATTCCGGGTTTTATAATAAGTTGTTTGTAAGTAAAAATTTTCTTCCAATAAATTAATAAGCATGAAAAATAAAGAAGAAGAATACAAGGAAATTTTTTTAGCAGAATCGCTTGATAATTTTGAAGAGATTAATCGACTGCTTACCAACTTAGAAAGAGATCTTACTGAAAAGAATACTATTCATGCCTTATTCAGAATAACCCATACACTTAAAGGAAATGCAGCAGGCATGGGATTTACAGGCATTGCAGAGATGGCTCACGTATTGGAAGATTTGTTTGGAGAAGTAAGAGATGGTCGTGTTGTTTTAGAAAGCGGACTCTTCGCTTCTATTTTTAAAGCAGTAGATATTCTAGGTCACCTCATCAATGCTATTCGCGATAATTCTGAAATAAAATATAAAGGCATCAAAACTAAATTGGAAGTTTTGATTAAGCGTGCGAAGGAAGACGAAAAGCCGGCTGCGACTTCTCAAACTGTAGACGGTTTAACTAAAAAGGAAATTGATTCAATCACGCTAGTGCAAGATACAGATGAATCTATTTCTGCAGAGGTGCCTGAATCTTCGGATGAAGTGGATAATAAAATTTCGTTCTCAGATCTTGTGCAGGTTCCTGTTAGAAAATTAGATAACCTTTTAAATCTAGTTGGAGAATTGATCATCGAAAAAGATCGGATACTTGCTTCGCAACTCGGCACAGGTTTACATGCATCAAATGAATATGCCCGCCTTAGTCGCATTAGTTCTGATCTTCAATATTCTGTAATGGATGTGAGGTTAGTGCAGGTAGGTTTTCTCTTTAATAAATTTCATCGGGTAGTGCGCGATGCAGCCACGCTCGAAAATAAAAATGTGACTCTTAGACTGGAAGGAACTGATACCGAGATTGACCGAAATGTATTGCAGGTAATTAGTGATTCTCTCATTCATATTATTCGCAATTGTGTAGGTCATGGCATCGAATCGCCCGAAGAGCGTGCGAAAGCGGGTAAGCCTGCGGCAGGAGTTATTACACTAAGCGCAAATAATGAAACGGATGTAGTAATTATTGAAATCAGTGATGATGGAAAAGGATTGAATTACGATCGAATTAAATCGAAGGCTATTGCCAGAAACCTAATTACAGAAGAGGACGCAGCTAACTTATCGAAGGAAGATTTGAGTATGTTAATTTTTGAACCAGGCTTCTCTACCATGGATCAGGTAACGGCTATCTCTGGGCGAGGTGTTGGAATGGATGTGGTTCGCAAAACGATGGATACCATCGGGGGCACTATTAGAGTAGCCAGCACCGAGGGGCACGGTACAGTGATTCAATTGGTGCTTCCTTCGTCTATGGCTGTTAAATCATCGCTGTTATTTGAACTGAAAAAAGAAGTGTATGCCATTCCGTTAGCCTACACCGAATCTGTTATTTCTTTATATAAATCAGATCTTCATAAAGCAGGCGGAGGACTAGTAGCTACTCACTTAGGAAAAAATATTGCAGTAGTGTTTTTAAATGATGTGTTTGATCAGCAAGTAGAAAAATCAGGGTACATAGCAAACGTCTTGCAAAATACCTTTGATCAAATCCATCCCGAAGAGAAATTGGAAATAGTGGTGGTGAGTTTTAATAATCGAACAGTAGGCTTTGTAGTAGATAAGCTATTACAACAGAAGGAAATTGTAGAAAAGCCGTTGGTTAAGCCGGTAGATAAAATTAAATTTATTAGTGGAGTAACTATTTTAGGAAGCGGTAATGTTTGCTTAGTCTTGAATGTGCCGCACATACTTCAGTTTATTTTTAGTTTAACAACTACAGCCGGCAAGGTTTCAAAGAATTTTACATTAAACTAGTTTGACCATGAGTGTAAGAAGCCAGGAAAATTTCTTGATCCATGCGATGAACATTGGATTTGATAAGGCTGCCGCCTCGTTTTCACAATTGATAAAAAGGTCGGTTAAAATCGTTCACCCACAATCGATACTGATTCATCACAAAAATGATTTTTCTTATGTAGCAGAAGAGCAAGGAGAGTTATATGTTTTAACAACTCAAATAATCGGAAGCATTTCTGGAAAGAGCTTTTTGATATTAAATAGGGAAGAGTGTGAAGAAATCTTTAAAGACCTGGGCACATCTGTTAAAAATGATATGCTCAGAGAGGCTTTTCTGCTCGAGATTGATAATATTATTTCAGCGTCTGTCATCTCAGAACTGTCTAATAGTTTATCATTGGAAATTTATGGTGATGTGCCTAAACTTCATAAAATAAATGCAGCCGAAATTCAGGATTTCCTATCACGTGAAATACAAGGAGGTTATTCTTCTAGTATAATTTTTAGTAATACCACTTTTCAGTTTGATAGAGATAAGGTGCATCCCCAATTCATTTGGTCGCTTAGCAACAAAATATTTGAGATTATTCCTTCAGAAAAGATTAGTGCTTAATAATATGAGAAATAAATTACTAACTCTGCATTTTATTTTAGCACTTTGTTTAGCTACAGTTATAAGCGCTGCTTTTCTGAAACTTCACCCTTGGGTTACTTCTACTTTGGCCGCACTAACACTGCTTGTAGCTGCACTTATTTTTCGGAGCTGGATGGCTTATGTGAATGAGGTGCTTCTTAAGTCTGATAATGCGTTAAACATTAATCAGGATAATCTCAACAAAACCTGGCTTGGCAATTTAGATCGGTTAATTCAAAATCAGCATTTAGTTGAACAAAAATTTGAACTTTCAGCTAAGTTAATTTCTAATTTATCAGAGGTAGACAAAGCTGATTCAGTTGAAGAATTATTTAGCGAAGATCCCATAGGTAAGGCACTTCAAGATATTAAAATTAAGATGCGACTGTTGAAGGAGGAAGATGAGAAGCAAGCGTGGATTGCAAATGGACTTGCTAAGTTCAGCAGTATTTTACGAGATAAAGTTGAGGTAAAGCAATATGCTCAAAACATAATAAGCTACTTGGTTAAATATTTAAATGCTAACCAGGGTGGGTTATATATTGAAGGAAAAAGTGAAGAAGGTGAACGCTACCTTGAATTGATAGCGTGCTATGCTTATGGAAAGAGAAAATTTGTGGAAGGGAAAATACTGGAAGGGCAGGGTGTCCTTGGTCAGTGTATGTTAGAAAAGAATCTCATCTTTATCACCGATATCCCGGATAGCTATGTAAAAATAACCTCTGGTTTGGGAGAAGCCACTCCTAGAAATATTATTGTAGCACCATTGGTGTTCAATGATGTTTTTTGTGGAGCCATTGAAATTGCTTCCTTTCAGATTCTTAAACCCCATGAAGTAGAATTTCTAAAAAAGATTTGTCAAGATATTGCTTCTGAGGTGGCTTCATTAAAGAATGCACAACGCACCCAACAACTATTAGAAGAGTCTAGTAAGCTTACAGTAGAACTCCAGGCAAGAGAAGAGGAGATGAGACAAAGCATGGAAGAACTCGCGGCTACGCAAGATGAAATGTCGCG
>JANYHI010000062.1 GCA_025359125.1 Cytophagales bacterium
TTGCCAGATGAACTAATGTGCGTAAATTTATTCTTCATTCAGCTAAAATAAGAATTCATGATCAGTGTTGAGGAAGCTTCTGCGATTATTCTTGCCAATCTCACAATACCACAAAAGAAAAAAGTTAAGATTACAGAGGCACTAGGTAAAATTCTTGCCGAAGATATTTTTGCTGATCGCGACTTCCCTCCTTTCCACCGGGCTACTATGGATGGTATTGCTATTAATTTTACATTCTATCAAAACAGCAAAAGAAATTTTAAGATCGAATCTATCATGGCTGCGGGCGAGCCTAAGAAAAAGCTACTCGACTCGTCTAATGCTATTGAGATTATGACAGGCGCTGCCATTCCAGAAGGTGCCGATACGGTTATCCCTTATGAAAATTTTCTATTGAAAGGTGGCGAAGCAATCCTTTCTAATAACAAAGTAGAAGTCGGACAAAATATTCATCGCCAAGGTAGCGATGCGAGGCAAAATGAAAAATTACTTTCATCTGGCACTATTATTTCTAGTGCAGACGTAGCTATTTTGGCTTCGGTGGGCAAATCAGAAGTGTTGGTTTTCGAGCTACCTAAAGCCGCCATCATTTCTACTGGTAACGAACTGGTTGATATCGATCAAAATCCTTTGGCTCATCAGATTCGCAAATCAAATAGCTATGCGCTTCAAGCTGCCTATCTTCAAATGGGTGGAGAATCTACTTTATTTCACCTGCCCGATGATGAAACGATTATTGCAAATGAGCTTTCAAAAATTTTGACGGATTCCGATCTGATTCTTTTGTCGGGCGGAGTATCTAAGGGAAAATATGATTTCATTCCACAAACACTTGAAGTATTAGGGATTAAAAAACTATTCCATCAAGTTAGTCAAAAGCCCGGCAAACCCATGTGGTTTGGAAGATCTGAAACTAAATTTGTTTTTGCTCTTCCCGGAAATCCTGTTTCCACTTTCATGTGTTTTCACAAATACGTGAAGCCGTGGGTGTTGGCAAGCATGGGAGTAGAAAATAAAATTGACATGGCTATTCTAGCCAATGATTATTCTTTCGAGGCGACTCTCACTTATTTTTTACAAGTGAAATTGAAAAATGAAGCTGGAAAGTGGATGGCTTATCCAGTTACCGGAGGTGGCTCAGGAGATTTTGTGAATCTGAAAGACGTGGATGGGTTTTTAGAGTTACCAAAAGATCAATACCAATTCAAAACAGGCGAGCCCTATCCTTTTTTCGGGTTTAGGTAAAAATTCAAATAGCCATTACCTTTGCCATCCAATTTTCAATCCTCTAATCATTAACACATGTTCGATAATTTAAGTCTCAAGCTAGAAAAGGCATTTCAAAACCTGAAGGGAAGTGGAAAGATCACCGAAATAAATGTTGCCAGCACCGTCAAGGAAATTCGCAAAGCTTTAATTGATGCTGACGTTAATTATAAAGTAGCCAAAGAAGTTACAGACGAAATCAAGATTAAGGCGATGGGGCAAAATGTACTGACCGCCATTTCCCCTGGCCAGCTTCTTACCAAAATAACAAACGATGAGCTCACCCTGTTGATGGGCGGAGCAAGTGAAGACATTAAACTAGACGGCAACCCTGCCATCATATTGATTGCCGGATTACAAGGGTCTGGCAAAACGACCTTCTCGGGAAAGTTAGCCAGCTACCTTAAGCGGCAAGGAAGAAGTGTGCTGCTAACAGCTTGCGATATTTATCGCCCAGCAGCTATTGATCAGTTAAAAGTATTAGGTGAACAGATTGGCGTTGAAGTTTATGCGGAGCCTGAAAATAAAGACGCAGTTAAGATTGCCAAGGCAGCGATCGATCACGCCAAGAAAAATAATCATCGTGTTGTAATTGTTGATACAGCTGGTCGTTTGGCGGTAGATGAACAAATGATGGATGAGATTGCAAAGCTGAAAGAAATGCTGAAGCCATCTGAAACTTTATTTGTTGTTGACTCTATGACGGGCCAAGATGCTGTTAATACTGCTAAGGCATTTAATGACCGACTGAATTTTGATGGAGTAGTACTTACTAAACTTGATGGCGATACAAGAGGTGGCGCAGCCTTGTCAATTAGGCGAGTAGTAGAGAAACCAATAAAGTTTGTAAGCTCTGGAGAGAAGATGGAAGCTATCGATCGTTTCTATCCAGATCGTATGGCGGGTAGAATTCTCGGCATGGGCGATGTGATAAGTTTAGTTGAAAAAGCACAGCAAACTTTTGACGAAGACGAAGCAAAAAGGTTGAACGCCAAAATGCGTAAAAACCAATTTGACTTCAACGATTTTCTAAAACAGCTCGAGCAAATCAAAAAGATGGGCAACATGAAGGACATGCTGGGCATGATCCCCGGCATGGGCAAAGCCATGAAAGATGTAGATATTAATGACGATTCTTTTAAACCAGTGGAAGCCATCATCCGCTCCATGACTTTAGAAGAAAGAGAGAATCCTGAAAAGCTAAACCCCAGCAGAAAAAATAGAATTGCAAAAGGTAGTGGCACCTCTATTCAACAAGTCAACCAGCTCTTAAAACAATTTGAAGACATGCGTAAGATGATGAAGATGATGAATAAAATGGGCGGTGGCAAAAGAGCACTAAGCGCGTTGAATCCTTTCGGGAAATAACAGTACCTAAAGTGAAAAAATAAAAAAGGAGCCATGGCTCCTTTTTTTGTATACCGAAAAAATTTTAGGCGTTGTAAGCCACTACAAATTCATTAACAAAATCTTCGAGTTTAATTTTACCGAGCTCAGGCTTATTTTTCCAGTAATCCTCTTGCATTTTCCCAGTCCGTAAAGAAGCCCCCAATTCCACATAACCGTCAGCAATAGTCTGTGGCAATTTATTTTGTAACATTCCCTGCAGCGCCTGTTCATCTGTAAACTCTATCCAAGGTGTTCCTGGTTTACCAACAGCCCTGCAAAGTATTTCGGCAATTTCTTTCGGATGCCTTTCATCACTTGCAATGTATCTTACTGAGTGGCCCTTAAACGACAGTGTTAATAATTCGTGTGCAACAACTTCCGCAATATCATCGGTATGAACCATTACTAATTTCTCCTCAGAGCCTCCGAAATTTGAACCCATGATACTCATATGCTTAATCATTCCTATCATGCTATTGAGGTTATAGAAGAAATAAGAAGGGCGAAGTATTTTAACATTAACCTCCTTTAATTGTAGTAGTTTTTCTTCTAAATACCCTAATCCATCAATTGGTCCGGTTCCTTTTCGCAAGTGAGCTCCAATACTGCTTAATAAAACAACATTTTTGACTCCGCATTTTTTAATCGCGATAATATAGTTGTCAGCTACTTTCTTTTGATGCTCCAACCACTCTACGGTTAAGGCCCACTTAGGAGGAATCATAAGATAAACTGCATCGGCACCAGAAAATGCCTGAGATATAAAAGTACCGTCTTCAACAGATCCAACAGCTGCACTTGCACCTAATTCTTCAATTTGCTTTACGCGATCTTTGTTGCTGGTTACTACAACTACCTCGTGACCAGCCTTCTTTAATTTTTTTACAACAGGCTTGCTGATGTTTCCGATGGAACCAGTAATGATGTACTTCATAAGTTAAGTGTTTAAGTTAAGGCTTGCTAACAATTTGAATCCAGCAAATAGTTCCTATTCAAATCTATTAATACGGTGATAATTTGATCCTTAACAAATTCGTAATATTAATCTATGGGCAAAACAATAAGCTGATTACAACTATTTTGTGTTCCGTGCGTTTTACAATCAGTTTACAGGAACTATTATATTTTAATAAATTTGAAAATGCCCCACAGCAGAAATCTGTCGGGCATTTTCTTCGTTAAAACAACTTAAAACCAAAATTAACAAATCATGAAAAAACAAATTCTTTTTCTAGTAGCAATTGTGGCAGGATTTACAGCGATGGCACAAAAACCAGCAAGCCCTCCTGCTAAAGTGGAAACTAAATTAGACGGTGTAGCCGTAACAATCGACTATCATCAGCCATCTGCCAAAGGCCGTAAAATTATGGGTGGTCTTGTTCCTTTTGGAGAAGTATGGAGAACTGGAGCTAATGCAACCACCACAATAGAGCTGGGGGCAAATGCCAAAATTGAAGGCCAGGCAGTAGCAGCAGGAAAATATGGTTTGTATACCATCCCCGGTGAAGCTGAATGGACTATCATTATTAATAAAGGAATTAAGTGGGGAGCGTATGATTATACCGATAAAGAAGATGTTGTTCGAGTGAAAGTAAAGCCAAGCAAAAGTGCAGCTTTTGTTGAAACCTTCACTATTAGCAGCGAAAACGGTAGCATCGTATTGAAGTGGGAAAACACTTCTGTTTCATTCAAGATCACCAAAGGATAATATCCTAATTCAAAATTCAAATCAAAGCCCTGACGAAACTGTCAGGGCTTTTTTATTTTTATAAAAACAAGTAGGTTGTATTGTTTTAACTAATGCAAATTCTTGGACGCTCCGACCGTGTAGATTTACCAGGCCTAGGTTTGCAGAATATCCATGCAAAAATTGATACCGGTGCTTATACTTGTAGCCTTCACTGTTCAACTGCAGCAGTGGTAAACGGGAAACTAGAGTTTATTTTATTAGATGAAGAGCATCCGGAGTTTACTGGTATGAAATACTCTTTCAAAAAATACACACAGAGAGAAATTAAAAATTCTTTTGGCGAAGCTGAGTTGCGCTATGTGATCAAGACAACGATAAAAATATTTGATCGTAAAATACGGGCAGAGTTTTCTCTTAGCGACAGAGATAAATTGCGTTTCCCTGTTTTGCTGGGTCGAAAAATACTGCGTAACAGATTTATCATTGATGTAACTAAAAAAGATCTCTATTTTCAATCCAAACAAAAAGATCAATGAACATTGCCATTTTATCAAGAGATGCCAAGCTTTATTCTACACGAAGAATAAAAGAAGCGGGCGAAAAGCGTGGCCACAAGGTAGAAATAATAGATCATATGAAATGTGTTCTATTGATTGAGAAAAAGAACCCAATGGTTTGGTACAACGGCAGAAAGTTGGATTACTTCGATGCAATCATTCCCAGAATTGGCGCCTCTGTAACTTTTTATGGCGCAGCCGTTGTGCGGCAATTTGAAATGATGAAAGTATTTACCGCGGTAGAATCGCAAGCATTAATTCGTTCGAGAGACAAACTGCGCAGCCTTCAAATTTTGTCGAGAGCAGGAATGGGCATGCCTAAAACTATTTTCATGGATTACTCTAAAGACACCGAAGGGGTTATTGAAGCAGTTGGTGGTGCCCCTGTGGTAATTAAGTTATTAGAAGGAACACAAGGGCTTGGAGTTGTACTTGCAGAAAATAAAAAGGCAGCTCAATCGGTAATAGAAGCCTTTCATGGTGTAAAGGCGCGTATCATAGTACAAGAGTTTATTAAAGAAGCTAAAGGAGCAGATATACGAGCTTTTGTGGTAAATGGAGAAGTGGTAGGTGCCATGCGTAGGCAAGCACGCGATGGCGAGTTTAGATCAAATCTTCATAGAGGCGGACATGCCACGGTGGTGAAATTAGATCGGCATGAAAAACATGCAGCTATTATTGCAGCAAAAAAAATGGGGTTGGGAGTTGCCGGTGTAGATATGCTTCCTTCTAAAAGAGGGCCTCTTATTATTGAAGTAAATTCTTCTCCTGGTTTAGAAGGAATTGAGGGAGCCACCAAAGTAGATATTGGCGGAAAAATAATTCAATACTTGGAGAAACATGCAGGTAAGAAAAAAATACAAAAAGACATGATCAATGCGTAATCACTTACAAATATTAAATTTTAAATGTTAGATTTTAACTCCTACAAATTGACTTATCTCTATTCAACATTCAAAATTTATCTGATGTCCAAAACCCTAACGATTGCTGAACACGAAATCCTTCCGGGAGAATTCAAAGAGATTAACATCAACATTGCGCGTCTCCCGTCTCGTACTCAAATAGACACCCCCATTTATGTTTACCGATCACACGAGCCGGGCCCTGTGTTAGCACTTACCGCAGGCATGCATGGCGATGAAATAAATGGAATGGAAATCGTTAGAAGAATAATTGATGGTGGGTATCATCGCGTGGCTCGTGGCACCACTGTTTGCATGCCCATTATAAATGTGTACGGCTTTTTAAATTACTCTAGAGAAGTGCCCGATGGCAAAGATGTAAACCGTTCCTTTCCGGGAAGTAAAACCGGATCGCTCGCCTCGCGCGTGGCCTATCATCTAACTCATGATATCATTCCTAATATTGATTTCGGTATTGACTTTCATACCGGTGGAGCCATGCGCACTAATTACCCACAGGTAAGATGCATGATGCAGGAACCAAAAAATGTAGAGTTGGCAGCGGCATTCAACGCACCGTTTACAATCGACTCGCCATTTCGTCCTCATTCCTTACGACAAACGGCTGCAAAAAAAGGAAAAAATATTATTGTGTTTGAAGGGGGCGAGTCATTACGGATGGATCATGATGCCATACAAGAGGGTGTTAATGGAACACTCCGGCTGATGAAACATTTAAATATGATTGACTCTGCACCAGAAGCAAAACACCAAAACAAAATAATCTGGAGTTCTTCTTGGGCACGTGCCCGAACCGCAGGCTTATTTCTGCCATCGATAAAGTGTGGAGACTTTGTAGCCAAATCTCAATTGGTGGGAACGCTTACCGATCCGTTCGGTGAGTTTAAAGAACAAATAAAATCACCTACAACAGGCTACGTGGTTGGCCTGAACAATAATCCGGTGGTAAATGCAGGCGATGCCCTACTTCACTTAGGTATGGATGATGTGTGCAAAATTGGAGGAAGCAGCGAAGATTAATTTTGAATGCTGAATTCTTAATGTTGAATGATCTGATTATTCATTTATAATTCAACATTGAGAATTTAAAATTCTAGAAGTCTGGACACGGGATCACCAACTTATCTTTTGGTGGCTTACGCGGATCGCGCGAATTCCAAGAATACACTAAACTAATTTCATGGGCTCCTCCACTTCCAGGCCCTAGTTTAGAAATAGTAAAATCATAGCTATAACCAATATTCAAAATATCTTTCGGTCGCTTTTGTGTAAAGCCTACCAGCAAAACGATCGATTCATTATTAGTAATTCCATTTAGGTTTTTGAAGGGAACACCTCTATACCACGTTCCAATAATAATTGGCTCAAAAGTATAATATACACCAACATCCATCTGGTCAAATCTTCCTTGGTGGCGATACTGAATGGTGGGTGCAATACTTCTCTCTCTTGGTTTCTTATAAAAACCATCGCCCATTGAACCGGGTTTAAAATAAAACTTCCAACCAGCATGACCTGATAATTTCATTGGTAGATTATCTTTTGAACCCACTAAAGATTGATCTGGCTCCGTAATATGATGAGCTGCAAAACCAAACCAGCCACTTTTAGAATAAAAAAGTCCGCCCATAGATATGTCGGGGAAAAACTTTGATTGGCCTGTATTTAATCCTTCGGCAGAAGCACCTCCTTTTAATTTACCAGTGGCTGGATCTAACTGATCGCCAAAAGTAAGTCGATCAAAATTAATTGACCTATTATAAATGCCAACTTGAAAACCTGGCCTGAATGATAAGCCTTCGAACAATCTTAGATCATA
The DNA here is from genome assembly GCA_025359125.1 of Cytophagales bacterium. GTDB lineage: Bacteria > Bacteroidota > Bacteroidia > Cytophagales > Cyclobacteriaceae > ELB16-189. The sequence goes on from JANYHI010000062.1 coordinate 7,648, forward strand.
TGAATATTGTAAAGCCAAATTGATGGATTGTAATCCCAGAACACCTTCTGTGTCTTTATTAACCAATACACCTATACCGCTATTTTTACTTTCAATATAGAAATCCGCGAAAGCGGAGATAGTATTAAAATTGGCATCAATAGCCGGCCACTGATTACGATAGTTAATGCCTATTCTATTTTGATTGGTAGCTCCGGCAAAGGCAGGATTCAGGTAAAGCGGTGCTGCATAGAATTGAGAAAACTGTGGATCTTGAGCAGTTACTGAAGTCTGTATCACCAGCATCAATACCAAAGCCAAACCAAGTGAGCTGTTACGCATCCAAAAACGTATTTTTATCTTTTCCAATAGAGCAAATTAAATGCATGGAAGACATTAAAAAAAGTTATTACTCACAAATAGGCATCTTCTTTCAACTTAACGTTATTTTCAATCAAATTGTATACTTTAGTGAAGTATGAGCGTTTTAAATTTGATTCAATAAAGGTGTATGGATAAGTTTGTTGGAGGGAGAGTAAGCGGGAACAGAAAATCAGCAGTAATGATAAGGTATTTCATAGTTTTTCTATTGTTCTTTAATTTGACTACCGCATTTGGCCAGAATTTATCTCAACATAATTGGTACTTCGGCAGCACTTCTGATGGCATTCGCTTCAATAGAGGTACTAACCTACCTACACAAGTTACAAACCAAGCAATTCCATTTAATACAGGTGGAAGTGCTGTAGCCACTGACCCCGCCACCGGAAATCTATTATTCTATACAGACGGCACTCGAATATACGATGGCTGTCATTTACCAATGCCTAACGGAACTGGATTACTGGCTAATACAACTGCTAATCAGCCAGTTGCTATTTGCCCAGTGCCAGGCCAGACAAATAAATATTTCGTATTTGCAAACAGTGCTAATTTTGGAGTTGGGGGCACTATTACGCGAAGTGTGGTCGATTTATCACAGTTAGGAAATGCAACTTCTCAACCCGGCTTAGGTGTGGTAGAAGCTGCAAATAAAAACGCGGCTGTTCCCGGGTTGACCAATCGTTCAGAAGGAATGATCATTATTCCACATCCCAACGGAACAGATTACTGGTTAATTACACATCAAAACAATTCAGCAGATTTTTTAGCTACAAAAATTACTGCCGCAAGTTATACTGCCGGAACGTTTAACTCTGTCATATCTATTAACATTGGTAATCCCTCTCCCCTCCCCATATCTGTTTCCAACTTCTCGTACAATCACAAGTTGAAAAAATTAGCTGTGGCCGTTCAAAGTGTAAAGGACGATGCGATGATTCTCAATTTTGATCCGGGAATACCAACGCTACCTGTTAGCGGCACTGAAGGATTCATGATACTAGATCGTTATATACTGAATACCGGAGTTCTTACTGCCACCACTCAGTCAATGTACGATATACAATGGGATATAAAGGGTGGACAATATGTTTACATTTCAAGGATTGGAGAAGCCGGCATTCCTGCAGATGTTATTCAGTATGATTATAAAAATTCAACACCCGCCTCTACCATAAATATTTCTGTTTTGCCTGCATCGGTTTCGGCAGTCATTGCAAAAAGCTACGGATTACAACTCGCGCCAGATAGTGCTATCTATCATCTTTATCAGGATAATACGGGAAAATTTTTAGTTGAGAAATTTTCGAAGACAGATACATTGGCCGCCTTTGTTAAAGTTGCACAACTGGGCGCTACAGATTTTAAAGGAACTCAGTTCCCTTCTTTCTTACCAACTAGTAACGCAAACCTTACCATTGATTTTACTTTTTCTACACCTACTTGTCAGAATAATCCAATAACTTTTTTTCCAGATGTAAAACCAAATGCAGATAGTTTAGTGTGGGATTTTGGAGATGGCAGCAAAACCGTTAAGGCGTGGAGTCCTGTATATACGTATAAAAATCAAGGCACCTTTAACACTATGGTAACAGCTTATTACCAAGGGCAAAAGAAAATTTCGCTTCCAAAGCCTGTTACCGTTAATAAGTTCGATCTTAAGATTCAATTAGTGCAAGATACCACCGCGTGTAAATCAGAATTTCCACCGCCAAGGGGAACTTCTTCTCCAAAGCAATTTTCAGTTACCGTTAAGGTTACACAAGGAACAGCCACTTCTTATAATTGGTCGAATGGAAATACGGGAGCAACTCTCAAACCCGATTCCGCTGGCTATTATTATGTCGTTGTTACCGATGCCACTGGCTGCTCAACCTATGCCGGAGTGAATGTAAAGGAATACAAACTAAATGATCAACGAAGTAACATCTGGTATTTCGGTACAAAGGCAGGAATAGATTTCAATAAGAAACCTCCTGTTGCACTCAACACAAGCGCTATGGATGCACCGGCTGGCTGCGCAATTGTATGCGATAGAAATGGGAAAGTAATTTTTTATACAGATGGATCTAATGTATATGATAAAACAAATACCCTTATTGATACCGGAATTGGAGGTGATCCAACTTCTACGCAATCATCTTTGATAGTTCCCGTGCCGGGAGATGAAACATTGTATTACATTTTAACAACGCAGGCAATCAGCGGAACTTCTCTTTTTGAATTGCGTTATTCGATCTTTGATTTAAAGCAAAATGCTGGGAAGGGACTCGTAACCAAGAAAAACATTTTACTTTTTTCGAAGAGCACCGAACGAGTTACCGCCAATGGTAAATGGATTGTGGCGCATGAATATGGCAATAGTATTTTTAGAACCTTTCAAATTTCAAAAAATGGAATAGGCTCAGCAGTTTATACTGAAATCGGTTCTCCTCATTCGTTCAAAACAAAAGAAAACGGACAAGGCTATATGAAGTTGGGCATCAGAAATAATTTAGCTGTTCCTATTTCCACACCTGGCAGTAGCAATTTGTTAGAGTTATTTCAACTGAATGATACAACTGGAGTTATTTACAGCTACCGAAAAACAAATTTGAATGAAGCCAACGGACAAATTTACGGAGTAGAGTTTTCTTCGGGCGGAAGAAAAGTTTTTGCTACCGTTAGAGGTGTACCTGCCGCAGGGCAATCGGAAATTTTTGAATACTACCTCGATAGCCTTGATAAAAAGCCTCCCGTCTTTTTACAAAAGGTTGCCAAACCCATAGATATGGGCGCTTTGCAAATTGCGCCTGACAATCAAATCTACATTGCGTTTAATGATGCCACTAACAACAAAGCCCTGGGCACTGTACTTTCAAACGAAAATAAAATTCCAACTAACTCATCTTTTAATTTTAATGGATTTGCCCTGGCAAGTGGAACAAAAAGCACGTTAGGACTCCCAAATTTTATTCAGCAACAAGGCAACGGGTTTGGAGGGCCCGGCTTTACGTTTACCGGAATTTGTAAAGGAGACACTACTAAATTTAATGGAACGCCAACTGATGCTATCGATAAATTTCAATGGGCGTTTGGAGATGGCGCAGGAAGTACAATCTCAAACCCAACACACTTGTATGCTGCCGCAGGCACTTACACGGTGTCGATGCGCTTAACCAATCGCTGCGGATTGGATACCACCATTGTTCAACAGGTTAAGATCAATCCACCCGCACCAAAACCTACCAACAAACCTGTTGACGTTCTTTGTAATGGCCCTGTCACATTAAATGCTGGCCCTGCAACTACTTGGTTGTGGACAGATGGATCTACCACGCAAACGGTAGTGATTAAAAATCCTGCCGTTATTTCTGTAACCACCACAGATGCTAACGGCTGCAAAGCAAAGGCTAAATCAATTGTTGTTGACAATAGACCGATAGTAGATTTAGGGCCAGACATTGAAGTGTGTCAGAATAGTGTAGTTCCAAATTTAAATGCAAACAACGCGGGTGCTACTTTCGTCTGGACGTTGAATGGAGCAGCTAACGGAAATACCTCTGGTGTGCAGGCTATAGATACTACTCTTCCAGCTATTCTAAAGTATTCGGTAACAGTAAAAGATCCAATTACAACTTGTCAAACAACATTTACCAAAATTGTAACTATTAAAGTTTCACCCGCATTCACACTGACTAAAACAGACCCAACCACCTGTAATACACCAACAGGAACGGTTACATTAACAAACACACCAACTGTACCTGCCGGAGGACCTTACTCTTACTTTTTAACCGGGCCTACACTCAATCAAGTAGGTTTTGATCAAGTTCAAGGATTTACAGTGGGGCCAATTGGAGGAGTAAGTGCCGGAACTGTTTCTGCAATTGTTACTGATCAAATATCTGGATGTACAATCTCTAATTCAGTTAGCTTAACGGATGCTATCTTCACATCTGGTGTTACATTCACTAATTGCAATCCTTCAGTCGTAACGGTTTCAACTTTAACTGGTGCTCCAGTTGCTCCGCTTAAATATACGTTTACAAATGTAGCTACCGGATCAGTTTTAGGTCCCCAAATTAGTAACACTGCTTCACTGGCTCCAGGTGATTATTCTATTCAAGTACGAGATAATAATGGTGCTGGCTGTACATACACATTTAATAGAACCATTAACCCCGTTGTGCCAACCTTAACTGTCACACCAGATTTGTGTGCAGGAAATATAACGGCTTCTGTTGCAGGTGGAGTAACTTATAACTGGACTAGGCCAGACGGAACTACCCCCACGGGGGCTACAATTTCTCTTACCACTAGCGGAGCTTACATTGTTAAAGCAGATATTGGAGGAGGATGTACGCTCACTCAATCAACCAATGTAACCTATACGCCAATACCCACTCCTGATTTCACACAAACAAATGGATGCGCCACTCAAATAACATTGACTGCTACGCCATCGGGATCGTATACTTATCGGTGGTATAAAGGAGGAGCATTCCAAGCTGGATTATTAGGAAGAATAATTACATTGGGCCAGTCGGAGGATGGAGCAAGTTATGCAGTTGAATTGGTAGACGGAGTAAGCGGTTGCACTAAGCAGTCGACTCCTAAACTAGTTCAGGTAAGTGGCATTGTAGATGCGGCTGTCACTGCCACACAAGCTTGCCAAGATACTAATCCGTTTACAATCACCGCTACAACAACAGCAACGGGAGTAGCGTATGCATGGGCATTTAACAACACTACTATTGCGGGGCAAACTAATCCAACATTAAAAGATACCAAAGAAGGAATCTATAAAGTAACGATAAGCAAAAGTACGTGTAATGCCTCTGCATCTATTCAAATTATAAAAGCACCTATCCCACAAGGGCAATTGAAAGGTGCTGTTGTTATTTGTAATGACCCAGATAATCTTGACCCCGCTACTTCGCAAGTTGATTTAGATCCGGGTGCTTTTTCAACGTATGATTGGTTTAAAAATCAAGTAACTTTAAATTACAAGAAACGAATATTTACCGCGACTAGTGAAGGTATTTATGAAGTGACTTTAGTAAACTCATTTGGTTGTACGAATACAGATAAAACCGAAGTACTCAATGAATGTATTCCAAAAATTGTTGGACCAAATGCCTTCCGACCGGCAAGTGGAGAAGTCGTTAATAAGAACTTCTTTGTTTATAGTTTCTTTATTACTGATAATTTTGAAATTGCTATTTTTAATAGATGGGGAGAATTGGTTTTTGAATCTAAGAAGAGGGATTTCAGGTGGAATGGCGGGTACAATAATAATGCAAGCCAACCGCTACCTGGCGGAACCTACTCCTATGTTGTTAGATATGAAAGTTCATTCAGGCCGCAAGAAGGAATTAAAGAACAGCGTGGCGGAGTTGTTTTATTAAGATAAGTTAAATTCGAAAATCTACTAATTTGAAAATTTGAAGATGATGCACACTCCAAAAATCATAAACTCTAACATAATACTTCTTTTTATTATTGGCTTTTTCGGTAGTTCCTTTTTGCTAAAGCCAGTTCAATTAATCAATACTTCACTCACCATCACGGTAAGAGACGAAATTGGCAACACGGTAGCCGGGGCATCTATCAAATTATTTGATACCGAAGAGAATTATAATAAGGAAAAAAATTCAATAGCCGAAGGTGTAACTGATGCAAAAGGAATTTATCGCTTTAAAAAAATTAAGGCTAACTCGTATTTTGTCTTAGTTAAGAAAGATGATAAAGACAATGCTGGCGGTGGAGAGAAAATAGGTAAGCTAGAAGAAGGAAAGTTTAACAAGGTTACAATTGTTATTCAGTAATCAACTTTGATTTCTAAATTTTGAATGTTGAATTTTAACTCTAGCTGGAACAGGGAAATTCTAGTCAAATCATTAGAATCTTATTCAACTCCATTTTCGGAAGAACAGAAATTCATTCCACCTTTTTTAGAATTACTAAAAAATCAAGATGCTTTTCAACGGACTCACCTACCGGGGCACATCACAGGTTCTGCCTGGATCATAAGCAAAGAAAGAACTCAAACACTTTTAGTGCATCACGCCAAGTTAAACAAATGGGTGCAGCCGGGTGGCCATGCCGATGGCGATGAAAATATTCTGGCTGTTGCCTTGAAGGAAGCGGAGGAAGAAACAGGGTTGAAAAATTTTACCGTTAACCCTCTCCTATTTGATATTGATATTCATACTATTCCGACACGAAAAGATTTTCCGGAACATCAACATTACGATATACGGTTTTTATTGAATGCTGATGTGAACGAAATGATCGTAGTAAGTAACGAATCGCACGATGTAAAATGGATAACTCTATCAGAATTAGAAAACTATACGCTAGAAAGATCCGTACTTCGTATGAAAGAAAAATTACTCCGAACCTCGTAGCTTTGCACGATGGCCGAAATCGGAAAAGATATTTCAAAAGCAAAAATACTTTTAGAACAAGGTGAGCTAGTAGCCATACCGACCGAAACAGTTTATGGATTAGCTGGTAATGCCTTAAATGTATCAGCAATAGCTAAAATTTTCGAGGCTAAAAATCGCCCCCACTTTGATCCGCTTATTGTACATGTTCCTGATTTCAATTCTGTCAATTCGTTCGCATCAGAAATTCCGGAAAAAGCAAAAAAGTTAGCGCAAGAATTCTGGCCAGGACCCTTAACACTTTTATTGAAGAGAAAAGAAATTATTCCCGACTTGGTAACATCTGGTTTAGGGACTGTTGGCATTCGCTGCCCCAATCACAAACTCACGTTAAATCTTTTGAAAGAATTGACATTTCCATTAGCAGCACCCAGTGCTAATCCGTTCGGGTACATCAGCCCCACAAAAGCATCGCACGTAAATGATCAATTGAGCGATAAGGTAAAATATGTTTTAGATGGTGGAGATTGTGAAGTGGGCATTGAATCGACTATCGTAGGATTTGACGGAGGGCAAACAATCATCTATCGGCTGGGCGGATTGAGTGTAGAAAAAATTGAAGCGGTTATTGGCAAAGTAGAAATTCAACTCAATTCATCTTCTAATCCTAAAGCACCTGGACAATTAAAAAGTCATTATGCGCCTACTAAAAATTTATTAGTTGGAAATTTAGATTTGTTAGTAAAAGCACATCATGGTAAAAAAATAGGAATCCTCTCCTTCCAAAAAATAATTCCTGATTTTCCCATAACTAATCAAAAACAACTTTCGCCTACTGGAGATCTGCTGATGGCAGCACAAAATCTTTTTGCATACCTCCGTATATTAGATCAGCTTGATATAGAATTCATTATAGCTGAAGAAGTTCCGAATGTAGGGTTGGGAAGAGCAATCAACGATCGTTTGCAGCGAGCTTCTGTTCGAATAGAATAAGGTATCTCGAAAAATTATTATAGGCAGACTTCATTCTTTTTAGTTACTTTAACTTTTACAAAAAGAATGAATGGATAAGCCTAAAAAATTATTGGTACTAACTGGTGGTGGCGATTGCCCTGGACTCAATGCGGTGATCAGAGGTATTGCAAAACGCACGCGCAAAGAAAAAGATTGGGACATATACGGAAGCAAAGAGGCCTTTAACGGAGTGTTCGCCAACCCTGCCGAATTAATCAAACTAACCCGAAGTAAAACAGCTGGAATACATGTTCGCGGTGGTACCATTTTAAAAACTACTAATAAAGGAAACCCTATTAATTTCCCCTCTCCTCAAAAAGACGGAACTATAAAATTCATAGATCGCTCTGATGAATTAATTAAACGAATTAAGGAATTGGGATTTAATGCGGTTATCAATATTGGCGGAGATGGATCGCAAAAAATTTCGCAAGCTCTTTACAAGAAAGGTTTAAATATCATTGGAGTACCAAAGACGATTGACAATGATCTTTCGTCTACTGATATGACCTTCGGTTTTCAAACGGCCGTACAAATAGCAACAGATAGTTTCGATAAATTAGTGACTACGGCCGAAAGTCACGATCGCGTGATGATTATGGAAGTGATGGGGCGCGATGCGGGGTGGATTGCTCTCCATACAGCTATTGCCGGAGGCGCAGAGATTTGTTTGATTCCTGAAATACCTTATGATGTTAAAAAACTGGTGAAGCGAATTCAGTCTAGGTATGTAAATGGAACCGGCTTTGTTAATATCGTCATATCCGAAGGAGCAAAACCCAAAGATGGCACCATTGTTTCTTCTCAGGGATCGAAAGGATCTGAGCATGTTCGATTAGGAGGAGTTGCGTACCAACTTTCCAAACAATTGAAAGAAGCTGGTTGCCAAGCTGAAATTCGCGAAACCGTTTTAGGGCATGTGCAACGAGGTGGGAGTCCTACTGCTTTCGACAGAGTATTAGCTACTCTATTTGGTGTGAAGGCGGTGGAATTATTGTTAGAGGAAAAATTTGGGCAGATGGTAACATTAAAAAACAACACGATTTCTTCTGTTAGTCTCGAAGAAGCCACTCAGAATTATAACTTCGTACAAAAAGATGGATATCTTGTAAAGGCTGCAAAAGGTTTAGGTATTAGTTTTGGAGATTAAAAAAATATGAAAAAAGATTTCAACAAGCTGTTTGCATTGGTGGTAGATGATGATGTTATCTTGCAAGTAGCTGTTCAAAAAGAATTAGAATCTATCGGTATTCGATCAGCTATTGCCTCTAATGGCTACGAAGCGCTTCAAGCTTTGCAAAATGAAAAATTTGATTTTGTGTTGATGGATATTAGTATGCCTGAACAAGATGGAATGGACACCACTCGGTGGATTCGGGATTTAAAAAACAGTAGAAACCAAAACCTTCCCATCTTTGCAGTCACTAGTTTTGATGATAAACAACATACCGCGGAAATAATAGAGGCGGGCTTTAACGAACATATCATCAAGCCTTTTGAACTGACCCAATTAGTAAAACTCTTAGAAAAATACTTTTGGACGCAACAACAGATCACTACTCCACCGAACAAGTAATTTAGATTAATTAACTATGAAGACCCTGAAAGAAATCAATTTTAAAAATAAGCGTGCACTTATTCGTGTAGATTTTAATGTACCGTTGGATAAAAGTTTTAACGTTACAGACGACAATAGAATCAGAGCGACTATTCCAACTCTAAAAAAAATATTGAGTGATGGAGGAAGTTGCGTGTTGATGTCGCACTTAGGCAGACCGAAAGAAGGACCTGAAGAAAAATATTCTTTAAAGCACACCATTAAAACAGCAGAGAAGTTACTTGGGGTGCCTGTAAAATTTGCATCAGATTGCATAGGCGAAGATTCTTATAAATTATCTGCGACTCTTAAGCCAGGTGAAGTGTTGTTGCTTGAAAATCTCCGCTTCTATAAACAAGAAGAAAAAGGAGACGTAGCTTTCGCTGAAAAACTTTCTAAACATGGCGATGTATATGTAAACGATGCCTTTGGCACTGCCCATCGTGCTCATGCTTCCACTACTATTGTAGCACAATTCTTTCAAGAGAAATGCGCTGGCCTTGTGATGGCTTCAGAATTAGATAATGCTGAAAAAGTATTGGGCAATGCAGCACGCCCCTTCACTGCGATTATGGGCGGAGCAAAAATTTCTGATAAGATTTTAATTATTGAAAAACTTCTTGACAAAGTAAATCACTTGATTATTGGTGGTGGAATGGCTTATACTTTTTTCAAGGCCCTTGGTGGAAATATCGGAAACTCACTATGCGAAGATGATAAATTAGAGCTGGCAAAAGAATTAATTCAAAAAGCAAAAACAAAGGGTGTTGAATTACACTTGCCGATAGACTCTATTACTGCCGATAAATTTGATGCGAATGCAAATACAAAAATCGCAAACAATAATTCAATCGAGACAGGTTGGATGGGGCTAGACATTGGCCCACAGGCACAAGTAGTATTTGCTAAAGTAGTAGAAGAATCTAAAACTATTTTATGGAACGGCCCGATGGGCGTTTTTGAAATGGGGAAATTTGAAAAAGGAACAAAGGCAATTGCCGAAGCGGTGGTTCGTGCTACAGAAAAAGGTGCCTTCTCATTAATTGGTGGGGGCGATTCTGCCGCGGCTGTAGCTAAGTTCGGATTTGAAGATAAGGTGAGTTATGTTTCTACTGGTGGCGGGGCGTTGCTTGAGTATTTTGAAGGCAAAGTTTTACCGGGTGTTGAGGCGTTGGGGTAGATTGGAAATAGAAATTAGCTAATCAACCCCGAAGGGGTAAAATAAAAATGAAAACAAAATTATTTTTTCTACTACTAAGCTGTCTTTGCTCCGCTTCATTTGCGCAAACTAAAAACTACTCCTCTGATGTTAAATCTGTAGATGCCATCATTGCCACTTTGTATGATGTTATTTCGGGCGAGCCAGGTGCTCCGCGAGATTGGGATCGTTTTAGAAATTTATTCAAACCCGAATCCAGATTAATACCAACTCGGAAGAACGAAAACGGAGAACTTACTTTAAAAGCGCTAACTCCAGAAGAATACGTTACGCTTTTTCAATCTAGAATTGCTACCGGTTTTTTTGAAAAGGAATTATCAAGAAAGTCGGAAGAGTTTGGTACTGTGTATCACGTTTTCAGCACTTACGAAACCAAAGAAAAGAAAGATGGCTCTGTAACGAATCGAGGCATCAATAGCATTCAACTTTTTAAAGATAAGGATCGCTATTATGTTATTAATATTTTTTGGTGCGCTGAAAGTATGGGGTTTGCATTGCCAGAAAAATATTTGAAATAAGTTTCACAGCGTTAACTCTTGTTTAGTTCTCTCGGCTTTGCTTTTATCCAAACTGAGGTATCAACGATAATCATAATTGGCGTTCATCTTGCGGATTTTTTCAGCACTAAAATCAGTTGCAAATTCCAATGGTGTTTTTTGCTTTCTGAATTGATTTTTTAATTCGCTGTTTAGTAAGGCAGTAATTTTCATAGGTAATAAATTATGTTAAAATATACGGGCTCAATCGTATCAATAAAAAAATTTATTCACTATAGGTATTCCAAGTTAACTACCCAAAACCTATCTTGCACACAATGGAAAGTTTTGTAGTCTCGGCTCGTAAATATCGCCCGCTTGGCTTTGCCGAAGTGGTTGGCCAAGAGCATATTACTACCACCCTTAAAAACGCCATCGATAATAGCAAGCTAGCACAGGCACTTTTATTCTGCGGACCTCGCGGTGTGGGTAAAACCACTTGTGCAAGAATTGTGGCGCGAATGATCAATGGTTTTGAAGAAAAAGCCGAGGTTAACTCATTAAATATTTTCGAATTAGATGCCGCCTCTAACAACTCTGTTGAAGACATTCGTAATCTCATTGATCAGGTTCGATATCCTCCTCAATTCGGAAAATACAAAGTCTATATTATTGACGAGGTTCACATGCTTTCTAATTCGGCATTCAATGCTTTTTTAAAGACATTGGAAGAGCCACCTTCGTATGCTATATTCATTCTGGCCACAACCGAAAAGCACAAAGTAATACCAACTATTTTATCACGTTGTCAGATTTTTGATTTTAATAGAATTCAAATTTCAGATATTGCTAAGCAGCTAAAAAAAGTAGCCAACCAAGAGAAAATAAAAATAGAAGAAGAAGCACTACACTTGATTGCACAAAAGGCAGATGGTGCTTTGCGAGATGGTCTTTCCATTTTTGATTTAATGGTCACTTTCTCTTCTGGCAAAGAAGTGACTTTTAAAGATGTAATCAATAATCTTCATATCTTGGATTACGATTACTACTTCAAAGTAGTAGATGGATTACTCTCGGAAAATCCCTCACAGCCACTCATCATATTAGACGAAATTCTGCGCAAGGGATTTGATGGCCATAATTTTATCGTTGGATTAAGCGAGCACATCCGAAATTTAATAGTAGCACAAGATGCCCGCACCATTAACCTGATGGAGGTACCCGATAGCACCAAGAAGAAATATGCAGAGCAGGCACAAGCTTCATCTCCATCACTCTTGCTTTCTTGGCTAAATATTACCAACCAGTGCGACATTCATTATAAGGGAAGTAAAAACCAACGCCTTACCGTAGAGCTGGCTCTGATGAAAATGGCTCATGTCAATGCTGTTTTCACTAACTCAACCGCTGCGACCACCGAAGCGGTAAAAAAAAAATTGAATTAGAAGCCATTCCAGCTCTTGCTGCTATTCAAGTTGCACCAATTCCTGAGATAAAAGTCAAAGAAGTTGAAACTAGCGAGATCATTACACCGCCTCCACCTAAAGTTGACCCGGTTAAGGAAAAAGAAACCTTACGACCTAAGACCACCATCAACCTGGGTAACATTTTTAAACCTACAATAGCAGAAGAAGCTAAGGCGGAAGTAAAGCAAGCAAGTAAACTAGAGAAGGCCTACACGACAGAAGACTTGCAAAGTGCATGGAAGCAATACGCTGATAGCAAGAAGAGTCAAGTAGCAGAATACCATTTACTTAACCGAGGATTTGAAACAAAGGGACATGAACTTATCATCTTGTTAGCCAATCCAATTGAAGAACCTTTATTACAATCTATACGGACGGAATTAGTCACCTACCTCCGCGAAAAATTATCGAACAGTTCTATTAACGTGATTGGGCAGTTGCAACTTGCTGAAAACAGACAGCGCGTAGCTTATACAAACAAAGAAAAATTTGATGCGTTAGCCGCCAAAAACCCGTTGATCGGAGAACTACGAGATCGGTTTTTATTAGACAGTGAATTTTGAAAGCAAAAACTTTCTTCAAAATAAAACATAAACCAGTTTAATGGTTTAGAAAAAATGTGTTAAAATTGAAGGTTAAACCTTAAAACCATGAAAGTTACCCGTTTAAGTTATTATTTTATTGCACTGGCCACGGCCTTCTTTATGGGCGCTTGCGGCTCTTCTACTAAAGAAAATAACCAAAATGCTGAAGAATTTAAACAAGCAGAAGAATCTTTAAAAGATCAGATTAAAGATGTGGTCTACAATATCCCCTCTCCTTCTGAAATACCTTACTTGTTGCAACAAACTGGAGCTGAGTTCAATCAAAGCTTATTGAATGATCGTAAAAAAGTAGATCAATACTTAACCAGAAATGACAAAGCGGCTCTTAACCTTGGCGTTTATGCAGCCGACATTGGTTATTTAAGTTCATATGAGAAAACACAAGAAGCCATTGACTATTTAAATTCAGCCAAGAAATTAGCAGATAACCTTGGAATCGTTGGTTCATTTGATGGCGATGTATTAAAGAAATTTGAGACCAATATCTCCAATAAAGATTCTCTTGCTACTTTATTGAATGATGCCGTTCAAAAAACAGATAAATATTTGAGGGATGACAGTCGTAATAAATTAGCAGCGCTGATGATTACCGGTAGCTTCATTGAAGGATTGTCTATTTCAACTGGCTTAATAAAATCATATCCAAAGACTTTACTAAAGGATGATCAACGCAACTTGATTCTAACTCCTCTTATACGTGTAATTTTAGAGCAAGCAAAATCAGTTGATGAGCTATCGAAAATGCTTAGCACAGCCGAGCAATCTGATCCTATTACCTCTATTCAGGCAGACCTTTCTGCTTTACAGGCAAGCTACCGCGCGCTTAACATAGAAGAGCAAATCAAAAATAATCGCTCTGACTTAGTTTTAACTGACAAAAATTTGGTTGAGATAACCAAAATTGTTGAAAAAATGAGAAAAGGTATTATTGAATAAAGTCTTGAGACATACATCGGAGAGGGATTGGCCAAAACCAATCCCTCTTTTATTTTAACACTAGTCAGTTGTTTATTACATTTATCTTTTAACCTAATCCCTATGAGTGAGCCCGTTCTTAAAGCTATCATGCGCTTGTTTGCTTTAGTAGCTAAGGAAGATTCTGTAACGCAACAAGAGCGTGATCATATTCAAGTGTTTCTGGCCGATCACCTAAGCCAAAAATCCATGGAAGGACATTTGCGGCTTTTCGATGAGTACGCCCGAGAAACATCGGACAACCTAAGTGCCTCCAGCCAGCAAGAATCTATTTCTAAGATTTGTGCATCTATTAATCAGGAAGTGGCCCAAAAGCAAAAAACAGTAATCATGCTGGAACTTTTGAGTTTGATATTAGCAGATGGCACCATTACAGCCAACGAAGAGTCTCTGGCAAAATCAATAGCCAATTCATTCAATGTTGCTGAAGCAGATGTAGAACTCATTAAAAAATTCATTTCCCTTAAAAAACAATCAGACGTTGATTCTGACAGCATTCTAATCGTTCACTCCGGTGCTCCACTTCAACAAATCAAATCAATCAGCAGAACAGAGTTAGATGGCTTTATTGCTATCCTGTTTTTAAAAAATTCTAATCTTTTCTTCTTCAAATACCTGGGAAAATCAGATGTGTATTTGAATGGCGTACCACAGAAGTCTGGAAATATTAATGTATTTGCTACTGGTAGTATTTTAAGATGGGGAGCGGCTGATCCTGTTTATTATGGGGAAATACTTAACAGCTTTAAAAAACAAAGTGATGGCACCCGCACCAGCTTTGAGGCAAATAAAATCTCTTACAAATTTAAAACAGGCAAACTCGGGTTGCGAGAAGTTACCGTACTAGAAGAATCGGGAAACTTAGTTGCTTTGATGGGAGCCAGCGGTGCTGGTAAATCCACGTTACTCCATGTTTTAAATGGAACAGAAAAACCATCAGAGGGAAAAGTTCTCATCAATGGGATTGACATTCACAACAACCCTGAAAAAATTGAAGGCGTTATTGGATTTGTTCCCCAAGACGACCTACTGATTGAAGACCTAACCGTTTACCAAAATCTCTACTTCGCAGCCAAACTATGTTTCAGCCATCTTAATGAAAAAGAGATTGATGATTTAGTTGGCAGAACGCTAGATGATCTTGGACTTACTCAAACGAAAGATTTAAAGGTTGGATCTGTTCTGCAAAAAACAATTAGTGGTGGACAACGCAAACGATTAAACATTGGTCTGGAGTTGCTAAGAGAGCCTGCCGTTTTATTTGTAGATGAGCCAACTTCGGGGCTATCATCGCGCGACTCAGAAAACATTATCGATCTGCTGAAGGAATTGTCATTAAAAGGAAAATTAGTTTTCGCAGTTATCCATCAACCCTCTTCAGATATATTCAAGATGTTTGATAAGCTTGTGATTTTGGATACAGGCGGATTTCAAATCTATTATGGAAATCCCGTTGATGCGATCACTTATTTTAAGAAGAACATTAACATGATAAATAGTGATGAGGGCGAATGTCATGCTTGTGGAAATGTGAATCCTGAACAGATTTTTAACATCATCGAAACAAAAGTCATTAATGAATTTGGCGATTTTACAAATGAACGAAAATTTACGCCAGAGCAATGGAATGAAATATTTTTGAAAAGAGTAAAAGTAAATGCTATTAATACTTCTAAGGATTCTCCTCATTCAACTTTAAGAATTCCTAAATGGTTTAAGCAAACACATCTGTTTTCGCTGCGCGATTTACTTTCTAAACTAAGTAACAAGCAATACTTATTTATCAATTTGTTGGAAGCGCCCATGCTGGCTTTTATACTGGCTTTTATTGTACGCTACTATAATGTGGATGATCCTTTCAAAGAAGGATATATTTTTAGTAAAAATTTAAATTTGCCTGCACATCTTTTTATGAGCGTAATTGTTGCGCTGTTCATGGGTTTAACTGTTAGTGCAGAAGAAATCATTCGAGATAGAAAGATATTAAAGCGAGAAAAGTTCTTACACCTAAGCAGAAGCAGCTATGTCATTTCTAAAATCTCGATTCTGTTTATGATCTCAGCTATACAAACGGCTATGTTTGTTTTGGTTGCTAACTATATTTTAGAAATCCACGGAATGTTTCTGATTCATTGGAGCATCTTATTTACCGTATCTTGTTTTGCGAATTTACTAGGCCTTAATATTTCTTCGGCCTTTAATTCGGCAGTTACAATTTACATCCTGATTCCGATACTTCTTATCCCTCAATTAATTCTGAGCGGTGTAGTGGTAAAATTTGATAAGCTAAATCCCATTATTGGCAACACTGCTACGGTACCTTTGGTAGGAGATTTAATGGCATCGCGGTGGGCTTTTGAAGCTGCGATGGTAAGTCAATATAAAGATAATGACTTTGAGCAAAAATTTTATCTATATGATAAAGCCATGGCAGATGCCGACTATAAAAAGATTTACCTAATTCCTGAAATTGAAACGAGACTGGATTTTATAAATCTGCACTCCAAAAATCCCGATCCTTTAATACAAAAAGAAGTAAACAGCAAACTTCAACTAGTACACGATGCGGTAGAAAAGGAACAATTATATATCGGAACTAAGTTTGAAGCCATCGAAAAAATTAAACCCAATCAGTTTGATTCTACAAGCTATCAGCAACTTATTGAATTTTTCGAAACCCTTAAAAAGTTTTATATCCATCGGTATAATATGGCCGATCAACATAAGGATAAATTAATTTCAAGCCTTACCAATACAACAGAAAAAGAAAAGGCATTTGAAACGCTAAGAAACTCCTACCAGAATGAAGCCATCACAGAGTTGGTTAGAAACACAATGGAAACAAATAGAGTAATCGAAAAAGATGGTAAACTCATTCAAAAAATATATCCAATATATAAAGATCCAGACCCAGACCACATAGTAGATTTTGATGCACAGTTCTACATGCCTGCCAAGCATTTTTTAAATAAAAATATCGATACTAGGTTATTTAATATTGGCGTAATTTGGTCTATGACAATTGTGTTGGCACTTGCCTTGTATTGGGAAATACTTCGGAAAGTGATTGAAGGATTAGGGAATCTTTCTAATCCGTTAGAGAAGAGAATGTAGCGAAATGTTTTTTATACTTTCTAAAACGTTAAATTACCTCACCATGCCGTTGGTGATGGTAGTTCTATTTTTACTTCTTTATTTTATTCTTAAAAAGCAACCTTGGAAAAACAGATCCTTAAAGGCGGCTGCTATTTTGCTTTTAATATTCTCTAATGAGTTTATAGCTAATGAGGTTGCACTATTGTGGGAAATACCAGCGACTCCGTTTAAATCAATTGCTAAGAAGTATGAATATGGAATTCTCTTAACAGGAGTTACCAAAGGCAAAATGATACCTGACGACCGAGTTTATCTTACCAGAGGAGCCGACAGAATCTACCACACAGTTCAATTATATAAGTTAGGAATCATTTCGAAGATAGTAGTGTCAGGTGGCAGCGGTGATCTTATTGAAAAGAGAAGACCTGAAGCTCTTGATTTCTTAGATGTGTTGAAGATAATGGGTGTGCCTGAACAAGATATTCTCTTGGAAAGTAATTCAAGAAATACGCACGAATCTTCAGCAGAAGTAATTCGGCTTTACGGAAAGATTGTTGATCCAACAAAATCTTTTCTAATAACCTCCGGCTATCACATGAGACGATCGTATAGCTGCTTCGCCAAACAAGGTTGGTATTTAGATACGTTTAGTGCTGATTTTATTTCGCACCCCAGAAGATTTACATTAGCTGAAATACTTATTCCACAAACTGACGCCATTGCTATCTGGCAAACTCTACTACGAGAATGGGCAGGAATGATTGCTTATAAAATAGCAGGGTATGTCTAATTTAAATTTCTAGTTTAATAGCAACCGGGCAATGATCCGAGCCAAAATATTCATTGTAAATCAGTGAGTCGGAAATCTTTGGCAGAATTCTACCAGAAGCAAGGAAATGATCGATGCGCCAACCAATATTTTTATCTCTACCAAAAATTACCTGATTCCAGTAAGAAAATTTTTGAGTGTCAGGATATTTCTGCCTGAAAGTATCTGTAAAGCCTACCTCCATTAATTTTGTAAATCCATCAATCTCTTGCTGCATATAGCCTGCCGATTTATTATAATTTTCTTTGGGTCGCGATAAATCTATTGGTTGATGCGCTACATTAAAATCGCCACAAGCCAAAACAGGTTTACGTTTTTCCAGCCAAAGTAAGTAATCGCGGAAAGCAGTATCCCAATTCTGCCGATAATCTAACCGTGCTAACTCCGAACCAGAGTTAGGTGTGTAAACCGTTACAATAAAATAGTTGGCAAACTCAGCGGTAATCACTCTGCCCTCTTGATCAAACTCTTCAATACCGATGTCATACGTAACTGAGAGAGGATCTTCTTTACTTAAAATAGCGGTGCCGCTATATCCTTTTCGTGCTTTAGATGAATTGGCAAAAACTTTATAGTCGGGCAAAAGTTCTAAAACAGAAAGTGTTTCTTCTTTTGCTGCTTTCGTTTCTTGCAAACATAAAATATCCGGATCCATTGCCTTCACACTTTCCCCAAATCCTTTTTTAACGATAGCTCGTATTCCATTTACATTCCACGATACAAAATGTTTCATCTAACTATTTTTCCGGTTTAAAATTTATATCGCACAAATGCTTCCATCGCCTCATACTCTGCCAATCCCAATTCATTATATCCTTGGGCGGTGGCATGATTGCGATCTTCTGCCCGCACCCAAAATTCACGTTTATCATTCCCTGGAAACACAGCACTGTCTTTTTGCGATTGATGTTTAAATACTGCTCTTCGCTTGCGCATGAGTTCATCGGGGCTAAGGGGCACTGCCATTTCAATCTGATCAATATCCCACTCTTGCCAAGCACCACGGTACAACCACAAATAGCAATCCTTCATCCAATCGTTATGCTTTAAGCGATCTACTGCTTGAAAGATGGCAGCAAGACAAACGCGATGCGTTCCGTGTGGATCAGATAAATCGCCAGCCGCATAAATTTGGTGTGGCTTAATTTTCTCTATCAAGTCAACAATAATTTGAATATCTACTTCACCCAATGGTTTTTTCTTTACTGCCCCCGTTTCGTAAAAAGGCATATCTAAAAAATGCGCTTGAGAATCTGGAATACCTGTATAGCGGCATCCTGCTTTTGCTTCTCCCCTCCTAATCAACCCTTTTATTTTCATCACTTCAGGACTGTCTACTTCACCTGGCTTTTTTTCTTTAATGGCTGTTACTACTTTCTTATAAAATAGTTCGCCATTCTCCTTGTTCAGATCAAACAGCACATCAAAATCCCGCACGAAATCTGCAAAGCGAATGGCGTCATCATCAAATACAGCAATGTTACCCGAAGTTTGGTAAGCAACATGTACCTCATGACCTTGATCTACTAACCGAATGAAAGTACCACCCATCGATATAACATCATCATCAGGATGAGGACTAAATATAATTACCTTTTTTGGAAACGGTTTTGCTCGCTCTGGTCGATTGGTATCATTTGCATTTGGTTTGCCCCCAGGCCAACCTGTAATGGTATGCTGCAGTTGGTTAAAAACCTTAATATTCACTTGATAGGCCGAACCAAATTCATTTAAAATATCTCCCATGCCATGCTCCATGTAATCGTGATTGGTCAATTTTAAGATTGGCTTTTTTAGGTGTTGACACAACCACACAATTGCCTTACGAATAAGCTTCTCATCCCACTCGCAGCTATCTACCAACCAAGGTGTATTTACAGCCGTAAGTTGCGAGGCGGCTGCCTCATCTAAAAGTACCAATGTATTGGAATGCTTCTGCAAAAACGTAGAAGGTATCTGATCAGTAACAGGGCCTTCTACTGCTTTCTTAACAATAGAACCCTTGCCCTCGCCCCACGCCATCATAATAATTCTTTTAGATTTCATGATCGTTCCCACTCCCATGGTAATGGCTTTACTTGGAACATTCTCTTCTCCAAAAAAATCGCTGGCTGCATCAATGCGTGTAACCTGATCAAGTGTGATCATCCGTGTGGCCGACCGCTCTGAAGAGCCCGGCTCATTAAAACCAATGTGCCCGGTGCGACCTACACCTAGTACTTGTAAATCAATTCCACCCAATCTTTCAATCTTTGCATCGTATGCTTTGCAAAAGTTTGCTACTTCTTCTTTTGCGATCGTTCCATCCGGAATGTGGATGTTCTCCTGAGGGATATCCAATTCATTAAAAAGATGTTCATTCATAAATCGAACATAACTTTGTAACGAGTTTGGGAGCATCGGATAATATTCATCCAGATTGAATGTAATTACATTTTTAAAACTCAAACCCTTCTTATGCAAAGCGATAAGTTCTGCGTACACCCTAGTAGGTGTTGATCCGGTTGCAAGCCCCAGCACACATGGCTTGCCCTCTGCTTGCTTGGATTTAATAAGATTAGCTATTTCGTTAGCAACAAAAATGGAAGCAGCTTCCGATGTTTCAAAAACTTGAGTTGGTATTTTTTCAATTTCAGATTGAGATTGCATAAAAAGTAATAAGATTTTATGAGCTTAAAAATAGATACTTTTGATCTGATATATAGGTTTAAACAATTAAAATATTACCGGCATGAATAGCTGGAAGACTGACTTAGTAGTAACGCCAAACTCCAATCAGATAAATCATGCCGATGAAATTATTACAATCGGATCGTGCTTTTCGGAGATAGCCGGTAACTATTTGGCTAGTAATAAATTTTCGTGCGTCAGTAATCCATTTGGCACCCTCTATAATCCGGTTTCTATTCATCAATTGCTGAAGGCTGCTTTTGAAATGGGAATACCATCTTCAGAAAATTACATTCAGCGAGAAGATCTATTTTACCATTATCAGTTTCACTCTTCCATCACCGATTTTAATAAAGCACTTTTAGAAAAAAAAATTTCAACTATTCTTACAAATGTTCGTGATAACATTTTGCGAAGCAAGTTTTTAATCATGACGTATGGATCAGCTTTTGCATACGAAACAAAAGACACTGGCCTTATTGTAGCGAATTGTCACAAGATGCCCACTTCACTTTTTCAAAAGAAATTATTACCTATCGAAACAATCGTTCAGTCTTTCAAGAATATCATTCAAATTCTTAAACAAATTAACCCCTCCATAAAAATAATTTTAACGGTTAGTCCTGTTAGGCATTTAAAAGATTCTCTTGAATTAAATTCTGTGAGCAAATCTATTCTTAGAATTGCATGCCATCAGTTACAAACTTCAGATGTTATTTACTTTCCTGCATACGAAATTATGATGGATGATTTGCGTGATTATCGATTTTACAAAAAAGATAGGATACACCCTACTGAAGAAGCAGAAGAATACATTTTAGAAAAGTTTAGCGATCAGTTCTTTAATTTAAATACTAAAACAATTCTTGCAGAATGGAGGAGCCTTCAACAAGCCCTTAGTCATCGTCCATTTAATCCTTCGTCAACAAACCATCAAATATTTTTAAGAAACGCATTAGATCGATTATTCCGTTTGCGCGAAAAGATAAATGTAGCTCCTGAGATTAAACTAATTGAACAACAATTGACCGCCACTTTCTCATGAACATAACCGTTAACGGTAAATCCTATTCAATTCAAAAATATAAACCTACGTCTAATTCATTTACAGATAGAGTTATTTCATTTTGTCAGAAGTGGCTAACTGCGCAAGAAGAGTTTGAAATCAATACATCAGGATCTACCGGCACTCCAAAAAAAATAGTTATTAAACGTGAAGCACTCAAACAAAGCGCGGCAGCTACTTCCAACGCTCTTGATTTAATAAGCGGAGAGACAGCTTTCGTCTGTCTAGACCCAAATTACATTGGAGGAATGATGATGTTGGTGCGAAGCCTCGAAGTAGGCATGAACATATTAGCGGAAGAACCAAGTGCCAATCCGTTTAGCAACTTACCTATCAATACAAAAATAGATTTTATTGCACTGGTGCCGTATCAACTCAAAGGGATTTTACAAACAGAAAACAAAAGATATTTTAAACAGATAAAAAACATTCTAATTGGTGGTGCTCCGCTTGATCAAGTCACTATTAAAGAATTACAGATTTATAAAAGTCAATTCTATGAAACGTATGGAATGACAGAAACCATTTCGCACATAGCGCTAAAAAAAATTAATGGTAAATACCCATCAACTTATTTTAAATGCTTGAGTGGCATTACCATTCGGCAAGATGAGCGGGCTTGTCTTTGCATCGGAGCTCCTTACTTAGTAGACGAAATAATCACCAACGATGTGGTTGAATTAAAAAATTTGGACGAATTTATTTGGTTGGGTAGATTCGATAACGTAATTAATTCTGGCGGTGTAAAGATTTTTCCTGAGTCGACTGAAAAGAAAATCGAATCTGTTTTTTTAGAATTAAAAATTCAAAAAAGATTTTTCATTGCCGGATTACCAGACCTTAAATTAGGTGAAGCTGTAACACTCGTTATAGAATCAAATTCAGATGCGTCTAAAATAACTGAATTGACGGAAAAGTTAAAAGCAAATTTACACAAGTATGAAATACCTAAATCAATAAAAATGGTAGACAAGTTTATTGAGGCTGGCAATAATAAAATCAATCGGAAGAAAACGCTAGAACTTCTAACCTAAAATCCTCACTGCTTCCGTGGCCTATGCGTTTTCACAGACCAGCGGAAAACAGATTTTGGCAACCGCTAAGTTATTTCTCTTTTATCTTTTCAGATTTTAACTGAAAGATTTCCTTTTGTAAATCCAACACCACACTGGCCAGTTCTTCTACAGAAACATCTTTCTTAGATTCGATATCAGGAAACTGCACGCTGATGTAAGCTTTGGCCGCCCAAACTTCCATTACATCAGATCCATCTAATTGATAGGGCGCATAATGCCTGTTATCTGAAACCAGAAAAAGTTTACCACTTTCAGTGAGATAATTAAATACTCGTTTGTAAACCACGCCTTCTCTTTGAGAAATTACAACATAGGTTTTACCACTTTTAATATTTTGAATGTTCTCTACGTATTCGCCTATTACAATGGTTCCCGGCAAAATGGGAAGCATTGAATCTCCGCTAATTTCAAAAGCGCGATAAGTACCTTGTTTTAAAATGGGTAACTGAAATTTCGGAAGTTCCTTCACAAACTCGGTGTCAGCATATCCATTTAAATAACCAGCCGCAGCCTTCAAAGGAACCAGTTCAATATTATCTCTTCCTTGAAGATCAGAAGTAACTACTACCACCTCTTTTCCTTTTGCGAAGTTCACAGGCTTACCTGAGGCTGAATCTTCTGCCTGCGATAAATCCTTGCCAATCAAATCATCTACCGAGATGTTAAATACCTGAGCTATCTTTTGTAGCAACTCTAATTTAGGTTCAGCCCTTCCCTCCTCATACGCACCGAGCAGCGATCGCTTGATATCTAATTTAGCTGCAAACTGATCTTGCGTAAGCTTCAACTGCTTTCTAAGCTTGCGCATGTTTTCATTAAGCTTTACCATATTCTTTTCTAAAGATTAATATCCTGCCTGAGTTAATGTGTTTCTTGCCTAGTGAAAACAGATTTCGTTGCAGATAGAGAGGTCTGTTATTCATGGAATCAATATGCCTGTTAATTTTAGCGATCACCTCTTGCACCGGTGTAAAAGGCTCTGCCAATAAGTAGCCATAAAAATCTTGGTTGCTGCCTTCGGTAGAAAAGTTGATTTGAAATTTTCCGGAATCTAACTTTTTGCTCTTTAGTCTCAATCTCGCCTCCATAACTAATAATTTTAGCTAAAATAAAGACTTACTAATTCAATAAGCAAATAAATAACTAAATATTTTAGTTATTCGTCAATATAAAGGCTTTCTCTAGGATACAAATGCCTTAAATCCCACTCCAATTGAGGTTTGTACTCTAAAGCAGAATCTTTTACTGTTAAAGGTGATTGGAAATTGTTTTCGTAAATCATGCCCGTACCCAGCCCTTGAGGTAATTCAATGGGATAGGTAGATGCAAATTGAGCTATGGCATTTAATCCGATTGTTGATTCAAGTGAGGATGTTAACCACCAACCCACTTTAGCTTCATCAGCTAATTTAATCCACTCGGCAGAAGACTTTAACCCACCATGCAAAGATGGTTTAAGAATGATATACTGCGGCTTAATACGTCCAAGAAGTGCTCGTCTACTCTCAATACCTTCCACACCCAAAAGCTCCTCATCCAAGGCTATTGATATGGGAGATTTGGCGCAAAGTTCTTCCATCATTGGGTTGTTTGGCTTAATCGGCTGTTCAATAGAATGAATATTAAACCTCGTTAATAGATTAAGCTTGTAGAGGGCATCTTCGGGCTTAAAGGCTCCATTCGCATCTAGGCGTACAACAATATCTTCTCTAAAATACTTTCTTCTTATGTATTGCAGTATGTCACATTCCTTTTCAAAATCGTGCCCTCCTACTTTCAACTTAATGCACTTGAAGCCATCCTTGATTTTTATATCAATCTGTTGAAGCACTTTATCCATGCCTCCTATCCAAATAAGTCCGTTAATAGGAATAGACTTTCCTTTTATAAAGTCTGTATCGAACAAAAGTCTTTTACCGCCATTAGCTAAATCTAAAAAGGCCGTTTCTATAGCAAACCGATTGGATGAATATGTTGAGCTGATACCAATCTTAGATAGGTAATTATACAAATCACTTAAATCTGAAATACCGGGCAGCTCAAAATTGGAGTCGTTAATTGTCGCCTGCATTTGAGTGAGTTCTTCTTCAACCTCCTCTGCTGTTTCTTTGCTGAGCCCTGCGAGGGGAGCCGATTCGCCCAATCCGAAAACTTCAGGATCACTTTCATTCCAGATTTTGAGAAACCAAGAAGCACGATTTTTCATACTACCTCGTGAGGTGCGCGCATCGAAGTTAAACTCTAAAACATGTTTCTGAAAACTACACCTTAGTGGCATTCGCTAACTTGTTGAACAGCTAAAGTTCGATTATAAAATGAATAATCAAAAAAAAATATTGGCGGCCAGTCGGGCTATCCACTATACTCCTCCTCCGCGAAACGCAGATTGAGGAGTGCCGTTTCTATCCCGGGCCGAATGTACCTACCAGATATTGCAGGTACTTAGGCATCTATTACCTTTGAAATCCTATGCATGACTTCATCGATATAAACGAATACAAATACGAACTTCCAAATGAGCGTATTGCGCTCTACCCACTACCAGAAAGAGATCAATCTAAATTGCTAGTTTACCAAAGCGGTTCAATAGAACATTCTGTCTTTCGCGAAATCCATCAACATCTTCCCACCGGCTCCACTCTTTTCTTCAACAACACCAAAGTAATTCCGGCTAGGCTAACATTTAAAAAAGAGACAGGAGCTGAGATAGAAATATTCTTACTTAATTCGATACTCCCGTCTTCAATTGTTTCCTTAGCTATGGAAGCTAAAGGCACCGCTCAATGGCACGCAACCATTGGCAACGCAAAGCGATGGAATAGCGGTAAGTTGCAATTAGAAATTCCTGAAGGAATATTAGAAGTTGAGTTAACAGATAAGGTAAATTCTATTGTTACTTTTAATTGGAGCCCCGCTACGTTAACCTTTGCCGAAGTTATTTCACTTACCGGCAAAACACCTTTGCCACCTTACCTAAAACGAAACGTGGCGCCAAGCGATCGAGAAAGATATCAGACAGTGTACTCAGAAAAAGAAGGAGCCGTAGCTGCGCCCACCGCAGGGCTCCATTTTACAGAACAAGTTTTAGAATCTCTGAAAGCAAAAAATATCGCAACCAATTTTTTTACACTTCATGTAAGTGCCGGAACATTTCAGCCAGTAAAAGTTGAAAATGCAGTAGAACATATTATGCATTCAGAACAAATTGTTGTTACCCGAAACAATCTTGAAAATCTGATCAATTTAAAAGGGAAATTAATTGCTGTTGGCACCACTTCGCTACGCACACTTGAAAGCTTGTATTGGTATGGTGTTAAACTGCAATCCGATTCAACAGCAGATTTTACAATCGACCAGAAATTTCCCTATCAAAAGTCAGTGAAGAGTATAAGCCGAGAAGAATCCTTCCAAATTATTTTAGCTAAAATGAAGAAAGAAGAAATCCATCAGCTAATCGGCCAGACTTCCATTTACATTATGCCCGGTTATGCCATTAAAACAGCCGATGCTCTAATCACTAATTTTCATCAGCCAGGGTCAACGCTGCTGCTGCTTATTTCTGCTTTTGTAGGCAGCGATTGGAAAAAGATTTACTCCACCAGTTTAGAAAATAATTATCGCTTTCTGAGTTTTGGAGATAGCTCGTTACTTTGGAAGAAAGTGTAACCAAAAAATTACGGATTAGAGAAAAGTCAGAAGGACTGAAATGATAGTAAATAGGATTTCATCCCTCAGGATTTCCAATGTAGAAATATACCTTATTTCAATTCTACAACTCTAACCTCTACCCTTCTTCCTTCTTCCTTAGAAGCTTTTTCATCTTTCGTGGCACCGTATCCTTTAGCAACAATTCTTCTCCGCACCACGCCCTGATGATTAAAATAATCTAAAATGGCAATGGCTCGCTTGTTCGATAACTCACGATTGGCTTCTTCCAATCCTTCTGCAGAAGCGAAACCAGAAATTTCAACACCTAAATCGGGATATTGAACCAACGTTTTCAATACGCTTTCCAAATCGGCATTGTATTGAGCTTTCACATCGCTTTTACCCTGATCAAAAAACACTTTTACAAATTTGGTGAGAGCAGCTTTATCAAAATTGGAAGTTCGAATTTCTGATTTTCTATTCTTCTCTTCCGTCATATTCATGGTAGGTAAAGAGAAAACAGTTTTGCCATCTACTTTTTTCTGCTCGAATTTGCTCTCGTCACTCTCATCAAAATAATACGTGCGGGTAGCAACCTCTAGCTTTGAGTTTTCTTTTTCATTAAAATTAATACCTTCTATCGGGTCTGTGTGCTCAAGCAATCCCACCAAATAAGCAATGCCTTCTTTATCATCAGATGCCATTAAGTCGAGCATCATATCGTACACATCAACTTTGCCTGTTTGCACTAACTTCGCTTCGTTCGATTTTCTAACTTCTGTTTTTACGTCTCCATCGGTATCGTAGAATGCATTTTTAACTTGCACCTCTTGCCCTACCACCACATCAAATTGCTTAATGGTCTTCAAGCTTATCTGCTGATATAGCTCGTAGAAATAGTTTTGATTTGGAATATTCACGTTTAGGGTGTAGGGCAGAAATCCTTCGGACTCTATTATAATATCATAATTTTTTGAAGGCGGTAAAATAATCAAGTACTCACCCGTCTTCGAGTCGGGGCTATATACAAATTCAAGCTCCTTTTTGGTTTCTTTATCCACCACATACATTTTGGTAGACATTGGCTTCCCTGTCTCACTGTTAATTACCCTTCCCTTGATCATCGTCAAAGGAATAGTCATCGCATTCTCGGGCATATCCAAGTAGTAGATATCCTGCGCACCTTGTCCTCCTTTTCGATCAGATGAAAAATAAGCACGCTTGCCATCTGCCAAAAGGGTAAAGTAATTGTCATTAGAGGTAGTATTAACAGGGTATCCCATGTTTTCAGGGTTAGTCCACTTACCATTTACCAAGCTGGTTTTAAAAATATCTCGCCCACCCATAGTTGAATGACCATCAGAGGTGAAGAACAATGTTTTTTGGTCAGGGTGGATAAAGGGTGCATCTTCATTGTCCTTAGTATTGATTTCAGAACCGAGGTTAACTGGCTGGCTCCACTTACCATCACCTTTCAATTCGATTTTCCAGATGTCTAAGCCACCTTTTCCGCCCTGGCGGTCGCTGGCAAAGTAGATTACCTTTCCATCTGGCGTAAGACTGGAGGTTGACTCTAGCCCCTGAGAGTTGATAGTTGGAGCAAGAATGGTGGTTTTTGACCATGTCTCGCCAGCCTTAGTAACCTGAAACAGGTTTCCTGGATCGGACGCTCCACCCATAAACACAATCATCTTTTGCCCATCGGCCGACATTCCCGCAGTTCCGACATTATAGTCAGAAGAGATAGGCACCACTGTAGGCTCGCTCCAATTGCCAGATTTATTGTAGGCTACAAAAATCTCTTCAATAAATTTATCGCCCGATCTGGTTCTTCCCTTATTGGGGCGCAAAGCCGTAAATGCCAATACGGTTTCATCTGCAGACACAACTGGATTGTACTCGGTGTACTGTGTATTTACCGATCCTGGAAAGCTATGAACAGTAAAATTTCTTGGAACAGACATCATCGCGATGGCATTCTGGCAAGCTGAGATACCTTTATCGGCAATAGTCACAGCTTTTTTGTCAAGCTTTATTTTTTCGCGATAAGCAGAAAAGTTTTCAAAAGCCTTTTGAAGTTGCTCATCCTTAAGGTAAAGTGAAGCCAAATCATAATAAATGGTTACGGGTAAATCTTTTTTGAGAGTCAATGCCTGCTCAAAATAGGATATACCTTTTATTTGAGATTCTACACTTTGCGAGCTTTTAAAACATAATCCAGCTTGATAAAAGGCAACCGGATCTTTAATGCCCGATTCAAATGCCTCTAAATACTTTGGCAAAGCCTGCTCATAGTTTTTTAGTCCAAATAATCGTTGGGCATCGGCAAGGCTCTTTATGTTTTGTGCATTAGAAGCAACAATAGAAAACCCAAGGACAAAAGAAATCAAAAGTATTTTCATGAAAAACTTTTTAAATGGTTTACAATGGTAAGGCATTTAAACCTTATTCGAACGCAAAAATAAAGCAGAATCTTACAACTGCATAAAATTCGATGGATAACAAAAGCAACAGAAGGTATTGAGGTATAACTACCTAGATCTCAGAAGTTAAATTACAAACAGATGAATCGTTAATTACTTGGAATTTTCGACAAATTGTTTGACTTTTAGGGGTAAACCTATCATCATGATGAAACGCCTGTGGGATATGCTGGATGTCCAGCCCGAAGAAACCGGGCCGGTAAGTTTATTGTTGGCCATCAGTTTTTTGCTAGGAGTCTTTTTGGCAACAGTGTCGGTGGCATCTCAAACGCTGTTCCTAACTTCATTTAATGAACAGGAAGATTTACCTATTGCCATCGTTTATTCAGGGGTTTTTGGTATCGTCATCACGTTCTTCTATAATTTTCTGCAAGGCCGCATTTCATTCAAGAATCTGGCTATCATTAACCTTTTATTGATTATTGGGTTAACGGCATTTATTGAGTTCGGGCAAGCTTTTGTTTCAGATGTAAAATTCCTTTATCAATTTGGTTTCTGGCTAATTCTGCCATTCACGTTCGTCACCCAGCTGATTTTCTGGGGTGCCTTTGCTCGTATGTTCAACGTGCGGGTTTCAAAGCGCATTATTGGTAGCGTAGATTTGGGAACCAGTATTGCATCTATAATTGCTTTCTTCTCCATTCCCATTGCGCTTTCGGCAGGCGTAAAAGTAGAATCGTTATTCTCTATTGCGCTCGTTAGTGTGGTTGGGTACTTGCTATTATTTATCGTGCTGGCCAACAAATATTTAACGAAAGAAAAATCAATTATTAAATCAGAATCGGAAATAAAGAAACTGTCGCTAATTGGATTTCTAAAGAATCGCTACATTTTATCGCTAGCTGCCTTTATAATTGTCTCTACCGTTGCCATGCGCTTCGTGGATTATTCATTCTTTAATGCCTCTACTGTACAATTTGGCGGAAACGAACTTCCTATATTTTTAAGTCTTTTTGAAGCGACTGTAGTGATCTTCTCGTTCTTGTTTACAACGTTCGCTACCGACCGAATCAATCAGGATTATGGGTTGCGTGTATCTTTAATTATAAATCCCCTCCTACTGATTGCATTTACAGGTGCTGCTCTTGGTTTAGGAGCCATAATGGGCTTCAATCCACTTGTTTCAGGGCAAGGCTCTGTAGTTTACTTCTTTATTGCCGTAGCAATGAGTAAGCTATTCATTAACTCGTTAAAAGACGCCCTAGATAACCCAACATTCAAATTTTATTATGTGCCCATTGATAGTGAGATAAAGATTGATACACAAACAAAAATAGAAGGAATTGTGATGGCCGTAGCCAGTACAATTGCAGGGGGATTAATTGTGTTAATTAATCAAGTTAAGATATTTAACCTTCTCACCGTTACGCTATTCACAATCCCAATTCTAGCGATTTGGTATTTCGTTACCAACCGCATGTACAGAGGCTATCGTGAAACACTGCAGTCTTCATTGATCAAGAATAAATCTGCCGTAGAGAAAGATGTAGTTAGAGAATATACCATGGATAGCGTGCTCAACAAAGAGATCCAAAGTTCTGCCGAAGAAAAGGTAATATACGGATTGAAGCTGATGGAGAAACTTGAGCCTGCATTATTTGAGTCCTCACTCTTTGAATTGGCTGAAAGTAAAATCAAGAAGGTTAGGCAATTTGCTACTGATAAGATAAAGGAGTTAGAGCTTCAACCACTTGATGTTGATGGGAAGGATATTAAAGGACTAGCTAATCTTGCTGCGGGTGCAGCTGAAGACAGCGACTTACTTTCTATATCTGCAGATAAGTTAATGAAGTTGAGTAAGTCAGTCAAGCAGACGGATCGTATGCTTGCCGCGAAATTATTACGCAAGCTTACCAATCAAAAAACAATTTTCATTCTCTTAGAATTATTAAGAGATGCCGACCAAAAAGTTAGAAACGAAGCACTTCTTACTGCAAGAAAAGTAAAAAGACAAGAGACATGGGGCGTACTTATTGAACAACTTTCGTCTCCACTATACTCCCATCAGGCAGCAGCAGCCTTAAAGGCAGCGGGTGAGCCTGTGCTTCCTTATTTAGAGATGGCTTTCCATAAAGCCGGGCAGAATGAGTTAGTGATGATTAAGCTAATCCAAATCATTGGCCACATAGGCGGAAATGAAGGGATGCCTTTATTGTGGAAGAAAATAGATTACCCTGATAAAAGGATTGTAAAGCAGATTCTGTATTCACTGCGACTGATCGATTATAGAGCAACTGGTAGAGAGGCGCTAGCAGTAAAGGAGCTGCTAGATGTTGAAATGAGTAAAACACTCTGGAACTTAGCCGCTGTAGAAGAATTAACCGAGGAGGAGCATTTTATATATGTGAAAGAAGCATTGAGAGAAGAGATTCGTGATAATTATGATCACCTCACACTACTACTTTCATTATTATATGAGCCTGAATCGGTTCAATTGGTAAAAACCAACATAGAAGTAGGCACTCCTGATAGCATTCAATATGCAATGGAGCTATTAGATCTTTTTGTTGAGCAAGATCTAAAACCAAAATTGATTCCCTTATTAGATGACAGTGAAACAAGCGATAAATTAGAGAAACTTCAACTGTTCTTTCCGAGAGAAAGCTATAATCCTATTCAAACGCTGAATTACATTTTGAATCGTGATTTCAACTTCAACAACCGTTGGACAAAAGTTTGCGCTATTCATTCTACTGCTTATATCAATGATTTTAGAGTTAGCCGCGGTTTAATTAGTCAGATGTTTAACCGTGATAGATTGTTACAAGAAACTACTGCTTGGGTAATCTATAACAAAGATAAGGAAGCATATCAGGTGGTGGCCGATCGCCTCCCGTTTAAAGATAAGAAATTCCTAGATTCCTCTATCGAAAACAACCAATTGCTGGATGGATTAGATGATGGATTCTTCTTGGCTATTGAAATGGTAATGCTGATCAAAAAATTACCTGCATTCAGCCGTATTAGCGGAAAAGTATTAAGTGATTTGGCCGATAAAATCCAGCCTATCACCTTAAATCCAAGACAAAAATTAGTCATACAGCCGGGTGAAAATCCAATTCTAATTCAGGCATCGGGTGATGTAGTTCTTAAGAATGGAGAAGAAGTAGTACATGAACTTAAACAGGGCGATGTATTCGGAGACTTATTTCAAGAGGGGGCAACTGTACAAGTGACAGAAGCTTTCGCCAAAGAAAGAGCCGTTATTTTCAAAATAAACTTAGCTGACTTCTACTTTGTAATGGCCACTCATCACGACTTGGCTCAAGGCTTAATTTATAATGTGACTGAAAAGAAAAAAGAACTTGTTAACTAAAATAGATAATCATGGCATTCGAAATTGACGTACTCATTACCTATGCGGAAAAGGACAATGAAACCGCTAAAAAGAATGAGCAAGGGTGGGTAACCCAGTTCAAGAAATTCTTAGAGCTTATGCTGCTGCAAGTATTGGGTACTAAACCTAATATTGTTATCAAATCAGAATTCGATACAGCTACCGCTCCCGCACTTGATAACGCTGCCATATTGGTTACAATTCTTACTAAAGAATTTGCCGAATCTGGCAGATGTTTAGATTTGGTTGAAGCCTTTTATAAGACCTCCGCCAAAACTAAAATCAATCGTGTGTTTAAGGTGTTAAAGTCACCCATAAGTATTCATGAACAGCCTCCACGTCTTCGCGATTCTCTTGGCTATGAAATGTACCAATTAGATGATGAGACCGGTGCTATGAAAGAGTATTCCGACTTCTTTAGCTTAGAAGCTGAAAAGCAATATTGGATGAAGTTAGTAGACTTGGCTTATGATATTCATGAGGCATTGGTTGTGCTAAAAGAAGGAGATGTAAAATCAGAAGTAAAAAATATTTTCAAGAGAAAGACAATCTACTTAGCAGAGACAGGTCATGATTTATCGGTACAGCGTAATATTATAAAAAGAGAATTAATCCGTCATGGATATATTGTCTTACCCAACCACACACTCTCCACTCAATTTGCCGAAGTAGAAAAATCAATCAAGAAAGATTTAGAAGAATGTTCTCTCTCCATTCACTTAATAGGAAGTGCGTATGGAGAAATACCAGAAGGCGCTGACAGATCGATTGTAGATTTACAAAATAAATTGGCAGCAGAGACTGCTCTCGCCAAAAAGCAAACGAAGCAAGAGTTCTCACGTCTTATTTGGATTGCGCAAAATCTTAAGAACGCAAGCGATCGTCAAAAAGCATTCATCGATACGCTTAAGCGTGATACCGAAGCACAAGAAGGTGCGGAAATTTTACAGAATCCATTAGAGGATTTCAAAAACATTGTGCGCGAAGAACTTCTCGATTCGCAAGAAAGAGTGGGGTTAGATCAGTCAGCAGGTAAATCCATTTATCTGGTGCACGATAGGGTAGATCTTTCTGAGGTTAAGCCTTTTCAGGAAGTAATTGAAAAATCAGGATTTAAAGTTTTGAGCCCAGCCTTTGAAGGCGATTTACTCGAAGTAAGAAAACAGCACATTGAAAATCTAAAAAACTTTGATGGCGCCATCATATTTAAAGGAAAAGTAAACGACCAATGGGTTCGCATGAAGGTGCTTGATCTTTTGAAGGCTCCGGGCTTTGGGAGAAAAAAACCGATTCAAGGAAAAGCGTTGGTGGGATTAGGTAATCTTGATAGTTATAAAAATCAAAATCTGACCATCATACCTAGTGATAGTAGCCGAGCACTGGAAACCTTAAAGAATTTTTTGGAAGAATTTAAAGCATAACCTATAAACAGTTAACGGTTATTAGTTATCAGTATATTTAAATAACTATTAACCATTAACGAATAACGATTATTACATAACGAATACCCTAACTAACACTACATCATCATGAGCCAGATTGTAGACGAAACACCAGACCCAACCATTGTAGGAACAGAAAATCCGTTCCCAGGGTTGCGCCCATTTAAAATTGAAGAGAGTCACTTATTCTTTGGTCGCGAAGGCCAAAGTGATGAGGTGCTACTTAAACTTTCGAAAAGTCGGTTTGTTGGAGTAATCGGCCCTTCAGGAAGTGGTAAGTCTTCATTCATTTATTGCGGAGTGCTTCCTATTTTATACGGAGGTTTCTTAACAGACGCCAGCCCTAACTGGGAAGTTATTGTAACAAGACCAGGCTCGGGTCCCATCGATAACTTATCAGAATCACTGCTAAAAACAGCGCGTGATTACAACATGGCTGATACTGAGGACAAAAAAATTAAGCGAACAATTGTTTCTACTCTTTTACGAAGCAGTTCACTAGGATTAGTTGAGGCCATTCAACAATCACGCAGATCAGCAGATGTTAACTACCTCATATTAGTCGATCAGTTTGAAGAGTTATTCCGTTTTAAAGATAGCACCGATCCAAACTCAGTTAACGAATCGTTGGCTTTTATCAATCTATTGATGGAGGCCGTTAACTACGAGGACTCCCCTATTTATGTAGCCATTACCATGCGCTCTGATTTTATCGGAGATTGCGCACAATTTCCAGAGTTAACTCGCAAGATTAACGATAGTCATTACCTGATCCCTCAAATGACGCGTGAACAAAAACGCAGAGCCATTGAAGGACCCGTTGCGGTAGGAAACGCGAACATCGCACCTAGATTAGTACAGCAACTTCTGAATGATTTAGGAGACAATCCCGATCAATTACCAATTCTTCAGCACGCATTGATGCGTACGTGGAGTTACTGGGCTCGATTCAAAGATTTTGAAGGCGAGTTTGTTGATTTAAAACACTACGAGGCAATCGGAACAATGTCCGAAGCGTTGTCGATGCATGCCAATGAAGCTTTTGATGAGTTAGATGAAGACCAACAGCGTATTTGCGAAATTATGTTCAAAGCCATCACCGAAAAACGAGGTGAAAACTTTGGTATAAGACGTCCAACCAGATTAAACGAGATTGCTTCAATTGCTGACGTTTCAGAAAATGATGTCATCGCTGTAATAGAAAAATTCAGAGAGCCCGGTCGTTCACTTCTCACACCCTCCCATGGCACACCACTCAGTGGTCGCTCCATGGTCGATATCTCTCATGAAAGTTTAATGCGCATTTGGGTGCGATTGAAAAACTGGGTGGATGATGAGGCCGATGCTGTACAGATGTACTCGCGCTTAGCGGAGGCGGCATCTATGTACCAAGTAGGCAAAGCCGGGCTTTGGAGGCCGCCCGATTTACAACTAGCCCTTAACTGGCAAGCAAAGCATAAACCTACGTTGGTTTGGGGGCAGCGATACAATCCTGCTTTTGAACGGACTATTATATTCCTTGAATACTCTAAGAAGGAATTTGAAACCGAACAGCGGATAAAGGAACTTGAGCAAAAGAAAAAATTACAACGCGCGCGTACTACAGCTATCGTATTCGGTATTCTCATGGTTATTGCCCTTATGTTTTTAGTTTTTGCATTTATTCAAACAGCGGAAGCAAATCGGCAAAAGGAAATAGCCAAAGGCTTAACAATTGAAGCAAATAAAGCTAAAGATGACGCTCTAAAATCTAAAGCTGATGCAGAGAAAGCGAGAGACCAAGCGGACATTGAGCGAAAAAAAGCTGAAGAAGCAAAACAAGATGCTCTCGTACAAAAGGAAGCAGCAGAGAAAGCGAGACAAGAAGCGGTTGCAAATGCTGAAAAAGCTAGAGTTGCTGAAATAGCGGCTACTAAAGCTAAAGATAAAGCGGTTGAAAGCGAGAAAGAAGCTACTAAACAAACTAAAATTGCTGTTGCTGCTAAAAAAGATGCAGACAGAAGACGCTACTTATCTATTGCAAAAAGTATTGCTTTAAAATCTCGTCAGTTAAATGATATAGACCAGCAAGCGTTGTTAGCACAACAGGCCTACAACTTCAATAAAAAGTATGATGGTTATGTCTATGACGATGATATTTACAATGGCCTTCATGCAGCTTTAGATAAATATAATCACCCACTCACAAGGTCGTTGGAAGGACACGTGAAGGCAGCCCGCGCAATTGTAACAAGTATTAAAACAAATTCACTTTTCTCGGGTGGTAGCGATGGTAAATTATTCCAGTGGACACAAGAAGGTGGTATCTGGAAAGGTAAACTCTTAAGAGAGTTTATTGAGCCACCTCCAAGTGCTAAAGGAACCTTCTATCAAATTTACACAATGGATGTAAGTCCAAATGGGGCTTTGCTAGTGGCTGCAGGCTTGTACTCGGATGATCGTGATGCTAATTACGCCATGATCATTGACTTGGGTAATACTAGTGCTGAACCTAAAAAGATTCTTGGATTCAAAGGCGATATAGAAAATGTCACTTTCTCACCGGATAGCAAGGGTTTCTATGCGAGATGCAATTCGGGTCGCAGTATTATGTACTCTGATCTTAACTCACCCGCAAAAGAGGTAATCAATTCAAAAGAGAAACTTACCTCTATAGACTTGAGCTCTGATGGATCTAAACTAGCAGGTGTTGGTGAAGACGGTAACCTGTATATCTGGGATGTGAATAAAAACTTTGCCGCCTCTAAATACAACATCCTAACGGGTTCTCTAAATGATGTTCTGGCTGTTGCCTTTACCCCAAATGGAACCGATGTGGTGGTAGGTGACGAAAAAGGAGAAGTAAGAATTGTTAACAATGGTATTGTAAGGCGTGTCTTGTCTGGTCACACTTCGCAGATAGAACAGATCAAGTTCAGTAACTCAGGTAAGTTTATGGCCACTGCCAGTAAAGATAACACCCTTCGTCTGTGGAACATGGAACAACTAAAAGAACAACCTACCGTGCTGAGAAATAATGATTGGGTTTGGAGTATGTCTTTCTCACCCGATGATGAACAAATTATGGCAGGTATGCACAGTGTTACTACTGGTATTAAGAAAGAAGACACTGATTATACAATCCATGCGTGGCCAACCAAAATTCAAACCATGGCAGGCGAACTTTGTGGTAGATTAAAACGAAATTTAACACAAGAAGAATGGGATGTTTACGTGGCTGATGATTTGCCACGCGAGGTAACCTGTTCTAATCTACCTAAATAATAATTCAGCGGCATGAAGAGAATTTTAATTGGCGGCTTACTTCTGTTTACCACGAGTGTTGTCTTAGCACAAAATTGTGCTCAAACACTCCGCTTGGCTCAATCCACTTACGATCAAGGTCGTTTGCATGAATTACCAGGCCTTATGAAAGGGTGTCTTTCCGATCGTAATAAAGATGGTTTTTCAAAACAAGAAAAAGTAACTGCGTATAAATTACTCACCATGGCATTTTTGTATTTGGAAGAACCTGAGAAGGCCGATAGTACCATGCTGATGTTACTAAAAACAGAGCCCTTCTTTGAACCAAATAAAGAAGTGGATCCTGAAGAGTTTATTGGTTTATACAAAACGTTTCGCACCAAACCCATTTTTACAATAGGGGTAAAAGTAGGACCTAATATTTCAATGACAAATATTATATCTAATTACTATACAGCGGCTAACTCTATTGGAAGCAGCGAGTACTCTACTAAAATAGGATTGCAACTTGGGCTTGTTGTTGAAAAGGATCTATTTCAAAATTCTAGAGGAAAAATACTTCCTCGGCTTACTGCTGCACCCGAAATTCTTTTTACACCAAGAACTTTTGGAATTGCTGTTGCAGACGCTTTGAAAAGTGATCAAGGAGGAAATGAGGCAAAATTTGAATCTCTCGAAAATCAAAACTGGATAGACCTAAATGCCCTTGTGCAGTATAAGCTAAAAAAGGATCGATCGAGATTTAACACGTATGTAACCGCTGGGCCAGCCATTAGTTATCTGCTCTCAGCAACCAGACAGGAAGTTTTTACACGCAAATCTGGTAATGTTACCAGCGGTCCTGATATCCCAATTGATGCTTCCCTAAATAAATTGGTTTTTTCGGTGGTTGTTGGGGTAGGTGCTAAACTTAGGCTAGGTTCTGTTTACCTAACAGCAGATGTCCGGTATCAATATGGACTCTCTAATATCATAAAAAATTCTGCCCGAACTAATTATCAAAATACGTTTGACTACGCCAATCAATTTAATGATTACTCTATTAATAATATTGCCGTTATGATTGGCGGCTCAAAACCTATTTTCAGGCCTAAGAAGAAATTGCACAAAAGAAAATAATCATTCGCTCGAGCAAACAAACTAAAGAACATTATCGAATTAAAAAATTACCGCTTTAGATGAAAAAAGTACTTCTCCTTTTACTGGTTCTATCAGCGTGCGCCAAAGAAAGTTCTGTTGGCCCTGCAAAGCCTACCACTTTTGTTCGCTACTTTAATGGTGGAAATAGCGATGTCGCCCAATCCATTTTAGAAACTGCAGAGAAAGATCTAATCCTTTTGGCTACCACCGAAGTTACCTTAGATGCAACAACTAGTTATTTCAAAATCAAACTGATTAAAACAGATGCCTACGGAAATTTAGTATGGCAAAAACTATATCCTGATTTTGCTACTGACGGCCCTTTATTGGGACCAAAAGTAAGTTATAAGGGAAAAGGCATTACTGCCGTGCCGGGCGGTGGTTACGTAATTGTGGGTGACGATATACAGAATGGAAGTTCGAAGTTATTAATCCTTTCTATTGATAAAGACGGAAAAGTGTTAAATCAAAAAAGTTACAAAAAAAGAAAAGGCTCCGCTGTCGGGGTTAATAAAGCAGGCAATTTTGTTGTCTTAGCATCAGTACCTGGTGCTAGCAACTATAACATGTCCCTTGCGGAATTTAATAAAACAACCTTAGACTCAATTTGGGGTCGCAACTATGGTGCAGGTGAAGTAATTAATCTTTCGAACAAATTATCTATAGACGATGTAGATAATGTTTCATGGAGTGGTAGTGTAAAAAAAGATAACCAACCTGTACTATCCAGAGTGGTAAAAACTCCTCCCAATTCACAAGCAACAATTTATGATCAATCTATTAGCAGCACCGTGGCAGAGACAAATAATGATTTTGTCACCTTGGGTGGTGGAACCTTTGCCACTATAGGTGCCGTTGACAGTGTCGGTTCTTCTTATATTTTTTTCCGGAAAATGGTTGGCGCTACTCCTTTATTTCAAAAGAACTACCCAATTAAAGACCAAGATGGAAGTGCCAACGGCAATAGTCTGTGTGTGGCAAAAGATGGTGGCCTTGTTTTATTAGGAACATCCAAGCTTAGTGGTATTGCCGGCCGAGGCGAAACTGATTATTGCTTAATTAAAATTGACGGATTAGGTAACCCTGTTTGGACTAAAACATACGGAAGCAAATTTGAAGATGTAGGTGCAAGCATCATCACTACTTCAGATGGAGGACATGTTGTATTAGGCACAACCAACTTGGCCAACATTAAATCGCTTTTATTAATGAAAGTTGATAAAAACGGCATCATCGAATAAGATTAATTGAATTTATACAGATAAGATTTTTACGACTCTAATACTCTACCACTATGAAGAGAATTTTTACTCTCAGGATATCCTTTACACTACTTCTTTGGTCAATAGCACTAATCTCATTTTCGCAGAGTGACCCTACTGCATTTACAGCAGGAACTGTAACGTCTACTTCCTTCCAGTTTACTTGGACAGATGGCACAAATAATGATAAGATATATATCGTAAGAACTACTACCGGAACAGCACCTGCTGTTTTAGTAGATAATCCATATACTGTAGGTACAGTTTTTGGAGATGGTAGCGTCTTAATAGGAATTGTAAATGGTGGAACCCAAACCTACACAGATAACACCCCAGCACTGACCCCCGGAGCAACATATTCATATAGAATTGTAGGGCATAGAAATAGTAATGATCACAATAGCCCTGCCGGTGCTACTGGTACTATTACTACGCCATTAATCTCAACAGGCGGGTCAATTGCAGCTTTACCTACAACCTATGGATATGTTTCTGCGGAAGGCACGTTTACATTTACAGCCTCAGACTTAGCAGCCGCAACGGAAACCGTGACGGTGACTGCCCCTACTGGCTTTGAAGTTTCTCTAACATCGGGAGGCACGTTTACTCCTTCCGTAACAAAAAATGCAGTTGCAAAAGCTATAGCATCAACTTCTGTTTTCATTCGTGTAAAGGCATCTTCTACAACCACACCTGCTACATATAGTGGCAATGTAACGCTGAGTGCCCCTTCTATAACTACAGCGGTTACAATTGCTACAACGGCAAGCGTTGTAAGCCCAAAAAATTTGACTATGGCAGGGCTGACCGTGGCAGGCTCTAAAATTTATGATGCTACCACTACTGCCGTTGTGGGGGGAAGTGCGGCTCTTTTATCGGCTGAGGCAATTGCAGCAGGAACATTAGGTGACGGCAAGCCATTTTCAGGAGATGTTGTTAATATTTCTGGAAGTGCTATTGGAACATACAATTCTAAAGATGTAGCAACTGCCGCCACTGTAACCTTTAGTGGCCTTAGTTTAGGAGGAGCGCAGGCAGCTAACTATACCTTTACAATCCAAATCCCTGCCGCAGCAACTATCACTCCTAAAGCACTGACTCTTTCTAGCGCAATAACAGATAATAAGACATTCAATGGAACACCCGCTGCAACACTAAATTCCGCCTCGCTTAGCGGAGCGGAAGCACCAAGTTCAGGAAATACAGCCGATGGTCTCCCTTATACTGGAGACGGAGTGACTGTTACTGGTTCAGGCACTGGTACATTTGCCAGCAATGGTCCTGGGGCTGGCATTGTAGTAAATTCAATATCTGGCTTTACACTTAGCAGCACTCCAGCGGGAAATTACACACCCACACAACCCGCTAGTTCAACCGGCACAATCTTCTCCATTCAACCTTTAGTGCCATCAACGTTAATGATTTTTTCTGCTGTTACAAATACTACTATGAACGTTTCATGGACAACAAATGGAACTGGTAGCAACAGAATTTTAGTGGTAAAACAAGGGAGTTCGCCAACCGCACCTGTTAAC
The DNA here is from genome assembly GCA_025359125.1 of Cytophagales bacterium. GTDB lineage: Bacteria > Bacteroidota > Bacteroidia > Cytophagales > Cyclobacteriaceae > ELB16-189. The sequence continues at coordinate 48,558 of JANYHI010000062.1, forward strand.
GGTACTACTTCTACCAATTCAACTACGTATACTGCCAATACAGCCATTGGATCCGTTACAGCGGGGGAAATTACAGCAGCCGGCAGCTACGTGGTTTATATTGGTAGTGGTGCCCCCCCTACAGTAAATCTGACTAATTTAAATCCGAACACATCCTATACATTTAATTTATACGAATTCAATACATCAACTCCCGGAGATGAAAACTATCTAACTTCGTCTCTACTTACAGGAACCCAGACAACTTCTAATGAACCATTAAATCATGTAACGGCATTAACTGCCTCTGCAACTGCCTCTGCCATAACTGTTAGCTGGACAGCTGCTTCAGGTTCTCCCGCACCTACCAATTATTTAATCTCGGCAAGAAATGTAACAGCTGGTGGTTCGTTCCAAGCTTTTTCAGATGGAGCATCAGTTCCAACTAATGATGTAAACTTAACAACTGGTAATAATGGAGTTCAAAGTGTTGCTTTTGGTACTAATACTTTTAATGGCTGGACAACATTAACCCCTGGAAGCTTGTATGAGTTTCAGGTAAATTCCTATACCACTACCGGAACCCCTACGCCAGATTATAAAACTAGTCCTGCAGCACCAACTGTACAAGTTTATGTTGAGCCAAGCGGCTCGGCAAGTGCTCCCACTTTTTCTAACATAACACCCAATTCAATTGATATTACAGTCGGTGGCGCAATAGGCACTGGTGCCGCAGGCGGTTATCTAGTCATACGTAAGGCAATATCCGCACCGCTGGGCACGCCCAGTGATGGTACTGTTTACACCAATGCAAGCACCATTGGAAGTGATCAGGTTGTTTATGTCGGAGCAGCTGGTACGTTTACTGATGGTGGACTTTCAGCATTAACGAATTATTTCTATGACGTATACGCTTTTAGTGGAACAGGCGCTGGTCTCACAAACTATAAGATCACTTCGCCAGGTGCGGCTAATACAACTACTCTTTGCACACCTCCAGCCTCTCAAGCTACAGCTATTTCATTTGGAGCTTCAACAGCATCTTCTGTAGTTGTAAATATTACCAGAGGCTCTGGAACCAACGTTTTGCTTTTGATAAAACAAGGTGCCGCATCGGCCGTTAGCCCTACCAGTGGCACAGCTTATACAGCGAGTAATACTTCGCCATTTTCTTTAGGTTCAACCATTTCTGGCTATAGTGTGGCGTACAACGGCACAGGCGCTGCAACTACTTCAGTTACTGTGTCCAATCTTAGTGGAACCGTTGCTTACAATTTTAAAGTATTTGAGTTTAATTCAACAGGCAATTGTTATTTAATTGGGTCACCTGCGACAAATGATTTTACTACGCCTTCTGCATCGTTAAGTTCAACTTTAACTGCTGGAACAGGTTCCGCAACGCTTTCTTCTATTGCAAATACACAACCTACTCAAGTAACTGCTTTTACTTGGACTTCTACTGACTTGGGCGATGATAACGTTTCTTCAAGACTAAGTAGTTTAACGTTTAGATTGGGAACAGCAGGAATGGGCAATGATCCTGTATTTACCGATTTTACGCAGTTTGTACTAGGTGCAGAATTATACGATAATCATGGAAGTGGGCCCAGCGAGCACAATACGGCCGTAATAACAAGTACCGGAATAACGATAAGCGGAATTAACTACGGTGACCCTAATGATAATGCAGACATCAATGATCTTGGTACCATTCCAGATGGAGGAAATAAAACTTATACGCTTAAATTATGGTTTAAGACTTCGCTAGGAGGAAGCCTACCTACCACGATTGATGGCAAACATTTGGTTCTCTCCCTTTCTACGGCTGATATTGCAATAGTTACAGGTAAAAGTGGGTATGCGCCTGGGGCAACAACAAATTCAGGTGCAGCTAATAATACTTTTGATGTAACCGCAACCGCTATACGTATTAACCAACAGCCAAGCACTTCGGCAACCGCTACCGTAGCACTGGCTACTCAACCTATTTTTGAAGCGATAGATGCAAACACTAACCGTGATTTATTGAATAATGCGTTAACTGTAGGCACTTCCAATGGAAGTATTGGGCCTGCAAGCGCGCCCGCAGCTTTTATTTCGGGTATCGCCAACTTTACCGGATCGGGTTTTAAATTTAATAACACTGGTACTACCACTATGAATGTGAGTATTACCTCACCTACGCTTACCTCACCCAATTCCAATTCAATAACTGTAATAGCTACTACAAATTTGGCGTCTTCTACCGCTACCATGTCAGCTTCGCCACTTACTAATAGTACTACAGGTTCTATTACAGCGGGGGTAGCCACCAATGCAGTATTAAAATTTAGCTTGACTACTTCAGGCTCTCCTCTTACGGTTTCCCAATTGATATTTAATAGCAGTGTTAGCCCAACTAATTTATTATCCGGATTTAAATTATATAGCAATACAACTGATAATTTTACTGGAGCGATACAGGAGGCAACTTCAAGTTCCCTTACGTTTTCCACCTTAAGTATACCCGTTTCTTCAACCCCAAAATATTTTTTCCTGGTCTGCGATGTAGACCCCTATTTTCCAAGTGCAAACCCAACTATTAATTTCTCAATACAAACCTCCAATATCACTGTTTCTGCAGGAACCGTAACAGGATCTACACAGACAGGAATCACCTATACTCTACAAGATGTAACACCGCCAACTGTACAGTCTATTGCTATAGTAGCACCACCAACTACAAACATTTGGAGTACCTCTAATGGAACATCAGCATCTAACATTACTTATCGAGTCACATTTAGCGAGCCTGTTTCTGGCATTCAGTATTCAGGTGGAAATAATAACTTCCAAGTAGCAAAAACAGGAACCGTAGCTTTTTCAAACCCTACCGGTGCGGCAACAGCATCTAATTTTGTTGATATAACGTTGACTGGCGGTAGTGGTCAAGGCTTAATTCGAGTTGATTTTACAGAGAAGGATAATGTTGTTGACGTGGCGGGGAATCCGGTGGGTGGCTCAGGTATCGGAAATGGAAATTTTACCACAGCATTTTCAGGAAATACTTATTATACTATTGCTTTACCGCAGCCTGTTGTAGAAGCCATCACGATCAATACTTCCAATATTACAGGGAATTCAATAACATTGATCTGGACGGGTACTGCTACAACACCTGTGCCTACACATTTTCTTGTTCTTGCAAAACCGACCACAAGTGGATCTTTTCCCATACTAGAAGATGTAGTTCCTGCCACTGGTAGCCACCACTATATAAGTGATGGTGCTTTGGCTCAGAATATCGCTTACGTTTTAGGAACTAATACAGCCACCTTCAATGGCTTGAATTCTGGAACCAGCTATGATTTTAGGGTGTATAAATATGCTTTGGGAGCAAACAACAGCAATGACAACATTGATTATGAAACTACGACTCCGGGTGTAAAGAATGCGGTGGCCACCACAACCGCCTCACTAAGTTCAGTCTTACTCAATTCAACTCCAGTCCCGATCAGTTCTCTTAAGAATGCTAATAACAATAGCGTAAATGTTATGCAATTTACCATCTATGACGATGGCCAAGATCCAATATCACCTAATGTAATGACCCTCCATCCAAATGGACTTGCTCAGGAATCCATTACTTTCACGCTAAGGGAACAACTGACCTTGTTAGAAGGCGCAAGCGTAACCGGATTCACATCAAGTACGGGTACCGTTGCGAGTGCTGTCTATTCCGGAAAGGGCACAACCAATACCATTACATTAATCAGCGCAGCTGATGGCCAGTGGACGGCAGGCACTACAATAAGCTATTCGGCAGCCATTGGTAATGCACAACTTTTAACGCTTGGTAATATGCAACAAATTAATTCCCATGTTGTTGCGGCTGTTTCTGACGTTACACAAACGTTTACTACAAGCGGAACTTTCATTGTGCCAGCTGGAGTGACTAGTGTAATTGTGGAGGCTTGGGGAGCTGGTGGATCAGCTGGTGGATGGGATAATGTTTATGGAGGAGGAAGCCAAGGTGGTGGCGGAGGTGCCTATAGTCGTTCATTGTTGACGGTGAGCCCCGGTAATTCATATAACTACTCGGTTGGCACAGGAGGGGCGTCTGTTAATCCTAACCCTACAACTTGCTGCTTTCCTGGAATGAAAGGCGGATCAAGCATCTTTGGTAGTTCGTTGGTTGTGGCAGATGGCGGAGATGGAGGCGAGTCAGGAACTTATTTCGCATATTACGGAACTTCTTACGCAGGTATTTATCGTCCGGGTAATTTTGGCTTGGGCGGCAAAGCAGTTGTTGGAATTGGAGATGTAAAATTTTCGGGAGGTAATGGTGGAAGTGGTGGAGGAAATCTTGTTACTAATAACGGAACAGGTCCCTTTCCTATGGGGCCAAACGGTGCTGGTGGTGGAGGTTCATCGGCTGGAGTTTTCGCAAATGGTAATGCAGGAAATTCAGCACCAGTTGGGGCATGTGGGGGTTGCGGCTTTGTTGGGGGTGCTGCACCTGTATCAGGAGGTTCTGGTGGCATTGGATTTCAAAATTCTCCCGGTGTAATTGGAGGATTTCCGGGTGGTGGAGGTGGCGGAACAGGGGCTTCCTTTCTTAGCGGTGCTGGTTCCATCGGACAAATAAAAGTTACCTATTCCCTCCCTGTAGGAGGTGGCAATTCCGATTGGGATGCAGACAATTCTCCATTTAAATTTTCTCAGTTGGTTATCACACAAGGAACTGGCAATAGTGCTGCGTTGGCCAATTGGCAGAATGTAATTGCAGGGGCAGAATTGTTCGATGGTACAAACACCGTTGCAGGAACGGTTAATTCTTCTGATATCACTTTTTCATCTATTCCGTCATCAGTAAATACAGATCTTGGATTTATTGACGATGCCATTGCAGCCCCTTCCCCAAAAACATATACCTTAAAAGTTTGGTTGAGAAACGACCTGAGCAACGTCTTAGCCGTTACCGTTGATGGACTCAACCTCGATTTTAAGGTTGATCCAACAGTCGCAGCCAATCTTACTTACAATGATGTAAGTAACAGTAATCAACAAAGCAGCAGACTTGTAAGCACACAACCTAGTCTTCAATCGGGTGCTAACCAGATCCAAGTTGTAGCCAGTAAACTGGTTTATAATACTGCCGGCACTGCACCTACCAACACCAATCCACAATCTCAGATCGGTGTGGGTATTCCATTCTCTAGCAGTACTGCTCAAAATCCGGAAGTATACGCACTAGATGTAAATAATAATCTAGACTTGGATTACACTAGTGGCAATGGCAATACGGGCACTATTTCTAACCCGTTACAAGGCTTCACTCAATCAACATCTTCCCTACCATTTACCAACGGAAAGTTGACGTTAAAAACCCTCAGCTTTACAACTGGGTCTCAAACTACTTTGAATACTCAAATTGTAGTAACTGGCAACGGATCGCCAACAGTAACTGCCGCAACAAGCACAAACGTGTGGCCAGTAATCTCAAACTTAACATCTATTTCGCAAGGCCCTACTGCGCCCGGTTTAGAGTTAGCAAGCTTTTCTTCCATCACCAATTCGCTTCCTGCTGCCTTTAACTTTGACTTTGCGGTTAGCGATGATGTGGGTGCAGACGGAATTAATTTTACAAACAATGATGGACTGCCAACCATCATTCCTAGCATCACAATTTCACAAGATCCAAACAATGGTACTAATGGTGGTGGTGATGTTGCCACTTTTGATGACTGGACAAAAACAATCGCGGGCGCTCAATTATCAGATGGAATAAACACGGTTAATGTAACAAGCATCAATACTTCATCATTAGACTTTACACTTCCGCCAGTGATGCAAACCGTACCCGATGGTGGATCAAAAAACTATCAACTTCGCATTTGGTTAAAGAACCCAGTAGACCCTGCCTTGCTTGATATTTTAGATAATAAAGACTTTGCGTTTTCAATTAATCAGGGTGGCCTAGGCATATACGGCACGCCTAATCAATCCAGCACTTACGCAAATAGTTCAACCAACACAGGAGACGGACTAAATAAAGTAATTGTTACTGCAAGTAAATTGGATTTTATAACACAGTGGGCTACAAATGCAAATCAAGATTATGACGCACCGCTTAGCCCAACCCCTACTGCCAAAGCAAGAGATGCGAATCAAAATTTAGACTTAGATTTTAACACAGCAGTAACAGTTCAAGGAAATCCTACAATCACCTATCCTCTAGCTAATGCAGCAGTAACTGTTCTAAATGGCTTACTAACTTTTAATTCAAGCCTGCAAGTATTAAGTTCAGCAGGAGGAGTTAACGGAGCTACTACCAATTTGATGTTAACTAGTGGGGCATTAACTGGCACCAGTAATAACTTTAAGTTGAATTACTCGGGCTCTAGCGATATCGTAAGAGATATTAGTTTTACCTACCCCACCAACATTTTATACGATGCGGCAAATAATCAAGTAGCGAACATAACAAATACAACAGGCATAGCCATGGAACGTTTCACAGTTAGAGATGGAGGTGCTTCTAATGACTCTGATGGATCGGCTACAAAGCTTACCGCTATTACACTAAATGTTACCAATTGGCAGAATTTGAGAAACCTTGCCCTATATGATGGCGCCACTGAAATTAAAGATTTAGATGTTGCCTCCACTATTAATACTATCACTGGAGATATCACCTTTAGTTCATTTACAAATCCATTCTCTACACCAGATAATAATAATCCAAGTGCAACAAATCTTACTGTAAAGGCAACTTTTAAAGGGTTAGGTGTACCCGATAACCAAGTAGTAACTTTTAGGGTTGTGTCTGTAACTGCTGCCGCTGTCTCTTCTTCTCAGTTCGGAACAACTACCCCCGTTGGCATTCAGTCTAGTGTAAGTAGCAACCAAAATAAGATTGAAGTGGTGGCAACTCAAATCATTTACACGACAGTGCCAAGTACCGCGAGCATCAATGTTCCAATTGCTGTAACCGTTCAGGCGCAAGATGCCTTTTTAAATTTAGATGCTGATTACAACGGTGCTTCTAGCATTCCGGCATTGCACTTAACTACGGGTAACACATCAGACTATACTGTTTTAAATCTGCCTTCTGGTAATTTTGTTGGTGGTATTCTAAATTACCCGGGGGCATTCCAGTTTACATCTGGTACTACCTTAACCCAATTAGTAATTAATGGAGGAGCCGCTAATAGCGGAGGCGCTAGTGTTGATGCTGGGGCTATTACGGGCATTTCTCCTGCCCCTGGTATAGATGTTAAAACTTCATTTGAATCAGCAATTGTTGCAGACCCTACCTTTTCTGCGTTTGCCACACCGCCTACAATTGGTTATGTCAACTACCAAGAGAATTCAAATATTCAGAATACAGGAACTAGTTATGAGCTCCTCAGAATATTGTTGGTAGATGGTAGCAGAAGTTCTTCTTTTATCTATAACAACGGATCGACCACCGCGCCACTCAATACATTTACCGATTCTGGAGATTTACTTCCGAATACCGATTCAGATGCAGCAACCACTGCGCTGACATCAGTAACAATAAGATTTTATGCGCCTTATACGCTTCGCAGAATAGCACTTTACAGTAACGGAGTAGAAATCCCCGGCACTGAGTTGGATGCTACCACGTATAACAACGGCTCAGGCGTAATTACCAACGCCACTCCGTTTTATGATTTTACCTGGAGCCAACCACAGGCTACCGCAACAAACCCAATTTTAGTTACCGCATCAGATGATGGAGAAGTGCCCTTAAGTGTAAGGGTGAGTTTTAAAAATACCGCACCTTCTATAACAGATGGTGATATCATTAAAGCTGATTTAATTGCCGCTGCTGTTGGTACAGGCTCCAAATTCTTTAACGGAAACCCCGCAAACTCCGGAATAGGTATTGTCGGAAATGTGGGGCCATTTATTGGAGGCCAAACACATAGTGGTGGTGCCGGAACTATTGGAAAAATTGATGTGGTAGCTACTAGTTTGGATTTTCTTCCAGCTAATCAACCTAGCCCTTTTGCAGGCTTAGCGCCTTCGCCAGTCGGTCTTGATCCACTGCTACCAACAGTAACTGCGGGTAAGGTAACGGCAAGAGATACTAATGGAAACGTAGATACTAATTTTGTTACAGACACTCCTGCAAGTGGAGGCATTAAGCTAACAGACGGAAACGGTACGGTTATTACTTTGCCTACTACAGGGTTTGTAGCGGGTATACTTGATCTTAAGGGCATGATCTATAATTCTACTGGCGATGGAACTGTAAGAGTGCAAACCAAAAACTCTCTAGCCGTGCTACCAATACAGCCTGTTCTAGATAGCAAATTCCCTATTAACAATACGGGTAAATCTCAGTTTTGCAATGCTGTACAAGTAATCAATACCACAGTGCAATACGATGCATCTACAACCGCATTATCTGCATCACCAGATGCTACAGGACAAGCTAATTTAAAAGGTGGAAAAACAGGCCTTTCCATTTTTGGATTCACTTTTACGGCAACGGGCATTCAAGGAAGCGAGCCTAAGCTAAATAAATTTACTATTGGCTTCAAAACAGGCTCTCATAGTTCTAGTGCATCTGCTGGAAAAAACTGGTATTATAAACCTAGCACATCTGTTACGGTATTCAATAGCACTACCTTTAAAATTTTATACAATGGAATAGATATAATAAGCAAGGGCGGAACCTATACCATAGGTGCCTCTACCACCCCTGGTGAATTTGATCTAATAAATGTTGACCTTTCGGGTTTTGTAAATCTCCCAAATTCAAACTCTCTCAGCACACCAGCTAATATTGTCTTGCAAGTAGACGTCTCATCTACAACCAACGGGGCTACACAAACGCTTATCCCATATTTGGTTGACGCGGGCTTTGGCTCAACCACAGATGCAAACATTTTGGTATCTAACGGAACCGCTTATAGTATTGGATCAAAAATAGGTACGCCCAATACTTCTGGGGGTGCCAAAGAGATAGATGGGATAGAATTTAATTTTGCCTCGGCAAACCCACCTAAGCTTTTGGCAGACAAGAACATTTACCCCAACATATTAACAAGTCCATTCACGCCCCAATCCAACGTTGATCCCGTAAGGCTTGCTGGCACACTACCAACAAAACCTAAGCTCGTATTACAATTTGATACTAACGTTGGAGTGCTTGACGATCCTACTAATGGCCTTACCCCTACAGCATCCATTTATGACAGAACAAATTCACAAAAAGTAGCTGATTTGTACCTCGATGTAAGTGGCACTCAAGTGCAGGCAATCGTTGCTGCTAATGGCCAGACAATCAATAACAATGCGGTTTACGGTCAACTTACTTTCAATGTTTGCGCTGTTGGGCAGCCAACTCAATTTCTTTCTACACCATTACTGAATGATCATGTTTATTATGTTAACATAGTTCAAGCTGGATACAATCAATTAAATGGTAAAGGAGCTGGTATTGCTGATGTTCAGTTAAATTTCTTTGGCGGAGTAAGCGATAATTCTACTTTGTATTTTAAAACATGGAGTAACACAGCTCCTATTGTCAGCGATGTTTCAAGTCCTTTTAACAACACAGCCCTTGCAACAGTCTCGGCTACCTTTAGTGAAGCGGGTACCGCTTATTTCCTAATCTTGCCACACTCAAATACTTACACTGCCACTACCTTTACAGGAGCACAGATTAAAAGTGGTATGGTATCGGGGAGTTTGAACACTCCTTTCGCAGTGCTTATTAATCAACTGGGTGTACCTAAGCCTCCTGCTGGTGGCTCATTTGGGCCACAGCAAACTTTTGAATTTGCCGCTTCACTTTCCTCTACGTTGGACTATGATGTATTTATTTACACCGAAAACAATGTAGTTGCCCCTGCAGGTGTCCCTACAGGTTCTCCTGTTTACTATAATGCGAATTTGATTAAAGGTGCAACGGTTGTAGACCCTTCTACTAGTGGTCTTAGTCTTACATCAACCCTACCACTCTACCAAATTTGCCCTGATAGCTACACCACGTTAACACAACCAATGGTGATAATGGAAAGCCTTTCCTTTGGAAAGAATTTCTTTCAGCAGACTGGAGATCAAACGGTGAATATTTTGCTGCCACCAGGTTACGAATTTGATACTAATCTTAATCCCATTAATCCTTTGTCAATTTCTTTAGGGCCTGCCACTAATGATTTTGTAAATATTACTACCGGTGTTGGGATTGGTTCTACGACTAATTTTACATTTAGCAGCAATACAATTTTGCAGATTAGGTTTAACAATAGTGGCTCAAGTAATTATGATGTAATCTCAATTTCAGGATTGCGAGTAATAGGAAAGCGAGCACCTCTTACTGGCGCTTTGCCTCCACAAGGAGATATTGTATGGTTCTATGGAAATGATGCCATCACTAACAAAACACCTGCTAATATTCCATTAAAATTAGGAACCATCGGGATATCCATCCCTACCATAGTACCCGATTTTACAAACTCATATTGGAATAATACCAATACGATTTCACCTTACTATACCAACTACCCTCTAATAACCGCTAATTCAAGCGCAGCTTCTTATATGCTTGGAAATGGCGCGACCATTTTTGGAAAAGTAAATGCGATACCAGATAACTTTAGTACACAGGTTAGACTGGAGCCAATTTCAAAATCGTTTAGTATTGCAGAAGATTTTCTGGCCAGTACATTTAGCGGAGCTGGTGTAAGCGGTGATTTGCTTACCCTGGGAGCAGTAGTAAAAGATGCACCGTTCAATATTGTAATGGAACACACAGATGTAAATGGATGTGCCTTTGTGCAAAGTGAGCAGTATATAGTTTATGATCACAACAGTCCCATCTCTACAAAACTTGGATTACCAACTGTGGGGCACATTAATCAAATTACTGGCCAACCTTTTATACTTGGCACTGTACAAGATATTGTTAATACTAATTTTAATACTTCAAATTTTTCAAATATCACTGGTAATTCTGGTGAGGCAAACGCAGTAACCCCTATTCAAACGTTGACAGCAATTGAAAAAGCTGGCTATTCTTTGTTAGAGTTACAAGCCGATTTGCCATTGAGTGAAGTAGCCCTGAATGCTGTTAGTAAATCATCTCAGCTAATCTCTGGAACTAATTGGAGAACGTTAATTCAATCCTTACCATTGAATACTTTTACTGGTAGCGCTTTTACCCAAGCCAATTGGGAATATGCCAATATATTAAATGCATCAACGGCAACTGTTACGTCCACACCATTCCCTGCACCAAACAGTACCCTTCCGATTAAGAATGTTTATGATTATTTCAAGAAAAGCTCACCTTTCGGAAATTATTTCTGGGATGGAGGCTCGCCAGGAAAAATTGAATTTACCGGGCTTTATATGAATGCCGCTGACAATTCTATTTTTGTGCCTTTCAAACAGGATGTAGAATTGTTTGTGCCCGCAGTGCCAATCATTGAAATTCAATCTCCAAATAGTCCTCCGTATGATTTGGCTGATGCTGCAATTGCAAAAGCTCCTACACTCAATCCTTCACAATACCCAAGTGGTTATAAAGGAACTGCCGTCTTCTGCGAATTTGGTGGAACTATTTCACTAATTGCATTTCCTCAGGCAAATGGAGGAGCATCAGTCGGGAAATTTGCGATATATAAATATGCTGGTTACAATTTTACTTCAAATTCAGGCGTATCAATAACTACTGGTTTTGTTGATAACAATAACGGCACAATGACTATAGATCCGACAGATGTGAATATAAGAAATAACTATAATGATATTCTTGTAACCTACACTTATCAAGCCAACAACTCTCCTGCTGTTGGTACTGGTTATTTGATAATTAGGGTTGCACCCAACCCAATTACTAATTTTACTGCGAGAAGTATTGTAAACGGTGTTAATTCACCTAATTCATCTGATCCACTAGCAATATGTGCCAATAATCAAATAGACTTTAATGCAACCTCCTCCACTATAAATGGAACATCAATTACTTCTGCAAATAATGTAGGTTTTAAATATGCATGGAATTTCTCAGATGCTAACTCGGGTGCAAACACTTCTAATCTATCTGCACCTAGTCACACTTTTGCCAAATCAAATACGTATGATGTTAAACTAGACATCATTTCAAATTATGGTTGTAATTCAATTCCTCAAAATATTCCACAAGGAACAACCATCGGTACTAAATCTATTACACTTACAGTTGGAGATTTACCAACCGTAGATTTCTCTTTCTATGGAAATTGCGTTACCGATGCAACTATTTTTGTTGATGCGTCCTCTACCCCTGGTACTGTAACATCGGGCAAAGCGCATAAGTTTTTATGGGATTTTAATACTGCAAATCCTAATACCCAAACGTATACTGGCTTTGACTTAACCATTACAAATCCTCCAGCTCCATTTAACAGACCCGTTGGTGCAACAGATGGCAGAAATCTTAATGGCGCAACTGGAGCAACCAATGTGAGTAACACTTATCAAACAGCTAATTTCTATAAGGTGAAATTGACTACCATTACCGACCTTGGCTGCTCAAACTACAAAGTAAAGAGTGTTGCGCAGCTCCCAGTTGTAACACCTACTAAATCAGCTGCATTTAATGAGTACTTTAGTACAAATGGTGGCTGGCTAACTCTTGATATCAGCGGGGCGGTGCCATTATCAATTGCTGATGGAGGTAAGTCATCTTGGGTGTGGAATAATCCAGCCGCCCTAGGTAAGTGGACTACAACTTCTAATTATACTGCTAACGAGAAATCGGCACTTTATTCTGCCTGTTTAGATTTATCCACTATTCCAAGGCCAGTTATGTCGCTTAGAAGTTATTTAGATTTAACCGCAGGTGAAGGCCTTGTTGTTCAATATTCCAAAGACCAATTAAATATCCAGGATAAAAACAAAGCTTGGAAAACTCTAGGAACTACACCAGGTGCAACTTCGTCTCCTTCCCCTGGGTTATTCTGGTATAACCGTTCTGGCCTTCCTTCAAACCCAGGAACAGGCTATACTAATTCAGATAATGCATTTAGTTATGGCTGGACAGATAAATTAGGATATACCGAACCTAAGCATGCATTAGAAGACATTACTTCTGCTTTGCCAAATACAAATAGTAGAGTTATCCTAAGATTTGCTTTCTCCGCTTTAAATGCAGGTGGTAAGGGAATTACGATAGATAGCGTTAGAGTTGGAAGCCGAACTAGAACCATCCTATTCGAAAATTTCACGACTACAGATTTAACTCCTGATACAGATCCAAACTCTGTAAGGAATAAACAATTAAAAGATGAGGTAGATTATATAAAAGCCTTTACAGCCCAACAAATAAGTAGCACTCAGTTGGTTAACATTAATTATCATATTGGATTCTTAGGAAAAGATCCTTTTAATGCTTTGAATCCTGCCGACCCTAGCTCAAGAGCTCTATATTATAATGTAAGTCAAGTACCATATGCATATTTAGATGGACAGCACAATCAATATAAAAATAGCTCTGAATTATTTCAAAACTGGGGCAAAGGGGCTTATGATCTACAAACTCTTAATTTGGCTAATGCAGATTTCTTAACAAATAATACAACGGCTATTTCGAATAATGCAAAGGGTACAATTGAAGTTGATGTGAATGTTATACCGGCTAAAGACATGAAGGGCGGTACTACGCTATACATTGGTGTGTTAGAAGCCTCCATTCTAAAATCACAATTAACAGGTACGCCCTCTATCACAACCGGAGAAACTCAATTTGATTATGTGCTAAGAGCTATGTTGCCAAATGCTATTGGAACAAAGTATAAGGAAGGAACCTTTAAAAATGGGGTATCCGTACATCTAGGTCCGAATGGAAAAGTAAACACCACTGATAAGTTTACATGGGTAGCAGATAAATTTTACAGCAATAATTTATCGGTGGTAATCTTCCTTCAAGATTCAACCAAAGAAGTGTACCAGGCAGAGTTATTTCAAAATATTACTCCACCTACTCCCGTTACAGGCATCGAGCAACTCACACCAGAAAGTGTGAACCTCTACCCTAACCCGGCTAACCAGGAGTTTACGATTGAGTTGCCTCGGGCGCTTAGAGCCGATGCCAACGTGAGAATGATTGATCAAGTAGGGCAAACCATTGATGCGGGAGTTTTACCTACCGGAAAAAATACTAAGACTGTAAGTACGTTCGGTTTGGCGAGCGGAGTGTACATTGTTGAAATACTCACCGATGAAGGATCGGTTGTAAGAAAGAAAGTGATTGTAGTACATTAACCTAAACCTACTTCACCGAAAAGCCCCGCAACATGCGGGGCTTTTTTTATGTTTCTGACTGGTTGGTGGTATTCTTCACCGCCAACCCTTACAAACTAACCCTTACAAACTATTTGCGGGTGAAGAACACCCGCAAAGGCAGAGTCGGTAGATAGTTGGCTTTAGTCAAAAAAAATATTGGGCTAAAGCCATTTAGGCTTTTCTTTATTTGCTCCCCGACATAAATATCGGAGCTAATTTTTCTAACGCATATTGTGGGTTTATAGAAAGGAGGTTGAGATTGTTCTACTGCTTACTTGTAATTGCTCTACTACGAGGTTGAGATTGTTCTTATGCTTACTTGTAATTACGCTACTGCTAGGTTGAGATTGTTCTTATGCTTACTTGTAATTGCTCTACTACGAGGTTGACATTGTTCTACTGCTTACTTGTAATTGCACTACTGCTAGGTTGGGATTGTTCTACTGCTTACTTGTAATTGCTCTACTACGAGGTTGACATTGTTCTACTGCTTACTTGTAATTACGCTACTGCTAGGTTGAGATTGTTCTTATGCTTACTTGTAAT
>JANYHI010000012.1 GCA_025359125.1 Cytophagales bacterium
CGGCACTCCATCGCATATAAATTTGGGTAGTAGTTGTTGCCCGAAATAGGAACGCCAGCCGCTACTTTAATTTGTTCTTTAATTAAATCGTAATCTGTAACTTCCTCGGTAATAGGATGCTCAACTTGAATGCGCGTATTCATTTCCATGAAATAAAAATCGCCATGCTTGTCTACCAAGAATTCAATCGTGCCAACGCCTTCGTAGTTAATTGCCTTCGCACCTTGTATGGCGGCTTGCCCCATTTTATCTCTTAACTCTTGCGACACCACAGGTGAAGGAGTTTCTTCTACTAATTTCTGATGCCTTCTTTGAATAGAACAATCACGCTCAGAAAGGTGACACACCTTTCCATATTGATCGCCCACTACTTGAATTTCTATGTGGCGAGGTTCTTCTACAAATTTCTCCAAGTACAATCCATCGTTACCGAAAGATGCTGCTGCTTCGCGCTTGGCATCGTCCCACGCTTTTTTAAATTCATCTTCATTGTTGATGATCCTCATCCCCTTACCACCACCGCCAGCAGTTGCTTTGACAATCACCGGGAATTTTATTTTTTTTGCTAGAGCAATGCCTTGCTCTACAGATTCTAATAATCCCTCTGAACCAGGAATGCATGGCACGCCTGCTTTGATCATCGTTTCTTTGGCAGTGATTTTATCTCCCATGGACCTGATCATGTCAGGAGTGGGGCCAATAAATTTTATTCCATACTCATGGCACACCGAAGAAAATTCAGCATTCTCAGATAAAAAGCCGTAGCCCGGATGAATGGCATCGGCATTAGTAATTTCAGCCGCAGAAATAATGCGAGGAATATTAAGATAAGATTCTTTACTAGGTGGTGCACCAATGCAAACGGCTTCATCAGCAAAGCGTACGTGCAAACTTTCTCTATCGGCAGTAGAATAAACCGCTACTGTTTTAATATCCATTTCTTTGCAAGTGCGAATAATTCGCAAAGCAATTTCGCCACGATTGGCTATTAGTATTTTTTTAAACATGACAATTCATTAAGATGTGAGACGTAAGACGTGAGACGTAAGAGAGATCAGTTACATGACCTTAAATCTAACATCTCATGCCTTAATTTTTAGTCTGGTTCTACCACAAACAATACTTGATCGTATTCTACTGGTGACGAATTTTCTACCATCGCCTTGACGATTGTACCTGATACTTCCGATTCAATTTCGTTAAAAAGTTTCATCGCTTCGATAATACAAACCGTTTGTCCTTTAGCAACTTTATCTCCTACAGAAACAAATGGAGGTGAATCTGGATTAGAGGTGCGATAGAAAGTGCCGATCATGGGCGATTTAATTTCTACTCCTTTAGTGGCCGCTGCTACCTTTTCTACTTTTGGGGGCGGCTGCTGTTGAGCTGGCGGAGTGCTAATTTGAGCAGGTACCTGCTGCGCAATTACAGGTGAGGTTAGAACTGGAGCGGAGGCTTTCATTACCTTTTGATCGGGCTCACGCTTCACATGTAGTTTTAATTCGCTGGTTTCAATATTTACCTCGTTCAAGCCAGAGTGCGCAATGAAGTCGATAAGGTCACGTATCTCGGTCGTTTTCATTTCTGATTGAGTTTGAGTCGCAGGTTTTTTACTTGCAATTATTTTTGTGTTGATGTCTTTTTTAGTAGCCATGCTTTTAATTATTTAACGCGTTCAACATATTCGCCTGTACTTGTTTTAATCTTAATGTTATCTCCTGTGTTCACAAATAAAGGAACTCGGATTTCAGCACCTGTTTCAATGGTTGCTGCTTTTAGTGTGCGGGTAGCAGTATCACCTTGCATACCGGGCTCAGTGTAAGTAACAATAAAATTAACATGTGCAGGAGCTTCTGCTGTAATGGGATCCATTCCGTTTTCAAAGGCAATCAATAACGTAACACCTTCTTTTATGTAGTTAACAGATTCTCCCAGAAGAACCTTATCCAAATAAATTTGTTCAAATGTTGTGTTATCCATGCAAACAAGGCTATCACCATCCTGATAAAGATATTGATACTCTTTTGTCTCCACTCTCAATTGTTCGATCGAATCTCCTGGACGAAAACGATTTTCTACAATTTTACCGGTGCGAAGGCTTCTCATTTTTAACTGATAAAAAGCACGCAAGTTTCCCGGAGTTCTGTGTTGCATTTCTTCTACCTGTACTACTTCGCCATTGTAGCGAACATAACTTCCTTTGTTGAGATCAGATACAGTTGCCATACATTTTTTAAAATTTAGAATATAATAGTGAGAAGTTGAAACCTCTCACTTTTTACTGCCATCATACGCCCATTTTACAAAAACGGAACCCCACGTGAATCCGCCACCAAAGGCTGCAATTAATAAATTATCACCTTTCTTTAATTTTTTTTCATAGTCCCAAAGCAATAATGGAATAGTTCCGCCAGTAGTGTTTCCATACTTCTCGATATTCATCATTACTTTATCTTCTGCTATGCCTACACGGCTAGCCGTTGCATCAATAATTCTTTTGTTAGCCTGATGTGGCACAAGCCAATTAATAGTTTCTTTAGTAAGATTATTTCGCTCGGCCACCTGAGCAGCTACCTCTGCCATGTTAGTTACTGCAAACTTGTAAACAGAAGATCCTTCCTGATATACATAGTGCAAATGTTTATCTACTGTTTCGTGAGATGCGGGTATCCTGCTTCCGCCTGCTTTCATGTGCAAAAAGGTTTCGCCACTTCCATCGCTTTTCAAGATGTAATCCATCACGCCAACTTCCTCTGTAGTTGGTTCTAGTAGCACACATCCTGCCCCGTCACCGAATATAATGCAAGTAGTGCGATCAGTATAATCTAAAATGGCAGACATCTTGTCGCCACCAACAACAATTACTTTTTTGTAACGACCTGCTTCAATAAAACTGGCGCCTGTAGTTAATCCATAAATAAATCCTGAGCAGGCCGCACCTAAATCATAGCTGAAGGCATTTGTAGCTCCCACCGCGGTGGCCACAATATTGGCCGATGCTGGAAAAGTCATGTCGGCCGTAATGGTGGCAAAAATAATTAAATCAATTTCTGCAGGATTAGTGTGGGTCTTTGTAAGCAAATCTTTCACGGCTTCAATAGCCAATACCGATACGCCTTGGTTTTCGCCTTTTAGAATTCGTCTTTCTTTAATTCCGGTGCGAGAGGTAATCCACTCATCGGTGGTTTCTACCATCTTTTCTAACTCTTTGTTGGTTAGAATGTAATCCGGCACATAGCCACCTACTCCGGTAATCGCAGCTCTTATTTTACTCATAAATTTTTACCTGCTTTCTTTTTTCAGGTATTTATATAAAATACAAATGCCCAGTAGTAATACCGGGCATTTATTAAACACACTTAGAACGTTTTGCTTTTAAAGGCAAAGGTTAACGAACACTTTAAACAGATCTTATTAAATAAAAGTACCATTCTGGCCGTTTACGCCACTTCTTTTTCCATTACTACATTTCCTTTGTAGTATAATTTACCTTCGTGCCAATGCGCACGATGAGGTAGATGACTTTCTCCTGTTATAGGATCTATAGCGAATTGTTTTGCTACAGCCTTATAGTGAGTTCTTCTTTTATCTCTGCGGGTTTTGGAGGTTTTTCGTTTGGGATTTGGCATAACCTATACTTGTTTAATTACTATTTATTTTAACTTTTTCAATTGTTCCCATCGGGGATCTATGTCGTCTTCACTTTTTTCAGACTGGTAGATCAGTTTTAAGTCAGCAGATAAGTCATCATCATCTTCCGCAAATCGAGGGTGAATTTTCTTGATCGGAATTTCCAACACAATAAATTCATACATAAACTGCCCAACATTTAGCCAAACTTGATCATGAGGAATGATGATAATCTCATCACTTACTTCTTCTGCTGTTTCTCCAAATTTGATCCTGAGTTTTTTCTCCATTTCTATCGGATGATCAAACGGATCCAGACTTCTGTCGCAAATCAAGTTTGCTTTTCCGTTGATACTAAAACTAGCTTCAATGAGCGTTTCTCGTTTATCCAGAACAACTATGGCATCAAATTCTCCTTTCGAAACTACTTCCGTTCCGTATTTCGCAAAAAAGCTCTCTCTTAAATGAAAATTAAAAGAATGCTCTTTTTTGCTTAATCCTAGAATATTGATACTAAAATCATTCAACCCCAAGGTTTTAAAACGAGGGGCAAATTTATCAGGATTTATTGAATTTTTGACCCTAAGACTGGGTTTTTTGCCAAGTTTGGTTGGTTAATTAACAAGGCTGGTTAAAGATATTTAGCTAAAACCTCTGATTTAAGCTCAACTAGCGGTTTTTTGCTAAAGTTTTCAACAAAATAATCTACTACATTTTTTTTGAAACCAAGCTTAATAGCAATGCTTTTGCAAAAAATGAGTTCACTTTCAAATAGTTTATTGTCAATATGTATTAATTCAATGCAGGCACTTAGGTATTCAAACTTCTGATCGTAAGAAAGGGCGCCTAGGGTATCAATTGGTTCTGGCGACTTGATAAGGGCATTGACATCTTGTTCAGAAAAGTTTCTCTCTTTCGCAATTTTGAAAATCATCTCTCTCTCAGCGCGCGCAAAATGTTTGTCTGCCTCTGCTAACTGGATTAAGATATTAAGTTGTTTCTTAGTTACGATGTCCATTTTTTTGCGATCGAAAGAATCAAAACTATCAAAAGAAGTACGATTAGAGCTATAATAAATTTAAACGGCTCTATTGATCGCTTGAGCCAACTATTTATCCACTAACTGCTCTTGTCTATTTTTTACAATATCACAAGCCGTATAAATTGCCTGCCTCATCGAAGATTCATCCGCTAGATTTTTTCCTGCAATATTATAGGCTGTTCCATGGTCAGGAGAAGTTCTAACCACGGAAAGACCCGCAGTAAAGTTTATGCCATCTTCAAAGGCTATTGTCTTAAATGCTACCAATCCCTGATCGTGATACATTGCTAAAATGCCATCGTATTTGGTATACTGCCCAGAAGCAAAAAACCCATCGGCAGGGAAGGGACCAAAGATGAGTTTCCCTTTATTTTTCAATTCGGCAATTACAGGACTAATGATTTCTTTCTCCTCCGTACCTAGCAAACCTTCATCACCTGCATGTGGATTTAATCCAAGGACGGCAATTTTTGGTTTAGCTATATGGAAGTCTTTTTTCAATGACATTTCCAGCAATCGAATCTTCAGTTCTACTCTTTCTTTGGTTATAAATGAAGCAATCTCTTTTACAGGAACATGCTCTGTAACCAAGCCAACTTTTAAATCGTTGCCCACCATCAGCATCAAACTTTCGCCTGCTTCGAAGGCTTGCGTAAGATATTCGGTGTGCCCCCGGTAAGGGAAGTCTTCGCCATGAATCGTATTCTTATCTATTGGCCCCGTTACAAATCCATCTATCAAACCTTCTTTAGCATCTTCAACTACTTTCTTCAAAGAAAGAAGTGCGGCTTTGCCCGCTTGGCGCGAGGGTTGGCCGGGGAGTATTTCAATTATATCTTCCCAGCAATTAACAACGTTGATAGCTTTTTGAAAAAATTGACCTTTCGTTTTTACCTGGCTGTAATTAAACTCTTCCAGGTTCATCAACTTTCGGTAATAGGATAATACCCGTGTAGAACCATACACAATGGGAGTCATCATGGAAAGCAAACGATGATCTGATAGTGCTTTGATGATTACTTCGGGACCAATCCCGTTAAGGTCGCCAAGGGTAATTCCGATTCGGGGTTTGTCCGAGCTGGGTAAAGACATATTTGTGAAAATTATTTTTTTGCGCAAGCAAGTTAACTTAAAACTCAGAAGTTACTATGATAGTTTGCGTGTGACTAGTTACCAGTAACTGACCGCCAATAACAAGAAACTAGGAGCCACCCATTGTCAATTGATAATTGTAACTCTACCTTGTGTCGAATTTAAAATTCAACATTCAACTTTCTAAATCTAGAATCTCAACAGTGGTTCGTCCTAAAAAATTTCTTGGTCAACATTTCTTAAAAGATCAAAACATTGCATCTAAAATTGTAGAAGCATTGGTTTTGCCGCAAGAGCTTAGTCCAGTGGTTGAAATTGGCCCTGGCACAGGCGTGCTCACTCATTTTCTGACAGAGAAGAAAAACATTGAATTGACGCTGATTGAGATAGATAGAGAGTCTGTCGCCTACCTGAAAGAAAAGTTTCCGACATTAACACCCCGATTGGTGGAGGGAGATTTTCTAGAATTAGACTTGCGGAAACTAATAGCAGGAGACTTTTACATCATTGGTAATTTTCCATACAATATCTCCTCTCAGATTTTTTTTAAAGCCCTAGAACATCGAAGTCAAGTGAAACAAATTGTGTGCATGCTTCAAAAGGAAGTAGCCGATAGAATTGCAGAAAAGGAAGGAAGTAAAACGTATGGAATATTAAGTGTTTTGCTGCAAGCCTATTACGATATTCAATATTTATTTAAAGTGCCACCCGGTGTATTTCATCCACCACCTAAAGTGATGAGTGCTGTTATCCGATTAACGCGTAATAACAGAATAACATTAGGCTGTGATGAAGTACTCTTTCATAAAGTGGTGAAGCAAGGATTTCAAAACAGAAGGAAGACATTGAGAAACGCACTCAAACCTTTAAATTTGTCCACTTCGGTATCGTTGTTGCCCATTATGGAAAAACGTGCCGAGCAACTATCGGTAGAACAGTTTATATCACTCACACAATTAATAGAGAAAGGTAGGTGAAGGAATTTGTTGAATTTGAATTGACCAAAGAGTTTCGCGATACATTTCAGCAAGCACTGAACGAGCGAGATGGAGTTTTTATTCGCGAAAGCTTGCAGGACGTAAACCCTGCTGATATTACTTCTTTGCTCTACGAGTTTAACGATGAGGAATCCAAGTATGTCCTCGATTTGCTTACCCTCGAAACGCGCTCCAAAATTATTAATGATTTGGATGCGGACACGCGAAAGAAATTTCTCTCTATTTACGAATTGAAAGAGCTCACTGAAATTGTTAACCAACAAGATTCAGACGATGCAGCCGATATTCTCAATGAACTACCCATCAAAACCAGTGAAAGTATTATTGCCGGATTAGATGACGATTTAAAATCGCAAGTAATAGACTTATTGCGCTACGATGCGAATATTGCTGGGGGGTTAATGGCCAAAGAATTAATTAAAGCCCGCGATAACTGGACGGTAGTGCAATGCGTGGAGGAAATTCGCAAGCAGGCCGAAAACGTAACAAAGTTTTATGCTGTGTATGTGGTAGACGATCACGATAAATTATTAGGCCGAGTTGCATTGCAGAAACTAATTCTGAGCGATTCTAAAACAATTGTAAAAGATATTTATGAAGACGATGTAATATCCGTTGAAACCTATCAAGAAGATACAGAGGTAGCAGAGATCATGAAAAAATATGACCTCGAGTCTATTCCTGTAGTGAATGTGCATGGGCAATTGGTGGGGCGGATTACTATTGATGACGTGGTGGATGTAATTAGCGAGCAGGCAGAAGAGGAAAGACAAATCATGTCTGGTATTTCTGAAGATGTAGAAGAAGATGACACCGTTTGGAAGAATACACGTGCGCGTCTTCCTTGGTTGTTGATAGGAATTTTTGGTGGCATGTTGAGTGCTCGGTTTATGTTTTTTTTCGAAGCGGAGCTAGTAAAAATAACAGCTATTGCCTTTTTCGTACCTCTCATTCAGGCTACTGGAGGTAATGTGGGCATTCAGTCATCTTCGCTTATTGTGCAAAGCCTTGTGAATCCTGGCTTTGTGGACGAAGGCTTGCTGAAGCGATTGAAAAAAGTTTTTAGCGTGGCGCTACTAAATGGATTTTTTCTTTCTGTGATAGTATTGGCCACTACCTTGTTGTTTTTCGGAAATCAGCGACTTTCTTTCGTGGTTTCCATTGCGTTGTTTGTAGTAGTATTATTTTCTTCTTTTGTAGGCACAGTTACCCCCCTTATTCTCAATCGGTTAGGATTTAACCCGGCATTAGCCTCGGGACCATTTATCACTACAATGAGCGATTTGCTCGGGTTAACAACTTATTTTTTAACAATTCATTTGTTGCTCTAATTTAGTCCTTACAAACCGATGTAATATTCTTTCACGATCTGTTGATTGAACTTTGTGTCCCTCTATTATATTTGATGTATAACCACTGTTATAAAAATTCAGCATGTCTAAGATTGAAAATCTAAAAAAGAAGATCTCAGATAAGTTTGATGAAATTGTTGAAAAACCAATTTTAACAAGCTCGATTGTATTGGTTATAGTGGCGATTATTGTAATAGGCCTCAGTCTTCCCTTCTATTTATCTGATTTCAATGCTTTCTGGATGCAAGTATTGGCTGAAGCGCACGGAATGATTTTCGACATTGCCGTTATCGGTATTCTTCTCTATTGGTTAAATCAAAATGGAGAGATCCGCCAGCGAATTCGCACGTACAAAGATGAGATTGATGATTTTCGCCTGTGGGAATCAGACGAAGCGGCTTTTAGAACTGTGGGAAATATCAAACGCCTCAATCGGCATAAGATTAATGAAATCAATTTGGTGAATTGCCATTTGGCACGCACTAATTTGAATTATGTTAATTTAAAATCTTCTAATTTAAATTCTACCAATTTATCGAGCTCTTCATTAATTGAAACGAATTTGGAGAATACAAGATTGAATCAAACGAATTTTGAAAATTCAAATTTGAATCAAGCCAATTTAAAAGGGGCTTATGCAAGTGGTACTAATTTTAAAGATGCGTTTCTAATTAAAACACAATTTGAAAATGCCTTTCTAATTAAGACAGATTTCAAAAATGCGTTTTTGATGGAAGCAAATTTACGCAACAGCTATTTGATGGGAGCAGATTTTGAAAATGCCAGTTTATACAAAGCGGATTTGCGTGGGGCAAAAGGGCTAACGATCGAACAATTAGCAAAAGCTAAAACGCTTTATCTCGCACAGTTCGATGATGAAATACTAGATCAAGTGAAAACAAGTATTCC
>JANYHI010000051.1 GCA_025359125.1 Cytophagales bacterium
AGCCACAGGTACAGTGTTGAGTTATCAATGGAAGAAGAACGGAGTGAATATAGTAGGGGCTACAGCGAGCAGCTATGTGATATTGACAGCAGCTACAGGAGATGCTGGCACGTACACGGTACAAGTGAGCGGGACGTGCGCCCCGAGTGTTACCAGCACAGGCTCGATATTGAACATCAATGAGCAGCCGGAGGTATTGAGTATTACGGGTAACCAGACAGTATGTGAAGGAGTGAGTGTTACCTTCAGCGTGAACGCAGGAGTGACGACAGCCCCTACGTACCAGTGGAGATTTAATGGCAGTAATATAGGAGGCGCTACGAGCAGCAGCTATACGATTGGTACGACCACGACAGCCAATGGAGGGAGCTATGATGTAGTAGTGAGCGGAACGTGTACCCCGACCATCACCAGCGCAGCGTCCAGTTTAACGATAAATGAAAAACCTGAAATCATTATAGATCCCGTAAATAGTACAATCTGCGAAAATACGAATACGAGTTTCACAGTAAATGCGGGTGTTACCACCTCACCTACTTATCAATGGCAGCGTAGTACAAATGGAGGAGTAACATTCAATAATATTGTTAATGGAGGAATTTACAGCGGAGCTAGCAACGCTACATTAACGCTGACAAGTGCGCCACTTGGTGAAAACGGGTATTTATTCAGGGTGATAGTTGGCGGAACTTGTTCACCGCCAGTTACCAGCAACGGGGTGTTATTAACCGTGCAACAGAATCCCGTTATAAGTTTGCAACCTATTAGTAAGACTATTTGCGAAAGTAGTAATGTTACCTTCTCAGTTACATCAACAGGGACGGGTCAAACATTTCAATGGAGAGAAAATGGTTCCAATATTATAAATGGTGGAGTTTATAGCGGGGCAACAACACCTTCTCTTACTTTATCAAATGTACCTGCCAGCCTAAGTGGAAAAATATACAACGTTATTGTGACAGGAACATGTGCTAATGCGACAAGTGGTTCTGCTACTCTTACAGTAAATCCTCTTCCAGTAGGTGTTAATGATGTTAGAGTAACCTGCAGTGATATTGCTCTAAACTATGACTTACAATCAAATGTGAACGGAGGAAATGGGATAGCTAGTACCTTCAAATGGTCGGCTGTAAATAATACCAATGTATCTGGCGAAAGCCTAGGTATTCAGTCAGGTGCTTTTATTACTGATCAACTTAACAATGTCTCTAATGCTACTCAAGTTGTTACTTACACAATCATACCAACGAGCGTAGTTGGTTCGTGTACAGGTAGTTCGTTCAGTTTAAATGTTACTGTTAATCCTGAATCTATGGGGATAACTCAAAATGCTATTCAGTGTAGTAAACTGGCATCTGGGGTGATGATAACCACCACGGGAAGCTCAGCTTTTCCTTCTGGATTTAACATTAGTACAAATTCAAACGGATTAATACAGAGTGCAGGAACTGTAAGCGCGGGCGCTAACAAAACAGCATCAGAAATTCAGGATGATGCATGGATCAATACAAGTGCTAATCCAGTAAATGTTATTTACACCATAATTCCAATAAGCTCAATTGGTTCATGTTTAGGAGATGCCTTCGCCATAACAATTGCAATTAATCCCGAGCCGGTAGGGATACCTAAGACCCCCGTTGTTTGTAGCGATGTGGTGTTAGGCGTAGGCGTTACACTGACCACGAATGGTACGAGCGTGAGTGCTGCGAGCTATACGATCAACAGCATTACGTTCAGCCCAGCCACCCCCTTGACAGCGAGTGCGGGCACCCCCGTGACTGGATCGAATAAATCTGCGACAGAGTTGATCGATGATGCTTGGACGAATACCACAGCAGGTAATGTAAATGTAATTTATACAGTTACCCCGCTCAGCAGTGCGGGGTGTTCAGGTTCTAGCTTTACAGTCACGGTTACGGTACAGCCCGAGCCTGTAGGGGCGAATGGAACGTCTACAGTGTGCAGTGATGTGGTTACGGGTTTTGTGTTGAGTGGTGCTTCTACTTACAACATCAGTGTGAACAGCAATGGGTTGTTACAGAGTGGTGGCACCGCGAGTGGTGGCACGGGAAAGTTAGCCAATGAGATCTCCACTGATAGTTGGACGAATACGAATTCAGCAGTAGCGTCTGTAGATGTAGTTTATACGATTGTTCCGGTGAGTGCGTTGGGCTGTTTGGGTGATCCGTACACCGTTACGGTATCGGTTAAGCCGGAGCCTAGAGGATTCAATGATGCGAAGCAGATTTGTAGTAATAGTGGAGTAGGATATACTTTACAGGCGAGCAATATCAACAATGTAGGTTCAGGCGGGAATAGTTTAGTGAGCACGTTCCAGTGGGTGGCGGCTAACAATACGAATGTAGGCGGAGAGACGAGCGCAGGTCCTGTTAGCAGCGGTACGATCAGCGATGTGTTGAGCAATGTTACGGGTGTAGATCAGGTAGTTGTTTACACGGTTACCCCTACGGGCGTGAATGGATGTTTAGGAGATACTTTTACGGTAAGTGTTACAGTTAAGCCAGAGCCGGTAGGGGTTGCACAGACGCAAACTACTTGTAGCGATGTAATGGCAAATTATAACCTAATTAATAACGTTGCTTTATTGGGTAATAATATTGGAACTACGTTTACCTGGATTGCTATATCGAATTCAAATGTTACAGGCGAAAGTACATCTACACAAAGTGGATCAATTATTACAGACAACTTGAATAATGTCACAAGTATTGATCAAACAGTCGTTTATAAAGCAACACCTACTGGTGTAAACGGGTGTGTTGGATCTGTCTTTCAAGTTTCAATTAAAGTTAAGCCCGAACCGGTTGGTACAACCCTATCTGCTCCAACAATTTGTAGTGGCTCGTCAGTCAATTATAGTTTGCAAGGAAATATTAATCTAGCAAACTCTCTCGCATCAACATTTACATGGATTGCATCATCAAATGCAAATATAAGTGGGGCAAGTACAACTAGTGCGCAGACAACCTCAACCATTACAGATGTGTTGGTCAATACAAGTTTTACTCCTCAAAGTATTGATTATACAATTAACCCAACGGGAGTGAATGGTTGTTCAGGAGATGTATTTGTTGTTACCGTTACCGTAAATCCAAAAGTTCAAATTTCAGCAGGCTCAGATTTAGCACTCTGCTCAGACAATCCGACTATCCAATTACAAGGATCGGTTATATATGCACCGAATGGTGTCGTTTGGACTGGAGGTACAGGTATTTATTCTGCTAATTCAAATCCAACATCGAATTACAATTTTAATAATCCTTCAGAGATCAATCAAACATTGGTACTAACATTGACTGCAAATGACCCAGATGGTTTAGGGCCGTGTGTTGCCGAATTTGATAAAATGAACTTAAAAATTAACCCGCTTCCGGTTGTAGTATTTTCCGGATTGCCTCCGGGCTCTCCGCCTAACATGGCAGAAAATCAACCACCTATTACCTTAACAGGAAATCAAATTGGTGGAGTATTTACGATTTCACCTGCTAGTTCTAATATTGGAAGCACTTCACCTAGTCCGGTAGATAAAGCATCGTTTGATCCAGGGGCCGTTACTCTTGGTATTAACACAATTATCTATACCTATACAGATGGTAATGGTTGTATAAATAAAGATTCTCAAAATGTTATTGTTAACCCCATAACTAATGCCAGGTTCTCAATTCAATATGCTTTCTTTAACTCCTTAACCTTAGAGCATGAGATTTGCCCGAATCAGGGAGATGTGTTGTTGACTGGATCTCCTAATTTTAATATGGATGGTCCTAATCAATTTATTTCGTTAACCAGTGGCTTAACTATTATTCAAAGCGGTGCTCCAGGTAATTATATTCATAAGATACCAACTGACGGATTAGCTTCGGGCACGTATTTCATAAACTACAGGTACACCAATGCGCTTGGTGCAGTTTCTGATAATATCTATGCTATAAAAGTATATTCTGCTGCACAACCTACAATATCTGCGGCAAGTAATTGTATTGCGGCCGCTATTCCTCTTTCCGGATCAGCCACCATCCCTCCAAGCCCGTTCCCATCAACTGTTACAAGTTGGAGTTGGAATTTTGCGGATGGTAGTTTTGATAATTCAGGACCGAATGTATCGCACGTATATAATATGGCAAATGTTTATAATGTAGTATTAACTGTTGGGACATCTCAAGGATGCAGTAGCTCAGTGACCAAACAGGTACGCGTGGGGGATGTTCCAATCGCGAATTATGATTGGACTGCAATCTGTACCAATGATCAAACAATATTCAAAGATCTTACAAAGCCTGGGTCGGTGAGTACTATTATAAACTATACATGGAACTTTGGGGATGGAGAAATTATTTCGGGAGCTCCTTCAGCATCTGTTTCAACAGCAAGTTCTGCTGGTATTTATAAAAATCCAACTCATAAATATGTTGCTCCTGGCTTAAAGACAGTTAAATTAACAGTTGATACAAATGACGGCTGTAATAATTCGATAACCCAACAAGTAACAATATTAATTGCGGGTACTTCTGTAACCCCTAATTTGGCGACTCCGTATTTTAACGCTTTTGATATTGCCGATCTGGATTGGTTTACAGAATCTAAAGTTCTCAGTGCTCCTGGTATATTGCCAGTAGTATATGGCTCCAATAGCTGGTTGAGAGGTACACCAGCAGGTTCAGATATTAAAACAGCATCGTCTGGATCAACGGCATGGTGGACGGGCAGTAAAGTCCTCTCCGACAAATCAAGTGCAATCCCCAACCCTACTTATTTTGACAATGAAGCTTCTTGGGTAAATGGGCCTTGTTTCGACCTTACTCAATTGGAGCGACCAATGATTTCACTTGATTACTGGGCTGATGCAGAAACGAATGTGGATGGAACTGTGGTACAGTACTCAACAGATGGCGGTCTCAACTGGTTTTTAGTTGGTCCATTGGCAGGACTGCCACCGTCACAAAGAGATCAGGGTATTAATTGGTACGATCCTAATACAAATATTTTATCGAATCCCGGACAACAATTAATTGGTCCGTATGGTTGGACTGGCAAATCAGGTCAGTGGAAGAATGCACGATTTAATTTAGACATGGTTGCTCCTATTGATCGAGATCAGGTTAGAATTAGAATAGCTTTCTCTAGTAATCTTGGCAATGCTCCTGGAAATAATTACGATGGGTTTGGATTTGATAACTTCTTTATCGGAGAAAAGAAGCGCACGGTTTTAGTTGAGCATTTCACAAATTCTTCGCTTAGTGGTAGTACTGCAGCAGATTTATATCTCAACGGCTTGTATACCAACGAAATTAATTTAAGAGGAGTTAATAAAAGTGATTTTAATGATATTCAATATCACATCAGTTATGCTTCTTCCACTTCGGATCCATTAAATTTGGATAATCCTAACGATCCTAATGCACGCGCATCTAGCTATGGGGTTTCGCAACCGCCAAAGTCGTTTATGGATGGTATTAAAAATGCACAATTTAATGGAACTACCATTAATCTTAATAATATCGAGATCGATAGAAGGGCTTTACAAGATCCTAAGTTTGTTCTTAAACTCGATACCATCCCTACAGGAAAGCAAAATACGATCAATGTAAAACTAACCATGACTGCGCTAGAGAATGTTTCTGTTCCACTAATTGCTCAAGTTGCTTTAGTTGAAGATAACATTACTACAACTAGTGGAACTTTTAAAAATGTTCTTCGTAAGCTTTTATTTGGAAGTGATTTAACAAAGCCCGATGGAATTACTATTAATACTCCATTTATCAAGGGAGATGTTGCTTCTCGGCCGAATCCTAATCAGGAAGTTGAGATTAACGTCCCTATTAAAAACGGAGCAAATCTTAGTTTAATTGGATTTATACAAGATAAAAATACAGGTGAGATATATCAGAGTACAATTCTAAAATCGCCCATTAAAAGAGGAGCGACAATCGTAGGTATAGAAGAACCACCAGTAGTTGTAAACTCGATTTCTGAAGTTCAGATTTATCCAAATCCTGCAAGCGGTAAGTTTAATTTTGCGATACCTGGAAATTTCCCTTCAGGTAATGTATGGAAAATTGCTGATCAACGGGGCATTTTTATAATGAAGGGTGATTTTACTACTGCCGTAAATGGTATTCAGCCAGTAGATATTTCTACACTTGCAAATGGAGTTTACTTTGTGTTGATAGGAGCGGAAGGTCAGGTGCCTATATACAAGAAATTAGTAGTCTTAAATCAGAATTAACTAAAACTTGCTTAAGCTTTCTAAAGATTCTTCCAAGCTTAAGCAAAAATCATATACCAACTGATTTAATTGATCAGTTGGTTTTTTTAATATAGCTAATACTTCTATTTCATTGACCATAATTTTTGCTTTTTGCAAACCCATTAATGTAACCGAAGGCTTAATTTTATGCATTGCTCTGGCAAGTGCATCAAAGTTTTTTTGGTTTAGTGTAAGTTGAATTTCTTTAATACTATTGGGGAGAGTTTCAATAAATGTTACGATCATTTCTTTTATGAATGACTCGTTGTTATTTGAAATTGTTTTAAGATAGCTAAGATCAAATGCCGAAGTGATTGGTTTTTTCTCTTCAGTTTGTTGTTGGTTTTTTACTTTTCTTGATATATAGCGGTTTAAAATTTTGAATAGGTCATCGGGAGTAAATGGTTTAGCTATGCAGTCATCCATTCCTCCCGCTATACATTTGTCCACATCGCTTCTCGTGGCATTGGCCGTTAAGGCAATAATGGGTATTTTGTTTTTTGGTTTTGCAAAAGACCTAATTGTTTTGGTTGCCTCAAATCCATCCATCACCGGCATTTGAATGTCCATTAAGACAACGTCAAACGTGTTGTTCTTAACTTGTTCAACAGCTACAAATCCATTTTCGGCAGTTTCAATATTGCAGCCCCATGTTTTAAGAATGCTACTCGCGTAAAGCCTATTGATGTCATTGTCTTCTACTAAGAGTATCGATAATCCAATTAATTTTTTTGTATTAAAATTTTCTGATGAATAGCTACTCTTGTGAATCGATTTAATACCGCCTTTTTGGTATGGAACTATAAAAGAAAATACCGACCCTTTGTCTACTTCGCTTGTAACCGTTATAGTTCCGCCTTGTAATTCTACTAATTGCTTTACGATGGTCAATCCTAAACCAGTGCCTCCATATTTTCGGGTTATGCTCGCATCGGCTTGGCTAAAGCTTTCAAAAATTGTTTTGAGTTTGTCTTTTGGTATGCCAATTCCTGTATCAATAACATCAAACCGTAGTTGATATTTTTTCTTTTCATTCTTATCAACAGTGCATTTGATTTGAATGTAGCCTGAATGTGTAAATTTTAATGCGTTGCTTATTAGGTTAATTAATATTTGATTTAGGCGAACAGGATCGCCTATGAAAATTTGATTGGCACTTTTATCCAAATCGCAACTAAGGAAAATTTTCTTCTCTTTGGCTTGATGACCGAAAGTTCCAATCAAAGATTGGAGCAAATCATTTAAGTTAAACCCAATTTGCTCAAATTTTAATTTGCCAGAATCAATTGAGGCAAGGTCTAGAATGTCATTTATGATAACCTTTAAATTATCGGCAGCACTTTTAATGGCACCCAAATACATGGTTTGTTCTGCTTCGCTTGGTTTTTGCCCTAGTAAGGTGGCCATTCCTGCAATGCCGTTAATAGGCGTTCTAATTTCGTGACTGATGTTTGCTAAAAAATGCTCTTTTGCTTTTTGCGCTCTTTGAAGTTCTTCTGCATCTTTTTTGCGCTGAGTGATGTCTCTACAATCTAAAATGAAGCCTTCTATTTTTTCTTTTTGCTTTAGATTAATAGAATTAAGCTCAAGGTATTTATAAGAACCATCTCTACATAAAAACTGAAACTCAACGCCTTCTTGGTAGAGCTTTCTTTTTATTTTTGAATACGTCTTCTTAAATGTAGAAACAGTAGAGGGGAGTAGAAAAGAAAAGAAGTTTGATCCTACCAAACTTTTTGGTTTGTAGCCCAGCGTATCTTTAACAGATGAATTATGATATAGAATTTGACCGTCATAATCAATGATGAATATGATATCCGAACCATCTTCTACAACGGCTTTATAAAATTGACCTTTTTTTACGTAGTTTTTTAAGCTGGTCATTAAATACCTAGTTGCTCCATTTCTTTTAGATAACGATAGATAGATGACTTACCTATGTCTAGTTTCTTGGCTACTTCTAACACATTGTTATCATATTTATTTAAGTAATTGCGAATGATGGTATAAATGTATTCTTCCAGCTTCATTTCTTTTAGCATGAAAGAGTCATTATTAAGAGGGCTGCTGAATGAAATATCTTGAGTGCGTAGTTCATCTCCATCGGTTAGTACAGCTGCTAATTCCATCACCGATTTCAATTCTCGTACGTTTCCAGGAAATGCATATTGCATCAATTTGCTTTGGGCTTCGGTGCTAATTTTAATTTTGGAAACTTTATTTTCTTTAGCGTACTGATCTAGAAAATGTTTGGCCAGTAAAATGATGTCTGCCCCTCTTTCACGTAAAGGTGGTAGATGTATGGGAAGACCCAGTAATCGGTAATAAAGATCTTCTCTGAATTTTTTCTCTCTTACTTCTTCTTGCAGATTACGGTGTGTAGCAACCAATACTCTTACATCGAGTTTTATAGCCTGATTACTTCCTACTCTTGTTACCTCCTTCTCTTGTAATACACGCAATAGTTTTGCCTGAAGGCTAATATCCATTTCCCCAATTTCATCCAGAAAAATAGTGCCGCCTTCTGCCTCTTCAAATTTTCCAATTCTTCTTTGCAGGGCACCTGTAAAAGAACCTTTCTCATGCCCGAATAACTCGCTCTCAATTAATTCTTTCGGAATGGCCGCAATGTTTACAGCTACAAATGGTTTTTCTTTTCTTTTAGAGTTGTAATGAATGGCCTTGGCAATAAGCTCTTTACCAGTACCAGTTTCTCCTGTAATAGATACAGTGATATGTGATTTAACTGCGCGTTCTATATTTTCAAAAACTTTTTTTATTGCAGCACTGTTGCCAATAATGCTTTTTTCAAAATCGTATTTAACGGAAATTTCTTGTTGAAGCCTTCCTATTTCTTTAATGAGCGAGGATTTATTTCTTGCGTTTTTTATCGAATTCAATATTCGATCTTTAGCCTCTTCATCTTTGCTGATGTAATCAAATGCTCCGGATTTTAAAAGCTCTACAGCTGTACCAATTTTTTCTTGTGCAGATATGATGATGACACTTATATCAGGATTAAACTCGCGGATGGCTTTGAGTACTTTCTCTCCCCGTAAATCGGGAAGAGAATAATCAAGGGTTATAACAGCAGGCTTCTTGTATAAATTGTCAATACAGTCCTTTCCAGTTGAAAAAAATTCGGTTTCAAAATCAGGATTAAGACTTAAAACATATTTTAAAAAATTAGAATACGCTGCATCGTCTTCAACAACAAATATTTTAATAGGGTCTTTTTCGTACATCTTTATATTCGTTCTTAAAAGTAGTGCAATAGTGCTAGTTAATAGTGTAAAAAGTATTGTAATTTACATAAAAAAGTACCACCAAAGATTTGGGATCAATATGCAAATGATTTACCAACTTGAAAATCTTGCCCCCTCCGAAGCCGACTTACTCTTGCGTGCTCCGTTATTGGTTTGTATTCTGATTGCAGGAGCGGATAATGACATTGATAAGAAGGAAATAAAAAGCGCGATTGAACTTGCGAATACTAGACAAAAGAAATCTAAGTCGGGTATGATGGAATTTTATAAGAATGTGGCAGAGGACTTTGAGGATAAATTAAAAATATTGATTCAATCTTATCCGTATGAAGCTACGCAGCGCAATCCACTGATAACGCTAGATTTACAAGAATTGAATTCCGTTTTGCCCAAAATTGAAAGAGGCATGGCAGTTGAATTTTATACTACCCTTCGTGATATTGCCAAAAAAATGGCTGAGTCTTCTGGGGGATTGTTAGGATTAAAATCAATCGGCCCGGAAGAAGCAAAATACATTTTGTTACCGATGATCAAAGATCCCGCTTCGTACTAATGCCTTCACAAAGAAGTATTTTTGATAGCTCCGCTGTTCCGTTCAGATTAGTTTTCTTCATGTGGCTATTGTTTAGCATTCAGTTTTTTTACAACATCGATCTGGGATTTTTAGGAATAATGCCTAGAACTTTATGGGGATTGATCGGAATTGCTACAGCACCTATGATCCACGGAAGTTACATGCATTTACTCTCTAATACTTTTCCGCTTTTATTCTTGGGTACTATTCTATTCTTTTTTTATGAACGAATAGGAGGGATCGTATTCTTTCGTTGTTATGTAATCACCAACATTTTGGTTTGGATATTCAGCCCCAGAGTTTCATATCACATAGGGGCAAGTGGCTTAATTTATGGTTTGGCTTCTTTTCTAATTTTCTTTGGGCTATTGCGGCAAGATTTTTTATCGCTGCTAATTTCTATTGGAGTTATCATTGCCTATGGAGGAATTTTTTATGGCATTATGCCCACCGACCCTCGGGTTTCATGGGAGTCTCATTTGGCGGGAGCTTTGGTAGGTGCGGTTACAGCCTTTAACTTAGCAGATCAAAAGAGAGTAAGGTAATGGATGCTACAGCAAAAAAAATAATGGACGACCTAAGGGCAAAGAAGTATGACCCTGTTTATGTACTGCAAGGCGAAGAGACATATTATATTGATTTGATTGCCAATTATATTGAGGCAAACGCACTCACCGAAAGCGAGAAAGGATTTAATCAAGTTGTTTTATACGGAAAGGATAGTCCGGCCAACGTGATTTTGACCAATGCTAAACGCTTTCCAATGATGGCGGAAAAACAGGTGGTGATTGTGCGCGAAGCGCAAGATATTCCTGATTTGCAAAAAGAAGGCGGAGCCAAAATGTTGCTAGATTATTTTCAGAGGCCAGCGCCCTCTACCATTTTGGTTTTGTGCCACAAACACAAAACATTAGATAAGAGGAAAGAACTCGGAAAAAAAGTAGATCAACTTACCACCTCGGCCACATTTAAAAAACCATATGAGAATCAACTTCCTGATTTTATTGAAGGATATGTGAAGGAGCGGAGTTTTAAGATGGAGGATGCTGCCATTCGGATCTTAGCCGAATATGTTGGAAACGATTTGAATAGATTGGCCAATGAGATTGATAAAGTTCTGATTGGTGCTTCAAAATCTGAGTTAATCAGTGCGGCTGCTGTGATGGCACAAGTAGGTATTAGCCGAGAGTACAACATCTTTGAACTTCAAAAAACTTTGATTCAGAAAGATACCTTTCAACTGGCCAAGATACTTGCCTACTTTGAAGGCAATGTAAAAAAGAATCCGACTATTCCTTTGGTAGCTTTTTTATTCTCCTTTTTTAGTAAACTTTTGGCTGCTAGTTCAAGTGCTGATAGAAGTGAAAAAGGATTAGTTACTGCGCTAAAGATCAGTCCGTTTGCAGCTAAAGATTACACTGCTGCTTTACAAAAATTTCAACGGCATCAAATCATTCGAAACGTTTCGTTATTAAAACAAGCTGACTTAAAATTAAAAGGAGTAAATGTGGGCAGCGAAGATGAAAGCCAGATTCTAAAGGAGCTTGTCTTTAAGTTGATATTCTGAGTGTTATGCTTCAATACAAGATTTGTTAGTAAGGTTAATGCTTTACTTTAATCTGATTTCTTCTACTAAATTATTAACAAGATTGTTGAAGTAATTACTAGCTTTGAATCCGTGTAATTCTATTTATTTTTTGCACGATGCTATTTTTTAAACTGAAGTCTGCAATAAGTATTGCATTTATCTGTTCTGTGAAAAAACAATTCATGAAGGTGATTTTTTTCATCTTGATAAGTTTGGTTATAACCCAAGCTCAAGATTTACTTTCTCAGCAAAAGACCGAGCGTCTTTTTAAAACAGGTGTTGATCTTTTAAACAAAAATCAGTTTGGTGCGGCTCGCGAAAATTTTCAAGAATTTTTAGCTAATTCCGCAAGTTCAAATTTGAAGACAATTGATGCAGAGTATTATGTGGCGTTATGTGCGATCAACCTCTATCACACAGACGGAGAAAAACTGGTTGCTGATTTTGTAACAGGGCACGCCTCGCACCCAAAGGCTGCAACAGCCAACTTTGATTTAGCCAATTTCTTTTATCAAGAAAAAAATTATAAAAAGGCTTCTACGTATTATGGTAAGGTGTACTTTGAAAGTCTATCGCCAGAACAACAAAACATGAGCCGATTTAGAGCTGGCTATAGTTCGTTCAATCAGAAATTTTTGAAGGATGCACTCGATCAATTTAATTATGTGAAAGGTCAGGGCGGGCAGTTTGGGCCAGCCGCTAGTTACTATGCCGGTTTTATTGAATACGGCCAGAGCGATTATTCAAATGCACTCATCGATCTAAAAAGGGCTGAACAGAATGAATCATATTCGAAAGTTGTGCCCTATGTAATTGCCAATGTGTATTACAAGCAAAAAAGTTATTTAGAATTAATTACTTATGCATCTTCGGTAAAATCAAAAGAAGGAGTAACCAATCAAGATGAAATTGCTTTGCTTTCTGCGGAAGCGTATTTTAAAAAAGAAGATTATAA
Source organism: Cytophagales bacterium (assembly GCA_025359125.1). Classification (GTDB taxonomy): domain Bacteria; phylum Bacteroidota; class Bacteroidia; order Cytophagales; family Cyclobacteriaceae; genus ELB16-189. The sequence continues at coordinate 12,652 of JANYHI010000051.1, forward strand.
TAATGCAGTTGATGCGTATGCCGCCTATCTGGCAAATAAAGAGGATGGTGATAAGGGTGTTTTATTTAGAGCTGGGTATGCCGCTTACATGATCGGGCAAGATGCTTCTGCATTGAAATATTTAAAGCTTTCTTTTACTGACAGAGATTCGATTGGATTTTACTCGGCTTACTATTTAGGGTCGCTCTATTTGAAACAACAGCAAAAGCCAATGGCACTTACAGCTTTTGATATTGCACGAAAGTACTTGCCAGATCAGAAATTAGTTGAGGAGGCATCGTTTCAATATGCGAAAGTAGCCTATGATATGGGTAAGCCCGATCAGGCCATTGCTGAGTTTGAAAATATTTTAAAGAAGTTCCCTGCCAGTTCTCATGTAAATGAAATAAAAGAATTATTGTCGCAGGCTTATGTAAACGCAAGCAACTACAACAAGGCAATTGAGTACATCGAATCATTGCCTAAGAAAAGCGTAGCAATAGAACGAGCTTATCAAAAGGCAACAATGTTAAAGGGCTTAGATCAATTTAATAAGGACAGCTACGATGAAGCAATCCTACTTTTTGAAAAATCATTACAAAATCCGATTGATTCAGATTTTGAAGCCGAGTCAAATTATTGGTGCGGAGAAGCGTATTCAATTCAGAAGAAATATGATAAGGCGATTCCGCATTATCATAAAGTGGTTGAGCAAGGTGAAAGCAGGAGCGGTGATCTGTTGGCGAAAGCCCGTTATGGTTTAGGATATTGCTACTTTAACTTAAAGCAATATGATAGAGCTTTGTTTAATTTTAAAGAATTGGCGAGTCGATCAAACAAAAGCTATCCTAATTTGGCCGATGGTACCTTAAGACTTGCGGACTGTTATTATGTTTCTAAGTCTTATCAAGAGGCATTGCAAAACTATAAGAATGCTATTTTATTAAATACTTCAGATAAAGACTACGCTCACCTGCAATCAGGAATTGTGTTAGGCATTTTGAGAAGATATGCAGAAGCATCGGTTGAATTGGATATTGTAATTAAAACCTATTCGCAATCAAATAGTATTGACGAGGCACTTTTTCAACGCGCACAAATTGATTTTGACCAAGGCAATTACCTACAGGCAGTTACAGGATATACGAAACTTATTAGTAGCTATCCCGCTTCTGGTTATACTCCCTATGCCTACACCAGAAGAGCTGCGTCTAATTATAATTTGAAAGACTACAATAAAACGTCAGAAGACTACATTACGGTTCTTACTAAGTTTTCTAGTCACCCTTCTGCTAAAGATGTGCTGCTTCCATTGCAAGAATCGTTGAACCTGGCAGGCCGATCAGCAGAATTTGATAAATACTTTTCTTCGTTTAAATCTGCTAACCCCGATGCAAAAGGAATTGAGTCAGTTGAATTTGAATCAGCAAAGAATTTGTATTTCAATCAAGACTACAAGAGAGCAATTACTAATCTGGGAAATTATATTCTTCAATATCCAGAGAGTGCTAAACTAATAGAAGCAAAATACTATCAGGCAGAATCTTATTACAGAACAAAAGATCTCGCGTATGCTTTGGCTGCTTACTATTCAATTGAAACTGAAAAATCATTTTCATTTATGGCTAAAGTAATTGGCCGCATTGCAGAAATAGAATTTAAGCAGGGGAGGTATGAAAAAGCTATTCCGCAATTCCATCAATTAGCGAAAGCGGCCGCCAATAAGAAAGATCAATATGCAGCTTGGAATGGATTAATGGAATCTCATTTTCTGATGGCACAATATGATTCGGCTAAACTGTATGCAGAGATTATCTTAGACAAAGGTAATATCAATGCTGGCGCGGTGAATAAAGCCTCACTGTATCTTGGTAAGATTGCTCAACAAAAGGGAGACTTTGAAACAGCCAAAGATGAATACCTTTCAACGCTCAATGCTGCTCATGATGAATATGGAGCAGAGGCTAAATATTATGTGGCAGAAATATTTTATCAGACTAAAGAATACAAGCAATGCTATGAAACGCTGCTGAGCTTAAATACAGATTTTAGTTCTTATACGGAATGGGTGGGTAAATCGTATTTACTACTGTCAGATAATTTTGTGGCCATGGGAGATCCGTTTAATGCGAAAGCAGTTTTAAAATCATTGATTGATAATTTCCCTTTAGAAGATGTAAAGATTACAGCAAAAGCCAGATTGACTAAAATGGATCAGGCAGAACTAAGTAAGCAAGAGAAAATAAAAGCTGATACAGTAGACAATGACTAGATACTTGAAATATTTTTTTGTGAATCACCCAACTTACCTTGTCAATACAGGTAGATTGGTTGCACTCGTATTTCTTCTTGGTCTTAGTAGTTTCGCAAACGCACAGGGCGATCAAGGTGAAATTGAAAAGGTAGAAGTTGTAATTGAGAAGGATAGAAAAATTTCTTTGCCTCAGGCCGTCCGCAATTTTGACAAAGTGCCGCCTCGTCCTGCGGAACCCATCAAACCAGAAATTACTTATAATTTCAAAAATATAAACTTTACGGGTTCAGATTATAATCCATCTATCCGGCCACTTAAACTAAAATCAGAAACTATTGATAAGATCTATGGCAACTATATCAGTGCGGGGTATGGCAATTATGCTTCGCCTTATTTGGAAGGCTATGTAACTAATAAACGCGATAAGAATAAATTCTATGGGGCAAAATTGTATCATCAAAGTTATGGAAGCGGCCCAGTAGAAGATAAGAAATCAGCGAGTGGAGCAACGGAGTTAAAACTATTTGGTAAAGCAATGAGCCGAACAGTAGTAGTAAGTGGGTCAACTGACTTTGAAAGCAGGTCGGCAAAATTTTACGGAGCACTTTCAGGTTTACCGATATCAGATGGATCTAATCAATCTTACACAACGCTGGGTCTGGCTGGCGATATCAGCAATGCTAAGCCTTCAGATTTTAATTATAATCTTTCGGCAGGGGTTTCTTATTTAAAAGATGATCGCAGTTCTAACGAAACTGTAGTGGGTTTTGGGTTTAAGGGTGCTTATAAAGCAGGAGATGATAAGCTTATTAAATTAGAATCGGATTATTTTTTGATGAGCCGAAATGCCGGAGATCTTTCTCAAACCAGACACTTGTTTAGAGTGAAGCCTTCATATACATTCTTTCCAATAGAAAACTTAACCCTTCAAGTTGGTATTAATGCGGCTTTCCAAAACGATACACTGGGTACAGTTAAATCTGTAAATATCTATCCTCATATTGCCGCGCAGTATGAGTTGAATTCAATAGTTAAAGCATTTGCAGTGCTAACAGGAGATATGGATCGCGTTTCGCTTCATTCCTTATCAAGAGAAAATATGTGGTTGGATAAAGGTGTGGCTGTAAATAATACGAACAAAACATTTGATTTTTCTGGAGGACTACAGGGTAAATTATCTGGAAAGATTGCCTTTCAAATTGGGATAGGTCTATCAAATTTAAATGGCTTGTATTCTTTTGAGAATGAAGTGTTCACCGGATTCAATACCACTAAATTTGCAGAGCGATTTAAAGTTTCTTACACCGATACTAAACGAACCAACTTTTTTGCTGAGGTGGGATATTCTTCACCCAAAGCTTTTAAAATTTTGGTAAGAGGAGATTATTTTGGGTACACATCCGATCGTGTATGGCATCGGCCAACCTATAAATTGAATTTGGTTTCATCTTACAATCTGGTAAACAAGATATTGCTTGATGCAGATCTATTTGTTCAAGGAGGTATGAAAGCATTGACGCTTGGCGCTTTTGATGCGGGCTTTGGTTATGCGCCACCAATCATTACCGATATAAAATCCGCTACCGATTTGAATCTGAAAGTCAGTTATCTTTTCTCCGATCAATTCTCAGTATTTATAAAAGGCAACAATATTTTAAACAATCAATACCAACAATATTTGTATTACCCGGTAAGGGGTTTACAAGTGATGGTAGGTTTGAGTTGGAGTTTTTGACTAGCATATTTGAAAGAATTTACGTTATTTGTATGTTAATACTCAGTTAAAAATTTAAACTATGTCGTTTAAAACAGAAGACGAATCAGCTAAAAGCCCAAACCAAAACGAAGATAATTTTGGATTGCCGGATATTGATTATAAGCCGTTAGATCAGTTAGAGTCTCAGCCCGCTGAGAATAATGACAGTTCATCTAGTTCGACTTTAGATGAACCTAGAGCAGAAGAAACTGACTATGCTACGCAAGATAAACCTGCTTCTAGTGAAAGAGTGGAATACATTCCTTCTGATGAGCCTACGAGTTCCAAAGCTCCAATTGTAATTGGATTATTGATTGCTGTAGTGGTTTGTGTCGCTGGCTTTTTGGTTTGGAGATATGTGATTCAACCAATGAATGAAAAGACTAAGAAAGAAGAGCTTGCTAAAAAAGAAAAAGCGTTAAAGGCTAAGGAGGAGCAAGAAAGAATAGCAAGAGAAAAAGAGGAAGCTGAACGTAAACGGCTAGAGGCAGAAGCCGCGGCCAATGCTAAACCAGTAGAAGGCACCATTGAAGCGTTAACAGCACCAACCAAAAGATACTATGTTGTGGTTGCCAGTGCAGTAGATGGAGATCTTGTGATGGATTATGCAAAGAAATTAAGTGCCAAGGGAGTTAGCTCTAAGATTATTCCTCCATTTGGTAAGTGGAAATTCAATCGCATTTCTGTTGGAGATCATGATTCGTATGCAGCCGCACAGTCGGCAGCAGATGCAATCAAATCAGATTACGGAAATGCAGTTTGGGTAATTAGGTATTAGACGAATCGTTTTTACTTCTAGGTTTATATTTTTTCCAGCGTAAATACGTTTCAATAGTATAATTTTTTAAACTTTAAGTAAGATGACGCTAGCTCAAATTGTGACCACTAGTTCAGCAGCTACTGCACCTGAATCTACTATTTCAGTGATTGATTTAGCATTGGCAGGGGGGATATTGATGATTCCTATCGTACTTTCATCCTTTGTTGCCATCTATATTTTTATTGAGAGAATTCGAACAATCAACAAGGCAAATGAAAACCCCGATGCATTCATCACCAAAATAAAAGAGTTGGTTTTAAAGGGCGATATAACTTCTGCGAAGATGCTTTGCAATCAATATGATACGCCTGTTGCCCGGATGATTGAAAAGGGGGTTGCTCGAATAGGTAGCCCACTTAAAAACATTGAAGCTGCCATTGAGAATGTTGGCAAGATTGAATTATTCAAACTAGAAAAAAACCTTTCTGTATTGGCCACGGTAGCAGGCGCTGCGCCTATGATGGGCTTTCTGGGCACTGTTATCGGAATGGTACAAGCATTTATCTCTATTGCGCAAGAGGAGGGATCAGTAAGTCCGAAACTTTTAGCAGACGGAATTTATACTGCAATGATTACCACTGTGGCAGGTTTGATTGTAGGCATAATTGCTTACTTAGGCTACAACTATTTGGTAACACGTGTTTCAAAAGTAGTTCATAAGATGGAATACTCGGCTATAGAATTTATAGATCTTCTTCAAGAACCAAGATAGTTTATGAATCTGCAATCCAGAAATAAGATCGATGCGGCCTTTAGTATGGCCTCTATGACTGATTTGATTTTTTTGCTCCTCATATTTTTTATGCTCACATCTTCATTTGTTACCCCTTCAGGGTTGCCCGTAAACTTACCGACTAGTAAGCCGAGCACGATTGAAGTTCAAAAAGTTTCTATTACGGTAACTAAGGATTTGCAATTTTTTGTAAACGATAAGAAGGTAACAAAGGCAACGCTAGAAGCAGAGCTGAAGAAAAAATTAGGTAGTCCAAAAGGTGTAGTGGTTTTGCATATTGATGAGAGCGTTCCTACACGCGAAATGGTTTTTGTTGCAGGCATAGCAACTTCTTTAGAGGCAAGAGTATCAATTGCTACCAAACCAAAGTAAAATGAATGCTGAGATTGAAAAGGAGAGAAAGAATAAACGAATTGCGTTAATAAGCTCTTTGGGTATTCACCTTACTCTTTTTTTAATCTTTTTCTTTTTAATGGCTTGGAAAGCGCCTAACCCGCCTAATCCTGAATACGGAGTTGAAATTAATTTTGGTCTTGATGATGAAGGAGGTGGGGAGATACAGCCAGATGAACAGCCTGGTTCAGAAAATCCAATTGAAGAAGAGGTTAAGCATGAGGAGCAAAAGCAGGAAGAGGTAAAAGAAACGGTAACTCAAGAAGAGGCAGTTGTTTCTAAAGTAGAAAGCCCTGTTGTTGTTAAAGAGACAAAAAAAGATGTCGTAGTTGATAAGCCAAAAGATAAAGTAAACGAGCCCACACCTAAAGTTGAAAAGAAAGAGGTAAAAGAGACTGTCACTTCTGCTGAAACAAAAAAAGGAAAGGACGTACCTAGCCACGGAGATAACTTAGGTAAGACGGGTGACAAAGGCAATCCAGAAGGTAAGCCTGATGCCAAAGCTCTGTATGGAAAGTCAGGAGGGGGTGGAGGAGGAGATGGTATTAGTCTTTCTATGTCTGGTTGGGCATGGGCCGATCAGCCAGCCATTCCGGAGTTGCCCGATAATGAAGATGGCAGGATCGTATTTGAAATTGAATGTGATGAGAGTGGCGATATTACAGGCATTACCACATTAGAAAGAGGGCTGAGTCCTAGAGCTGAGCAGCTTTTAAAAAATGAAATCAGGAAAAACTCTTTAATAAGAACCTCAGGTGGAAAAGTTCCGGAAAGATCTAAGGGCAAAGTGGTTTTTGTATTAAAAACTAAGTAGCATCTTGCGGGAAATTTGACCAGTGTGAATAATCTGTTTGTTTTCTTTTTTATTTTTTCAACGCTGAAAGTTTTTTCTCAGATAGAACTTCCGATCGATTCGACAAAAGCGGGAGGCAAAAGAAATTATTTTGTCTACCCTGCCATTATCTATTCTCCCGAAACTACTTTTTCATTTGGAGGATTCGGTAGTTTGTATTTTAAGGTAGGACACGATCCGTATGTCCGCACCTCATTCATTCAGGCTTTAGCATTATATTCTCTTAGAGATCAAATAGTTTTTGGTGCAGAGAGTACTGTCTTTTTTAATAACGAAAAATACATTTTAAAATCACACGTTTCAGTTAGTCGCTTTCCCGATCGGTTCTGGGGGTTAGGGAATGATTCAAAGGATTCCAGTTTAGAGCCATATTCAATCTCTCAATTTTATATTTATCCACAGCTTCTCAGAAAGATTTATAAAAAACTATTTGTGGGTGTCTCTTACGAGGTTCAAAATGTATTTTCAGTAGAATATGGAAAAGATCTTCCGCCAAGTACTACTAGTATTTTTGACACTCAGATGGTGACAGGGAGACAAGGCAGTTTAATTTCGGGGCTTGGCTTGGTGGCGCAATGGGATAGTCGCAATAGTTCATTTAGTCCCGATAGAGGACTTTATTTCTCCTATACGGTTAACGATTTCCATCCGAAGCTTGGCAGCAATTATTCGTATACCAATCATTTTATTGATGTGAGAACTTATGTTAAGGTTGGGACAAATAAAGTGCTGGCATTTCAACTGATTAATAATTTCAATCAGGGCGAGGTGCCCATCAGAAGTCTTGCTAATATTGGCAGTAGCTCTATGTTAAGAGGATATTACGATGGACGATACACAGATAAAAATCTTTTTGGAATTCAGGCAGAGTATCGTTTTCCTGTAGTAGGCAGATTTGGAATGGTTTTATTTTCTGCGGTAGGAAGGGTAGGTGAAACAGTAGTTGATGTTTACTCTTTCCAACAATTAAAACCTTCTTTTGGAACAGGCCTTCGCTTTGCAATAGATAGAAAAGAAAAATTAAATCTGCGCTTGGATTATGGCGTGGGCAAAAACTCCCATGGATTTTATTTCAATCTTACCGAGGCTTTTTAATTCTTGGTTTTGTAAAGACCTTCAGCGATTTTTTCAGGAATACTCTTGGGCATAAGATAAGTAAGGTGCACAGAAATCCAGTTTACGAAGCCCGGTAAAATCTCTGCTTTTCCCTTGAACATTCCATTGATGCCAATTTTAGCTACATCACTTGCTTTCATGCTAAATTTTTCTGCCTTCTCTTTCAAAGAAGAATTCATTCCGGCACGGTCAACAAAACTAGTTGAGGTTGCCCCAGGCGATAGGCATGAAACAGATATAGGCGTGTTCTTAAGTTCAGATCTTAATCCTCGTGTAAACAGAACAACAAATGCCTTTGTGGCAGCGTAGGTAGTTAATGTGGGAACGGCTTGGTAAGCGGCCGTACTCGCAACATTTAAAATGTAAGATTTTTCATGCTTCTTAAGTTCAGGAATAAAAGCATGGCAAAGATTAGCAACAACATTCATGTTTAATTGCATCATATTATTCAATGCTTCTCTAGAAGTTGTATCCACTCTTCCCCAGATTCCGTATCCGGCATTATTGATCAGGATATTTACGCTAAAGGAGTTTTGTTTAATCCAAGATTCAATTTTTTCAACCGAGTCGTTCAAACTTAAATCAATAGCCAGATAAGAAGTTGTGATTCCATACTTTGCTCTCAATTCATCACATGCTTTGGCTAGATTATTTTCAGATCGGGCAATCAGCAGCAGATTAGTTTTTCTTTTAGCCAATTCAATAGCTAATGCCAAGCCAATACCTCCACTGGCTCCTGTGATTAATGCGTAGGCCATTACTTACTTATTGGTGAGAGCAAAAAGACGTTGGTAGAAGAGTGGCTTACTATTTTCAGTTCGCTCATTTACTTTTCCGGTAATAATGGGAATGTACATTACTCTTCTGCGACTCTTTTCACCGATGAACGGAGATCTTGCAACACGGTGCCACAATCTTCCATCATGCACTGTTAGATCGCCAGGCTCAACATTTAGACCTATTTCATTCTTGTCTGGCTTGTGGCTTAAAAAATAAAACTTTTTGAATAATAAAGTTCTAAGCCCTTGGTTATGTGTTCCAGGAATTAGCCTTAATCCCCCATTATCGGTAGTGGAATTGTCTAAATGAATACCAACGTTGAGCATCGGCAAAATCTTTTGGCCATAAAACACGTCTCTCAAAGCATCTGTATGCCAGCCTAACTGAGTGTAATTGCTTTCTTCGGTATTAATGTAATGGTTAAAAACAAGCCCATCTTTTTCAGTTTCACCAATTCTGCAATCATCTGCGCCAATAAAATCAAAAAGTGCCTTTAGCCTTTGGTCTTTTAGCAGATTAGCGAATACGGTGCTATGTTGGTTGAGGAAAGCGAAACGTTGAACAATTTTTTTACCAGTTATGTCTGTTCCGTATTTAATAGGAACGCCATTGATCATTTTATAACCTTGGCTTACCCACTCGTCCTGAATTTTTTCTGCTTCCCGCAAAAGCGTAGCTACTGTTTCTTTTGAAATGAAATTTTTAAAATGAATAAAGCCGTTTGTCTCAAAGAAATTCTTCTGTTCCTTCGTAAGGATTTCACCAAGGTTAAATTCGGGATATTTGTTTTTAACTGCCTCTTTATGATGCGTGCCGTTCTTGGCTACTCCATTCAACTCCATAGTGCTAACATTAACTTAAAACAGTCTCAAAGTTAAACTAATTTTACTTAATATGGTAAACGTAACTAAGCGCATTCTGTTCCATAAACCTTATTTTTTCAATTTTTTTAAGGTTTTAGCTTAATTTCAATCCAGATCGCTCATTTAAAAATTTAAAAGCAAGGAATACCAACCAAGACACAAAAATTGCACCAGCTATATCAATCGAATAGTGGATGTGCTGCCAAACGAGGAGAAATCCTATCAAAAAAGTAGAGATTAATAAAATATACTTTCGTGATTTATTCTGCTCGATTAAGAAAATAATAAATAAAGTAGATGTATGGCCTGAGAAGAAGAGATCCTTTACAAATACTGCGTTGCCCCCGTAAGCAACTTTTGCTAAAAAAGGATCTGTCAGCGGAATGAGTCCTTGTGGTGCCTCTAGCGTAAATAAATAAATTGTAATAAGTCTCATAAAGTTAACAATGACGTAGCACTGCAAACTCATAAGTACGGCAACCGGATTCTTGAAATTGAAAAGAAAAAAGAGAGCCGGTGCGCCAAAAATCAAAACAAAGATTTCAATAGACCAATCAACTGGAGGAAGCCAATTTAAAACGTAATCATTTAGTTGAACTCCTGGTCTGTGGTGAACTACGTTATTAAAAAAATCGGGAAGAATTAATATAAAAATGATTATCCCAATTATACTCAATATGAAGAATAAGAGAAATCTGCTGCTTCGGATACATTCTTGCCAAGTCATAAAAGGTTAATCTGCAACTTCAATTAAAAAATAATTCTTCTTTCCCTTTTGAGCGAGCAAGTACTTTCCGTGAAGTAGATCGAAAAGTGGCTTTTGAGCAACGTCAGTCAATTTTAACTTGTTTATGCTAACCCCTCCTGCCAAAATCATTTTTCTAGCTTCTCCCTTTGAGGGGAAAATTGAGGACTTTGTAACTTCAGAAAGCAAATCAACAGTTGTTGCAGCTTGTCGAAATTCTGATTTACTAATGGCAACTCGTGGCACGCCATCCAAAACGGAAAGTAAAGTATCTTCGTCTAGGTTTTGCAGATCTTCTGTTACTGAATTTCCAAATAGGATAGAGGAGGCTTTCATAGCTTGCTCGTATGCATCTTTTGAGTGTACCCGTACTGTTATGTCTCTGGCAAGTTCTTGTTGCAGTTTGCGATTGTGTAGCGCCTGACTGTGCTCTATAACCAATGCATCAATCTCTTCTTTTGGTCGTTGGGTAAATATTTTAATAAAATTGGCTGCATCTTCATCAGAAGCATTCAACCAATATTGGTAAAACTTGTAAGGAGAAGTCTTAGCTGGATCGAGCCAAATATTGCCTTGTTCACTTTTGCCGAACTTAGTACCATCTGCTTTTTTAATTAACGGTGTGGTTAAGGCAAAGGCCTCTCCGTCTGCTTTTCTGCGGATGAGTTCGGTTCCAGTCACAATGTTTCCCCACTGGTCAGAGCCACCCATTTGCAGCTTGCAATTTTTATTTTTGAAAAGCCAATAGAAATCATACCCCTGCACCAATTGATAGCTGAATTCCGTAAATGACAGTCCTGTTTCTAGTCGCTTTTGAACGGAGTCCTTAGACATCATGTAATTAATGGTAATATGCTTTCCTACATCCCTGATGAAGTCAAGGAAACTGAATTCTTTAAACCAATCATAATTATTAACTACCTCGGCTTTGTTCTCGCCATCTTTAAAGTTTAGGAACTTCTCTAACTGATTTTTTACACAGACAAGGTTATGATTCAGTTGCTCTTCCGAAAGCAAATTACGTTCGGTTGATTTTCCGGATGGATCACCCACCATTCCTGTGGCTCCGCCAACCAATGCAAAAGGTTTATGCCCCGCATCTTGAAAGTGAACAAGAGTCATTATCTGAACCAGGTTTCCGATGTGTAGTGAATCAGCTGTTGGGTCAAAGCCAATATACCCGGCAGTCATCGATTTATTAAGTTGCTCTTCGGTGCCTGGCATGATATCATGTACCATTCCACGCCATCTTAGTTCTTGAACAAAATTCTTCTTCATCTTTGAAATTGAGGCGCAAATATAGCTTCTAAAGGCAACATCAAAATAATATCTTACTTCATAGTTTGAAATGCTTATTATCTATAACTAGCTGTCTGTCAGTTATTTTATTGATTTCTATTTAAAGTTATACAATGCTTTTAAAAAGAGCTTCTTTTTTAGTTGTTTTAGGTATTTGTAAACGGAATGTAATCTTATGCAACAACCAGACGCACTAAACCAAGTAGCCGCTTTTCATCAAACCTTTAAGCATCCAATTTTAGAAGCACCCACTATTCCGGAAGAAAACAGATGTAAACTTAGGATTGCCTTGTTAGCAGAAGAACTAAAAGAATTGGAGGTAGCGATTAAAAACAAAGATATTGTTGAAGTGGCTGATGCGCTATGCGATCTTCAATACGTGCTTTCAGGAGCCATTCTTGAATTTGGGTTGGGCAATAAATTCAAGGCGCTATTTGATGAAGTTCAAAGATCTAACATGAGCAAAGCTTGCAACACCGAAGCGGAAGCTATTGAAACAGTGGAATTTTATAGGAAGAAAGATGGAACGGAGTGCTACTATAAGCAAGAAAATGGGAAATGGTTGGTATACCGGAAACAGGATAATAAGACCATTAAGTCCGTTAAGTATTCTCCCGCAGAACTGGAGCGGTTTCTTCAATAGCTTAAACACAAAACGCATGGTAGAACAATTTTTTGACTCTCTTAAATGTTAGGCTCATGATAAGAATTTGAGAATCATTGATCTACTTACTTATAAATTCAGAATGACTAATTCTGAGTTCGTGTAAACTTGACCTTATTTTCTGCTACTTAATTCGGCCATATCTATTGAGTCTGGTCATAGAAATATCTTTATATTTAAAAAAAATATTGTCCATATTATGAATGATGCATCATCACCCTTTTTGAAAGTCTGGTATAGCTCTATGATCATTGGGTCCATTATTATGGTAGCTATAGCAATCGTAATTTATCTTGTTTATAAAATGCGTGTTTCTTTGATTACCGATTTAAAAGAGAAGCACGAATACATTAATTCGAATGAAGTAAGATGGTATAAGTGGTTCTACTTTGCATTGGGTACTTCGGCAGCCTTTGCTGTCAACCTGTATGGTCAGGATAATAATGGAGGGATAGGCATTTGGTTCATTGTCAGGTTATTTATTTCAATCTGCGCAGCAACTTTAATTGGTTATGTCGCTGCCTTAGTGCTGGAATATTACTACCCAACAGTACTCAATTTTAAGCTTCGTAAACTGCGCTATACTCCACGGGTTAATCCTAAAACGGGTAATAAGATGCGGCTTTTAAGTGAAGATGAAGAGGACGTTCATTTGGATGAGGGGATGCAGGCAGAGGAAAACCTTTTTTCAATCGATTATGATGTTTGGATAGACGAGAAAACATCTGAAATTAAAATTGAAAAATACCAAGGGCATTTAATAGCACTTCAGTGTAATAACTGCGGGTTTTATACCATGAAGGTTTTGCGTGAGGAGATTGTAGAACGGAACGAAGATGGATCGCCCCGCGAGCTCCTAAAGCACTATCAATGCGCTTATTGCAAGAATGTGCGCGCTACTCAGTTTACTATTTCGCGTAAAGAAGCTGAAGACTATAAGAACCAAAAGCCAAAAGGAAAGGGAACCAGCAAAAATATTGAGTTAATCAAAATGGATGTTCATTCTAACCTTGGATCAAAAAAAACGTTTGAATTTGGAACGGTTGAAGAAGCGCAGAAATTCTTAAATGAATTTGATTTCGATAAACTGGCATAAGGGTAGAGCATGTTTTAGATGAAGTTGAAAAATAATTATGATTGATATGAAGAGGATTTGTGTTGCTGTTTTATTTGTTGGTTTTGCGATTTCTGCCCAGGCACACGGCATGGATACGACCACCTTAGTTCCCAAAGGTGTGTATGGCAGAGAAGCTCGAGTGATTTCTTATATTCTTGATAATAATCACTATCGAAAAATTGCCTTGAATGATTCGCTCTCATCGGTTATTCTTAACCGATATTTAAATGAGTTGGACAATAATAAAACCTATTTCCTTCAGTCAGATGTAAAAGCTTTTGAAAAATATCGTTTTGCAATTGATGACCTCACAAGAAACGAAAATGTAGATCCTGCCTTTGAAATTTATAATATTTTTCGGAAAAGATATGCAGAGCGAATGGACTATGTAATTAATAAATTACTAGGCCTTACGTATGACTACACCTTAAATGAATTTTATGAAACAGATAGAGATAAAGAGCCTTGGGCAAAATCTACTGACGAAATAAATGATTTATGGAGAAAGATTATCAAGAGTCAAGCACTCAGTTTAAAATTGACTGGTAAAAAACCTGAAGAGATTAAAGAAACGCTTTTGAAACGTTATGAGCGTTTTTCTAAGTCGGTGGCACAGTTTAATTCAGAAGATGTTTTTAGTCTTTATATGAACTCTATTACCGAAGCTTATGACCCCCACACAAATTATCTATCGCCCAAAGCTTCTGATCTTTTCAAACAAAGTATGAGCTTATCTTTAGAAGGAATTGGTGCGCAATTGCAAACTGAAAATGATTTTACGAAGATAGCGCGCGTCATGCCAGGTGGCCCCGCAGATAAGTCCGGGCTTCTTCACAACAATGATTTTATAACGGGCGTAGCGCAGGGAAAGGAGGGCGACATGGTAGATGTGGTTGGCTGGAGAATTGATGATGTGGTGAAACTTATCAAAGGACCAAAGGGCACCACTGTTAGACTTCAAATTTTACCCAGTAAGACGGGCGTAGGTGGATCTAGTCAGGAAATCTCAATCGTAAGAGATAAAGTTAAACTAGAGGATTCGGCTGCTAAGAAGAAGCTTATTAATTATCAGCAAGATGGTAAAGATTTAAAACTAGGTGTTATAATTCTTCCTAGTTTTTACCTCGACTATGAAGCATACCAAAAAGGCGATAAAGATTATAGAAGCACCACGCGCGATGTGAAGAAACTAATTGGCGAACTTAAATCTGATGGAATAGATGGCTTAGTAATAGACTTGAGAAACAATGGTGGTGGCTCTCTGCCGGAGGCGGTTGACTTAACAGGTCTGTTTATTAAAGACGGTCCGGTTGTTCAGGTTAAAAATTCAATAAATAAAGTAGATGTTTTACCAGATGATGATAAGCAGGTTTTTTATGCAGGTGCTCTCGTAGTTTTAACCAATCGTTTTAGTGCGTCTGCTTCCGAAATATTTGCAGGTGCCATACAAGATTATCAAAGAGGGGTAATTGTTGGTGAGTCAACTTATGGCAAAGGAACGGTACAGTCTGTTTTAGATTTGAAAAGGTTTCTTAACGAGAAAGAGCCTATTGGTGAATTAAAGCTTACATTCCAAAAATTTTATAGAGTAACAGGAAGCAGTACACAGCACAAAGGCGTTACGCCCGATATATTACTACCAAGTGCGTTAGATGCTGCACACTACGGTGAAAGTGCAAACCCAAGCGCACTGCCGTGGGATGTTATTAAAGCCGTACCATTTCAGCGAGCTTCTGATATTAACGATAAAACTATAGCAAGATTAAACCAATCTTTTCAAGATAGAATGAAAGGAGATGCTGGTTTAAAAAAGTATGCTTCTGACACAGAAGAGTTGAAACGCAACTTATCTCAAACTAAAATCTCACTAAGTGAGGTTATCAGAAAGAAAGAGTTGGATGAGGTTGAAAAAAAGAAAGCGGCAGAAAAACTAGATACCAAGGTAACCACAACTAAAGAAGGCCTTCCTGTAAACGATCTTCAAAAACTGGACGATGAGTTTTTAAGAGAAGGGTTGCTTATACTTTCTGAACTTCTTACTAAAAGAATTGGATAATTATTTTACTGGTATTGCAGTTAAATTATAACCTTTCGATTTAAGCAAAAATAAAAGCCCCTGATCACCTTCTAGATGTGCTACGCCAACGGAGATAAATGATTTATTCTCCTTCATCATTTTTTCTAGTTTTGGCAACCACTCCACATTTCGCTTGGTGTAAAATTCTTCTATAAAAATTGGATTATTTTCTACTGGGTGCAGTGTAAATTCAAAAATTTCCTCCAAAGATTCCTGAGGATAGGTGCTCATCATTTTCTTGAACTCTGACTTCTGAGTTTCAAAATTATCGATACTGTGTAAAAGAGCTTTTACTTGATTGTAAATTGGGTAGGCATTAAGAGCCTGTGCTTCCCGATCTATAGATTCTAAACTGAAAGGTGTAAGCTTATTTTTTTTAGCGAACAGAAGAAGTTCGATATCGTAGAATTTAACCTTTTCATTTAAGCTAAGTCTAGTCATTAAAATAGAGAGGGCTAGAGGTTTAATTTTAGCATATTTACTTTCAAAGTCTTTCTTGTTGATCTTGAATTCTCTCTCAAAAAAGTCAGTAACTTTTTTATATTCCTCTACTGTTAATTGAGTAGCAAGAGACTGACCTTTAGCGAAATGAAGAGCACTGTTGAGTTCATGCTGCGCATGATGATCAACCTGATCTTCGATGGCAAAAACCTTGGAGGCTAATATCCTATCTGAAACTTCCTTAGGAATACGGAATTCTTTCTCTCCAATAAATTTTAACGATCCAAAAAGATAGGAAGGAGTGTTAAGGCCGTTTCCGGTAATCTCCCATAACACAGAACTTTGA
Organism: Cytophagales bacterium; assembly: GCA_025359125.1. Lineage (GTDB taxonomy): Bacteria > Bacteroidota > Bacteroidia > Cytophagales > Cyclobacteriaceae > ELB16-189. Next base: position 28,888 of record JANYHI010000051.1, read on the forward strand.
GAGTAGCTAAGAGTAGCTAAGCTAACGAACAGAAACAACGCATTAACTTTTTTCATATCCAGAATTTAAGAAGGCAAATAAAATACAATTGTTGGTAAAACGAAATAGCACTCAGGCTATACTTTATACTAGATTTTACGTTTTTAAAGCATAATTTGCGGTTAACCAATTCGTAGTAAGTTGACAAATGAGTGAAGAACTTCTTAAGGCCGTGATTCAATTTTTTGCTATTGTAGCAAAGGAGAGAATTACGGAAGACGAGCGAGCAATTATCAAGGAGTTTTTATCCTTACATCTCAATCAGGAAGGTACACGCTACTATCTTTCATTGTTTGATGACTTCTGCAAAGCCAATAAGCGCACAGAAAATACTATAAGTGCCATTTCAAATGTTGATGAAGAGACAAAGGAATTTGTAGACGATTGGGCTCAAATCATGCAGATATCCAAGAAGGTGAATCAAGCACTCACCATGCAACAGAAAGCAGTCTTGGTAATTAAAATCATTGAACTTGTTTTTGCAGATGATAATTTATCTGAGCGCCAGAGTAATCTGATCTTTTATATTAGCGAAGCATTGAAATTACCGTCAAAAGATTTTCGTGCGATGCGTTCATTTGTAATCGGACATGATATTGAAGAGTTAGCATCTAAACATATTTTGATTATTGATGAAGGTTCAGATGAAGTGAACTACCCTGGCCCTAGAATTACTGCTAAAAATCTGACTGGATTAATCGCTATACTAAGATTATCGGACATAGAGACGTACTTTATTAAATACCTTGGCATTACCTCTCTTACGCTAAATAGTATTTCGCTTAAAAGCAGAAAGATAGATGTCTTTCCAACAGGTAGTACCATTAGAGGATCTAAGATTGATCCTATTTATTACAGCGATGTAGTAGGTAAATTTCTTTTTGAGGAAACGGACAATGAAATTAGTTTTGTTGCTGACCATCTTTTTTACCATTTCAAATCTGGTAGGGCTGGGTTGCAAAATGTAAACATTGCAGAAACAGGAGGGAAGCTAATTGGTTTGATGGGAGCCAGTGGTTCTGGCAAATCTACTTTGTTTAGCGTATTGAATGGCTCAGAGAATCCTTCCAGTGGCAGAGTGTTGATTAACGGAATTGATATTCATAAACATTCTGAAAAACTAGAAGGTATTGTGGGATTCATTCCGCAAGATGATCTTCTGATGGAGGATCTAACGGTATTCGAAAATCTGTATTATAGTGCCCGCCTATGTTTTGGCCATTATACTCGACAGCAGTCTGCTGATTTGGTTGAGAAGGTTTTATTAAACTTAGGTCTTTCAGAAATTAGAAATTTAAAAGTGGGTTCTCCACTTGAGAAAACCATTAGCGGTGGTCAGCGTAAGCGTTTAAATATTGGCTTGGAACTTTTACGTGAGCCTACTATTCTATTTGTAGATGAGCCAACCTCTGGGTTGTCTTCTCGCGATTCTGAAAACATCATGGACTTGTTGAAAGAACTTTCACTGAGAGGTAAAATGATTTTTGTGGTGATTCACCAACCCTCTTCAGACATATTTAAAATGTTTGATACACTTATCATTTTAGATGTGGGAGGCTTTCAAATTTATTATGGTAATCCTGCTGAGTCCGTAAATTATTTTCAAGACATAATTAACGCGGCAAACAAAACGCCAGGTGCCTGCCCCGAGTGTGGTAATATTAATCCCGAGCAGGTCTTTAATATTATTGAAACACGTGTGGTAAATGAATATGGAAGATTTACCCACACACGAAAGGTATCTCCCGGTCAATGGTATCAATACTTCAAACAAAAAATAAAAATTCCAAAAATTGAAGAGATAAATGATCCACTTCCTGTAACTCAAAAAATACCTAACTGGTTTAAACAGCTTTGGATTTTCATTATTCGCGATGTACTTTCTAAGGTAGCGAACAAGCAATATGTAACCGTAAATTTATTACTCACTCCGGTGCTGGCATTATTTATCGGGTACTTTGTAAAGTATTATGATGCCATTGGCGTAGAAAAGCCGCAGTACACATTCTTTCATAATTTCAATATCCCGGTCTACTTCTTTATGAGTATTGTGGTGGCCTTGTTTGTCGGCTTGATAGTAAGTGCAGAGGAGATTTTTCGCGACCGGAAAATTTTAAAGAGAGAAACGTATCTACACTTAAGTCGTAGCAGCTACTATATTTCTAAAGTTTCAATTCTCTTCATCTTGTCAGCCATTCAAACTATTTGCTTTATTCTGGTTGGCAATTGGCTACTAGAAATTCCAATTACCGAAATGAGGTATTGGCTTATTTTATTTTCGTGTGCGTGCTTTGCCAATATGCTCGGCTTAAATATTTCTTCTGCGTTTGATTCAGCCGTAACTATCTATATTCTTATTCCAATCCTTATCATTCCTCAACTATTGCTGAGCGGAGTGGTTATCAGTTTTGATAAATTTAATCCGAAGGTGGGGTCTCCTAATGGTATTCCTATACTAGGAGAAATGATGGCTTCACGCTGGGCCTTTGAAGCCTACATGGTTACTCAGTTTAAAGATAATCCTTATTCAAAACAATTTTACGAGCTCGATCAGAAACGTGCCATTGCCGACTACAAGCGCCTCTACTATTTACCTGCGTTGGAAACTAAATTAGCTTATATTCTTAATCATAGAGGAGACTGGAGAAATCAATCTGAAACAAACCCTACTAAGTCAGCAATTAATCTTTTGCACAACGAAATCAAGAATGAACTAATCTATGTAGGATCCGAGAAATTACCTGAAGTAGAGAATATTGCAATAGGAAAATTTGATTCAGTAACTTATAGTAAAGTGCATCAGTTCTTAATCACTCTAAAAGGTTATTACGGTATTAGGTACAATCATGCTATGAATGAAAAAGAAAAATTGATGATGGAGAAAACCAGCACGCCAGAATTACAGAATGATTTTGAAGCAATGCGATTAAAATATCAGAATGAATCCGTCATGCGAATGGTAGAAAATTCGAATGATGCTGTTAGAATTGCCGAGTGGAGAGGGGAGTTAGTTCAAAAGATTTATCCGGTCTATTTCCAAGATCACCGTCCCAATCACTATTTTGACTTTAGAGAGAATTTTTATGTTCCGCAGAAATATTTTTTGGGAAGAAAATTTGATACGCTCTACTTTAACATTGGTATTATTTGGACAATGACTGTTTTGCTTTACATAACTTTGTACTTTGAAGTTCTGAAGAAGTTTGTTCATGGTTTTGCCATGAGGAGAAAGTATAGGAACAAAGGCTAGATTTAAAACTGTATTTCTATAAATTAACCAACTGTATATGAAAAATTTACTCTTGCTAATGATTGCTATAAGCCTATTAGGATTATCTAGCTGCGATAAATCCAAATCAGACTCGAAAGATGTTACCTCTGTAGATTCAGATGAATGGAAAGAAATGGATTCTTTCCACCTGATTATGGCAGATGCATTTCATCCTTACAAAGACTCAGCAAACCTAGCCCCCGTAAAAAAATTGGCAGAAGACATGGCGATGGAAGCTAACAAATGGGCATCTGCACCACTGCCCGAAAAAGTAAACAATGGTGATGTAAAGCAAAGCCTCAACAAGTTAAAAGAAGATACTCATGCGTTATCTGAATTAGTAAAGTCTGGAGCCGATGATGCTACTATTAGTACTGCACTTAATTCTCTTCACGATAGTTTCCATGGAATTATGGAAGCTTGGCACAAGGGAGGAGAAAACCATCAGCACAGTCACTAAGTAATTTTCAGTGAAGCAAGAGTCGAGACTAATGGTGGCATGGGCAGAATCCTATGTGTTGCCACTACCTTCCAATCATCGGTTTCCGATGAGTAAATATGAGCTACTTCCACAGCAACTTTTATATGAAGGTACATTAGCACCCTCGAACTTCTTCGCACCTAAACTAGCAGAAGAGGAATGGATTACCAATACGCATTTGGCTGACTATTGGAATCGCTTAAATAATCTCGCGTTAGAGCCTAAAGAAATAAGACGTACGGGATTTCCGCTTACAAGAGATTTGGTAAGTCGTGAAGTGCTTATTGCCAGCGGAACGATTCAATGCGCATTATTTGCGTTGCAGCACGGTGTATCCATGAACATAGCTGGAGGTACACATCATGCATTTACCAACAAAGGCGAAGGGTTTTGCTTGCTAAACGATATGGCAATTGCTAGTAACTACTTGTTGCACCACAAGCTTGTTAAGCAAATTTTGGTAGTTGATTTAGATGTTCATCAGGGAAATGGAACGGCTGAAATATTTAGAAATAATTCCAGCGTGTTTACCTTTTCAATGCATGGAACAAATAATTATCCTTTGTACAAAGAAAATTCTGACTTAGATATAGGCCTTGCGGATTTTACAAATACAGATTTTTATTTGAAGACGTTGGATTTGAATTTAAAAAATCTAATTGATCAGTTACAGCCTGATTTTATTTTCTTTCAGTCTGGTGTAGATATTTTAGATACTGATAAGCTAGGTAAACTTAGCGTTACTCGCGAAGGATGTAAACTGCGCGATCGAATGGTAATGGAAGTTGCTAAGCAAAATAGAATTCCCTTGGTAGCATCAATGGGTGGAGGCTACTCACCCAATTTAAAAGATATTATGGAAGCGCACGCCAATACGTATCGGTTAGCACAAGAGATATTTTTTTAAAAAACCTATTATTCTAGTTTTTTCTTTAGTTCAGAACGAAAGATAATATCCCAGAGAATGGATGTTACACCGTAGCCATTATCGGCATCTGTGTAGTGGTGCATCATGTGATGTTGCTTTAATTTCTTCAAGATAGGATTAGTAAAATTACCATGATGAAAAGCATAATGACACATGTCGTAACATAAGTATCCAGTTAAGAAAGCTGCAAAAAAAGTATTCAAATAAACAACTGGAACAAAACTTCTGAATAGAAAATAAAATAATAATGCCAACGGAATACTAACGGAAGGAGGGAGCACTAAACGAAGAGCATCGTTGGGATAATCGTGATGCACGCCATGAAATATAAAGTGTAATTTTTTACCCCATTCAGAATTCGGAACGAAATGAAATACAAATCTGTGAAGTACATATTCTGTTAATGTCCAAACCAACAATCCCGCTAAAATGCATAAAATATATCCCGAAGTGGTTAGCCCTCCGATTGTAAATCCTTTCCATACAAAATAAATAATGGTAGGAATGAATAAAAAAAGAGGTACGGTGAAATGAACTTTAGAAAGACTTTCCAACCAGCTGCTAGAAAACATTCTAGTCGACTCTGTAGAGTTTGAAACAAAATTCTTCATGACGCTTCGTATTTCTTTACTCATTAAAAGGCAAAGATAAAGATTTAACAATAAAGTAAACAGTTAAAATCTTTTAGGCGAGCACAGTTTTCCTTTTGTCTAGAAAATCCCAAACTAAACTGCTGGCTCCTAAAATTGGCGCGGCTTGATTCTGCATTGCAGATGGTAACACTTTTATCTTCCCGCGGAATAATGGCATCAGATTGGCCTCCATATGTTTGATGGTAGGCTTAAAAATTAAATCACCGGCTTGGGCTAATCCTCCAAATAAGAAGATTGCTTCTGGATCGGTATGCACTGCTGTTTCGGCCAGCTTCATTCCTAAGATTCTACCAGTATATTCGTACGCTTCCTTAGCAACAATATCTCCACGCAATGCGGCTTCAGTAATCATTTTTGTATTTAGCAGATCGAAGCTAATTCCTCTTAATTCGCTCGGCTCTAGATGGTCGGCCAATAGTTTATAAACAGTTCTTTTTATACCGGTAGCAGATACGTAGGTTTCAAGGCAGCCTCTCTTTCCGCAATTGCAATAGCGGCCGGCAGGATTAACTGAGGTGTGTCCTACTTCGCCTGCAATTCCATGATGTCCGTTTAATAATATCCCTCCGCAAACAAACCCACTTCCTAGCCCAGTACCCAGTGTGATCACGACAAAATCTTTCATGTTTTTGGCATTACCGTAAATCATTTCGCCAACCGCAGCCGCGTTTGCATCGTTTGTTAGAATGCAGGTAACATTAAATTCATCTGTAAACATTTTGGCCAATGGAAGAACTCCCTTCCACTTTAAATTGGTGGCACGCTCAATGTTTCCGGTGTAATAATTTCCGTTGGCGGCTCCTATTCCAATACCCACTATTTTTGAGTTTCCCGGAAGTTGTTTAACGCCTTCCCGTAAGGCAATAGTCATTCCATCAAAGTAATCTTGAAACTCTTCAAATTTAGTGGTTGGAATATTTCCTTGAAAGTAAACGTGCCCATTACGATCAACAATTCCATATTTGGTATTAGTTCCGCCTATATCAATGCCAACCGTAAGCTCTGTCATACTACTTTATTAGATAGAAAGTATTTTTGCGATTCTTAAAGACTCATTATCGATTTCATGATGGTGAGCCATGATAGTATTGAAATCGTTATACACAATTTTTCCATTTTGAATTCCCACCATCACATCATTTCTTCCTGCTAATAAACCCTCTACAGACGCCACGCCCATTTTACTTGCTAATACTCTATCGAAATATGTTGGAGTTCCACCGCGCTGCAAGTGGCCGAGTATGGTTACTTTAATATCGAAGTAATTATTTCGTTTAGAAAATTTTTCGGCTAATTCAATAGCTCCACCAATTTTACTTCCTTCAGCAACCACAATCAAACTAGATTTTTTGTTTGTTTTACCACCTTCATCTAATTTGGCAAAGAGATCATCCATGGTGATAGATTCCTCTGGAAGGATGGTGGCAACCGCTCCTCCTGCTATTCCACAATTAATGGCAATGTAACCTGAGTTTCTACCCATTACTTCAATGAAGAAAAGCCTGTTGTGCGAAATTGCTGTATCTCTAATTTTGTCGATGGCCTCAACGGCAGTGTTAGTAGCGGTATCAAAACCAATAGTAAAATCTGTTCCGGCTAAATCATTATCAATAGTTCCGGGTATGCAGATAGAAGGAACTTTGAACTCTTCATAAAACTTATGAAGTCCGGTAAATGTGCCATCGCCACCAATTGCTACGAGTGAATCAATTCCATTCTTCTTCAAATTCTGAAAGGCTTTTTCTCTTCCTTCTCGGGTACGGAATTCTTGACTTCTTGCGGTTTTAAGTATTGTTCCGCCACGTTGAATAATATTGCCGACAGATCGCGCCCCAAGTTTTACTATGTCTCCGCTTATCATGCCTTCATACCCTTGCATGATTCCGTAAACTTCTTTTTTGTAATAGATAGATGCACGAACCACAGCACGAATGGCTGCATTCATTCCGGGGGCATCTCCGCCCGAGGTGAATACGCCAATCTTAGAAATATTATTTTCCATTCTTTGATTTAAGGTTGCCAAAAATAGTGGATGATGGCCACTTTACAAGAATGTTATTCTATTGTGATGATTTAATTATTTTTCAATCGTTTGAAATAGTTAATCAGGCCATTAGTTGAGGAATCGTGAGATGAGATTGCATCAGAGGAACTTAACTCAGGAAGGATTTTTTTCGCTAATACTTTCCCTAATTCCACCCCCCACTGGTCGAAGCTGAAAATATTCCAGATGATTCCTTGCACAAAAATTTTATGCTCATACAAAGCTATTAGGCTGCCTAGTGTTTGCGGGTCAAGTTTTTTGAACATAATGGAATTGGTTGGCTTATTGCCACTGAACACTCGATACGGTTTATGAAAGCGAATATCTTCAGTAGAGAATCCTTGAGCTTTTAGTTCTGTGTCAACTTCTTCTTCCGTTTTCCCCATCATCAACGCTTCGGTTTGCGCAAAGTAATTCGAGAGCAATTTATCATGATGATCGCTCAATGGATTTTGACTGATTGCTGGCGCGATAAAATCGCAAGGAATAATTTTAGTGCCTTGATGAATTAATTGGTAGAAGGCGTGCTGCCCGTTGGTGCCGGGCTCTCCCCAAATAACCGGACCGGTTTGGTAATGAACACCGTTGCCCGAGCGATCGACAGATTTGCCGTTGCTCTCCATATTGCCTTGTTGAAAATAGGCCGCGAAGCGATGTAGGTATTGATCGTAAGGTAAGATAGCTTCTGAAGATGCATCGAAGAAATTTACATACCAGATTCCAAGCAGTGCGAGAATGACTGGAATATTTTTTTCAAACGGTGTTTTTTGAAAATGTTGATCTGCTCTATAGGCGCCTTTTAATAGTTCATCAAAATTTTCATAACCGATAGTACAAGCAATTGATAAACCGATAGAAGACCACAATGAATAGCGGCCACCCACCCAATCCCAAAATTCAAACATGTTTTCTGGCGCAATGCCAAAAGCAGTTACCGATTTTGTGTTGGTAGAAACAGCAACAAAATGCTTGGCTACATCTCCTTTACTATTGGATTTATTCATGAACCAAGTCTTAGCCGACTCGGCATTAGTCATCGTTTCTTGAGTAGAAAAAGTTTTGGAAGCGATGATGAAAAGCGTTGTCTCGGGATTTAGATGTTTAGTAACCTCGGCAATATGAGTGCCATCTACATTCGATACAAAGTGAGGGGTAATATTTTTGTGATAAGGTTTGAGTGCTTCGCAAACCATTAGCGGCCCCAAGTCCGATCCACCAATTCCAATATTAACAATATCTGTAATGGCTTTGCCAGTATATCCTTTCCACTCGCCACTAATAAGTTTGTCAGAGAAAGATTTCATCTGACTTAATACCTTCTTTACATTTGGCATTACATCTTCACCGTCTGCAAATACGGATTCAGCTGATTTATTTCTTAATGCCGTGTGCAGAACTGATCTTCCCTCTGTTTGATTAATTCTATCTCCTTTAAACATAGAATCGATGGCCGATTCTAATTCAACTTCTTTTGCCAGTTCAAGTAGTAGATCAATTGTTTCCTGATTGATGATATTTTTAGAATAGTCGACTAGTATGTCGTCTAATTTGAGAGTAAATTTTTCAAAGCGAGTTGGATCTTCGTCAAATAATTCTCGCAAGTGAGTTGCTTGCATCATTAAAAAATGAGTGGTAAGCTTTTGCCACGCGTTGGTTTCAGAGGGGTTGATAGATGAAAGCATATGTATTTGTTTGCGGGCAAAAATACATAAGAATTGGCAGGATTAAAGTGTGATCAACCTCCTACAACTTTTTTTAGATTCTCTATCAGTCCTTCCCACAAATCTTGTAGTTCATCCAAATCATCCAAATCAGAATAATCTGTAATTTTCAAAAAAGTAGTTTGCGTCAGTTCGTTTACCTCTAGGCGAAGCTCGAAGTAGGAGGGGTCTTTTTCATCAATTTTGTTTTCCGGCAAGTATTCAAATTTCGCAAAGTGATTGGTGCGGTGAGAAACTAATTTCGCCTTATGCTCTTCATGATCCCACAAAAACGTAAAAACTTTTTCAGGACTGATTCTTACGTCATCGGCAAACCACTCAGAAAGTCCGCTGGCTGAATCGATGTAAGGATAAAGCATTTTAACAGACGCATGGATTTCAAAATCCGTGGTGAAGAGTGTTTTTTTTGTCGCGGTTGTCATGCTGTTTGTATTTGATTTTAAGATAAATCAAAATTATCGCAACAACAAGCGAAGGTATTTAACTTTATTTTTTGCGTTAGGATAAAAAAATTAAGCAGCCTGTTGAAAGCTGCTTATCTAGTAGCGCGGGGGGGAGTTGAACCCCCGACCTTTGGGTTATGAATCCAACGCTCTAACCACCTGAGCTACCGCGCCATTTCTTTTGGGAGCGCAAATCTATAAACTTTTCACATTACCATCATAAATCTTATCAAAAAGCAATTGGCTTTATTTTTGACGTAAGTTTGCAACCTGTGACTATGAAGAAAATTGACAAGCTTATTATCGGGTCTTTCCTCGGCCCATTTGTAATCACACTATTGGTAGTTGTATTTATTCTGTTAATGAAGCAGATGCTCCTTTATTTTGATGATATCATTGGTAAAGGCTTGAGTTGGGGCGAGCTAGGCTCTTTAATGTTTTATTTTTCGCTTACACTTATGCCATCTGCGCTGCCCCTGGCGGTTCTTATGTCGTCTCTTATTACATTCGGAAATCTGGGAGAACATTTTGAGTTGACTGCCATTAAAAGTCTTGGAATATCATTGACCAGAAGTTTACTACCCTTATTCGTAGTAGTGCTAGTTATTACAGGTTTAGCTTTCCTAGCAAACAATTACATGGTGCCTAAAGCTGCTCTTGAAGCCTATAGTTTACTGTATGATATCAAACAGAAAAAGCCAGCATTAGATATTAAAGAAGGATCGTTTTACAGTGGAATTCCAGACATCAGCATTAAAGTTGGCAAAAGATTTAATGATGGAATAACTCTTAAGGATGTTATTATCTATGACCACCGCGGAAGAGTTGGTAACAAACAGGTTATTAGAGCGGACTCCGGTAAAATGTTTACTATACTTAATGATCAATACCTGAAGCTAGAATTGTTTGACGGAAATGACTATACCGAAGGTAATGGTTCCGGACAAGATGAAGGAGGCAGAGCTACTTCTGAGGAGACCTATCGCAAAACCAAATTCTCTAAAATGCAAGTGGTTTTAGATCTGTCTTCTTTTGGAATGAGCCGCACAGATACTAAATGGTTTAAGGGCAACCGGATAATGCGAAATATATCAGAGCTAAAGCAGGATATGGATTCGGTTTCGAGTGAAAGAAAGTCGCAAAAGGTAAATCTGTACCTCAACACTGAACCAGGCATTTTTAACTTGCATTTTAAAAGAGATTCGATCGTTCTTCCGAAAGAATTAAAAATTTTTAAACGAGAAAGAGACTCCCTTTTAAAAGTTAAACCTGTTGTACCAAGCTCAGGGGCTAATCCAGGTGTTGTAAATTATGGATATTCAGCTCCTGCATCCGTGCTCAGTAAAATTAAAATTCCAGACTCCATTTCTCTTAAAAACCGAAAGCTATCGGATAGCCTGTATGCGTTTAAAACCACCAAGACCGAAATAACGAGCGCTCTCAATAAAGCCAGAATGATTAAGAGTCAATTGCAAAATTTTAATATCAATGAAAGTGGTCAGAAAAATGAATTCGTTGTTTTTTGGGTGCAGTGGCATAGAATAATGGCAAATTCAATTGCCTGTTTAGCTATGTTTTTAATTGGGGCACCGCTGGGGTCTATTATTAAAAAGGGAGGGCTGGGAGTGCCGGTACTAGTCTCAATTCTATTCTTTATACTTTATTATGTCCTTGATTTGTTGGGTGTTAAATGGGCTAAGCAAGATTTAATTTCAGTACCGGTTGGTGTGTGGATGGCCAACGCTGTTTTGTTTACTATTGGGTCATTTTTTCTGCGCCAAGCTAGGGTTGATGCCCGATTATTTGATGCCGATTTTTATAATGTGGTAATTGATAAGCTAGCTAAGCGGATAGCACTTTTAAAGGCTAAACCAAAAATTGCCTGATATTTGGATTTTTATCATCGTTACCATACTTTTGCGCGATTAAAAAACGATAAAAGAAATTCAAGAGATGCAACTTACAGCCGAAAAGAAACAAGAACTATTCAGCAAGCACGGTTTTGCTAAAAAGAAAACAGACACAGGATCACCTGAGTCTCAGATTGCCATGTTTACAACAAGAATCAACGATCTGACTCAACACCTAAAAGGGCACAAAAAGGATTTTTCTACGCAACAAGGCCTTATTAAGCTTGTTGGCCAGCGTAAGAGACTTCTTAACTACCTTCAGCGAACCAACATTACTCGCTACCGCTCTATCTTGTCGGAGCTAGAACTGAGAAAATAAATTTAAAAAATAAGCTATACAGGGAACCGAACAATGGTTCCCTTTTCGCTTTTATAAACCAGAATAATTCGCTTTCTATGTGAATTATTTACAACCATTATATCTCATGAATTCAGCAATAATTAATAAAATCTGTAAACTCCCTGACGGTCGCGAAATTTCAATTGAAACTGGCAAGCTGGCAAGACAAGCCGATGGTGCTGTTGTGTTACGCATGGGCAACACCATGTTGTTAGCAACTGTTGTGGCAAATGTTGCGCACAAAGAAGGAGCTGACTTTTTACCGATGTCAGTAGATTATCAAGAAAAATTTGCGTCAACCGGTAAAATACCTGGTGGCTTTTTGAAAAGAGAAGGTAAGCTTTCTGATTATGAAGTATTGATTAGCCGCTTGGTGGACAGAGCGATACGTCCATTATTTCCAGAAGATTATCATGCCGAAACTCAACTCAGCATTCAATTGATTTCTGGTGATGAAAATGCATTACCAGATGCACTCGCTGCGTTTGCAGCATCGGCTGCATTGGCTGTATCAGACATTCCATTTCAAGGCCCTATTTCAGAAGTGAGAGTGGCTAGAGTGGATGGTCAACTTGTGATAAACCCAACATTAGAACAAAAAGAAAAATCTGATTTTGATTTCATCGTTGCTGCATCTATCGAAAATATTTTGATGGTAGAAGGCGAAGCAAAAGAAATCAATGAAGAAGACATGCTAGCGGCATTGAAGTTTGCCCACGAAACAATTAAAATTCAATGCGAACTACAAATTGAATTGACAAAGGCAGTAGGCAAAACTGAAAAGCGTATCTACAACCACGAGGTAAAAGACGAAGCCTTCAAAGCTGAACTACACACACGGCTTTACGATAAGGTTTATGCAGTTGCACGCCAGCAATTGAAAAATAAACACATGCGTTCTGAGCTATTTGGAAAAATAGTTGAAGACTATATTGCGTCACTTCCTGCAGACACAACCGTGAATAAAGATTTGGTTAAGAAATACTATAAGGATATTCAAAAGAAAGCTTGTCGCGATTTAGTGCTGAATGAGAAAGTGAGATTAGACGGTCGTAAGACAAACGAAATCAGACCCATTTGGTCAGAGGTAGATTATTTGCCTATGGCACACGGCTCGGCAGTGTTTACCCGTGGCGAAACACAATCGTTGACTTCTGTAACATTGGGCACTAAGCTAGATGAGCAGATGATTGACGGAGCAATGTTCTCTGGCAATAATAAATTTATCCTCCATTATAATTTTCCTGCATTTTCTACAGGCGAAGTAAAGCCCAATCGTGGCCCGGGAAGACGAGAAGTTGGACACGGTAACTTAGCCATGCGTGCGTTGAAGCAAGTTCTTCCAAACATGACAGAAAGCCCTTATACAATCCGTGTAGTTTCTGATATTTTAGAATCGAATGGTTCGTCTTCAATGGCTACCGTTTGCGCAGGTTCATTAGCCTTGATGGATGCTGGTATAAAAATCTCTGGTCCAGTATCGGGTATTGCAATGGGCATGATTTCGGATAGTACCACAGGCAAGTATGCAATTTTATCTGATATTTTGGGTGACGAAGATCATTTAGGAGATATGGATTTTAAGGTAACAGGTACAGATAAAGGTATCACTGCTTGCCAAATGGATTTGAAGGTAGACGGGCTTACTTACACAGTTCTAAAAGAAGCATTAGACCAGGCAAAAGAAGGAAGGGCGCACATCTTAAATGAGATGAAGAAAACTCTTTCTGTATCTAAGCCAGATCTTAAGCCACATGCCCCTAGAGCCGTGACCATAATAATTGAAAAAGATTTGATCGGTGCGGTAATCGGCCCAGGCGGTAAAGTAGTTCAGGATATTCAAAAAACTACCGGAGCAACAGTAGTTATTGAGGAGGTTGGAAATAAAGGTGTGGTAAATATCTTTGCCACTAATCAAGAAGTTATGGATGCCGCAGTGAAGCGCGTGAAGGCAATCGTAGCTGTGCCTGAAGTAGGAGAAGTTTACACTGGAATTGTAAAATCAATTATGCCATTTGGTGCATTTGTTGAGTTTATGGCTGGTAAAGATGGGTTACTTCATATCTCAGAAATTAAGTGGGAAAGATTAGATACGATGGATGGCGTGATGCAAGTAGGTGAAGAAGTTAAGGTGAAACTGGTGGAAGTCGATAAAAAAACAGGCAAATTTAGACTTTCAAGAAAAGTACTGTTGCCGAAGCCGGCAGCTAAGGCAGAAACGCCTTCTGCTTAGTTTGGTAATGCAATTTTTTGGAACTAATTTTTCATTTTTACGTGTTTTAAATAGGCTAAAGGAAAGACGCACATTATGAGACAATTAAAGATTAGCAAACAGATCACTAACCGCGAGAGCCAGTCGCTGGATAAGTATTTGCAAGAAATTGGTAAGGTAGATCTACTCACGCCAGATGAAGAGGTAGAGTTAGCAAAACGGATTAAAGAAGGAGATCAAATTGCATTAGAGAAACTTACTAAGGCGAATCTTCGCTTCGTAGTATCTGTAGCAAAACAATATCAGAATCAGGGTTTGTCTTTGGGCGATTTAATAAATGAAGGGAATTTGGGTTTGATTAAAGCTGCACAACGTTTCGATGAAACTCGTGGTTTTAAATTTATCTCTTATGCCGTTTGGTGGATCCGTCAATCAATTCTTCAAGCACTAGCTGAGCAATCTCGCATTGTTCGTTTGCCTTTGAATCGGGTAGGTTCATTGAATAAAATTTCTAAAACCTTTTCTGAATTAGAGCAGAAGTTTGAACGCGAACCATCTCCAGAAGAATTAGCAGAAGTATTAGAAGTAACTACTGCCGAAGTAGTGGATACTATGAAAATCTCTGGCAGGCATGTATCTATGGATGCGCCCTTTGTACAAGGGGAAGAAAACAGCTTATTAGATGTTCTTGAGAATGATAGCGAAGAGACTCCTGATTCTGGCTTAATGACTGATTCATTGAGAAGAGAGGTGCAAAGAGCTCTGTCGACTTTAACTCAACGTGAATCAGATGTCATCACCTTATACTTTGGATTGAATGGAGAACATGCCATGACGTTGGAAGAAATAGGAGAGAAGTTTAGCTTGACTCGCGAGCGTGTAAGACAAATTAAGGAGAAAGCTATTCGCAGGCTTCGCCATACTTCCAGAAGTAAAGCATTGAAGCCATACTTAGGTTAAATGAATTTCTAAATTGAATTATACAAAGGTCTCTGTAGAGGAGACCTTTTTTATTAAAAATTTTGTTGAACAGCATGGAAAATGAAAAAGTAAAGGTCTTAATTATTGGCTCCGGACCGGCCGGTTATACGGCAGCCATTTATGCTGCAAGAGCTGGACTTAAGCCGGTACTTTATACAGGGGCGCAGCCCGGTGGTCAATTAACCATTACCAACGATGTTGAGAATTTTCCAGGCTACCCTGATGGAATCAACGGCCCACAAATGATGATGGACTTGCAAAAGCAAGCCGAGCGATTTGGTACCAAAGTTAATTTTGGTTTAGTTACCGCAGTTGATTTTTCAGGGTATCCTCATAAAGTTACTGTTGATGAAAAGTATGTGATAGAAGCAGAGTCAATTATTATTGCTACAGGCGCAACAGCTAAATATTTAGGTATTCCATCCGAGCAAAAATATGCTAATCAGGGTGTATCAGCTTGTGCAGTTTGCGATGGTTTCTTTTACAGAGGCAAAGATGTTGCCGTGGTTGGCGCAGGAGATTCTGCAGCTGAAGAGGCAACGTATCTGGCAAACCTCTGCCCTAAAGTTCACCTGATTGTTAGAAGAGGAGAGATGCGTGCGTCCAAAATCATGCAACAGCGAGTGGAGAATACCCACAACATAGAGATACATTGGAATTCAGAAACGGATGAAATTTTAGGAGACGATTCTGGAGTAACCGGTGTAAGACTTTACAACAATGTTTCGAAAGAAAAGAAAGTGATTTCGGTAAGCGGCTTCTTTTTGGCAATCGGCCATAAACCAAACACAGATATTTTTGCTGGTAAGTTAGATATGGATGAATCTGGTTATGTGCTCGTTAAACCTGGCACTACAAAGACAAATGTAGAAGGTGTATTTGCTGTGGGAGATGTGGCCGATAAAGTGTATCGTCAGGCAATTACTGCAGCAGGCACTGGTTGTATGGGCGCATTAGATGCTGAGAAGTTTTTGGTTTCTAAAGAGGTATCAGTTTAAAATAGTTAATGGTTACTAGTTAAAAGTTAATCGCAATAGTTAATATCTAACTCCAATAACCATTACCAAATAACTATCAACTAAAAGGTATGAAGCTAGATATACTTGTATTCGGTGCTCACCCTGATGATGTGGAGCTAGGCTGTGGAGGCACCATTGCAAAGCATGTTTCACTTGGATACAAGGTAGGTGTAGTTGATCTCACACAAGGAGAATTAGGCACTCGTGGCACAATAGAGACACGCAAGCAAGAAGCGACAGATGCATCAAAAATTTTAAAGCTATCGGTAAGAGAAAATCTAGGATTAAAGGATGGTTTTTTCATAAATGACCAGCCTTCTCAATTAAAATTAATTCAAGCCATTCGTAAGTACCAGCCGGAGATAGTAATAGCCAATGCGGTAGAAGATCGCCATCCCGATCACGGCAAGGGCTCTAAATTAGTTTTTGATTCTTGTTTTTTTTCTGGCTTAGCAAAAATAGAAACATCGGATAATAGTTCAACTCAAATTCCATGGAGGCCTAAGAAGCTTTACCATTATATACAAAGTCAATTGATTATGCCCGATCTGGTGGTTGATATATCAGATTTTTGGAAAGAGAAAATTGAATCTGTACGGGTTTACAAAACACAATTTTATAGTGCGGCTAGTAACGAGCCTGAAACATTTATTTCCAAACCTAGTTTCTTAGCATTCTTAGAGGCGCGTGCCCGCGAATTAGGACAAAGCATTAATGTAGAGTATGCCGAAGGATTTACTGTGAATAGTATGATCGGTGTTGATCACCTTTTTCAAATTCATTAAAGACTATTTCTGTTTATGGCGCCAGCCGATGTATCGTCCAAGAATTATTCTCTTTATAGAATACAATCCGATCGTGTAAGCGACTAGGCCTTCCTTGCCAGAACTCAATTTCGTGCGGATCGACAGAAAATCCTCCCCACTGTTTAGGCTTAGGTATTTCTTTACCACCTGCAAATTTCTTTTCAAGTTCCGCTGTTCGTGCTTCTAAAATCATTCGATCTTTTATGACAGCACTTTGTGGAGATGCCCATGCGCCCAACTGACTTTCTCTCGGGCGATTGTGAAAATATTCTTCCGAAGCGCCCTCTTGAATACGTGTGGCAACTCCTTCTACTCGTACCTGCCGCTCTAATTCAGGCCAAAAGAAAGTAAGTGCGCAAGCCGGATTATCTAAAAGCTCTTTACCTTTTTGACTTTGATAATTAGTATAAAAAGTAAACTTATCAGATTCTAATCCCTTCAACAATACGATTCTTGCTGAAGGTCTATTTCCTTCAGAAACAGTAGACAAAGTCATCGCGTTGGGCTCCAGCACTTTCGAATCAATCGCGGTTCTAAACCACTCTTCAAATTGCCGAATTGGGTTCTTTTGTATAGTGGTTGCATCTAGAGATGCCTTTGAATATTCTTTCCGTAAATTTTGAATATTGATCATTGAACTAAAGTTTTTGAAAAATTAAAAAATCTTGTGTTTGCTTCTCAATATTAGCTGTACTTAATTTCGAAATTAAATAAAGTAAATGCTTATATTTTAATTTCGTTTTAAAGGATAATCATGGAGTTCTTTCAATATAAGAATAAACTTGCGCCTATTAAAGGAAGGATATTGGCATCAGAACCTTACTTGCCAGATCCTAATTTTGAAAGAACTATTATTTTATTAACAGAATATAATGAAGAGGGTTCAGTTGGCTTTGTTTTAAATAAACCTTCTGAGACTATAGTTTCGGAAATAGTCGATAATATTAAAAACATTGAAGCAAGAGTTTATATTGGGGGCCCTGTGCAACAAGATACGCTGCATTTTATACATCGTATTGATTCAATTGCAGATGCGATTGAAATAGTGGATGGCATCTTTTGGGGAGGTAATTTTGAGCAGCTCTTGTCTATGATTGAAAACCATCAGATTGATCCTTTTGATATCAAATTTTTTTTAGGATATAGCGGTTGGTCTCCCGGTCAGTTAGCGGAAGAGTTAAAGGCCGATTCGTGGATTGTAAGTGATAAAGTAACACAAGATTTAATCTTTGAAACACCGCCCGAAATGATGTGGAAAAAGTCATTACAGAGTTTAGGGGGCAGATTTTCGGTGTATTCAAATTACCCGGTTGACCCCAATATGAATTGAATGATTTTTGTAACTTTGGTTTTTTAGAAAAAAAGAAATTGTTAACGTAAACGGATTTACTTGTGGAGAACGAGACGAATGGCCAAATGACGGATGAGACGGTAGAGTTGGATGAAATCCGATCTTCTCAAGCAGAAATTGAACTCGTAGAAAAGCCTATTGATTATTCTACCTTTTCAAAAAAGGATTTTGTAGAATTGATTAAGGAATTATCGAAGGATGATAACATTAAAAAAGTTGATACCTCTATTAAAGAGATCAAGCCACTCTTTGACGGGATAAGAGATGCAGAAAAAAGAAAAGCACGCGAGAAATTTCTAAGTGAAGGTGGGATAGAAGATGATTTTGAATTTCGTTTGGATGAATCCGATCATCAGTTTGATGCTGCGCTAAAATTAATTAGAGATAAAAAGCAAGCTTTCTTTAAACACCTCGAAGATCAGAAAAATGAAGGTCTTCGTAAGAAAAATGAAATCTTAGAAAAACTAAGAACGTTAGTGGATGGAGAGGATTCTCCTCAGGCCTTTCACCAATTCAAAGATCTGCAACGCGATTGGAAAAATACGGGACCAGTTCCGGTAGCTCATTTAAAAACGTTGTGGGCAAATTACAATGCACTGATCGATCGGTTTTACGATCATCGAAATATTTATTTTGAGCTGAAAGAATTAGATCGCAAGAGAAATCTGGAAGCAAAGAAGGAATTAGTATTGCGGGCAACAAAATTATCGCAACTTGATTCTATTCAGGAGGCTGTTCGTGAGCTAAATGAACTTCATAATGAATTCAAACATATTGGGCCTGTTCCTAAAGAGGATCAGGAGGCTTTGTGGCAAAGTTTTAAAAGTGCCTCAGATGCATTGTATGTTAGAAGAGATTCTTTCGTAGCAACTTTGCAACAAGAGTTAGTAGCTAATCTTGAAAAGAAAAATCAAATTTTAGAAGAGTCTTTATCGTACTCAGAATTTTCTTCTGATCGTATCAAAGATTGGAATCAGAAAACGAAAGATATTTTAGAGCTACAAAAAAGATGGGATGCCATTGGTAGTATTCCCCGCTCAAAACAAAAAGATGTAAACAAGAAATTCTGGACTTCTTTTAAAACTTTCTTTCATAATAAAAGTATTTTCTTCAAGAAACTTGATGTGGAGAGAGCAAAGAATTTAATATTGAAGGAAGAACTTGTTACCAGAGCCATAGAGCTTCAAACGAGCGAGAATCCTGAGAAGACAGCAAATGAATATAAAGCACTCCAGCAAAAGTGGAAAGACATAGGACCAGTGCCTGAGAAGGTGCGTGAAAAAATTTATCAACAGTTTAAAGAAGCTTGCGATTCTTTCTTTAATCAAAGAAGGAGCGCTTCTGAGAAAGCTAATCAAGATCAGGTAATTATATTGGAACAGAAGGAGTTAGTAATTAATCAACTAACACAGCTTGCTGAAACGAAGTCGGGTACTATTCAACAGATACAGGAATTACAAAATCAATTTAATGCGTTGGGCTTTGTACCGAAGCATGCAGTGGCTTCAATCAAATCTAGATTTAGTGAGGCGGTAAGCAAAGCCATTGGCTCGATTGATAATTTAAGTGAGAAAGACAGAGATCAAGCTGTTTTAGAAATGGAGTTGAGTGGATTGCGCAATGATCCACAGGCTGATCGTAAACTTTTTCAAAAAGAGCAGACTATACGGAAGCATATTGTGAAAGCTGAAAATGATATTGCTGTTCTGAAAAATAACCTCACATTCTTTGAGAGGTCGAAGAATGCAGATAAGCTGAAGGAGGAATATGGTAACAAGATAAAAGCCGCTGGCGAAGAGTTGGTTCATTTAAAAAAGCAGCTAAAAATACTAAAACAGCCCAGTTAATTACTTGCAGAACTAAATTCTTACAGTACTTTTGCACCTCATTTAAGCCTCCTTAGCTCAGCAGGTAGAGCAACTGACTTGTAATCAGTAGGTCGCTGGTTCGATTCCGGCAGGGGGCTCATTAATAACCCTCAGAATATCGCTTCTGAGGGTTTTTTATTGGATTTTATGGTAGATTGATGGGATTAGGAACGTTCATATCTCTGTGTACCAATATGTCACTTTTATGTACTGTAATTCCTTAATACTTTAAGCATGTACTTATCAAACCTTCTTTCCTTGAATTACTTGCAGGATGATTGCGATGATCGCAATTACAAGAAGTACGTGAATAATTCCACCAGCACTGTATCCAACAAATCCAATTGCCCAGCTGATAATCAATATCACTGCCACGATGTACAATATATTTCTCATTTTTTTTAGTTTAAATTGCTTCTATAATTTTTTGAATTTCTTCTTTACTCTTCCCTAATTTTTTTTGTAACCTTCCGATCATTTCATCTTGCTTTCCTTCTATTAACAATAAATCGTTATCTGTAAGTATTGCAAAACTTTGCTTTAGTTTTCCTTTGGTCTTGTTCCAATTCCCCATCCATTCCATTTTATTCTCCATAGTCTATTTTTTTAAATCTTTTTCACTGTTTTTATCTGTCAAAGATGATTACATACTGATTTAGGAATATTGCAAACGTTGTGAGAAAAATTACATATTTCTCACATTATTAATAACTCGAGTTACCCGTTGATATGTTTTAACAGCCACAGATTACTCTGATTTCACAGATCTTACAAAAAAGTGATCTGCACCTATCTATTCTGTGGCGAAATCAATTCGTACATAAAGTTTAATTAACAAGACATTGTTTAATTAACAAGACATTATCCTCATTTTCTCGGATGTTGATTTCCTATTGGTGATTTCAATTAATTGAAGTATGTAACTTCTGTTGAGATTTTTGTAACCGATTACTTTTTTTTTGGTGCCAACTTCGGTAATGAATTACACTCACTTGTTTCGGGACAGTCTAATTTTTAAAATAAGAGTGTGCCATTTATGGAAGCTACTGGCTGTTTTTTAGTTTAATTTTTATAGCTCTTGTATTACCTGAGGTTGTTGATGTACACTCACTAGCCTTTTGATATTACTCAAAGATACTCAATTGGTTAGATGGTAATCGTTCTTTGTCATTTTGTTGTACTGGTTTGTCGAACAGGTTTTCAATGGGTGATTTATCAAACACGTTGATGCTGATCACCTGCAATATTTCATAAAGTGTTTGGTGAAGGCCAAATCTTTTTTTGGCTATGGCTACTATAACATAAGAGCAGATCGCAATCCAAATTTGTGTTTTCACTGCGTTGGCCGATGTGCCCCAAAAGGATTTTATTTTCAGGTGTTGCTTTATCCATTTGAAGAACAATTCTATTTTCCATCGATGCTTGTAGAGCAGTGCTATATCGGTTGGTTTGCATTCAAAATTATTCGTTAAGAATACCAGCTCAATATTGTTTTCGATATCCAGGAATTTAATGCGACTCAAGTGGATGGGATAATCTTTCGAAGAATAATAGTTGCTCAGTTTAATAGTTTGGTCACACAATACATGTTCGCTTTTATTTACCGTATCAGATTTGACTCGGTTAAAATGGAGGTTGTCTTTGGCGCGGATAACGAAGAAAGCACCCGAGGTATGGATGCGGTACAATCGTTCAAAATCCGTGTATCCGCGGTCTAAAACGTAGAAACCGTCCGTTTGAAAAGACATCAGGTCAAGAACATTTACTTCGTGAACTTTGCCGGTGGTGATGTAGATAAATTCTGGAATGCCTGTCTTAACGTTCAGTTGGGTGTGCAGTTTGATGGCTGCTTTTGTGGTTCTGAATTTTGCCCAACTAAAAACCGATAGGCACATATCAATAACGGTAGCATCAATGGCAAATACGTCATTGGTCAATTCTACTTCACCCTGATCATCCACATAGAGTTGTTTGGCCTGTGCGATCAAGACCATTGCCAAGTCAGCAAATATTTTCCAGTCTCGTTTTTCATTTGCTTTGGATAACGTGCTGAGTGAGACGGCTTCACCAATGCCTAAATGATAGAGCTTATCAGCGTTGGCTGAAAGGCAAAGCATCGTATCGCTCAAACTTTCGCGATGAGTAAGTTGGCCGAATACCATGCAAAGAAATTGCCTCCAACAAGTGAAGTTCTTTACCTTATAATTACCATTGTAACGCTTAACACAAGTGCTAAAACTGGTAGATGAGATTAATGACAGTAATTGAGAGAAAATAAATTTGCCTGTATTCATAATGTGTTTATATTGAACACATTACAAAATTTTAAGATCAATTATTTTCAAATCGTCTTAGGCACAAAATCCCTGTAACTACAATTCAATCAATGACTTGAATGAATAATTTTATTGAATATCAAAACACTAGTGTCTTCAAATTACAATAGTTGATGAAATCGAAAAAGGGCATCTCAACAACAAACAACCAAAAGATACTGCATCTAAGGCACGGTACTATTTTGGCATAGTTACAAAAACATGAAACTTTGGATTGGGAAAAGTCAAACGCCCATTATAATTAAGAATTCGGAGATGGACAGAATTCATTCTTTTATACAATCAAAGACAACCTCACTCGGCCTTGAAAATAAAAACATCAGATCAGAGTTCATAAAACAAAAATCCCGGTCACCTATGGCAACCAGGATTTACTTGAAAACTATCACCCTATTTTAGGGCTATTTTTATTAATACCAAAATATTATGCCTCTGCAACGACAGAAACAAATGATTTGTCTGCTTTTCCTTTTTTGAAAACTACTATTCCAGGGATCAGTGCAAAAAGTGTGTGGTCTTTGCCCATTCCTACGTTTCTACCTGGGTGGTGCTTAGTACCACGTTGGCGAACAATAATATTGCCTCCAATTACTTTTTGGCCACCAAAGATTTTGATGCCTAATCGCTTACTTTCGGATTCGCGGCCGTTTTTTACTTTGCCTTCTCCTTTTTTATGTGCCATTTGGTAGTTCTTAGTTGTTAATTAATAGTTATTGAATTCAATGTTTATCCAATGCTCTCAATCTGAACTTTTGTGAATTGCTCGCGATGACCGTTGCGCTTAGCGTAACCTTTTCTTCGTTTCTTTTTAAACACAATAACTTTATCACCTTTTACGTGCTCTAATATCTTACCCGATACTTTCACGCCTTTTACAGTAGGGGCGCCAACTTCTACACTGCCATCATTATCCGTAAGAAGGACTTTGTCAAAAGAAACAGATGCTCCTGCTTCTCCGTCCATCTTAGGGGCGTAGATATATTGGTCTTTAGCCACTTTGAACTGCTTTCCTGCGATGTCTACAATTGCGTACATGCTTGTTATTTTAAAAATTGGATCGCAAAGATAAGGCTAGACAATAGAAAAACAAGAGGTTAAGGCAAAATACCTCTATTTAACATGTAAATGCTCATTTAAATGTAAATCAACACCTCTTTATAGCCAATTTCAATCGATACACAAAGGGTTTTGCCATTAATAAATTTTCAATTTTTTTTTATTTAAGAAGTCACTTTGCATTATTTCTTTAAGTGAGTGATAATGAAAACCTTTCGTATGCACATCGCATTGTTATCTGAAATTTTCATTGCGTTTTGATCATTTTAGTCTTTTGTAATTCTCTCTTTGATTTAAGTTATTTGTTGATGTGGCTCAAAAAAGTTTTTGTCTCATCACAAAGTCTGACTTGTCCCAATAACTATTTAAAGAAATTCGAGTTTTAAAAAATTTATACGGGATTTTTAACCTCTTTATCAAACAACCTAACACCCTAAACTAAAAATGGCCATTTCTATACAAGAAGAACCAATCTTAAAAGAGAATAAAGATCGTTTCGTTCTCTTCCCCATTCGCCAACACGACATCTGGAAGTATTACAAACAAGCAGAAGCTAGTTTCTGGACAGCCGAAGAGATTGACTTAGGGCAAGACATGAAGGATTGGTTGAATTTAAACGATGGCGAGCGGCATTTCATCACTCACGTGCTCGCTTTCTTTGCCGCCAGCGATGGGATTGTAAACGAAAACTTGGCAGAGCACTTTATTAGTGAAGTACAATATACGGAAGCCAAGTTTTTCTATGGTTTTCAAATTGCCATCGAGAACATCCACTCCGAGACTTACTCCTTATTGATAGACACCTACGTAAAAGATGCCAAAGAAAAAGATAAACTTTTCCACGCCATCGAAACGATGGATTGCGTAAAGAAAAAAGCCGACTGGGCATTGCGTTGGATTAACAATGGAAGTTTTCAAGAACGCTTGGTTGCATTTGCGGCCGTAGAAGGGATTTTCTTTTCAGGATCTTTCTGTTCCATTTTTTGGATGAAGAAGCGCGGCCTCATGCCCGGCTTAACCTTCTCTAACGAGTTGATCTCTCGCGATGAAGGTTTGCATTGCGATTTTGCTTGCCATTTGTATACCAAGCACGTGGTGAACAAACTACCAGAAGAGCGTGTGATCGAAATCATCAAAGATGCCGTTGAGATAGAAAAAGAATTTGTGACAGACGCCTTGCCCGTGAATTTAATTGGTATGAACGCAGCCCAAATGCGTCAGTATATTGAATTTGTGGCTGATCGCTTACTGGATGAATTGGTTGGCAAGAAAATTTACAGAGCTACCAACCCATTTGATTTTATGGATATGATTTCGTTGCGCGGAAAAACCAATTTCTTTGAGAAGAGAGTGGCAGAATATCAAAAAGCTGGCGTGATGAACAGCATGGAAAAAGAAACTTCGCCAAAGTTTTCACTCAATGAAGATTTTTGATACATTCGTTCACCTATTTTTTAAACTAGATTTTTACAACCCTTATACAATTTATTAACATGCTTGTATTAAAACGTGACGGACACCGGGAGTCCGTAAAGTTTGACAAAATCACTGCCCGTATAGAAAAACTCTGCTATGGTTTAGATTCCAACTTTGTCAACCCGGTAGAGGTAGCGATGAAAGTGATTAATGGTCTATATGACGGTGTTTCCACCATAGAACTGGACAACCTAGCTGCGGAAATTGCCGCTTCGTTAACAACCAGGCATCCTGATTTCGCCAAGCTGGCAGCGCGCATTGCCGTTTCTAACCTTCACAAAGTAACAAGCAAGTCCTTCTCTAACACGATGAAGCGACTATACACTTACGTGGATCCAAAGACAGGCCAAAACGCACCGTTAATTTCAAAAGAAACCTGGAAGGTAATTCATGAAAACGCAGCCGAGCTAGACGAAGCCGTTTTGTATGATCGCGATTTCAGCTACGACTTCTTTGGTTTCAAAACCTTAGAACGCTCCTATCTAATGAAGATCGATGGTAAAGTAGTAGAACGCCCGCAACATCTCTTAATGAGAGTGGCGATCGGTATACATGGAGAAGATATTCCAGCAGCCATCGAAACGTATAATTTGATGTCCGAAAAGTGGTTTACCCACGCTACTCCTACATTATTTAATGCCGGCACACCCAAGCCTCAACTTTCGTCTTGCTTTTTGCTTACGATGAAAGACGATAGCATCGATGGCATTTACGATACCCTAAAACAAACCGCCAAGATTTCTCAATCTGCCGGTGGCATTGGCCTTAGCATTCACAATGTGCGTGCAAAGGGTTCTTATATTAAAGGAACAGGCGGAACATCAAACGGTATTGTGCCGATGTTGAGAAACTTCGACATGACGGCTCGTTATGTCGATCAAGGAGGTGGCAAGCGCAAAGGGAGCTTTGCCATTTATTTAGAACCTTGGCATGCCGATGTTTTTGATTTTCTTGAGTTAAAGAAAAATCATGGCAAAGAAGAAATGCGGGCGCGTGATCTTTTCTACGCCATGTGGATTCCAGATTTGTTTATGAAGCGCATTGAAGACAACGAGATGTGGTCTTTATTTTGCCCGAACGAAGCCCCCGGATTAGCTGATTGTTGGGGAGAAGATTTCGAGCGCTTATATGAAAAGTATGAGAAAGAAGGAAAATTTCGTAAGCAAGTAAAAGCACAAGATCTATGGTTCGAAATTCTGGAAGCACAGATTGAAACTGGAACGCCTTATATGCTTTACAAAGATGCTGCAAATCGCAAATCAAACCAAAAGCATTTAGGCACTATTAAGTCAAGCAACCTGTGCACAGAAATTATTGAGTACACATCGCCTGATGAAGTAGCAGTATGTAATCTGGCTTCTATCGCATTGCCCAAGTTTGTAACAGAAGACGGAAAATTCGATCACCAAAAATTGTATGAGATCACCAAAGTGATTACTCGTAATTTAAATAAGGTGATTGATGTTAATTATTACCCAGTAATCGAGGCTAAGAACTCTAACATGCGCCACCGCCCAATTGGTATTGGTGTGCAAGGATTGGCGGATGCTTTTATCTTGTTGCGTATGCCATTCGACTCTCCTGAAGCAAGAGGGCTCAACACAGATATACACGAAACGATCTACTTCGCAGCCATGGAAGCTTCTATGGAACTGGCGAAGAAAGACGGATCTTATGAATCATTCAAAGGCTCACCGATATCTAAAGGAATATTCCAATTTGATATGTGGGGAGTAACTCCTACCTCTGGAAGATGGGATTGGGCGAAGTTAAAGCAAGAGGTAAAACAAAATGGCGCACGCAACTCTTTGTTGTTAGCTCCAATGCCTACGGCTTCTACTTCTCAAATATTAGGGAACAATGAATGCTTCGAGCCTTATACTTCAAATGTTTATACCCGTAGAACTTTGTCAGGAGAATTTATTATTGCCAACAAGCACTTAATGAAAGACTTGATTTCGCTCGGCTTATGGAGTGAAACCATGCGCCAAAAATTGATTTCAACTAATGGTTCTGTACAGGCTATTCCTGAAATTCCGCAGAATATAAAGGACATCTACAAAACAGTTTGGGAGATTTCTCAGAAGTCAATCATTGACATGAGTGCCGACCGCGGAGCTTACATCTGCCAGAGTCAGAGCTTAAATATTCACTTAACTGATCCAAACTTTGGTAAGTTAACTTCAATGCATTTTTACGCATGGAAGAAAGGATTGAAGACAGGCATGTACTACCTGCGTTCTACTGCTGCTGCTGATGCGATCAAGTTCACGCTCGATAAATCAGCTATTCAGGAGCCAACAGTGGCTGCGGCAAGCATGGTCGTGAGTGATTCTGTAGCCCCTGCGCAGCCAATAATGGCAGAGACACAACAGGCTATTCCATATGAGCAAACAACTTTAACTAGCTACGAACAGAATCGGGCAGATATGGCTTGCTCTCTGGATAACCCAGATGCTTGTGAAGCTTGTGGAAGTTGATATAAGAAGTCAGGATTAGGAGATAAATAAAAACCCGGTGATGAGCCGGGTTTTTTGTTTCTGATCAATTTTATTGGGTTGATCTTTAGAAAGGCAAATCGTCACTTGCACTCGCATCAGCCGTAAACGGCTCTTCCCCTACTGGCGGTGCTTCTGAGCGGCCTGTGCCACCTCCTGAACCTTTAGCTACTTTCCAAGCACGAGCTTCTGTATACCAGCGACCATTGTATTCACGGCTCTCTAAATTGACAGAGGCTGTGATGGTTTCTCCCGGTGTTAATTTGATTTCATCTGCTTTTTCGCCCCAAAGTGAAAGGCATACTTTTTTAGGATATTGGCCGGGTGTTTCTAAAATAAACTCTTGCTTTTTCCATACACCATTTTTTCCTTGTCCGGTTTGCAGCGGGAGAAGGTTAAGTACTTTACCTGTGATATCCATTGCCATATAACTCTGATTTTAATTCGGGATAAAGATAACAAAATTCGATTTCGATTCGGTAGGTAGAAACGAAAAACCCGAAGTGGGTTGGGATTGAGAAGATCCGAGCCTGCCTGACAGTCAGGCTTGCCGTGAATAGCTCGTCCGCCCAATAGAAAACCCTTCAACATGTTATGCTGAGGGGTTTTGATTTTAGTGAAAATTAGTTTGCGTATTCGCTCAAAAATTTAACGCGCATCAGGCGTACATCATCTTCCGAATAATCTGCGAGAACGCTCATTGCCTCTTCAATGCTATCGGTTTCAGAGTTGAGGAAGTAATCATAAATCTCTTCCTGTTTGTTCTCGTCCAGTACTTCATCGATGTAATAGTCAACTGTGAGCTTCGTGCCGGAGTAACAGATATTTTCCATTTCTGTCAAGAGTTCTGCAAAACTGAGACCTTTTGACTCTGCTATTTCTTCTAGGTCTACCTTGCGATCGATTTGCTGAATGATGAAGATTTTAACTTTCGATTTATTAACAGATGATTTTACAACCACTTCTGAAGCCGTCTCGATATCATTCTCGTCTACATACTTTTGAATTAAGTCTAAAAATTCCTTCCCAAACTTATTCACTTTGCCCATACCCACACCGTTTACCGATGCCAGCTCTTCCTTGTCAGTCGGATAGGTAGTGGCCATTTCTTCCAGTGAAGGATCTTGGAAAATTACATACGGTGGCAAATCTTTTTCTTTGGCCATCTTCTTACGAAGCGCCTTTAACATTTCAAAAAGTTTTACATCATATGATTTTGAATTGATTACCACTCGCTCTGATGATTCTTCATCTTGCACATCTGTAGTAAAATCATGATCGCGCGCTAATTCAATAGGGTGCGGCTTTTTCAAAAAGGCGTGACCCTTTTCTGTAATTTTTAACACACCAATATTTTCAATGTCCTTTTCTAAGTATTGATAAATAAGTGTTTGTCGTATTACCGCTTTCCAAAAATCAGCATCTTCCGTATCACCTTTTCCATAGATAGCGAGGTCAAAGTGGCCATAGCTTTTTACATACTCATCTTCTGTTCCGCGAATAACGTTTACCAAATGAGCCAATCCAAAGCGCTCGTCTGTTTGCTTCACAGCTTCAATAGCTATTTTAACAAACTCAGAGCCTTCAAATCGCTCGCGCGGATGCATGCAATTATCGCACGAGCCACAGTTCTTTTCTTTGTATTCTTCTCCAAAATAGTGAAGCAATTGTTTGCGCCTACACACAGGAGATTCTGCATAGAACTCCATCTCTTGCAAAAGAATGCGCGCATTTTCGCGCTCTTGCACAGACTTATCTTTATTAAATTTCTCTAGTTTATTTAAATCATTGTGGCTGTAAAACATAAGGCATACGCCTTCTAATCCATCGCGCCCACCACGACCTGTTTCTTGATAATATCCTTCTAAAGACTTGGGCACATCATAATGAACTACAAAGCGAACATCTGGTTTATCGATACCCATGCCGAATGCAATGGTAGCGGTGATGATGTCTACTTCTTCATTTAAGAAATCATCTTGATTTTTCATGCGCACGTCTGGATCTAAGCCTGCGTGATAAGGTGCTGCTTTAAATCCGTTCACATTTAATAGTTGCGCTATTTCTTCTACCTTCTTGCGACTAAGGCAATAAATAATTCCTGACTTGCCTTTATGTTCTTTTAAGAAGCGAATGAGTTGCTTCTTGGTTTCTTTCTTTGGCCGTACTTCGTAGTACAAATTTTTACGATTAAAAGAAGACATAAAAACATCTGCCTCCTCCATCTGCAAATTTTTCTGAATATCTAACTGTACTTTAGGGGTTGCTGTGGCCGTGAGTGCGATAACTGGCTTGTCTCCAAGTTGAGCAATCATCGTTTTTATTTTACGATACTCAGGGCGAAAATCATGACCCCATTCTGAAATACAATGTGCTTCATCAATGGCCACCAGCGATACGTTTACCTTTTGCAGAAACTCAATATTTTCTTCTTTATTGAGAGACTCTGGCGCCACGTACAAAAGTTTCACTAGGCCTGCAACACAGTCTTTTTTTAATCGTGTAATTTCTCCTTTACTCAAAGTAGAGTTAAGAAAGCGCGCGTTCACTCCATATGCATTCATCTGATCTACCTGATTTTTCATCAGTGCAATGAGAGGTGAGATGACGATGGCCAGCCCATCTTTAATCATGGCAGGCAACTGATAGCAAAGTGACTTGCCCGCGCCAGTAGGCATAATAACAAATGTGTTTCTGCCGCTTAGTATGTTTTGGATAACAATTTCCTGATTGCCCCTAAAGTTGCTATAACCGAATATTTCCTTGAGTTTTGCCTTAATCTCGTCTTTCTCTTCTGCCACCATCATAGTACTAACTAATAATATTTTGAACTGATAAATTAATGTGATTTCTTTTTTTGAATAGAGATTGAAGATAATAAAAAAAAATCTAGAAACGGCAAAGGATGTACTATTAATTACACTATTGCCAGAAACCAGACAAACGAAAAAAATGCATTTTTAATCGTTGAAAGCGAAATTATTTTGTGCAGTGAGCCCTACCGTTTAAAAAAACGATTGCACTGCATAAATTTAGTTGAACGGAAATTAGAAACTGTTCCCTACTTTAGCATGTCTAAAAAGTTAAGAAGGCAACTGAAAATGAATAAAGACTTATATATCGTGTTGATGGCAGGCGGGGTTGGCACACGTTTTTGGCCATATAGCAGAAGCGCAAAACCCAAACAATTTTTGGATGTCGTGGGCATAGGCAAAACATTAATTCAATCTACCTACGATCGCTTTGTTGGACTTTGTCCGCCTGAAAATATTTTTGTGGTTACGCATGACGAACATAAGCAAATAACCAAAGAACAACTGCCGCTGCTGAATGATGATCAAATCTTGGCAGAGCCCATGCGCAAAAACACAGCACCTTGTATTTTGTATGCCAGCAATAAAATTGCGAAGCAAAATCCAAATGCGATCATGGTGGTTTCTCCTGCCGATCATTTGATTTTAAATGAAGCTGATTTTCAACAAACCATTTTGAAAAGTGTAGAACAAGCCAATAATCAAGATCGGTTAATTACACTTGGAATTAAACCAACTCGCCCCGAAACTGGATATGGATACATTCAATTTTTAGAAAGCAAAGACCCAATTAAAAAAGTAAAAACGTTTACTGAAAAACCAGAGTTAACGCTAGCCAACAAATTTTTAGAGAGTGGAGATTTTGTTTGGAACGCAGGAATTTTTATTTGGGGAGTGCAGGCCATCAAAAATTCTTTTGAAAAGCATTTACCAGAGATGAGCGAAATTTTTGACGAGGCTACACCAAAACTTTCTACTGCTGAAGAAAAAGCTGCAATACAATCCGCCTATTCTCAAACAAAAAATATTTCCATTGACTATGGCATTATGGAGAAAGCAGACAACGTGTATGTGATGCTCAGTAGTTTTGCATGGTCTGATTTGGGTTCGTGGGGTTCTCTTTACGAACACTCTCCAAAAGATGCAATGAATAATGTAATTGGTGCTGATTCGATGACTTACGACACGCGCAACAGCATTATTAAAGGCGACAAAAACAAACTGATTGTTGTGCAGGGGCTTAACGGATATCTTGTTGGCGCTTTTGGAAACGTTGTGATCGTATGCGAAAAAGATAAAGAAGATCTCTTTCGCAAATTCTCTAATGATTTAAAAAGCAAGCCGAACAACGCTGACTACTTGTAGCCTTTTTGCCTTACGGCTTCGTAGATAGCTATACCCGCAGCCACCGATACATTAAGTGATTCTATATTTCCTTTCATTGGAATTAAACCCAGCCGATCTGCCTCTTTTAAAAGCTGTGGGGAAATTCCGTCTTCTTCAGATCCCATAATAATGGCAAGAGGAGTATTTAGATCTAACTGATACAAAGAGTCTGTAGCTTTTTCTGTGCAGGCTACAATCTGAATTCCATTCTCTTTCAGTAACTGGATAGTTTTGCGCATATCCTTTACGCGGCAAACAGGCATGTGACTCAACGCTCCCGCTGATGTTTTCATCGCATCTCCCGTAATCGGTGCGTTTCCTTTATCTGAAATAATTATAGCGTCAAGTTTAGCGCATTCGGCCGTGCGCGCTAACGCTCCAAAGTTTCGCACATCAGTGACTCTATCAACAATTAGAAAAAATGGTTCTCGGCCCTCTTGATAACATTTGTCAATGATATTTTCTAGTGGCGCATATTGCACAGCCGACAAAACGCAAATAACACCCTGGTGATTTTTATTAGATAGGCTGTTGAGTTTCTGCTGCGGAACAAATGTGTAAGGTGCTTTATGCTCTGCCGCTGTCTTTACTAATTCTTTAATTAAATCATTGCTAAGTCCAGATTGAACAAAAATCTTTTCGATTTCACGGCCTGCCTTAATTGCTTCCATTACGGCACGTGTGCCATAAATCATTTCCGTTTTTTCCATTACCAAAGTTTAGATGGATAAACACCTTGTTTTACCAAATCACGAATTTTACCTGATACCTCTTCTTTGTCTTCTTTATAAGTTACACCAAACCAGGTTTTGCCTCCACCCAAGATGTGCACCTTGCCAAGATTTTGTTGAATGATTTGATTCGTAAGAAGTGCAATGTAAAATTCCGCTCCAGAATTCTGCTTATTCTTTTCTGCAAACTCATGAAACATTTTTTCAGCAAGCTCAAATGCACCCAGTTGGAAGCCCCAGCAATTCATAGACACGGGTAACATTGGATCTAATTCGCGATCTCCTGTTTCTTCTTTCGAAATAATTTTGCCATTCTCCTTTACAATCTTCGTTAACTCACTTAATGTTTTTAAAAATCCTTGCGCATCTCTTTGTTCGGCCACCCCGCGCGAAACACTTCCATGATCAGACAATACATTTTTTAGCCTGTACCCAACCATTGCGTGGTGATCTGGTGCAGCTGTATCAAAAAAAGAAGCCAATGATTCAAATGCATCTTTCCCATAAAAATCATCTGCATTAATCACCGCAAACGGCTCGCTGATTACGTCTTTACCACAAAGCATGGCGTGTGTGGTGCCCCAAGGCTTTTTGCGTTCAACCGTTCCGTAATTAGATGGCACAAAGCGATCTAGCGATTGTACCTCAAAATATACTTCTACTTTATCTTTTAGCTTCGGCAGAAAAATTTCTTTAACCGTTTCTTTAATTTCATCACGTACAATAAAAACTACTTTTCCAAAGCCTGCACGAATGGCGTCATACAGAGAGTAGTCCATAATGGTTTCTCCACTTGGCCCAAACCCATCAATTTGCTTAATCCCGCCATAGCGGCTGCCCATACCTGCGGCCATTACTAATAAACTTTTTTTC
The DNA here is from genome assembly GCA_025359125.1 of Cytophagales bacterium. Classification (GTDB taxonomy): domain Bacteria; phylum Bacteroidota; class Bacteroidia; order Cytophagales; family Cyclobacteriaceae; genus ELB16-189. The sequence goes on from JANYHI010000051.1 coordinate 62,124, forward strand.
ACTTGTGCTGCCATAAACTTTTATTTAATGCATCGAAACTAAAAATAAATTACCAACTTAACTTCAAAAATAAGGCTTTGCCATCATACAATAAGACTATGAGTTCAAATAAGAATTACATTTTATCAATCAGCATTATCGGAATATTATTTTTCATTTTTGGATTTGTCACCTGGCTCAATGGAACACTCATACCTTTCTTAAAATTAGCCTGCGATTTACAGACAGATGCGGAGGCACTGTTAGTAACTTTTGCGTTCTATATGGCTTACTTCTTTTTAGCCATCCCGTCTTCTTATATTTTAAATAAAACTGGTTTTAAAAAAGGTATGTCGTGGGGGCTGGCCGTTATGGCAATGGGTGCACTTCTTTTTATTCCTGCTGCTTTACAAAGAAGCTTTCCTCTTTTCCTTATGGGATTATTTGTGCAAGGCATGGGCTTAGCACTTTTACAAACTGCTTCCAATCCATACATCTCAGTAATTGGCCCAATCGAAAGTGCGGCACAACGCATCAGCATCATGGGCATTTGCAATAAAATTGCTGGAGCTCTAAGTCCGTTAGTTTTGGGTGCAATTGTGTTAAGGGGTGCTGGAGAAATTGAAATAAAATTGAATGCTCCTACTGATTTGATAACGCGCGAAAGTTTATTGCAAGAACTTTCGCAGCGAGTTATTTTGCCTTACGGGATTATGGCCGTTGTTTTAATATTGTTAGCTGTTATGATCAGGCTCTCTCCTCTTCCCGAAATTGAAATGAATCGAGATGCAGGAAAAGAATCATCTTCTACTAAGACCAATGTTTTTCAATTTCCATATCTTGTGTTAGGAATTATTTGTTTGTTTCTATACGTAGGCGTTGAAGTAATGGCGGGCGATGTGATTGGCACCTATGGGAAAGCAATTGGCATTAGTATCGATGAAACCAAAGTGTTTACTTCTTATACACTGTGGTCGATGGTGGTGGGGTATATTTTAGGAATCATCGCCATCCCCAAATACATAAAACAACAACAAGCACTTGCATTATCGGCCATAGTAGGAATAATTTTTAGTGTTGGTGTTTTTTTTACAACTGGTTATACATCCATCATATTTATCGCCTTACTGGGTTTTGCCAACGCATTGATGTGGCCTGCTATCTTTCCCTTAGCTATTGAAGGGCTTGGTAAGTTTACCAAGATAGGTTCTGCCTTATTGATTATGGGCATTTCAGGCGGTGCGATTCTTCCACAAATCTACGCGCGGATAGTACCAGCCCTTGGGCCGCCTGCCTCTTTCTTACTACTAGTAGCACCGTGTTACGTGTATATTCTTTTCTATGCTACAAAAGGATATCGAATAAGAAATTAATTATTCGACTAAAGCACCCAATCTTTTTTTTCTCTCGTTTTCAATAATGGCAACATTTTTTCCAATTATTTTAAATTCGCCTTGGGGAGGATTAGAAAATTTAATTTGAATTACTCTTTCGTTTTGATTACCTACCTCTACGCGGTACTTTTGCAAAATATTAAGCGATTGCGTTTTATCCTTATCAAATGCCACGTAGACAAACGAGTGGTCTTCATCTGTGAGCACTGCCGAATGAGGAACAGTTAATTGGGGTAAAAGACTTTCCTTTTTTACTACCACACACCTCACGCTCATATCGGGTAAGATCATTTTGCCTGCCGGAGAGGTGAACTTAACGTGAACTGTTACGGCCTTTGTTTGCGGATCTATTGCGCGCGAAATGTGTGCTACTGTTCCGGTAACGGATGGATACGAATGCGTTATAAAATCAACTTCAACATTTTGTCCTTCGGAGATATTATCTAGATCTTTATCATAAACATAAACATCTGCCATCAATTCATTATTATTTACAATCTCTGCCATGGTAATATCGGTAGTTGCTAACATTCCAATTTGTACTGGCAGTTTAAATATGTAACCATCTATAGGTGCTGGAATCGTAACGTTAGTTGCTACCTCAGGGCTATTAATAAACTCCCTCGAAAAACCCAGCAGCTGTAATTTTGCCATCAGCGCGTTGACTTTACTAATGCTTGCCTTATATTTTGATTCTGTCGTTTGAAAATCAACCAAGGCACCAATATTGTTTCTAATCAACTCTTCTTGTCTTTTAAATTCCAACGCCAGAAAATCCATTTGAGCTTTTGCTTCAAAGTATTGATTTTGCAATTCAATTACTTCCATACTTCGCAGCGTCATTAGCGGTGTACCCTTTTTTACATAAGATCCTTCTCGCACATAAATACGCTCAATTTTGCCTGCTATGTCCGTACTTACAGATGCCCGATAGTTGGGCATGGCCACTACGTTGCCTGCTAAATAAATATTAGATTCAACGATTTTTAATTCAGGAGTAATCAATGATACTTCGAGTAGAGCCAACGAACTATCGCTGATAGAAACTGTGGCCGCATCATCAACTGGTGATTTATTAGATTGCTCATCTTTTGTTTTAGTTGCGCAGGCAACCGTTACAACAATTAATACTAATCCTAAATAATTTTTAATGGTAAACTTCATAATATTAATTTTTTACTCGTTAATAGTCTCCTTTCAAATAGATGAGATTAATAAGCGATTGATTGTAGTTTCGTAAAGTCTCTAAATAGTTTTGTTGCAGTGTATAAGACAGTTCAAGATTTTGAAGATACTGGTAGTAATTGATGCTGCCAAGTCGAAAACTCTCTCTAGAATTTCTCAATATCTCTGATGCCTCAAGTAAGCCAGTCATTTCAAAGTAATTGAGGTTATCTATATTTTGTTTAAAATCTGCCTGCGCCTTGGCATACTCAGTGTTGAGTTGATAAGCTGTTATTCTCTTTTGAGTTTCTGCAATTTGAACTCCCTTTTTCGCAGCATTTATATTAGCCTGGTAAGTCCATTGCCAAATTGGCAAAGTAATGCCAAGTCTTAACCTTGGCGCGATAGGCGTTTGAGCATTGCCCTGATTTAAAAAGCCTACTACAGCCCCCGGAATTCTTTTTCTACGTTCTACCTTTAATAGATTTTTATTGAATATTTTTTGTTTATCGCTAAAGTCTAGTAAGGGATTTCTGCTGATGTATATTGTATCAATAGGAGTAATTTCAAACACATAATTACTTTTACGAAGAGTCTCTTTAGGAATGTAAGTGGTATCGTTTGGCAAACCCATTAAAAGATTAAACTGATACTTTGCATTTCGCAACTCGGACCTAGAAACCTTCAAAGAATATTGTATTTTTTTATACTGAGATATGCCGTTGAGTTTCTCAAGCGAAGATATTTGACCTACTCGGTAGCGAATATCATTTACTCTAATCAGATCATCAAAAACAGAATCCTGACTTTGTAAGAGTCTCGTTCGCGAAAGTAAATACTGCAATTGATTGTAAGCTACACGCACCCGATATACTAAATTATTTGTGGCAATGTCTCGCTCAACCTGAGTGAGCATTACTTTACTTCTTTGTACTTTACCTTGTGCCGTATATACCCCAGGATACTCAATCAACTGAAGAACACCTGGGCGAAGATCATCACCTGTTGGGGCTTCAAAAACTAATTCTGGAGTTTGTAAATTAAATGATGCTGGCTGAAGTTTTACTTGTTGATCGATACGCTGTTGCGATAAAAGCATCTCCGGATTCTGCATTTTAGCGATTGCAATTGCACTATCTAAAATAATAGTTTTTTGTGCTGGCTGACTAATTGCACTGAAGGCGATTAACAAAAAGAAAATAATAGAAGATACTTTTATCCAGTTACCGGAATTTACCTTCGGCTTCTCTACAAAAAAAGTATAGATGACGGGCAGCACTAATAGCGTGAGAAGAGTTGCTGTAAATAAACCACCAATCACAACGGTGGCTAGAGGCTTTTGAACTTCTGCACCAGCGCTAGTTGACAGTGCCATAGGCAGAAAACCCAATGCAGCCACTGCCGAAGTCATTAATACTGGGCGAAAGCGATCTTTTAATCCTTGTATAACACGGTCATCGGTGTTGGAAAGACCCTCCTTCTCTAATTCATTAAATCGGCTGATAATTAATATTCCGTTTAATACTGCAATGCCAAATAGCGCAATAAATCCCACGCCTGCCGATATACTGAAATTCATTCCTCGGATGAGCAAGGAGAATACACCACCCACCGCAGAAAGAGGAACGACAGAATAGATGAGAAGACTATCTTTAACATTCCCAAAAGTTGCAAAGAGCAAACCGAAAATAATTATCAGCGATAAAGGCACTACTACTGCCAAACGCTCCTTTGCCCTGCGGAAGTTTTCAAACTCACCTCCAAAATCAATTGTATATCCAGCTGGCAAACTAACTTTACCGTTAATTTCTTTCATTACATCATTGACTACCGATTCCAGATCGCGGCCACGCACATTAAAGCCAATGTTCATTCTACGCTGCAAATTCTCATGTCCTATTTCTGATGGGCCTATCTCTTCTGAAATATCAGCTAACTCCTTTAATGGAATCGGATTTTCGTCTTTATCACTTATTATGAGGTTACGAATATTTTCTGCCTTAGCGCGCTCATCTCCTGCCAACCGAAGCGTTAGATCAAAACGTTTATCATTCTCATACACAATACCTGCGTTGGCACCAGCAAAAGCAGTTTGAATAGAGCGATTAATTTGCGTAACAGTAACCCCATAAGTAGCCATTGCCCGTCTATCATACTTAATATTGATTTGAGGCAATCCAAATATTTTATTTTCTTGAACATCTGCAGCCCCCTCCACGCGTTTAATTAATTTAATAATTTGATTTCCCTTTACCACCATGGTATCTAAATTAGAGCCGAACAACTTTACCACTACATCGGTGCGCGCGCCACTCATTAATTCGTTTACCCGATTTTCTATTGGCTGTTGAATCGAGTTTACAATACCCGGATATTGTTCCAATAGCTTTGCCACTTGCATCACCAACTCCTCCTGATCTTCTGCCTTTGTCCAGTTGCTTTTATCGGTAAGCACCACCACAATTTCTTGCGCTTCCATTGGCATGGGATCTACCGGTACCTCTGAGGTTCCTATTTTAGAAACAACTCTTTCAATTTCATCTGGAAATGCAGCTAGCAAAGTACGTTGTATCTTTTTGCTGAGTGCAATCGTCTCTGTCATGGAAGTTCCCACAGGTAAATTTGTTTCGATTACCAAATCACCTTCGGCCAACTTGGGAATAAATTCTCCTCCAATAAATTTAAAAGCGACAAATCCAGCCAGCAAAATTCCAACAGCCAGTATCACAATTAGTTTACGTCCCTTTAATCCAAACCGAATAATCGGTTCATAGAATTTAAACATAAATTGAACAATCACTTCAGAAATTCCATGATGATTGGCAGACTTGGGAGGCTCTAAAATGATGGAGCCGAGCATTGGCACATACGTTAACGCCAAAATAATGGCACCCAGTATTGCAAAACTTACCGTCTTAGCCATGGGGCCAAACATTTTTCCCTCTATACCTGTAAGTGTTAGAATAGGAAAATAAACGATAAGAATAATGAGACCGCCAAATACCACTGACTTCTTTACCTCTTGTGTTGCCTTAATTACGATCTTTTCCTTTTGCAATTGCGAAATGGTTTCGCCCGCAGGTTGTTTTGCTAACTGAAAAGCAATATAAAAAACAACGGACTCTACTACTATAATGGATGGGTCTACTAATAATCCAAAATCAATAGCGCCAAGGCTCATCAGATTTCCTACCACACCAAATTGATGCATCAATCCAAAAGCAAACAGCATAGATAAAGGAATCACTGAGGCCGCTAATAAACTTGCCCTCCAATTTCCTAGAAAAACCAGAATCACTAACACCACAATAAAAGCTCCCTCAATCAGGTTGGTCCCTACTGTAGTAATGGCTTTAGAAACAATTTTAGATCGGTCGATAAACGGTTTAATAACAAGACCTTCTGGCAGGCGAGCCTGAATAATTCGCATTCTATCCTTAATCCGTTTAATAACCGCACTGCCATTTTCACCTTTTACCATCATGATAATTCCACCCACTGCTTCGCCCTCTCCATCTACCGTAATGGCGCCATATCTAATAGTATGCCCGTACGTTACATCTGCTACATCCTTCACCAAAATGGGTATGCGATTATTTACCTTGATTACCGTATTACCAATCTCTTCTAGTGTGGTTGCCAAACCGATGCCTCGAATGGTAAAGGCCTTATTATCTTTTTCAATATAAGCGCCTCCCGTATTGCTGTTTCCGGTGCGCAAGGCTTCGAAAAGTTCATCTATCGTTACACCCAAAGCTCGCATCCTATCTGGGTTAAGAGTAGCCTGATATTCCTTTTTATAGCCCCCAAAGCCACTTACTTCTGCTATTCCTTTTAATCCAAGCAACTGCCTACGGATGGTCCAGTCTTGCAAGGTGCGTATCTCCATTAATGAATACGATTTATCATTCGGGTTTTTAGGACAAATAATATATTGAAATACTTCGCCTAACCCGGTAGAGGCTGGCCCCATGTATGGCTTACCTAGCTCTTGCGGAATTTCGGCCTTTACATTTTCTAATCTCTCAAACACTTGTTGCCTTGCCCAGTATACATCGGTATCATCGGTAAATACTAACTTGACTACCGATAAGCCGAACTTTGACACCGACCTCATTTCAATAAGACCAGGAATATTTGACATGGACATTTCAAGAGGAGCTGTGATGAAACGCTCAATCTCTAAGGCAGCTAAACTAGGGCTATTCGTAATTACGTCTACCTGATTACCTGTTACATCAGGTACGGCATCAATCGGAAGTTTTGTAAGTGAATAGCCACCCCACGCCATCAGTGCCACAACGAGTATGCCTATAAAAAGCTTATTACGAACACTAAATTCAATTAATCTATCGATCATATAAAATTAAAATCAATCCTTCTAAAAATGCTTTTGCTACTAAAGCCAAAAAAGCTAAGCGAGCAAAAAATAGCGACACCTGAATTACTTATGCATAATGCAGAATATCTACAGTGGAAAATAGACGTAATTTTAAATTCTAAAAACTCTGAGCAGAGTGCTGTAATCCCAATAAGAAGAGAGTTGGGGAAAAAGAGAGAGGTTTTGCTTTGAGAGTAAGCAATCCTTTAACTGAATTGAAATTGACTTAACTATTAGCGAGATAAACGAATGAAGGTGAATACGCGAAAAATGATTAGGAAAGGACCTGATCCTAAAATTTTGATGCTGGCGGGCGGGGCTATGATCTACATCTTCGGCATCAACTGAATACTCAATTTCTGACTGCAAGGTAATGGCATCGTCCCAGGCAGAGATAAAATGGAAACATAAAAAAGAAAAATAAAAAACTACCAGCCCTAAGGAAAGACGAGAGGAATTTCTTTTTAATACCGAAAAAAGTTTTTTCACGAGTGCAAATATACTAAATAATGATTTCTGTATTTTCTGCTGATGTAATTAATTAAAGTAACAATCGATTTATAAAAGATTGAGCACTGCTTTTATCTTCTCTTCTCTTTCAATCCAGCCACCCTTAATTAGGTGATACGAAATTTGTCGACTCTCCAATTCAGCTTTAAATACATTGAACATCGTCTGTCGCTGATTGCCTAAATCGCGCATACCATCTGCCACCCACGGCACATCAATATCAAATAAAAAATAGTGATCATAAACAATCTGCTTTTCTAACTCCATTAAAATAGGTGGAACTTGATGGAGATAGTGATGGCAATAAATTTGAGTAGTAATCAAGTCAGTATCGCAGAACAAAAACCTATTGGCCGTTTTCGCGTAATCAACAACACGCTGGGTTTGCGCATATCCGATTCGTGTAATATCTTCTGTTGTGAAATCACTAGACAAAATAATTTCGCGAGCTACCTCAGGTACAGAAAGTGTTTGATAGTGTTCTGCCATTTTTCTTGCCATCACCGATTTGCCTGTACTTTCGGGGCCGTAAAAGCAAATAAGTTTTGTGTTGTTGATCATGCTGCCTACAGGTACATTTTATGTTCTCTTCTCCAATTCCAAAAACCAAAAGCAGCTAAAAAACAAAAGACAACATACTCTATACCCACAAATTTTATTTCTTTTGAAAAGTATAAATAGCAGGCGATTGCATCTACTAAAATCCATACCAGCCAACACTCAACCTTTTTTTGTACCATCAAATAGGTGGCAACTATACTCATCACGGTAACAAACGAATCGGCATACGGAAATGCACTTGGCGAATTGAATAGGATTGGAAAAAGATAGTTGAGGTTTTTGGCGAATTGCCCAAACAGAATAGTGCCCACTAGCCCGATCAAAGAAAATATAATCCAGGAAGCAATTGGTATTGTGCTTATTTTAAGTTCTTGCTTTTTATCTTCTTCATTTTGGCTAGGGTTTTTCCATCGCCACCACCCAATGAGGTTAGTTATAAAAAAAAATACTTGCAGAAACATGTCAGGATATAATTGCACTTGGTAAAACAGAAAGAAAAATAACACCACGTTAATAATTCCCAAAGGCCAACTCCACACATTCGCTTTCGCAGACAGAAAAACAGCTAGCGCTCCGGCTACCGTACCAAAGAACTCTAAGTAGCTCATAGGGTAGTCAAACGCAGTAAAGAAAATAGATTGGTGAGAGAAGAAATTCATATAAGAAGGCAATATAGATTCATTTACTATTTTTGAGAAATTACATGCCTGAATGATGATAAGAATTTTAGCATTACTTCTTTTATCAAATATTTTCTGTTTTGGACAGAATAAACCAACATTCCGAATGCCTCCGAACTGTGTACGGCTTAGTGATAGTTTAGCGATAGACAAAACTGAAATTGCTAATATTCATTGGCTTGAATATTTATACTACTTAAAAAGAGACTCATCTGATAATGATTTTAAATCCGCACAATTAGATTCTTCCGCTTTTCCAAATTACGGAAGTTCACCTAGTAAAATTTCAAACTATCTTCATTCACCAGAATTTAGATACTATCCAGTTACGGGAGTAACTTATGAACAAGCAGTATCATATTGTAAATGGAGAAGTGCTATAGTCAACGATCTGCTTAATGAGTCAGACTTTCAAATTCAGTATCGCTACAGACTACCCACAGAAAAAGAATGGGAATTTTCTGCCTCAGGTGGACTTGATTTGAAAACTTATCCTTTTGGGATTGAGGAGTATCTGATAAGGCCAACTCTTTTAGAGAAATCAAAAAAGTACTACTCCCACATTAAGGATACCATGTCTATAACTTTAAAACAATTTAAGAATATATATAATGACTTTAAAAAGCGAAAACAAGAAGCTGTATTTAATGTTCTACATAAGTTTCCCTTAGGGATAAAGTACGGGACAAATGGGCCGATACCCATTTATGAAAAATCTAATAAAACTGAAAGTGCTTCTACCAATAGACAATTAAAGTCCAACAAGTTTGGGGCTACTGATATGGTCGGAAATGTTTCTGAAATGGTGGCTGAAAAAGGAATTGCGAAAGGAGGCAGTTGGGCACATGCCCTAGAGAACAGTCAGATTATTCAAAGGCAGTATTATAAAAAACCAGAGGCTTGGCTAGGGTTCAGGTGTATTTGTGAAGTAATTGCAAAAAATTAATCTTTAACTATTCCGAATACCATACGGGCTAAATCTTCACACACACATTCTTTGCCTCCGTAAAGAATTTCATAGCTTCCCAGCCGCCCTCTCTGCCTACTCCACTTTGTTTCATGCCTCCAAAGGGGGTTCGTAAATCGCGAAGCAGCCAACAATTAATCCAGATGATACCACTTTTTAATTGATGAGACACCCGATGCGCACGTTTGAGATTTTCTGTCCAGATAGTAGCACTTAATCCGTAGGTGGTGGCGTTGGCAAAACCAATTGCTTCTTCTTCGGTATCAAATGGCATGATGGTAACTACCGGTCCAAAAATTTCTTCTTGATTGGTTCTGCACAGTTGATTTAATCCAGTAATAACTGTTGGTGATACAAAATATCCATCCACACATCTACCGCTTAGTTTTAGCTGCTCACCTCCACATTCTATTTTCCCTCCTTCTGTTTTTGCTAGTTCAATATAAGAGAGAACTTTTTTCATGTGACCTTCTGATACTAGTGCTCCCAACTTTGATTTTTCATCAAGCGGATCGCCCACGACTAACTCTCTTGTGCGCTTAACAAATTCCGTTTTAAAACGATCATACAAACTTCTTTCTACTAAAATTCGGGAGCCGCACAAACAAATTTCTCCCTGATTAGAAAAAGAAGAGCTGATGGAAGTAGCTACTGCTTGTTCAAAATCACAATCAGCAAAAATGATGTTTGGGTTTTTTCCGCCTAACTCCAGCGAAAGCTTTTTAAACATAGGCGCTGCCGTTGCGGCAATTGTTTTGCCTGTCACAGTTCCGCCCGTAAAAGAAATAGTAGAAACTTTGGGATGCTCTACAATCGCTTGACCTACTTTACCTCCAAGTCCATAAACTATATTGAGTACTCCGGCAGGCAGACCTGCCTCAATACATAACTTTGAAAATAAAAATGCCGTCATTGGTGTGAGTTCTGATGGCTTCGCTACAGCGGTGCAACCTGCGGCAAGTGCGGGTGCAATCTTCCAAGTAAAAAGATACAAAGGCAAATTCCACGGAGAGATACAGCCCACTACACCAACGGGCGTGCGAGTAGTGTAATTGATTGCTTCGCCTTCCATCAAATGCGACTCAGAAGAAACATGCATAGAAGCCGTGGCATAGAAACGCATGTTGGCAGATGCACGCGGAATGTCAACAGCTCTTGCCAGTTTTAGTGGCTTTCCTTGATCTACACTTTCTGCCCAAGCAAGCTTTTCTAAATCTCGATCAATCAAATCAGCAATCTTTAGAAGTATTGCAGCACGCTTTTCAAAAGGCATAGCAGCCCATAATGGAAATGCAGCTTCAGCCGCTTTAACAGCTACCTCAACATCTCGCAAATCTGAATCGGGAAGTAAACTATACACTTTTCCCTCAGCCGGATTAATGTTATCTAGATAGCTCGATGAAATAGGAGCTACTAGTCGTCCGTTAACATAATTTAAAATTTGTTGCACTAAGTTTTAGTAATTTTAAATTCTACTCTTCTGTTCAATTTTCTATCTTCTTCCGAATCGCCATTAGCAACTGGCTTGGTGGCTCCGTAACCATGACCCGTTATCCTCGATTTATTTATTCCATGATCGGTTAAGTAATTAAGAACGGTAGCAACACGTTCCTCTGACAACTTCATCAGCACGTCTGCTGTTCCTCTGTTATCGGTATGTCCTTCCAACTCAATATTAATTCCACCATTTTCAGAAAGTACAGTAACCAATCTATCCAGTTCTGGAAAAGATTCAGATTTTAATATCGGCAAGCCTGCCTCAAAAAAAACATTATTAAGTTTAATTGTCTCCCCTACCTCAATCGGCACCATCATCAAATCTTTTTTTACTTCCTTATATTCTTCCACCACAGGCAACTCAAGATTTTCGTGAACAGAATAATAATCGCTGCGGTTGGCTCTAACACCATAGTTAACTCCAAACGGAAGGATGATTTGGTACGCACCCGTCTTAGGGTCGGATCGTGCCTCTCCTACATCTTTTCTGGTTTTTAAATTTTCAAAATGAATGGAGGCAGCCAATGGCTGGCCCGTTTTTGTACTTAACACGCGGCCTCTCACTAACGTTACTGGCTTTGGTCGCGAGCTCTTTGTTACTTTAATTCTAAAAATATCTGCCTTGCCAAACCCTTGATCGTAGCTTACAAAATAAGCGTACTCACCAGAAGCCGGAATGGTATAGTAAGCATCAAAGAATGTGGAATTTATTTGGGAACCCAAATTTTTAGGCATCTCCCAATCCGTCCAACGCTCTCCTGTTCTGTTAGAGATAAAAATATCTTGGCTTCCATAACCAGGCCTTCCATCGGTGGCGAAATAAAGTGTTTTACCATCGGCTGATAAAAATGGCGAAGTATCTTCTCCAATAGAATTTATGGTCGATCCGAGATTTATCGGCTCCGACCATTTTCCGTTTTCTTTCACACAAACATATAAGTCACCCTCATTTCTTTTAGGATCATAAAAAATATTTGACTTTAGTTTTGCGCTAAAGATTACCGCCTTCCCATCGGATGAGAGGCACGCAACGAAGTGATCGAGTTCATTCTTAAAAACAAGATTCAATTTTTCTGGAAGCGACCAACCCGTTTCCGTTCTGTGCTTCACAGTTAGTTGATTGTTTTCTTCAAACATCAGCGTATTATTATCTGCACTAATAGCGAGCAGGTTATCGGCATGAGAAGTATTTACTGCACGCCCCATATTTACAGCCTTCGTCCATTTGTTATTGTCTAGCTTACTCACCCAAACATCTTCATCGTCATTTGTTCCTCCTATATTTTCTGCTACATTCTGACGTGCTATGTATAACAATTTTCCATCAGCAGAAATGATTGGGCCGAGGTCATCATTCTCACTATTAATTCCATCTCCTAAGTTTTCTTTTTTATTATTTAGTTCTTGTTGAACCACATCAATAACTTGGTCTTGTGCAAAGAAAAAATTATCGATTGCTAACCGCATCTGAGTAAATGCAACAAAGCCAGTAGAGGTACCATACGGCACCATCGGTTTGTGTTCCTCAATCTTAACATCATTTATAAAAAATATGAGCTTGTTACTTTTAAACTCTACTCGTAGTTTGTTTGGATTACCCAATGGGCGAATTGCATCGTGGTGTTTCCAACTTTTTAATTGTGTTGGATCACCGCTGTAGATAGCATAATCTCCTTGTGAGGAAATGGCAATCAGATTAAAATTTTCATTGCTAGATGCCCACACCAATCCAAAACCATTATCATCTAATCCATTCACCTGATTGAAATCCGCAGAGAGAATAAAATCCTTTTGCAAGTCGATGTAGAAATTAATGAACGACTCATCGCCATCTTCTGTAGCGTTGATGACATATTCACCACCTGTAAGCGAGCAAGTAGCACTTTCATCCCATCCAAATTTTTTAGTTGAGAAATCATCTTGCACTAAAGGCTTCTGTGCCTGAATAATTAACGAAACCGTGAGCGCACAAAGTGTAAAAATAAATCTCATAAAATAAAGTTATCTATTTTCGGGTAATCTTAAATTCAACTCTCCGATTCATTTTGCGATGTTCTTCCGTATCGTTTTTTTGAAGCGGAGTCGAAGATCCGTAACCCTTTCCCTCAATTCTTGAAGCCGCAATACCTTTCGATACTAAATAATTCTTAACCGTTTTTACGCGATCATTCGACAATGTAAGTAAACTTGATCGTGAACCTACATTATCTGTATGGCCGCTCAATTCAATTGTAATAGTAGGATTATCAACTAAAATATGTGTAAGCCTATCAAGCTCTGGTTTAGATTCTTCTTTTAGCAATGCTTTGCCCTGCTCAAAAAAAACATTTCTGAGCAGAATAGATTCACCTATCTCAATAGGAACTAATAACAAATCCTTTTTTACCTCCGAGTAAGATTTGATTTCTATTAAATCAAAATTTTCGTTGACGGATAAAAAACCTTTTGCCACGGCACGAAATCCATAGTTAAAACCATACCTCAAAACAATTTTATAATTCCCGTTGGTGGGGTTTGATTGGGCTTCGCCCACTTCTTTGCCTGTAGTGAGGTTTTCGAAAAAAATATTTGTTTGAATGGGTAGTTTTGTTTTTGCATTAATTGTTCTGCCTGAAATTAATACAACAGGCTCGGGCTTTACTTCATTATTTAGCTTAACACGAAAAATATCACTCTTACCTATGGAGTGATGTGAAGAACTTAAGTAGGCATAATCTCCCGCAGCTGGAACGGTATAGTAGGCATCAAAGTCTAATGTGTTAATAGCGCCTCCGAGATTGACAGGCTCCGTCCATTTTACCCAAGATTCATCCAAGCGCTTGGTTAAAAAAATATCTGCACTGCCATAGCCCGGCCATCCGGCAGATGCGAAATAAAGTGTATTTCCATCAGAAGCTAAAAAAGGAGAATATTCATTTTCAGAAGTATTAACATCTTTTCCTAAATTAATGGGTGCCGACCATGTATTGTTTTCTCCTTTCAAACAAACATAAATATCTCGTTCCATTTTTGCTGATCTATAATTAACATTACCGCTATTCATTACTGTAAATAAAATCGCTTTACCATCGGCAGATAAGCAACCTTCAATAAAATCATCTTCGTTGGTGTAATGAATGCCCATTTCAATTAAATCAGTCCAGCCAGTTTTGGTTCTTTCTCGTCTGGCAAATCCTTCACTACTAGAAAATATCATGGTGTTTTCATCAGCGCTTACGGCTATCAAATTATTGGCAAACTGCGAATTAATTGGCTCTCCTAAATTTTTACTCTTTCCCCACGTTCCATTTTGCAAAGTTGAATACCAGATGTCTTCCTCATCTTCAGCACCACCAATATTCTCGGTACTTTTTTTTCTGCCAAAGTAAAGTGTATTTCCATTCGCGCTAATCTTTGGGCTTAGATCATCACTGATTGAATTCACCTCATTACCCATGTTTTCTTTTTTAAAATTACCAGCATAATTTTCGGGTAAATTAATTTTAATGTCGTTTTTAAAGATGAAGTCATCCACCTCTAAAACCATTTTAGTGTTGTTCACAAACCCGACTCCGCTTCCGTAAAGTGAAAGTGATGGAAAGGTAGTAATCAATTTATTGTTGAGGTAACAATGAATGTCTCCGCTCTGTAGTTCTACCTTAAGTATATTTTCTAAATTAACACTATTTACTCCTTCTACTTTAATCCAAGTATTAAAACCTTCCTTTTTTTCAGGAGTGTGAATTTTATAATATCCGTTAATAGCAATTTGAAATGCATAGTAGTTGTTACCACTACGCCCCCAAAGCAACCCAATGCCATTGTCTGTCATTCCCGACTTTTGAACGAAGGTGGCTTCTATCGAAAAGTCATGCTGCCCATCTAAGTAAGGCGATATAGTAACAAATCTGCCCTTATCTTCATGGAGGGTGGTAAGAATAAATTTTCCATCTTTAATAATAGCAGAATAACTTTCGCTGGAGCCAAGTGGCCAATCATTATCGTTTACATCAAACGTTTCGCGAATTATAACTGGCAGCTGCGCTTTACTTGAAAGAGCAGTTGAAAAAAACAGGGCGAAAAATAATATCTGATTTCTTAAAATCAATCTCATAAACTTCCAGTTCGCCCACCATCTACGGGCAAATTAATTCCGGTAATGTAAGAGGCAGCAGGGCTGGCCAAAAATGCAACGGCAACAGCCACTTCTTCAGGCTCAGAAATTCTGCCCATCGGAACTTCTTCAATCATTTTCTGTTTGGCCGATTCGTAGGTAATTCCGGCTCTCTCTGCATTTGCATTTATCACAAATTCCAATCGGCCCGTCATGGTTGTGCCTGGCAAAACGTTGTTCACGGTAATACCGAACGCAGCTAACTCAACCGATAATGTTTTAGACCAATTGGCAACGGCTCCGCGTATTGTATTTGAAACACCCAATCCTTTAATTGGTATTTTTACAGACGTAGAAATGATATTAATTATTCTGCCGTAGTTTTCCCTTTTCATCCCTGGCACAACCGCCTGAACTAAAATTTGCCCGCAGATTAAATGAGCCGAAAATGCTTTTAGAAAATCATCATTGCCAGCATCAATTGCTTTGCCTGCCGGTGGCCCGCCAGTATTATTGATCAAAATATGAAAAATGTTTTCTGACACAGTGTCAGTCAATTTTTTCTTTAATTCTTCCGGGCTATCAAAATCAGCTACCAGATAGCTATGTTTTTGATTAGCCGAAGTTGATAGCTCAGTTAAAACATTCTTTAATTTATCCTCGTTGCGTGCTAGCAATGTAACAGAAGCACCAAGGTTTGCTAACTCTATAGCAGAAGCCTTTCCTATTCCTTGTGTGCTGCCACAAACCAACGCTCTTTTACCTCTTAAATCAATATCCATAATACAAGCAAGTTAATCATCTACTCTTCTAAAATAGTTGTTAAATTAGCACATTATCAAATCTGATAATTACAGAATATAAAAAATATGAGCATCCGTAGACCATTCAATCTAAATAAGTGGATTGCTGAAAATCGCGATCTTTTAAAACCGCCTGTCGGAAATAAAAATCTTTATGCCGATGCAGGAGACTACATTGTAATGATAGTGGCAGGGCCTAATGCCAGAAAAGATTATCATTATAATGAAACCGAAGAATTATATTATCAATTAGAAGGAAACATAACAGTTAAAATTCAGGAAGATGGCAAAGCAGTAGATATTCCATTAAATGAAGGCGATATGTTTTTATTGCCAGCCCGAGTGCCACACTCACCAATTCGCACACCAAATTCTATGGGCTTGGTGATTGAGTGCAAGCGTACGAGCACAGAAGACGATGGCCTGATGTGGTTTTGCGAAAAGTGTAATCACAAACTGCATGAATACAAATTCCATCTGGATAACATCGAAAAAGATTTTATTCCCCGATTCAGAGATTTCTATGGATCAGAAGAACTAAGAACATGCAAAAATTGTGGAACCGTAATGGAGGCAGACAAGCGCTTCGTTTAAAATTGTTAATCATTTCTCTTTGCTCGAAAGTGGATACGTGCTCTAAAGGTCAATTAGACACATTCATTCTTCCGCATCCACTTCTCGGAAAAGTTACGTTGCGAGAGATGCTTTATTCTACAATTTATCACGTGCAACATCATCAGAAACAAATAAAAAATTCTATTCGGTAATATATGTCCACAAATTTCGATTCTTATTTAGCCGTTGCTAAAAAACTGGATAGTGATGATCCGCTAAAAAAATTCAGGAAGCTTTTTTATTTTCCGAAAATCAACGGCAAAACTTCTTTTTATTTTACAGGAAACTCACTAGGGTTACAGCCTATTGCAACTAAGAAATTTATAAATGAAGAATTATCTGATTGGGCGAATTTAGGTGTGGAGGGTCATCTTCATGGAAAGCGCCCATGGTTGTTTTACCACAAGTTTAGTAAAAACGCTTTAGCTAAACTGGTTGGTGCCAAACCAACTGAGGTAGTGGCAATGAACCAACTTACAGTGAATTTACATTTGATGTTGATTTCATTTTACAAGCCTAGTGCCCAACGCTTTAAAATTATTACAGAAGCAGGAGCGTTCTCTTCTGATCAATATGCATTTGAATCTCAATTGAAGCTTCATAATATAAATCCAAAAGAAGCGCTAATTGAATTAAAGCCGAGAGCAGGAGAAAATAATCTACATACTGAAGATATTGAAAAAGCAATCTCAGAGAATAAGGAAAATTTAGCTTTGGTAATTTTTGGAGCGGTACAATATTATACCGGTCAATTTTTTAACATAAAAAAAATAACAGTAGCCGCACACAAGGCAGGTGCACTTGCAGGTTTCGATTTAGCACATGCCATTGGCAACGTGCCTATGCAATTGCACAAAGATCAAGTTGACTTTGCCGTGTGGTGTAGTTATAAATACCTGAATGCGGGGCCAGGTGGAGTTGCTGGCGCATTTGTCCATGAGAATCATTTTAAGAATCGGAATTTAAAAAGACTGGCGGGATGGTGGGGGCATGCAGAAAAAGAACGCTTCCAAATGAAAGAACAATTTGTTCCGATGCAGGGAGTAGATGGATGGCAACTTTCTAATTTTCCGGTTTTATCAGGTGCCGCTTTGTTAGCTTCCTTAGAAATTTTTAAAATGGCAGAAATAAAAAAACTAAGAGAGAAAAGTTTATTACTCACAGGTTTCTTGGAATTTTTGTTACTAGAAATTGATCCTGATCAAGAAAATTTTAAGATCCTAACTCCAAATGATCCACAACAACGAGGTTGCCAACTTTCAATTTTCACAAAAAAAAACGGAAGACAAATTTTTAAAAAGATTACTCACGCAGGTGTAATTGCTGATTGGCGTGAGCCTGGCGTCATTCGCGTTGCACCTGTTCCTTTATATAATAGCTTCGAAGAGGTTTTCAGATTTGCCGAAATAGTTAAAAGAGAATTATCAAAATGAATTCCGAAAAACACATTGCAATTGTTGGAGCTGGCTTAGTCGGATCATTACTATCCATCTATCTCGCTAAACGAGGATATAAGATTTCTGTTTTTGAACGCAGAGATGACATGCGCAAAAGCACTGGCTATCAAGGAAGATCTATTAACCTTGCGTTGAGCAACCGAGGAATACGAGCCCTAGAGGAAGTTGGGCTGGCTGAAGAACTAAAGCAGCAAGCAATCCCGATGCATGGAAGGATGATTCATGACTTGCAAGGAAATACAAATTTTCAGCTTTATGGAAAAGAAGGCCAATTCATAAATTCAATTTCCAGAAGTGGACTTAACAGGGTATTAATTACAGAAGCTGAAAAACATAACGTTCAGTTCTATTTTGAAAAAAGAGTTACACACATTGATTTTGATCAAACCGAAATTACTTTTCAGGATTCATCAAAAAATAAATTTGATTTAATTATTGGATCAGACGGTGCATTTTCATCGGTTCGGCTCGCGATGCAAATGACCGATCGGTTTGATTTCTCTCAGGATTATATTGATCACGGATATAAAGAACTACATATTCCAGCTGGGCTAAACGGAGAATTTAAATTAGAAAAAAATGCCTTGCATATCTGGCCGCGCGAAAGTTTTATGCTGATTGCACTGCCCAACCCAGATGGCAGTTTTACGCTTACCCTGTTTTTTCCCTTCAAAGGCGAGCAATCATTTGAGCACTTGTCATCCAACGAATCAGTCAACGAGTTTTTTAAAACAACCTTTCCTGATGCTTATGCCTTAATGCCGAATTTACTGGAAGAGTTTTTCACTAATCCTGTTTCTTCACTAGTAACGGTAAAATGTTTTCCCTGGGCAAAAAACAAAACCTTGTTGATCGGAGATGCAGCTCATGCAATTGTGCCATTCTACGGACAAGGTATGAATGCTGGATTTGAAGATTGTAGAAAGCTGAATGATTTATTAGATATTCAAAAAGATAATTGGGAATTCGTTCTAAATTTATTTCAAGCAGAACAAAAACCTAATGCTGACGCGATTGCACAATTGGCATTAGATAATTTTATTGAAATGCGCGACTTGGTAAATGATGCTGATTTTATTCTCAGGAAAAAAATAGAATCTAAACTTCATGAATTGTTTCCAAACAAATGGATACCACTATACTCAATGGTTACTTTCTATGAAAGTATTCCTTATTCTACCGCCTATCAAATCGGTCAAAAACAAAAAAAAATAATGGAGACTGTTTTAGAATCCTCGTCAATTGCTGAGAACTGGAAGTCGTTAAATTTTTTCGAGATTGTCAGTCAATTGAATTAATAACTACCTCTACACATCAATATGAATTTTGTATTCGTGGAAGCGATCTAACACTTCTTTTACATAGCGAACTGGTCCATCGCATCGACAATATCCTGCAGCCACAACATTATCTCGGTAGTATTTAGGGTTAGATTTCTGCGATAAAAAATATTCAACGCTTTCATCCCACTTCGCTGCATTCCGTCCATTTTTTCTTGCGAGTTTTTGCGCATCAATCACATGAGATGCCCCTACATTGTAAGAAGCGAGCACGAATTTCAAGCGTTCATCAGAATCTTTAACTGATTTAGCCCAGTAGTCATCTAAAAATTTCAAAAATCTAATTCCAGCTTTTATGTTTTGATTCGGATCCCACAAGTTTCCAGCCTTCAAAAAATCACCTGTTTCGGGCATGATTTGCATTAGGCCAATAGCACCTGCCCAAGATTGAACTTTGGGATCAAAATTAGATTCTTGGTAAACAATAGAGGCAACCAGTCTCCAATCCCATCCTAATAATTTTGCGCCTTCTTTAATTTGTTGGTCATATGGAGATAACTTATTTCCTGTTAATGAGGAATAATCGCTCGAACCCATGATAATAGAAAAGCGGGGATTGTTAAAGTACTTATCATATACGGTTTGAAATAATCCATTTCGCTTTATACCAACCATCCATTGGTCAATAATTTTTTGTAATTCAGGTGAGTTTTTTCTTACCCCCCAAGCAATTTGCTGTGGTAAGCTAATGGTTGTATTGATGTCAATATTAGGGTAGTATAATGCATTTACCATAGCAATGGTTTCATCCGTTACGGTATATCTAATTTCACCAGTAGCAACTTTTCTAATCAACGATTCCGTTTCTGCTGCTGCACTATCTTCTTTTAAAATTATACCACCTCCAATTTCTTGTGAAAGGTTTTTCATTCGTTCACTAAAAGAAGAACCTCTCATAACATGAACCTCCTTCCCTATTAATTCAAGTGGGTTGCGTATTAATTTCTTCTCAACCATTTGTGGAGGCTGTAGCCTCCAGTTAACTGGCTTCTTTTGAATCAAAACTTGATGAGTACTATAGTGAGGCTGTGTAAAAGAAATATAATTTGTCCTTTCTTTTGTAACGGTAAGTGGAAAAGCTAAAACATCACCGCCACCTTTGTTGAGCTGATCAATCGCTTCTTCAATGCCTGAAATAACTTTAACTTTTAATTTAACTTTTAGGGACTTACATAGATATCGGAGCAACTCATACTCGTACCCCATTGGAGTACCTTTATAAATAAAATAGCTTATCGAGTTATTATCTATTATCGCCTCGAGGTACCCTCTCTTCTTAATGTCATTTAAATCAAATTCAACAGATGGTTCTGTCAAAAAAACAGGCTCAGTAGAAATATTTCTACAATGAGAAGAGCTTAGGATTATTATTAAAAAGTAAAAGCGAAGTAACAGCCGAAAACTCATGATTGAAAGTAGGCAAACTCACTCAGAATAAAAAGCTGTTAGGGAGCTTAACGCCATCAGCTTAATCTCGGTAATAAATAATGCTTTAACCCAGATTACGGATTAGAGAGTTGTAATCAATCTAACTGCTTGTTATAAGATTTTATAGAGCTTGAATCTTAATGCTATGCATTGGGAATTAATCAAGGTAAGTTCCTAATTATCAAAAATTGAATTAGAATCTTATAGTCTAAATGCATAATATGCTTTAAAAGCAAAAAAGGGTATCCAGATTTTCTGAATACCCTTTAGGTAATAAAAAAAGGCAACGACCTACTCTCCCGGGTTTTAACCTAGTACCATTGGCGCTGGCGGGCTTAACTTCTCTGTTCGGAATGGGAAGA
>JANYHI010000058.1 GCA_025359125.1 Cytophagales bacterium
GTTAACACTGATTCACGAAATTCATCACGTACTTTTCGACTTAAAGACTATCGAGAATACAACGTTCCATTTGACAGGCGACCCCGATCTTTTCTTAATAGAAGAGAAAGCAGAGGAATTTGCGATAGAATATTTCTGTGGCTTAGATCGCTTCCGGTATATAACTCAACATATTCACAATGAATTCCTGGTGTCAAAATTTGCGAAAGAAATAGAAGTACACCCAAGTTTTATATACACTTCGTTTCAGCATTTTCAAAACAACCTAAATAATCAAAGCTTTTATGGTACATTTAAACAACACTTCCCCGACTACTATTTAGCAATCGAAAACTTGAATCCGGTTACGTGGAAGGAGAATAGTATTTCAGAAATCGCTACCAACCTTAAATCAATCTTTGAATTAAATTAGAAATAATCATGGCTAAAGAAGAAGGCAAAGACCAGAAAAAGAAATCATCGTTATCACCAGAGGATTTCCAACTATCAGTAATAGACCTAAGTCAATATTGAGTAAAGTAATGACAGCCGCAACTACCAATGAACATCGCCCAAATAGAGTCCAACCTCCAGAAAATAAGCAAGCCCTTCAATACCGAATCGTTCATCTACGATTTGCTGTTAGCCTATGGCCAGCCCAAGGCATCCATTAAACGCTTGCAGCAAGGAGGGCTTAATTTATCGAAAACCGAAGGAGAAATTCTTTGGAAGAAAAAACTATTTTTCAAATCCGTAAAGGGCGAAGACTTACACGAGCTGATTGATACTATTAAGGCGGACGACAAAGCGCTAAAGCACGACCCGCGCTTTATCATCGTCACCGATTTTGAAACACTGCTCGCTATCGACCGGAAAACATCCGACACACTCGACATACCCATCCTCGACATCGCCAAGCACTTCGATTTCTTTTTGCCGTGGGCAGGCATGGAGAAAGCACAGCACCAAAACGAAAACCCTGCCGATGTTAAGGCAGCGGAGCGTATGGCAAAGCTGTATGACGAGATAAAGAAAGACAACCCAACCAAAACATCCGAAGAAGTTCACAACCTCAATGTGTTTCTTTCGCGCTTGCTGTTTTGTTTCTTCGCAGAAGACACGGGCATATTTGAAAAGGTACAGTTCACCAACGCCATTAGTAGCCATACACAGGCAGACGGAAGCGACTTACAAGAATACCTCGACAAGTTGTTTGTGGTAATGAATACCGAAAATGGCAAGCGTAAAAACTTACCGCACTACCTCGATGCCTTTCCCTATGTAAACGGTGGCTTGTTTCGCAACCCACATCATGCGCCCGTGTTCACGAGGCGAAGCCGGCAGGCATTGATTGATAGTGGCCAGCTACAATGGAAAGATATAAACCCCGATATTTTCGGTTCCATGATTCAGGCGGTAATTACTCCTGAACACCGTGGTGGCTTGGGTATGCACTACACCAGTGTGCCCAACATTATGAAAGTAATTGAGCCGCTTTTCTTAAATGAATTGAACGAAGCATTTGAAGCAGCCAAGGGCTTGCCTGCCAGACAGGCAGGAAATAGCAAAGTGCTCAATCAATTGCTGCAACGCATTTGGAACATTAAACTTTTCGATCCCGCTTGCGGAAGTGGCAACTTTTTAATTATTGCTTACAAAGAATTGCGTAAGCTCGAAATAAAAATATTCAAAGAGTTGGATGCCCTAATCGGAAAACTCGGAAGCGGTAAAATAGATTTTGGAAAAGACTCTCATTCAAACGTTGCGCTGGGCAACTTTTACGGAATTGAAATAGATGACTTTGCTCACGAAATAGCAACACTCTCCCTTTGGTTGGCGGAACACCAAATGAATCAAGAATTCTTCAAAGAATTTGGAAGAACAAGACCCGCCTTGCCATTACAGGAGACAGGAAATATTGTACAAGGCAATGCCACAAGAGTTGATTGGGAAAAAGTGTGTCCAAAGAAAGAAACCGATGAGATTTATATTTTAGGTAATCCACCTTACTTGGGAGCGAGGGTTCTGGATGAAAAGCAAAAAAGCGATATGGAGTTTGTTTTTAAGGACAAGATAGAAGGATATAACGATCTTGACTACATAGCCAATTGGTTTTTTAAAGCGACTAATTTTATTAGAAATTACAATTGTAAGGCCGCATTTGTTTCAACAAATTCTATCAGTCAAGGGTCTCAGGTTTCCAGTCTTTGGCCTAGCCTTTTAAAAGATAATATTGAAATAGATTTTGTGCATGAGGCTTTCAAATGGACTAATAACGCAAAATCAAATGCGGCTGTGATTGTAATTATATTAGGGCTAAGAAATATTTCATCCGCCCCGAAGTTTATTTATAATAGCAAAATCAGAAAACAAGCAAAGAATATCTCACCGTATTTAGTGCCAGGTCAAAACATTTTTGTTTATGGGAGACGTACTCCTATCTCTGATTTGCCAGAAATTGATTTTGGTAATATGCCAAATGATGGTGGGCACTTATTATTAAATGAAAATGAATATAATTCACTTATTCAGTTAGCCCCTGAAGCTAAAAAATTCTTGAGGAGATTTATTGGGTCAAAGGATTTTATAAATGAGATTCCAAGATGGTGTTTGTGGATTGAAGAGACTCAACAAGCGGAGGCAAATGAAATTGATTTTATTAGACATAGAATTGCGAAGGTAAAAACAACCAGACAGGCAAGCGATCGTCCGGCAACTGTAAAAAACGCTAAGATTGCATATAGATTTGTGGAGATAAGACACAAAAATTCTGACGCGTTAATTATTCCAAGACATTCTTCCGAAAGAAGAAAATATATTCCAATAGGTTTTTTGACTTCCGAAACAATTATAGCGGATTCTGCATTAGCTATCTATGAAATAGAACCTTGGCATTTTGCAATTATAACTTCCAAAATGCATATGACTTGGGTGAGAGCGGTTTGTGGTAGATTGAAATCTGACTATCGGTATTCTGCCTCTCTGTGCTACAACACTTTCCCGTTTCCTGAAATTTCATTAGTTCGTAAACAAGAGCTTCAAAACTATGTATTCCGTATTTTAGAAGAGCGAGAAAGCAATTCAGAAAAGACACTTGCGCATCTTTATGATCCTGATAAAATGCCCGCAGGATTACAAGAAGCACATAACCAAAATGACCTTGCTGTGGAGCGCTGCTATCGCAGTAAACTATTTGAAAGCGATGAAGAACGGTTAGAGTAAGTATTATTAAACCGATGAGCTATGATTAGTGATGAAAGCTAAAGTCAATATAATCAGATCAATCAGGTTCAATGAGCGGTCAAGACAAAGTGCAAGTATTATTAAACCGATGAGCTATGATTAGTGCCGAAGCTAAAGTCAATGTAATCAGATCAATCAGGGTCAATGAGCGGTCAAGACAAAGTGCAAAGTATTATTAAACCGATGAGCTATGATTAGTGCAGAAGCTAAAGTCAATATAATCAGATCAATCAGGTTCAATGAGCGGTCAAGACAAAGTGCAAGTATTATTAAACCGATGAGCTATGATTAGTGCAGAAGCTAAAGTCAATGTAATCAGATCAATCAGGTTCAATGAGCGGTCAAGACAATGTGCAAGTATTAAATGATTTTACTATGATTACAAAAGAGCAATACAAATACTCTGATCTCACAGGAAAAATTATTGGCTGTGCAATGGAAGTACATAAAATTTTAGGTAATGGCTTTCAAGAAGTGATTTATCAAAGAGCCTTGGAGCGGGAAATGGTATTACAAGGCTTGGCATTTAGTAGAGAACATGAAATGCCTATTTTTTATAAGGAAGACCAAATAGGAACACGGAGAGTAGATTTTTTGGTAGAAGGTATTATCTCTGTTGAAATAAAGGCGATTATACAATTGGAAGATGTGCATTTAGCACAAGCCATTAATTATTTGGAAGCATATAATTTAGAAATTGGATTACTAATAAATTTTGGGTCAAAGAGTTTAGCCTTTAAGCGTTTAATAAATGCAAAATTCGGAAAATCAATTCAATCAAAATAATCAACTCAATCAGTTTATAAATTAGTGGTTAGACACTCTTTGAGCAAATGCTGAAGAAGAAACCAAACGCACTTTGTTTGAGGTAGAGAAAAAAATTAAAAAGAAAGAGAAGTAATTACCTGGGAACAAATTGTTCCCACCTAAATAATAATAATGGCGTATGAGTAACATTAAATTATTTGAAAATAAAAAAGTTCGAAGTCATTACGATGCGGATAAGGAAATTTGGTATTTCAGCATTGTTGATATTATAGGCATATTAACTGACCAGCCAAGCGTAGAGAGAGCAAGAAACTACTGGAAGGTATTGAAAAGCAGACTTGTGAAAGAGGGAAATGAAACGGTTACAAATTGTAACCAGTTGAAATTGGAAGCAGAAGATGGCAAGAAGAGACTGACCGATGTTGGTCATGTAGAGCAAATTTTACGTCTTGTTCAAAGTATCCCTTCACCCAAAGCTGAACCTTTTAAACAATGGCTTGCAAAAGTGGGCTATGAACGCATGCAGGAAATACAAGACCCCGCTATGAGCATGGATAGAGCGAGAGAGAACTGGCAAAAAATGGGGCGCAGCGAAAAATGGATTCAGCAGCGAATGACTGGGCAGGAAACTCGTAACAAACTCACCGACTACTGGAAGGACAGTGGCGTACAGAAAGCTGATGAATTTGCGTTGCTCACCAACATCATTCATCAAGAGTGGACAGGCTTAACCGTGAAAAAGCATAAAGATTTAAAAGGTTTAAAATCACAAAACCTTCGCGATCACATGAACGAAGCAGAGTTGATTTTTACAGCCTTAGCAGAATTATCTACTCGCCAGATAGCAGAAACCGAACAGGCTAAAGGGTTAACTGAAAATGCGCAGGCAAGTAAAAAAGGTGGAGCAGTGGCCAAGAATGCCCGAAAGGAATTGGAATCAAAAACAGGTAAGAGTGTAGTAACAGGCGAAAACTTTTTGCCGCCCTCTAAAAAGAAAAAAACATTGCCACCTTCACCTAAAAAGAAAAAGAAATAGCCATGCCCGATATAGTACACGTAACCTACGGCCAAACAGGTCAAAGCTCTAAGATCAACACCTACGGCATGCGCGAAATGCAGGAGAAAGCATATCAGGCACGCGATGCACAATACCTGTTATTAAAAGCTCCACCCGCTTCCGGTAAGTCACGTGCTTTAATGTTTATCGCGCTGGATAAATTGATACATCAAGGTTTGAAAAAAGTTATCGTAGCCGTTCCCGAAAAATCCATCGGTGGCTCGTTCAGCAAAACCAACTTAAAAGACTATGGCTTCTTTTCCAATTGGGAACCGAACGATGAATACAACCTTTGCACACCCGGCATGGACGGAAGTAAAAGCAAAGTG
>JANYHI010000022.1 GCA_025359125.1 Cytophagales bacterium
AAAATGAAAAGGTTCAAATTGATAAAGACGGTAATAGCAAGAGAACTGAAATGTGGAGTATTCCGATAGGCGTCAATATTAAAACCAACAGCAACATAAAAATCATGGCGGAATATTTAGGAGCAACGTTACGTGGCCTTTCATTGACAAATTCTGATGTTGAAAATCTTACAAAACTTGATGTAAAAGTTTATATCGTTGCTTTTGGATCGTTTGGGAAATTACAGGAGACGAAAAAGAAAAGTAAAGGCGATAGTAAACAACTGATTTACTTAAGGAACGAAAAGTCCATTGAAAAAATAGCCGACTTGTTCTTCTTTTTCAGGGAATCAGTTCTCAATTTCTCAATAAATGATGGGGTAAACAAAATCAAAGGCAGCGCATTAGTTGATTACGATACTAAAAACTATCCCAATTATTATCCTGAAATTAAAATCTATAATTTCTACCCGATGTTTATTGCTGGCGAAAACAATTCTTTTTATTCAACAAAAAATGTTTTGCAATCAGAATCAAATCGATGGGGCAATATCTCTTCCTGGAGGCGTGAGGAACCCAAATTCAGTTTACGAGAATATGAAGGAAGTGAGCTGCAATTAAGATTAAAACACAATGATGGAGAATGGGAACGAACAAAGAGTAAATACTTTTTATTTTTAAATGAAATCGGCACTGTGACACCAAACACTGAGATGGCCAAGGCTAATGCTTTATCTTCGAAGTATGGGGCCGATAGTGCTAACCCATCCGTAAAATGCATTTATGATTTGATCATAACTTTTCAAAATATAGCGGTCGGCCAGCCTGTAGCAACATTATCCTTTAAAGATATGAGAACAGTCGAGGATCTTTCAAAAATTACGGGGTATACAATTAATCCTAATTGATAATGATAGCTAAGCGAAAAGTGCTCATCTTAATTATTGTTGTTCTTTCCTTTAAAGGTTATGGTCAAGGATTTAACGATAGCAAAACTTCACTTAGCAATTTTTTGAAACGAATGTATTCCTCTTCGCCCTTCGAAGGTGTAAAAGTTATTGATGATTACGATCATCAATATTTTATTTCCTTGGTAAACCTTGAGAAAGCTAAATATCCAAGTGCAAGCACCATGACGCGCATAGCCCAGGTAAAAGCCCAGCAGCAGGCAAACACTTTTTTCAATGGGTCATTTATTGCTTCTGATTTTGTAATAAAAACGAACGAAGCTAAGAGCAAGGACTCTACATCAACTATTATTGAAACAATGGAGTCCATTAAAGAGAATTCGCTTGGCTTTGTAAAGGGGATGGAACTGCTTACCAATTTTGAGGTTGAGGGAGCAAAAAGAATGGTGTTTATTTATTTCAGAGAAATTGAAAGGGTGAAATAAAACCTATGTGCAATTCCGATCAATTAAGAGTCGCTTATCATGAAGCTGGCCGTGGGCATTTGGCTCTTGGCATTGCTTGGGATGTGGGCGGGGTTTGCGCGGCAATGGCAAGTGCCAAATGTGCAGTGGGTGAGATGATCCGTCTAAGCCTTGGTTCGTGTCTTCACGAATCAAGAAAATTTAATACAGGTGTTTCGTGAGGACACGAACCACTGGGTTTAAGTAAATAAAAGTAAGAGCATACTATGGCAAAAAAGCACATAATGGATCGAGGGCTTCAGCTCACGATGTTTAGAGTCTTCCTGAAAAAGTATTATCAGATGGACTTGATCTCTGAAATAGAGTGGCGTGTTATTAATAATGGAATTGTGGCCAGTGAGCATCTGGGCAAATCCTTTACTAATAAACAAGTTGAAAAATTGGATCAACTACTTGGAGAGAGTAAAGTCATTGAGGAGTCAAACAAGCAACCGCGTGAGCGAGACAGATGGTTGTCTGAAATACTTAGCTTGATTGAAATTGCACAAAGCACATCCACTAAAAATAAAAATGGACAAGTGTTAAAGACGGGGGGCAAGCTTTTGATTGTCGCTGTTATTTTGGTGCTACTCGTAAATATGTTATTGATAAAAAGTAGCTCAGCTCTGGGATTAATCTCCTTTTCATTGGGCTTATTTATTTCTTTATTTTGGTTAATCTCAAAAAACACCTGTCCGCAATGCGGTAAATTTTTCCCTTTTTCAACGGTCAAATCGGAGGAAACAGATCGGTATGTAACAAGTCAGGAGGAGGAAGTGGTAATAGGCCAGTTGTATATTGAGAATAAGAAAATTGGAGAGATTAAAAATCGCCAGAATGTGAACTACCTAAATGTGGATTTCAGAGACATAGATGAATGCATACACTGTGGGCACATTAAAGAAAACAGGAGAACCGAAACGAACAAAGCTAATTGATCAATGAGAAAAGTAGTTTTTACTCTTGGGATATTATCTCTTTTTCACTCAAGCAAATGCTATTCGCAAGAACTCGACCCTCTTGAAAAAAAACAAAACGGAATTAG
>JANYHI010000043.1 GCA_025359125.1 Cytophagales bacterium
TTGTTTGTGGGTTTATAAATTTGAAAGTATAGACATTTTTGGCTTTTTGCAAATTTTAGCACCTATTTGTCATATCCGCCTTATTGCCATTAACTAATGTGTTGTGCAATTTTCGCACAATGAATTGCAAAAAACCATCTGTAGGTAAAACAATCAGCCGCGAAGAGGCTATTGCGCTTTACAACACTATTGATTTACAGTTGCTAAAAGAAGCACCTATAAGCCAAAGCGATGCTAAAGAGTTGGTTCGTAACATGGCAAAGCCGTTAGATACACTTCCTAATGCTAATGCCTTAGAAATTTTAGATGCGGTAAACAATCCTGCTTTTGCAAGTTTGCTTTTATATTCTTTTATACCGGATGGTGCCAAAGAATTGGCGCAAAACCCAATGGTTGCCGAAAAGCGCAACAAGCATTTAAAAATTGTAGATTTTTTAGCAGCCAAAAGCGGAGTAGATCGCGCCTATGTGCAAAAACACATTCGCAATGTGTTGGTAGATGCCTACGGTAAAAACCCAGAAGCATTATTGCACGAAGTTTCTCAATCAAAAGACGGTCTTGGTTTTTTGCCTATTGTTTTTGGTGCTATTCAAGCTGCAGGCTCTATTGCATCACTTTTTAGAGGAGGCACACCCGAAGATAAGTCTGATGCAGGCTATCAAAATTTCATCAACTCGGTAGATCGCGGCAGTATCTTTCCTTCAAAAGAAGAGGTAATTACCGCCTTGCAAGGTACTAGTGCCTGGGGAGATGCAACATGGAGAGATCTTTCTTCTTATAATGAAGCTACGGGCACTTGGAAACGTGGCGATTGGAACCAAGCTATAACAAGCCTTACCCCTATAGTAGTTAAATCTTTTAAAGGGAGCGGAGAAAGTTTTGAGGTAGCTACTAATTACAACAGCCAAGCGTTAGAGCGTGCGTATGCTAAACAAACCGCACCCGCTCCTACCGATTGGAGCGCGAGTAAGGTAGCGGCAACTAGCAACATCACAAAAGATCCTGCTTACAAACCTACAGCCAACCAACCATGGTATAAAAACCCGTGGATTATAGGCGGTGGTATATTAGCTACAGGTGTAGTAGGCATTGGTACATACACTCTCCTTTCAGATAAAAAATAATTTTTCAATTAAAAAAAACGAATCATGGCAAAGAGAAAAAAATCAAGTAAGAGAAAAGGCCGTAAGCGCGGCATGGGCAGTATGGCCAGTGGCAGCGCAATGGAAAAAGCAGCTCTCTTTCTTACCAGCGTAGCGGCCGCTAACCTTGCAGATGAAGGTATGGAAATGCTGTATGCAACAGAATTTATGAAAGTTGCGATAGTAGAAGGCAAACCCGCTCCAAAAATTAATATAAAGAAAGCCGGTGCCAGTGGCAGTGCATTTGCTTTAGCCGGAGTGTTAGTTGCCAAAGTTAATAATAAGTGGTTAGGTGCTGCCGCTACAGGCGTAGGCGTTACAGCTAGCAAGTATTTGAAAGATGACCTCGTAAAACCTGTGTTGGGTATGGGTGCCGTTAGCGATTTTCTAAACCTTTATAAAAAAGATATGAAGGGCGTTGAAAGGAAAGTACAGATAGCGGGCGAGCGACAAGTGCAAATAGCAGGTGTAGAACTCGCATAATCACAACTTAAAAAAGTAAATCAAAAAAATAAACTATAAAAATTAAATTTTCGACCAAATGAAAAAATTCTTAAATACAGCTTCTATTTTCGCCAAGCATGGTGCTAACATTTCGTTTCGCATTCTCATGGCCTTTATGATTGTGTTAGCAGCTAGCACTCAAATGCCGGGCTTAGTACAATTTCTGCCGCACGTGGCAGCTATTTGTATGGCTATTTACGCATTCACTCATGTGTTTACTGGCAAGCGTTCACAAAATCTTTCGTTCTCTGCAACGCAAGCAGATATTTTTAATGTTACCCAACTTCAAAAGAAAGACATTGTAACCCAAGCGTTGAGAAGTCATTACGGAAACAGTCGTGAACTTCCACTTATTGATGATAAGTTAAGAATTGTTAAGCATGACCTTTACCAAACAAAATATTTGACCATTGGCACCGATTCTTTTGATTTCTTTAACCAAACCGGAGATCCGAACAAGCCACTAGAGCATAACTTTGATTTTGCCACGTTGCCTCCTAATAAGTTGTGGGTATTTTTTGGAATTCGCGCAGAATTGGCCACTGGTGCTTCTGCTGCCGATACATCTGATATTCTGTTATTCAACTCTCCAGCATTAGTAGCCGATGCGCCCGTGCTAAATAGCCAAGTAACTTTTAAGATCAACTCAAAAATTGAAATTGATCGTAACCCTTTCAAAGAGTTGTTTGTAAATGATGATGCCGTAAAAAGCTACCATCGTTTTGAAGAGCCGATTGCATGGGAACCAGGCGGACAAATTCAGCTTACCTTCAAGCTTGCCAAAGCCTACGGGGCAGCGGTGTTCCGTTACTTACGCCCTACGTTGGTAGGTATTGAGTTGACAGTATAAAAAATCCCTCTCTCAAAAGGGGAGTTGTTAGCCGGGGGTACGTGTTGAATCACGCCCCCGCTTCAACTCTAATTTTAGTAATTCACTTTTAAGTTAATTTTTTATGTGTCAATCTAATTATAAAGCTAAAATGCTAATAGGCCAAAACATGGATGTGTTGGCTGCTGTTGGCACAAAAGAAACTAGAGTAACGTTAGATGTAGGCTATGGCAATATTCTTGGCATAAGCATAGGCGAAACGTATACCCGTACAGAGTTAGGGCAAGTAACCCTTTCTTTAAAGGCAGGATCAAAAGATATTTTGATTAATGCACCGCTCACTCAATTTCTGCCAGATGGCGATAGGCAGATGTGGCCCCTAAATATTAATAAAGGCACCGAAATAAAAGCGGTGTTAACCATTAATGTAGCCACGCTATTAGTAGCCAAGCCTATACCGTTGATTTTCCATACTGAAGGCGATGTAACTTTTTGTAGCAATTAAATAACAACATGAAACAGATACTCCCCTTTGAAGTTGTTAAAAAATTAATAGAGAAAGGCGGTTTTGGAAATTACCGCCTTTTTTCCTTACCGGGCGAAAACTTTGTAGCAGCTAGTCATTTAAACATTGACCAAGCGCAAGACGGGCAAATGCCCACGGCAAAGTTAATTGTTGATTTAGAAGAAAATTTAGACTTGCTAACCGAAACAAATGCCATTACTACTTTTTTGATTTCGCTAAAAAAGAGTAGCAAGTCTCCCAGCATCAACGAGGTAAAATACCTTTTCAGTTTTGGCGATGCTTCTCATAATACACAGCAGCCTACCATTCAGTTGCAAGGTTTAAGTGATGATAAGGTAGAACAAATAGTTACTACCCGTGTAAACCAGTTGATGGCCGCTAAAGAGGCAGAATACCAAAAGCAACGGCAAATAGACATTTTGGTAAATGAGATAAGCGAACTAAAGCGCAAAAAGTACGCTCCTAAAAAGAAAGGCAACGATCTGGCAGGACTTATTAACCTAGGCATTGTGGCGGGGTCTGCATTTATAACTAAGCAGTGGCCAGATACAAAAGAAGTAGTACAGCAAGCGTTAGGCGCCATTAGCGGTGCCACCGATGATGAGGAAGAAGAAGAGGAAGAAGAAACTGGATTTAGCAGACCTGAATAAATTTTAAGTTATGGCAAAAAATACGAATGCAATTCTTATGGGCTCGTTGGTAGGTGTTGGCTTTTTGGCTGTTACCTATTTTGTTTGGCAAGCGACTAAATAAACTATGACACAGGAAGAAAATGCACAAATATGGGCACGAGGGCAACATGCACTCGATCGCATTCTTCGATTAGTCAGCATAGATAAAATTGAAAAGCTAGCCGATAAGATTGAAGATAAAGAATTTCGTGAGTCGTTTGCTTTTAAGCAGTTTTTAAAATCATTAAAGTAAAATTTTATGGCAAAGAAATATCAAACAGGGCGTTCATCTAAAAGAGAAGATAAGCGCAAAAAAGCGAAGGCACCCGGAAAGAGAAAAAGCAAATCGGGCAAGGTTTATTTCGAGCGTAGAAAAAATCGCTCAGATATGCCAGGCACTTTATTGGGTGTGCCTATTAAGCTTAAAAAGTACCCCAAGCGGCCAAAATCATCTGCTCCTACTACTTCTTTAGAAAATTTTTTAGAGAAAGTAAAAGCCATTGATGCCGAAAATGCCAAGCGCAAAGCGGTGGCTACACAAATTACCAGAGTTATTCGTAAAAAATAGTTTTATGGGAATAGTTGCGCCTACCAGAGAAAATTTTGAAAGCATGTTAGCAAATGACAAGCAAATTTTTAACATGCTTGTTACTCTTAACATTTGGCTTTTTCGTAGGCCTCAAAATAAAACTAGCCCCAAGTATTCAGAGTATTTAAAACTCTATCAGACTCAACTTAATTTATACTCTAAGCGGCAGAACGATTATAAAACTAATACGCTGTATAAAATAAGTAATCAAATAACAGCCATTAAGGATAATGTTGTAAACTTTTTTTCAGACGCAATAAAATCTTTTGGTTTAGGAGATGGAGGCCTTATTTCTGTTCCGATTGCCATAGTAATTGGGGCAACAATTAGCGTAGCCGTAATCGCTTATTTTATTTCCAGCTACTATACTGAAACCAATACAGGATTTGCGGCACTTACTAAAATATTGCCTGAGTTGAGTGAGAAGGACCCGAAATTGGCAAAGCAAATTGTAGACGGTGTTGCCGCCCAAGAAAAAA
This sequence comes from Cytophagales bacterium, assembly GCA_025359125.1. Taxonomy (GTDB): domain Bacteria; phylum Bacteroidota; class Bacteroidia; order Cytophagales; family Cyclobacteriaceae; genus ELB16-189. The sequence goes on from JANYHI010000043.1 coordinate 4,741, forward strand.
CAAAAGCTGAAAGCGGATTTTTCAATCAGTTAGGCCAAGGTGCTAAGATAGGAATATCACTTGCTGGTGCTGGCATAATCGGATTTGGATTCTATAAAATTGCGAAGTCACAAAATTGGATTTAACGTAAATAATTTAACCCTTCATAATATGACAAATGTTGTAAGATTTTATCCTGAAGTAGATTCAGAATTAGCCAAGGTAGCCGAGGCAAACAAACGCGATTATTTAACAGCAGCCGTAGAAAGTGAAAACAAAAACGGCAGCGTGAATGTAGTGGTATCAGTGCCCGATGGCCAAAACGTGTTTGTAAAAAATGTATCTTCTAAAAAAGATGCATCGCCACGGTTTGAAGAAGTTCAATAGTAACTATCCTTCAGCATAGTCATTCATGGC
>JANYHI010000044.1 GCA_025359125.1 Cytophagales bacterium
AACCCAACCAACGACAAAGTAACCTTTAGATATTATTTAGAAGAACCCACCCAAGTGAAACTAAACCTAATTGACCTAACAGGCAAAGTAGTGGCTACACCTGTAGATGCTTACCAAGAGTTGGGGTCGTATGATGTTGCGTATGATGCCATCAACCTTCCAGCAGGGGTTTACATTTACACATTAGAAACCAACAAGGGCAAGGAAACCAAAAGGCTGGTGGTGATCAAGTAACCGAACATGAAGTAGCCACTGCTGGCCGCTGGGCTGTTCTCATCTGCATTTTTGTTTGCCCAAGAGCAAAAGACCTTTGAGACGGAGTATGCTCGTATAATGGCCGAGGTAAAAAAGTGGGAGGCTATTCCTGAAAATGTTATTAAAGTAGTACATAGAAATTACCATGGAGGAAGAAGAATTTATATTAAAACCATCTTCTCTACAAAAAAAGATACAGCCCATCTTTTTGTTTATAAAAGAATTCAAAAAATAAAATATACTAAATCTGGCATTGCCAGAGAAAGGGTAAAGATTTATGACAAAGGGTTTAGGCTTGGGTCATTAAAGAAATTAAACGATAAGTGGAACTGACCCCATCAGAGATCATTCAAGGGCAATCAGAGATCATTCACAGGCAGTCAGAGATCATTCACGGGCAGTCAGAGATCATTCGCAGGCAATCAGAGATCATTTATAGGCAGTCAGAGATCATTCGCAGGCAATCAGAGATCATTCACGGGCAATCAGAAATCATTCACGGGCAATCAGAAATCATTTAGCCTCTATGGCTACTTTTTGAGGCGAAAACGCAATAAGTAAATATTTGTAATAACAAGCCATTATGTCATTAAAAATTACAAATACCATATAGATAAAGACATAATGGCTCGATTATGAGCAAATAATTCGGTCGGCATAGTTTTTCCTGATGGTGTCATCAGATTAAAAAACTAATGTTAAACCCAAAAACAAAAAATACTATGAGCATTATCCGTTACAACGCGAATGATTTCGTACCGACTTCATTCAGCAACTTGGTAGACCGTTTCTTTAATGAATCAATGGTGCGCGCAGGCGGCAGCAGCTTTGTGCCAAAGGTAGACATCATCGAAAATGAAAAAGCTTACGAAATTCATTTTGCCGTACCTGGTTTAAACAAAGATGATTTCAACATCGAATTGAAAGAAAATTATCTAACTGTAAGCGGTGAAAGAAAACTTTCAAACGAAAAGAAAGACAAGAACTTTCATTCTATTGAAACTAACTATGGTTCATTCAGCCGGTCGTTTTCGCTTCCCGAAAATGTAGATGGCACAAAAGTGCAAGCCAAATACAATAGCGGGATTTTGGAATTAACGATTCCAAAAGACGAAAAGAAAGCGTTGAAACAAACTATAAAAGTTGACTAAACAAAAGGGTTTAGGTGTGTGGATTGGGGTGTCCTAAGAAATTAGGGTACCCCTTGTTTTTACTATTGTCGAAACATACTTTTAATTGAGGTTGCAACACAGTACCTTCCATTTTCAAATTCCATTATGAAGCGATCGCTACTAGTGCTGTTGGTTATCTCGTCTGCTTTCATTGGTTCCATCATTGGAACACTATTAACGATAAAATATTTTGCTGATGAGCCGAGTTATCGTTCGATAGAACAAAAGCAAAAAATAAAATCAATTAATTTTTCAGGTGATTCTATTTATCAAACACTTCCTACTTTCAATTTTGAAGCGGCTGCTAAAGAAGTTACTCCTGCAGTAGTACACATAAGAATTGTTTATGGATTGGGTAGCTTTAGTTTAAATGCGTTAGATAGTTATCTCAATCCACATGCGCAATCATCAGGGTCAGGAGTAATTATTTCAGGTGATGGGTACATTGTTACCAATCATCACGTGATAGAAGATGCATCTTCGATAGAAGTTGTAATGAATAATAATCAACGATTTTTTGCTAAGGTGATCGGAAAAGATCCAAGTACCGATTTAGCGCTATTAAAAATTAAAGCTAAAAATCTTCCTTTCGTAAAATACGGGAACTCTGACCAGGTAACTTTAGGCGAATGGGTATTGGCAATTGGAAATCCATTTGATTTAAACTCTACTGTTACTGCGGGCATCATTAGCGCACGTGCACGAAACATTGGCATCTTACGCGCTAAAAATAATTTGCAAATAGAATCTTTTATTCAAACCGATGCAGCTGTTAACCCTGGTAATAGCGGTGGCGCGTTGGTTAATGTGCGAGGAGAATTGATTGGAATTAATTCAGCCATCGCTACAGCCACCGGTTCTTATTCCGGATATTCTTTCGCCATTCCTGTAAGCCTCGTAAAAAAAGTAATGGATGACCTTTTAGAGTATGGTGAGGTGCAGCGTGGGCTTTTAGGAATTCAAATTGCAGATGTAGACGCACAACTTGCAGAAGATGAAAAGCTGGATGTTGTACAGGGTGTGTTTGTACGTGCCGTTAATCGTGGAAGCGCGGCAGAAGAGTCAGGAATTTTATCGGGTGATGTAATTACGGCAATTAATGGCCATTTAGTTTCGGGCGTTTCAGAAATGCAAGAGTGGGTAGCACGCAACCGACCAGGGCAATCTATTCAAGTTACCTATAGAAGAAATGGAAATGATCATTCCATAAATACCAAACTAAAAAAATACGATGGCACTGATCAAATGAAAAAACGTTTAGTAAGCTACAATCTAGACGGAGCAGAGTTAGAAGATATTTCCTACGCAAAACTTACTCAACTCAATTTAGATGGTGGGGTACTCATCAAAAAGGTAAATGATGGCAAGTGGAAAAAAGCTTCTGTACCAGATAATTTTATTATCACTCACATTGACAAAGCACCTATCGATAATGTTGAAGATCTAAATCGAATTATGGAACTAAAAAACGGTGGCGTGTTAGTAGAAGGAAGAAATTCATCAGGAGATAAACTTGTCTTTGGAATTAATTGGTAAACAACTTTCAATTAAACATGCCAACCTGGATTTTTTACGCTTTGCTATCTATGTTTTTTGCAGGCCTTACCTCTGTGTTGGCAAAATTTGGATTAAAGAATGTGGGGGGTGATGCTGGACTTGCAGTGAGAACAAGTTTTGTATTTTTTTTAGTCTGGTTAAATGCAATTGCTTTTAAGCACTTCAAAGAATTTCCTAACCTTACCCAAAAAGATATTTTGTTTTTATTTATTTCAGGGGTTACTACTACACTTTCGTGGATATTTTATTATCGCGCCATCAAAATCGGAAATGTGTCTTCTGTTGCAGTAATCGATAAAGCGAGCATCGTCATCACATTGATTTTATCATTTTGGCTATTGAAAGAGCCCTTTACCTGGAGAGTAGCAGTGGCTGCCGCATTAATCATTTCAGGGCTGTTGGTACTCACTCTAAAATAATTGCAATTAAATCTATTACTTCAATCTAAGTCAAAACTGACTACCTTTACGCAACTATTTCTATAACACAATTATGCAAAATTTTGGCATCAAAGAAGCGCTTACTACGCTGGGCGTTAAAGCAACCAACATCGGAACATCCACCGGAAAAAAGTGGATTCGATCGAAAGGTGAATCAATCAGTTCGTACTCGCCTGTAGATGGAAAACTGATTGGAAAAGTGCAGGCCACAGATGAAAAAGCATTTGAGAAAGTAGTCGTAGAAGCGAAAAAAGCTTTTGTTGAATGGCGACAGATTCCTGCACCGAAACGCGGAGAAATAGTGAGACAAATTGGTGAAGCACTGCGAAAATATAAAGAGCCTCTCGGTAAATTAGTTTCTTACGAGATGGGCAAATCGTATCAAGAAGGGTTGGGTGAAGTGCAGGAAATGATTGACATCTGCGATTTTGCTGTGGGGCTTTCGCGCCAATTAAACGGACTAACCATGCATTCTGAAAGGCCTGCTCACAGAATGTACGAACAATACCATCCGCTGGGAATTGTTGGAATTATTTCGGCTTTCAATTTTCCGGTTGCTGTTTGGGCGTGGAATACCATGTTAGCATGGGTGTGTGGCGATGTTTGCATCTGGAAGCCCTCCGAAAAAACTCCTTTGTGCAGCATTGCATGTCAGAATATTATCAATAAAGTTTTTGCGAAAAATAATGTGCCCGAAGGAGTTTCGTGTATTGTAAATGGCGATTATAAAATCGGTGAACAGATGTGCAGCAATGAAAATATACCTCTTGTGTCGGCAACGGGCTCTGTAAGAATGGGTAAAGCCGTAGGCAGAACAGTAAGCGAGCGATTAGGAAGAGCGTTGCTTGAGTTAGGCGGTAATAATGCGATTATCATCACAGAAAACGCAAACCTAGATATATCTATACGAGGTGCACTTTTTGGAGCTGTTGGTACCGCTGGCCAACGTTGCACCACAACTCGCAGATTAATTGTGCATGAAAATGTATACGATGAAGTGAAGGCTAGACTGAAGAAGGCTTATTCTAATTTAAATATTGGCAATCCGTTAGATCAGCAAAATCATGTTGGACCGCTTATCGATACTTTAGCCGTAAAAGCATATCGCAATGCATTGAAGAAAGTGAAAGAAGAGGGCGGAAGTTTTGTAGTAACCGGTGGTTCGTTATCCGGTAAAGGGTTCGAATCTGGCTGCTATGTAAAACCTGCGATTGCCGAAGTAAAAAATACTTTTGAAATAGTACAACAAGAAACATTTGCACCCATCCTCTATTTAATTAAATACAAAACCATTGAGGAAGCGATTGGGTTTCAGAATGGAGTTAAACAAGGATTATCTTCTGCCATCATGACAACCAATATGAACGAAATGGAAAGATTCCTTTCGCATAACGGATCTGATTGTGGTATTGCCAATGTTAACATTGGAACTTCTGGAGCCGAAATTGGTGGTGCTTTTGGTGGCGAGAAAGAAACCGGCGGTGGTCGCGAATCAGGATCAGACTCGTGGAAAATTTACATGCGCAGGCAAACAAATACTATAAATTACGGCAATACTTTACCACTGGCACAAGGAATCAAATTTGACATATAAACTCACTTGGAAAACTTCGCTAATACACTTACTTTAGATTATTAAACGAATTAGTATGCCAGCCAAAAAATTCACAACGGTAATGTTAATTGACGATAACGAAATCGACAATCTGATTAATCAAAAGATGATTGAAGCTGCTTCCGTTACAGAAAATATCTATACGCACACGGGCGCCAAAAGTGCCATCGAGTTTTTGAGAAACATGGAAAAAATGGATATGGCAGATAAAGTTTTGCCTGATGTTATTTTCTTAGATATTGATATGCCTTTGATGGATGGATTTCAATTTTTGGATGAATTTGAAAAACTATCTGCTACGGCCAAGAAGAAATGTAAAATTGTAATGTTGACATCCTCTATTAACCCGCAGGATTTTAACAGATCTAAAAAATATACTAACGTAAAACTCTACTTGAACAAACCACTTTCTCACGAAAGCATTATCAATCTAGATCTTTAATCGGTTTCAATTGCAGTAAGCTTCTCAATAAAGTCCTCATCCATTTTTATCAGTGATGTAGGAGCAAAGTAGCGCACTTTTACTTCTTTGAATTTAGTTATTACAGCAGCTATTTTTTTAGGTTTTTCTTTCTTTGCTTCGCTAGTGGCAATTTTTAAAATCTTCAAAAACAACAACACATTTTCACATTCGTCTTTACCAAACATTCTGATTTGGCGCTGAATACTATTGCTATGCTGATTAAATAATTCAAAATCGTGTAATAAACAATATTGTAAAGCTAGAATTGCCTTGATTTCCATCTGCGCAAAAGGGAAACGCTTTAAGCTTACTTCGTTAATTAACCCATTGATTAACTTGGCCGACTCTTCATATTTTCCAGCATAGTAGCATCCGAGTGAGCGATACATAATGTACACTACATGCTTAGGTAAATCAATCGTATCTGCCTCAATGTCAGCAAAAATAGTTTCGTTCTCAGCATATAATTCCTTCTCAGCACCTAATCGCAAACTGCGCTCTAGTTTAGATAAAAAGAATTGAGCAGAAAAAGTCAGTGCCGGATAGTTAACCAACAAGCTGGCTGCCGCATCGTTCACTTCCTCAAAATACTTCTCGGCCTGGCGATATACTTTGTAGTGATTGTAATATTCCAAGTGAAGGAATTCAAATACCAGATTTAAGTGAAAATAAAGTGGGTCGAGATTATAGGTTTCAAAAATCTTTTGAGCGTGTGCAAAAATATCTTCTATCGATTCACCCTCTTGCTGCAAATTGTCATCCTGCTCTACAAATAATTTATGAAACACCACCATGCAACTTTGATAAATATAAAGTCGATGCGAATCATAGAGTTTAGCTACATTCTGCATCTCTTTCACCAACAAGGTTAAACCTAATTTTTCAGTATCATCAGAAGAAAGAAAATAATTTCCGTACTTCTTAAAATACTCAGCCAACAAATCTTCCGCCTTATCTACAGCCAACATGTAAGCCACATGCCTATTATAGAGTTGAGAATAATTAAAATGCTCTGGCGAATTAATATGAAGTTTCTTCAACGATTTATAAACCACCGTTAGCTCACTTGCTAAGTCGTAATCCAGTAATTCTTTCTCTAGTTTTTTGAGAGTGGCAATGGAGATAGTCCTCTTTTTTGTAAACAGCACCTCGTTTAGGTTAGCCACTTTGCGCAAAATATCTGTTCGCGGGCTCTCCATCTGTTGCAACAGATGTTCTTCAATTTTTTGATTGAGGCGAGAACGAAGCGTGTAGTACGCATTTGCGTTTACTTCTAACTCTACCATTATTTTACTATCTGAAAGTTGCCGCTCGCGTAGCGATTTTAACAAGTGGGCAGATTTCTCTGCATTACTCTCCATCAGCGAATCATAAATTTCTTTATAATCCTTTTCTGAGAGCTGCTTGATAATATTTTTTAGCTTAGCCATGTTTAGACTTTAGGTAGTAAAGTTTACGAATTTATCAAATCTCCGCAATAGTTACTACCATTCTATCATTTTGGCAGACTATTCTTGTCAATTTTACCGAATACTTAGAAGGATAGGTTTTTGATATGCTTCCTGAAAAAAGACTATGGATTCATTTTCGCAGATGATAATTGATGCCGTTGCTAAAGTTAAAAACGCAGTAGTTAAAATAGATGTTTATAAAAATATTCAGGGCAAACTAAAGCAAGCCGGCTCTGGGTCTGGCTTCATCTTTTCTTCAGATGGGTTGATTTTTACCAACTGCCATGTGGTGAACGGTGCTGATAAAATCATGGTTTCACTTTTAAACGAGAACGAAATTGAAGCTACCCTATTAGGCAAAGACACTGACACTGACATAGCTGTTTTAAAAATTTATTCGGATGGATACTCCGTTTCAAAATTAGGCGATGCTGAGCAACTACAGATTGGCCAATTTGTAATTGCGATCGGTAATCCGCTCGGCTATCAACATACTGTAACTACTGGTGTAGTGAGCGCGCTAGGCAGAACATTACAATCGCAAAATGGCATGTTGGTAGATAACGTCATTCAGTCTGACGCTGCACTTAACCCGGGTAATTCAGGTGGGCCTCTTATTACTACAGATGGAGAGGTAGTGGGGGTTAATACCGCTATCATTCAAGGCGCCAACGGGTTGAGCTTTTCGGTAGGTATAAATACTGCCAAGGAAATTGGAAGTCAATTGGTGAAAACTGGAAGCGTTTTTAAAGCTTATCTTGGTTTTCAATTACAAGAAGTTACTATTAATCCTAAAGTTAAAAGGCATTATCACCTTCCAAATGAGAAAGCACTTTTTGTAGTAGGTATAGAAAAAGATTCGCCCGCCTCTCGTTCGCAGATAAAAGAAGGAGATATTATTATTTCGTTTAATAACAAACCAATTAATAGTTTAAATCAATTGTTTAAAGAACTTACCCACAAGGATATTCTTTCGATGATCGATATTTCCGTCATCAGACATACGGAGTTGTTGAATGTGGGAATATTTCCTATTCAGAAGGTGAAATAAAAAAGCCCCACGAAACAGGGGCTTTTTGTGGAGAATATCGGAGTCGAACCGATGACCTCTTCCATGCCATGGAAGCGCTCTAGCCAGCTGAGCTAATCCCCCTAAGGAATGCAAAGATATTTTAATTTAAGAAACACGCAAAGCCAAAGCAGCTTCTGCCAGTTGTCTCATTATTTTTACGCGTGCAGCATCTACCGTTCTCAATTTAAATTCACTTCCCTCTAGTGAACCCATGCCTGCAATATTTTGATTTTTAAATTTCATTCCGCTTTCGCGAAAAGCAGTAGCCGAAAAATGAATCTCCTTCGCTCCAGATTTTTTGATAATCTCTTCAACTGTATTTTCATTTACGCCCGAGCCCGGCATAATGGCAATTCTTCCATTTGCTTTTTTAATTAGTTGGCCAATTAAATCAGCTCCTTCTAAAGCTTGAAGTTGTCCACCCGAAGTTAATATCCGATCGAAGCCTGCTTCAATACAATCTTCCAACGCCTCGAAGGGATCGCGTGCCATGTCAAACGCACGGTGGCAAGTGACCTTCAACGGTTTCGCTTTATCGATTAATTCTTTGCAGCGTTTTTTATCTATAACTCCTTCTTCATTTAATATTCCAAACACAACGCCATCGACACTTATTTTTTGACATTGATGAATATCTCGCTTCATGGAATGAAATTCATAATTGGAATACAGGAAATCTCCTCCACGCGGACGAATCATCACATACAAATCCATGTTTACATTTTGGCGCACCGCTTCAATCGTACCATAAGATGGAGTGGTTCCGCCCTCACCGGGATTATCGCACAACTCGATCCTGTCGGCACCACCTTCTTGCGCGCGCAAGGCAGATTCAATATTGTAGACTACAACTTCGATTTGCATAATCAATAAATACTAGAGGAATCAAATAATTGATTGATTGAATCAGAATGCACTGCATACGAAAATCCTTTTTGCAAACAGAATGCACCATACTCTCCACTTTTGTTTAGGGCTAAAAATCCAACCTGTACTTCTTTTGCTTTCGCAGGATTTTTTTGAATGATTCGCTCTACCGCCAATTTACAAGCTTGCTCTGGCAAATTACCTTGGCGCATCAACTCAACTACTAAATGACAACCCACAATTCTGATTACCTCCTCACCTACTCCTGTTGAGGTAGCGGCTCCTACTTCATTATCTACATATAAACCAGCACCAATAATAGGAGAATCTCCCACACGGCCATGCATTTTGTAAGCCATGCCACTAGTAGTACAAGCACCTGAAAGATTTCCCTTCGTATCTAATGCAAGAATGCCAATGGTATCATGATTCTCTATGTTAGCAATTGGCTTGTACTTACCTTCCTTCAGCCAATTTTTCCAGGCTTGTTCAGATTCTTTTGTGAGTAACTTCTCTTTTTTAAATCCATTGGCCAATGCAAATTGTAAAGCACCCTCTCCTACCAACATTACGTGAGGTGTTTTCTCCATTACTTTTCTAGCAACTGAAACAGGATGAACAATATGCTCGAGGCCAGCCACGGAACCAATATTTCCATTCTCATCCATGATGCACGCATCTAAGGTAACATGTCCATCGCGATCAGGTAATCCGCCTAACCCTACAGAAGTTTCTTTTGGATCGCTTTCCGGCACGCGTGCTCCCGCCTCCACAGCATCTAGTGCTCGTCCATTGGCTATCAGAATTTTCCACGCTTCTTCATTTGCCTGCATTCCAAAATTCCACGTTGAAATGACGATGGGTTTATTAGCAGTTTTAGTTGATGCCATCAGCGATGTGGCTGGCAATGAAGCAGCAGCTACTGCACTTAGCTTTAAAAAATTTCTTCTTGTTGTTTTCATTCTTCTAGTTTGATGATTCTTCGTGCCAAGCGAAATCTTTTTTTGTAATAATCTGAATACAGATTTGTCTCCACTACCCCCAATGACGTGGAAGCATGAATAAATTTTATATCCTCTTTTCCGCGTACTTCGGTTACAATACCCACGTGGGTTATTTCTCTTTTCTTTTTGCCCGTAGCGAAGAACACGAGGTCGCCAGATTTGAGTTCGCTGCGCTTTACTTTCTCTCCTACCAGTGCCTGCGCATCTGCCGTACGCGGCAACGGCAACTTTACCGAATTAAATGCATTACCAGTAAGGCCAGAACAATCGATTCCAGATCGAGTAGTACCACCCCATTTGTATGGCGTGCCCGTAAAAGATCTCGCCACTCTAATCACTTCATTAACTTGTTTATCGCGTGAGGTTAATTTTCGAGAAGAGGCACATGCTGCAAGCAATAAAATCAGTGCAAAAATGGCACGTCTTTGAAAGGTAATTTTCCTAATTTTACGATCTGCAAGAACATTCATATTCAAATCAAAGTTAATAGATTCATGGGATACACTAAAGAATTAGAAACTATTGAAACTTTACCGATTGGCGAACTAATCATTAACCAATTTAAATCTATTATTGGAGAAGAAAATGTTTTTGAAGACTCGGAAACGAGAACAGAAAATGGGCATGATAAAACAGAAGATTATCAGTTCATGCCAGATGTTGTGTTGCGTCCAGCCAATACACAACAGGTAAGCGAGCTTTTAAAAATTTGTAATACCCATAAGCTACCCACCACCCCAAGGGGTGCAGGCACAGGTTTAAGTGGAGGCGCACTTCCTATTAAAAAAGGAGTCGTTATTTCTATGGATCGATTCAACAAAATTTTAAATATCGATGAGTTGAATCTGCAAGCCACAGTAGAGCCAGGAGTAATCACAGAAGTATTTCAAAATGCGGTGAAGGAAAAAGGATTATTTTATCCACCCGATCCAGCCAGCAGCGGTTCCTGCTTTCTTGGTGGAAATCTTGCTAACAACTCAGGTGGCCCCAAAGCAGTGAAGTATGGAGTGACGAGAGATTATGTGTTGAACATAGAAGTAGTTTTGCCTACTGGCGAAATTATTTGGACGGCCGCTAACGTGTTAAAAAATTCTACTGGCTACAACCTCACGCAACTGATGTGTGGCAGCGAAGGAACACTCGGCATTATTACCAAAATAGTTTTTAAACTTCGCGGGTTTCCTAAGAAGAATGTGTTGATGATGATTCCATTCAGCACCAATGAAGAAGCATGTAAAGCCATTGCAGCCATTTATGTAAATGGCATTACACCTTCGGGTATGGAGTTCTTTGAAAAAGAAGCAGCGGCTAAAACATTCGACTATTGCGAAAAAGTGCTAAATAGTCCGGTGACAACCAAGTTAATTGAAGGCATGAATGCTTATTTACTTTGTGAATTAGATGGCAACGATGAAGAAGTACTAATGCGCGATGCCGAGCGAGTGATGGGCGTGGTAGAAAAATTTGAAAGTGGCGAAATATTATTTGCCGATACCGAAGCACAAAAAGCAGAACTTTGGAAGATCCGAAAAAATATTTCTCCTGCCGTCAATTGGTACACCCTTACCAAATCAGATGATGTAGTGGTGCCTCGGTCTAACTTACCTAAGTTGATTAATGGGATAAAAGAAATTGGCAAAAAATATAATTTCAACACCGTTTGCTTTGGCCATTTAGGCGATGGAAATCTGCATGTAAATATTTTAAAGGAAGGATTGAGCGAAGAGTATTGGAATACCAAGGTAAACGATGGCATCGGAGAAATTTTTAAATTAACAGTAAGTTTAGGAGGAACTCTTTCAGGCGAGCACGGCATTGGCATTGCAAAAAAGCCCTACATGTCCATTGCATTAGGCGAAGTAAATCTTAACTTAATGAGAGGAATCAAAAAAGTATTTGATCCAAATGGTATTTTAAATCCGGGTAAAATTTTTTAATTCAATAACCATATGAAATTAATCATTATTTTTTTTATTTCGAGTTTACTGCTATGCAGCTGTCAACCATCTGAAAAAAAATCAGATGGCCAATCTCTCTTTAACGGGAGAGATTTAACTGGATGGCGATTTTACAAAAATGGAGAAAACAATAGTTGGGAAGTTCAGGATGGAACCCTCCACTGCAAACCATTTGACGGAAATGAAAAAAGAGCAAACCTCATCACCAACAATCAATATGAAAATTTTGATTTGAGTTGGCAATGGAAAATATCTGCACAAGGAAATAGTGGCGTGATGTTTAGAGTGACAGAAGAATTTGACGAGCCTTATTTAAGTGGACCTGAATATCAAATGCTAGATGATATGGGCTATCCTGGCAAAGTAGAAGAATGGCAAAAGACGGCTTCCAATTATGGGATGCACGTAGCGGTTGGTGCTAACGCTAAACCAATTGGAGAATGGAATGAATCTAAAATAATCGTAAACGGAAATCATGTTGAACACTGGCTTAATGGAGCGAAGGTGCTGGAATACGAATTAGGATCAGAAGATTGGGCAAAAAGAAAAGCAGAAAGTAAATGGAATGAAGCAAGTGGCTACGGGGAAGCAAAAAAAGGACACATTGCCTTACAAGACCAGGGTGGAGAAGTGTGGTTCAGGAATATTAAGATAGCTGAAATTCAATAATGACTCGAACAAAGCCCCAGGCTATAGGCTTCAAGTCGCATGCTTTGCGCAAGCTCTACAAAACTGGTAGCTTGAGGCTTGAGGCTTGCAGCCCTTCTCGATAGCGACATGTGCGGCATAACCGGAATTTTTGCATTCAACTTAGTAGGAAAATTTAATCTCATCAATATTACGGCTGCGACATCGGCCTTGCAAAAAAGAGGTCCTGATAATCAAGGTATTTATACCGATAATTTTGTGGGACTCGGTCATCGCAGACTTTCAATTATCGATACTTCTGCAATAGCCAATCAACCCATGTGGGATGATGAGAATAGATATTGCATCATCTTCAACGGAGAAATTTTTAACTTTCAATTACTTAAGCAAACACTTTTAAATATAGGCATTTCTTTTTCTACTGATTCTGACACTGAAGTTCTTTTAAAACTATACATTCTTGAAAAAGAAAACTGTTTAAATAAACTAAACGGATTTTTTGCTTTTTGCATTTACGATAAGCATGAACAAACTTTCTTTATCGCACGCGATAGGTATGGAATAAAACCTTTGTTGTATTTGTTTGACGAGGACAAATTTATTTTTGCCTCTGAAATGAAGGCGATTCTTAAATACGGAATTGAAAAACAAATCGATTTCACTTCGCTCTATACGTATCTTCAACTCAATTATATTCCCGCACCCAATACTATTTTCGGTAGTGTAAAAAAACTAATGCCGGGACATTATTTAAAAGTTAACAGTAAACAGTTATCAGTTAGTAGTTACTACTCTATTCCCTACTCCAATATCCAACATTCAGTCTCCAGTTACGATCAATCGAAAGAAAAATTAAAAAATCTATTAGAAACATCTGTGCAGCGTAGATTGGTAGCTGATGTTCCGCTCGGGTCTTTCCTCAGTGGTGGAATAGATTCTTCTGTAGTAACCGGATTGGCAAGTAGACACAAAAAAAATCTTCACACATTCTCTATCGGTTTTAGGGATGAAAAGTTTTTCGATGAAACAGAATATGCTCATTTAGTAGCCAACCATTTTAAAACAGAACACACAGTTTTTTCATTAACGAATGATAATCTCTACGAACATGTTCACTCGATCTTAGATTACATAGACGAACCATTTGCAGACTCCTCTGCTATTGCAGTTTATATTTTAAGTCGAGAGACAAGAAAGCACGCAACAGTAGCCCTATCGGGCGATGGAGCCGATGAGTTATTAGCTGGCTATAATAAACATGCAGCCTTTCTAAAATCATTTCATCCGGGCATAAAAGAAAATATTGTAACGGCACTTTCTCCCATATGGAACATGATGCCAGCCTCTCGCAACAATTCACTAACCAACAAACTAAGACAGTTAGATCGATTTGCCAATGGCATGAAGTTATCGGCAGCCGAACGTTACTGGAAATGGGCTGGCTATGCAGGAGAGAATGAAGTTACAGCTTTGTTTAATAATTCTTCAAGAGAAAAATTTTTACCAGCAGAATATGCCGAATTGAAAAAAGAACTACTGAAAAATATTCCCGCTAAGGCTTCTATCAATGATGTGCTCTACACCGACATGCAACTAGTGTTGCCTAATGACATGCTTACCAAAGTAGATTTGATGAGCATGGCCAACGGGTTGGAAGTACGCGTTCCCTTTTTGGATTACGAAGTAGTAAATTTTATTTTTTCGTTACCGGATAATTTTAAAATTGATTCCTCCATTCGAAAAAAAGTATTGCAAGACACCTTTCGGGAAATGTTACCAGCAGAACTTTATAATAGACCCAAGAAAGGATTTGAAGTTCCATTATTAAAATGGTTTAGAAACGAAATGAAGTCCTTAATTATAGATGATCTTCTCTCAAAAAATCTAATCGAAGAACAAGGAATCTTTAACTACGCTGAGATTGAAAAGCTGAAGAAGCAATTATTTTCTACCAACCCTGGAGACATACACGCGCGTATTTGGGGCTTAATCGTATTCCAATGGTGGTGGAAGAAGTATATTAGAAGTTGAAAGCTCGAAGTTGTTAGTTTAAAAGCTGTAGTTAAAAGTCTTGGTCACCGGAGTGAATCGATATACAAGTCTTCTACCTTTTTTCTTGCCCACGGGGTTTTTCGTAAAAAAACCAAACTCGATTTTATACTCGGATCATAATTGAAACAATTAATAGGGATAATCCTACCTAAGTCTTCCCAGCCATAGAGATCTACCAAATGATTTAGAATCATTTCTAATGTTTTGCCGTGCAGCGGATTATTAGGTTGCGTTTCCATTTACAACTTAAGATGACTCCTAATTTCTGAAAGACTATTGAGCTGTTTATAATTGGAATGATCAATCATCTTTTCAATCTTCTCGTGCCCCCAGGTAATATGATATGGAATATGAACTCCGTAACCACCTAGAGTAATCACTGGTAGCACATCTGATTTTAAGGAATTACCAATCATCAAAAACTCTGAAGGCGAAATATCTAAATGCTTTATTAATTTCTGGTAATCCTCCACCCCCTTTTCTGACATAATCTCGATGTGGTGAAAGTAATATGCTAACCCCGATTTTTTTAATTTCCTTTCTTGATCTAGCAAATCACCTTTGGTGGCAACTACTAATTTATAACTGCGTTTTAAAGAATCCAGCAAATCCTCTACTCCCTCTAATTTTTCAACAGGCTTATCGAGCATTTCCTTTCCTAATGCAATGATTCTTTCAATTACACTTACCTGAATGGTCTTATTAGAAATTTGAATAGCTGCCTCAATCATAGAGAGCATGAAAGATTTAATGCCGTATCCATATAAGGCAACATTGGCAATCTCTATTTTTAGTAATTCGCGCTCTACCGAATGCTGGGGTAGGTACTCCTCCAGCATGCTACAAAATTTGTGCTCTATCTCTTGAAAGTAATTTTCATTATGCCACAATGTATCGTCAGCATCAAAAGCAATTACTTTTATTTTTGAAAGATCCATCTTAAAAAAACTATGAAGACTTCTTTACTACCTCATATTCTTGCGTGAGCGTTTTTACAATTTCGGCCATTGGCCTAATACTTTTTACATGTTCAATGGCGGGGCCAGCACACCACACTGTTTTGTAGGTTGCACCAAAGGCAGCCTTCTCTACGGCCTTCATTCCGCGCAAAGCAATAATCATCTTTGCATACTTTTTCAATGTTTTATTATTATTTAAAATCCACTCCAACCAATTGGCTTTAGTGCCCAATTGCTGAACATAAGGCGTATTGATAACGGTGAGGGCAGACCCCGACAACTTAGTGGTTCTTACAATATCTTTTTCGCCATAATCAATCATGGCCTGTTTGTATTCAGGAGAAATGTCTGCTTCATCACAGGCAATAAAAATAGTACCCACAGAAGCACCTGCCGCACCCCAATCCATCACTTGTTTTAAATCAGCACCGGTAGCAATGCCGCCAGCCGAAATAATTGGAAGACTACAATTGTCTTTTAGTTGCTTAATTAAATCATGAGGTAAAATATTTCCCGCATGACCTCCTGCGCGAGAGTTAACAGCGATGACAGCATCTGCGCCCATCTCCTCAACTTTTTTAGTGTAGCCAAGATCAACTACATCGCAAAATACTTTTATACCGAGTGGCTTACACTTTTCAATCACCTCTCGTGGGCTGCCCAATGAGGTGATAATGTAATTAACTTTCAAATCCAGCAATGTCTCCAATTGACCTTTGTATTTCGGATTCGATTTATTCACAATCAAATTAACACCGAAAGGTTTGTTGGTGGCAGTCTTAATTTCTTCAATAGCTTTTCTTAACTCTGCATCGCTGCGATAATTTAAAGCTGGGAAGGCAGCCGTTACGCCATTCGCCAATGCAGCCTTAATCATTTTGGTATTAGAAATTAAAAACATTGGCGCGACAATTACAGGATAGTCGATACCCAACATTTTATCAATTGTTTGTTGACTCATGCAAAGTGTTTTAGATATTCAAGCTAGATAATTATCCTATCGATCACAACGCTGAAATTAGTTTTCATAAAAAAAGCCCCGCGAAAGGCGTGGCTCTTTACGATTTAGGTAGTAAAAATTATACGTATTGGTTCAGCATTACTGGCATTACCAACATTAAGATATCTTCATTTTTATCCTTTTCGGCTGGTGTAATAACACCTGCCTTATTTGGTGCAGACATATTTAATTTGATTTGATCAGCTGTTGCGTTGCTTAGCATCTCTACTAAAAACTTTGCGTTGAAACCGATCTCGATATCTTCACCTTCATGCTCGCAAGAAAGTCTTTCGTTCGCCTCATTAGAAAAATCCAAGTCTTCAGCAGAAATCTGTAACTCGCTTCCGGTAATTTTTAATCGAACCTGATGAGTGGTTTTATTGGCGTAAATAGAGATACGTTTCAACGAACTTAACAAATCAGTGCGGCTAATTGTCATCTTGATTGGATTCGATGCCGGAATTACATTTTCATAATCAGGGAAGCGCTCGTCAATCAATCGGCAAATCATCCGAATGTTACCAAACTTGAAAAAAGCATTGGCCATGTTAAAATCAATGCTTACATCAGTATTTTCTGAAGGTAAAGTAGCCTTTAAAAGATTAAGCGCTTTACGCGGAATGATGATGGCATTGCCAGTATCAGATTTAATATCCGATCTGCGATAGCGCACCAAACGGTGCCCGTCTGTTGCCACAAAAGTGGTGTTCTTCTCGCCTAAGTTTACGTAAACGCCTGTCATAGCCGGGCGAAGCTCATCGCTGCTAGTGGCAAAAATTGTATTGTTAACAGCCTTCGCTAAAACCTCAGAAGAAATCAAAGCAGAAAAATCGTTTGATACGGACGGAACCTTTGGGAAATCCGTGGCATTTTCGCCCGCTAATTTATAACGACCATTGTCTGAACTGATCTCAATGCTATAAGAAGCTGAATCAATTGAGAACGTAACTGGCTGATCTGGCAAGTTCTTGAGTGTATCCAACAAAATACGAGCAGGCACTGCAATGCTTCCTTTCTCTTTAGATTCTACCGAAATTTCAGTGATCATAGAGGTTTGCAAATCAGAGGCGGTAACAGTCAGATTGCTTTTGTCAATTTCAAAAAGAAAATTTTCTAGAATTGGAACAACCGGATTAGTTGTGATTACTCCGTTGATATTAGATAACTGCTTTAGCAGGTAACTTGAATTTACAATAAACTTCATCAGAATCAGTGGTTTTTTGTTTGTAAAGGATTGTAAAGTTAGAAAGAAAAACCATTCCTGAAAATGGAAAATAACCTCTTTTATTCAGAGATTACTTCAAGGTTTCAAGGCGAAAAAATTGCGCTGCCTTATTATGCGGGCTGCCGAGGCAGAACCGAGAATAATCGGTTGTTCTCCGTTCATAATAGCAACAATTGGCTGGTCTTTATCTTTGCTGTAAAAAATATCGAGTCGATAACTGTGGTTGGCTATGTCTCGAATGTCTAATTGAAAAATCGATTCAGACGAAAATAAACTATCATACGTTTTAGCTTCCTCTTTTTTCAACAATTTTTCTGCTTTCAGGTTGAAGATAGATTCCAGGTAACTGCTCAATTTGGTGGTATCTGCCACGGCAACCTCCTCAATAGTAAAGAGACTATTAGTCAATGATACAGTAAAATCAGCTTTTGGTTGTTTAGGAAAATGAGCCTTTAACGCTTTAAAATTTTGCCAATTAAAATTAAAGATTCGTTTGTCGCGCCAATCGCTTTCTGAAAGCTCAAATATAGAGGCCACATAAACCCGATAACCCGGAATAGTGATAAAGTACGGATCGTCATTGATTAGCTGAAAATAAGACTCCGTCTTCTGCTCATTACCCACCACTTTAAATTGCTTCATCATTTCCTGTTCTTGAAGCAACGAAACCATCACTCCTTGCTTTGTAATTCGAAGCATTACAGAATCTTGCTGTGATCCCGATAATTTTCTTTTAGGCTCAGCTTGTAAAATCGATGCAAAAAAAACCGTTACAAGTTGCGCATCTGCTTCATACTTTTCGTTCACCATCCATTTGGCTCCATTAAATTTTAAATCGACTTTCCCTTTCGGGGATTCAAAAACAATATGGTCAATGGAATTTTGATCTAAGACTTTAAATAGATTTTTGTCGACAGTAGAATAATCTTTGTTGCTAAATAGAAATAAAAGCACTGTCGCACTGCCCAATACGATCAGCGAAATCAACAACTTGATATTTCTATTTTCCTTCATCAATTATTTTTAAAAATGGGAATACTTTCGCTTGCGCAAATAAGTCAGTATCAACCCAAAAGAAATTAATACTACCAATGGCAGAATGATATTTATCGTTTGCCAATAAGCTCTGTTGTCTTTAATTTTTGTTTTATCTAACGGGCGAATTTTAACTTCTTTGTTTCTTGCTTTAATCAACCCATCCTCGTCTGTTAAATAGCCAATCATATTTAACAACAAGTCCTGGTTCGCAAATGTATAACGCGTAAACGGATCGTACCCCAATTGCTGCGGCTTGTTCTCTCTCGGGTTAATATCATTTCGCGCAATGTCTCCATCTGCTATCACAATAATTTTGGTATCAACACTTTTCGAAGCAAATCCTGTTGTATCACTTCCTTGCGGTGCAAATCTATTTTTAAAAAGAGAAGTAAATTGTCCTTCCAACAAATATGCAATCGGAATTTTGCCTGCCGTAAAGCTTTCTTCTTTTAACTGCCTGCGCAAATCATTCACACTTATTTTAACAGGCGCTGTTAGTTTGCGCGAATAAGGAGAAGAAAATAACAACGGAGTTTTCTTTACGCCTATCGCCTTAACGGTATCGATGCTGCTGATGAATTTTGTTTGCACGGCATCCATATTTCGGGTGATGGGGTGCTCGGCATACTGGTTAATCAAAGGAAAGAAGGGCCACTCTAACTGCATTATCTGCGGGCTGTTGCCTGCATTGCCAATTACAATCGGATACTTTCCGGAAACACGGTCTTGAATTAAATCAGGATTGATGCGCACACCGTATTTAAATAATTGATCATCTAAATTCAGAAGGTAAGGAAACGCAAAATAATTTTCGCTCGAGGCACTATCCATGTTAGCATCTAAGCGATCCATCAGAAATAAAATTTTCCCCCCCTTCATCAAATACTGATCGAGTCTGTATTTTTCTAACTCAGAAAATTCTGACCGAGGCTTTGCAATGATAAGTGCACTATAATTTTCGATTGATTTCTTTTTTGATAAATCGGTTTTGTAAACATCAAATTGCTCGAGCAAGGCGGTATTAAAACTGGCAAGCTGAAGACTATCTAATTCACCATGACCCTTTACTAATCCAATTTTTTTTCGATTTGTATTGATGAGTTTGTAAATAGCATTCCCTAATTCAAATTCAATATTTTCAATGGATTGATTGAGCACTTCCTGCGACCCTTGTGCCCGACTACCCTTCAACAACATCACGCCCGATTCAAAGCCGCCATATGAAACGAGCGCTCCCGGGAAAACAAATTTTTCAACACGCTGGCCGTCTTTATTTTCAATCACATTCATAGGGCTGATGCCTTTTGAATTTAACTCGGCCATAAATTCGTTGCGCGCTTTTGCTCCTGCTGCCTGGTTAGGATCGGTAAAAGTAAAATTGATTCTATTGTTAGAATAAATTCTGAATTCCTCTAGCGTTTCACGTATCGATTTTTGAAAGCGTTTAAAGCCGGGGTTAAGATCTCCTTCCAGAAAAACTTCTACAAAAACTTCGTCATCTAATTTTGAAAGTAATTCTTTTGTTTGAGGTTTAATCGTGTATCGCTTTTCTTCTGTTAAATCTATTCGAAAAAAATAAAAGGAAGCCAACCCGTTGAGTAGCAAAATAAAAACCAACCCATTGGCAAGCAACAGCAAGTCTCCTATCTTTTTATTTTGCTTCCAGTTTACCATAGCCTGCTGCCCAATACAATTTTTGTAGTTAATAAAAAGAAGCCGGTTACACTTACCAAATACACCACATCTCTGCTATCAATCAATCCTTTGCTAAGCGCATCATAATGATATAAAATTCCAACTTGTTTAACGAGTAAAGTATTTTCACCCGCAAAAGAAGAAAGCGAATCGAAACCTGTGTAAAATAGAAAGCAGAAGAATGCCGCCAGAATAAACGATACGATTTGATTATTCGAAAAAGTAGACATTAAAATTCCAATTGAACAAAAAACAGCAGCGAGCAGCGCCAAGCCGATATACGAACCCACCACTGATGCTGTGTCAATATTTCCAACAGGATTACCGAGTTGAGCAATTGAAAAATAATAAATAATAGTGGGTGCAATAGCTACCAACACTAACGCAAATGACGCAAAGAATTTTCCCAGAACAATATCCCAATCTGTAAGTGGTTTGGTAAACAATAACTCAAGCGTACCCATTTTTTTCTCCTCAGCAAAACTTTTCATGGTGATGGCGGGAATCAAAAAAATAAATACATAAGGAGCCATCGAAAAAAGAGTATCCAAATCTGCGAAGCCGTAATCCAACACCGAAGTATCTGGAAAGACCCACGTGAGTAATCCCATTCCCGTAAGGAAAACACCAATGACCAAGTATGCAATTAGCGAATGTAGAAATCCATTGAACTCTTTGGCGAAAATCTGAATCATGCTTGCTCCTTCGTAGTTAACGATTTAAAAATTTCTTCTAGTGTATTTCCTTCTTGCTTTAACGAAAGTAAAGACAATCCTTTTTCTGCTGAGAGCTTAAATAACTCAGCCCTGATATCGATACCAGTTTCAGCAGTAATACGAAATATTTTTCCGTCAAAGGTAACGTTCGAAATTCTAGGCAATAATTTTAGAGTGTCCACATCAATATTTCCTTCCCACTCCACCAAAATAACATTACTACCTTCTTTCTTGGCCAAAAGATTTTCCAATTTGTCATCTGCCACAATCTCTCCTAGGTTAATCACAATAACGCGATCGCATAATGCTTGCACTTCTTGCATAATGTGTGTTGATAAAATCACTGTTTTATTTTTACTGATTTGTTTAATTAGTTTTCGGATTTCTAAAATCTGATTTGGATCTAAACCTGAAGTGGGCTCATCTAAAATCAAAACTTCCGGATTATGAATGAGTGCTTGCGCCAAGCCTACACGTTGGCGATATCCTTTACTAAGCGATTCAATTCTTTTATTCTGCTCTTTGGTTAATCCGCAAAGCTCAACCATTTCGGCAACTCGATTCTTTGCAACTTCGCCAGTAATTTTATAAACGCCACAAACAAATTGAAGATATTCATGCACATACATATCTAAATAAAGCGGATTGTGCTCGGGCAAGTAGCCAATAATTTTTTTTACGGCCATTGGTTGCTTTACAACATCTAACTCATTCACCAATATGGTTCCCGAAGTAGGTGGCAAATAACTTGTGGCAATCTTCATGGTGGTGGATTTACCCGCACCATTCGGCCCTAAAAATCCAACGATCTCCCCTTTTTGAATTGAGAAAGAAATGTTGTTGACTGCCTTTTGGCTGCCGTATCGCTTTGTTAGATGATTAACTTGGAGAGACATTTTAGGCTAATTTAAAAAATCGAAAATCTGACTTATTAAATTGGTTAATTCGCTATCAGAAATTGTTGATTTTTCTGACTTATCGTAAATCGTAAGAGAGGGGTGTTTCTTTAAAAGACGCTTTGGCTGCTTATCAAAGGGAGGGATGGCTAATACTTTAAAGCTCATTTAACTTTCCTTCTCTAACTAGTCTGACGTTTTTGACTGCCTCTTTATCTCAGCAATCAAATGCTCCTTTTCCTCATTAAATAGTTTTGCCTTTACAAAAGTTAAGTTTTTTAACAACTCTATAACAAATGGAGCCTTGGAATCCTCTATGTCCAATAGTACTTTCATAAAATTTAATTAAACACAAAATTAACAAAAGAATGCGAAGGTCGCACATCGTCTCCCGAAGGGACAGTGTACTTGAACAAAGATTACAAACTTACCTTCTCGTTTTTCGGCCTATTAATTGCCATTGTACGATTAACTGAATATGATGAAATTTGCAAACACACGTAACTATTATATGAACCGATTTTCCATTTTACTAATTGTTTTAACCTTTTCAATCGCTGGCTATTCACAATCTTCCTATAAGTTAGATTTTAAAATGAAAGGGTGGAAAGACACCACCGTTTACCTTGGAAGTTATTATGGCGAAAGCACTGTAATAAGAGACACTGCTAAAACTAAAAACGGTGCTTTTTATTTTGATGGCAAAAAACCATTGCCCGAAGGAGTCTACTACCTAGTATTGAATAAGAATAAGTTGTTTGATTTTGTAGTGGGCAAAAATCAATTCTTCGGCATGGAAACAAATGCGAGCGACTATCTTAGAATTGATGAGTACATTAAAAATATGCAGGTGAAAGGAGATGGTGATAATCAGTTATTTTTTGAAAACCTCCATTTTATTGGTGACCAGAGCAAAGAAGCCGATCCTCTTGTTAAAACATTGCGAGACAGCACGCTTAGCGAAGATCAAAAGAAATCTGCAAGAGAAGCATTTGCTAAAATCAATGAAAAAGTAATGAACTTCCAAAATCAGTTGATTGAGAAAAATCCAACAACGATGACGGCCAGACTCTTGAATGTTACCCGAGCCATTCAAGTTCCTGATCCTCCAAAAAAATCAGATGGCTCAATCGATTCTACTTTTCAACTGAGATATTATAGAGAGCATTTTTTCGATCATCTGGATTTAGCAGATGATGCCATGATTCACTTGCCCCGTCCTTTCTATCAGGAAAAGGTAAAAGAGTATTTAGAAAAACTTTTTGTGCCATCTCCTGATTCTATTACGAAAGCAATTGTGGGGATAATCGAAAAAACTAAAAAAAATCAAGAGACCTATAAATATCTTACTTATAGCTGCATGGTTCTGTATCAGGCACCTGAAATTATGGGGTTAGATGAGGTGTTTGTGCAGTTGAATGATAAATTCTTTTCGTCTGGGGCGATGGATTTTTGGGCCACCGCATCTGTGAAGAAAAGTTTGAAAGACTATGCTGATAAAATCAGAACGAGTATGATTGGCGGAACAGGCGCGAACCTGATTATGCAAGATGAAAAACTGCAACCTCGTTCGATGTATGACATCAAAAATAAATACACTATACTCTTCATCTTCGATCCGGATTGCGGGCATTGCCGCGAAGAAACTCCGAAGCTGGTAGAATTTTATAACAAGAGTAAAGCGAAATACAACTTCGAAGTATTTGCCGTTGCTGCCGATACCAGCATGGTAAAGATGAAAAATTTTATTAAAGAATTTAAAACACCTTGGATTACTGTAAATGGCCCACGTACTTATTTAAAAGAACATTATTCAAAATTGTATCATTCCGAAACCACGCCAACCATTTATATTTTAGATAGCAAGAAAAAAATTATTGCCAAAAAACTACCTGTCAAGCAATTAGATGATTTTTTTGCCAAGCATGAGAAGTTTGAAAAACTAAAAAAAGCGCAGCTGGGAAAAGGTTCTTAGCACAGAAATAATGTGAATTCACAAAAGTTTTGAGGGGACTGTGCAACTATTTGTGCCAATGAGAGTATCTACTATTAATTAATATTAATAAAAAAAGATACTATGGCACTGATGGATGCATTATTTGGCAAAAAGAAGAAAGAATTTAAAGCTGCTTGCCAAATTACCAAAGAACCGATTGAGAAGGGCTGTGGTTATTTATTAACCACTTCGCAAATTATTACCTCCAAAAAATATTGGGATATGGTGATGACAGAGCCTGAAACCATGTCGTACACGATTTCTCATTTCAACAATCAATCCACCGGCACACAGATGCGTAGTATGATTTTTGAAAAATATGCCACCGTTGGCAAGCCCTGGATTATATCAGACTCTATTATTAATTATTTTGAAGTAGATAAGACTTCGGCAAAAGATAACGCCAAAAAATGGTGGGATAGCGATGGCAACTTTACACCTGTTCAAACCGGACCTGCTAATAAAAATTTAGAATCTGATTCTTATAAAAGTGCCAGAGACTATGCCGTGCTGGAGGCAGGAAGAAGTAAAGCAAAAATGGCGAGCTAGTTTTTGCGCTGAACGGTAAATTGCACCAGATCACGCAATGATTTCTTGTAAGGCGAGTCGGGGAAAGTAGAAAGTATTTCCAATGCTTGAGTATAGTATCTCTCCATAGCCTTGTTCGCATATTCAATACCACCCGAATTTTTAACAAATTCAATTACCTCTTTTACTTTTTTAGGTTTTTCGCTATCGTTTTTGATGATAGATATAATTCGTCTTTTCTCAAACCAACCCGTCTTAGATAAAGCATAGATCAACGGAAGCGTCATCTTTTTTTCTTTAATGTCAATGCCGAGCGGCTTTCCTATCTCATCTTCACCATAGTCGAAAAGATCGTCTTTAATCTGAAATGCCATCCCAACTTTTTCACCAAATAATTGCATTCTAGTAACAAGTTCTACGGAAGATCCAACCGAACTTGCCCCCACTCCACAACATGATGCAATTAAAGAAGCCGTCTTTTGCCGGATGATTTCATAGTAAATCTCCTCGTCAATATCCAGTTGCCGTGCTTTTTCCATCTGTAATAATTCTCCCTCGCTCATTTGCTGCACGGCTGTATTAACAATGCTTAACAAATGAAAATCTTTATTATCGAGAGAAAGAGCCATGCCGCGTGATAATAAAAAATCTCCGACCAAAACAGCAATTTTATTTTTCCACAACGCATTGACAGAAAAAAAACCTCGTCTGTAGTTTGAGTCATCTACCACATCATCATGCACCAAAGTAGCGGTGTGTAAAAGTTCAATCAAACTGGCTCCTCTAAAAGTTGAATCGTTGATGGTTCCGCAGGTGCCGGCACTTAAAAAGACAAAGAGCGGGCGCATTTGCTTGCCCTTTCTTTTTACAATGTAGTTCATGATTTTGTCCAACAACAAAACCTTCGTTTTCATGGCAGCTCGAAACTTAGGTTCGAACTCGTCCATTTCGCGAGCAACAGGCGCCTTGATTGTATCTAAAGACAAAGACATCAGTGCAATAATACGGAAAAGTCGATAGTGGATTGTCAATACTTGATAGCCCTGAATAAAAAGTTTAAACAAAAACTATCGTCTATAGACTGTTGACTATAGACTATTTACTATTTTCGAAGCTATGATATCGATGGATAAGTTTTGGGAACAAGTAATCTTTAGCGCTTCCGTATTGGTGGTGATGTTTATTATTTCTAGGATTCTTAGATTTTTGGTGGGTAGGTTTTTTAAAGGAGCCGCCAGAAAATTAAAGGTAGACCCTACGCGATACAATTTCTTTAAAAATGCAGTAGATATGATTCTACTGTTTGTTGCCCTAACTGTAATTTTTAGATCTATCCCTTCGTTGCGTACAGTTGGTACTACCCTATTAACAGGTGCCGGTGTGTTAGCTGCCATAGTTGGTTTTGCCTCGCAAGCGGCTTTCTCTAATATTATAAGCGGTTTCTTTTTAGTAATATTCAAACCGTTTAGTGTGGGCGACAGGGTAAAAATTGGCCAGCTTTATACGGGAGATGTAGAAGACATTAATTTACGACATACGATTATTAAAGATTTTGAAAACCGCAGAGTGATTATTCCCAACAGTGTAATCAGCAACGAAACCATCATCAACTCTACTATTACAGACGAGAAGATGTGCATGTTCATTGAAGTGGCTATCTCGCTCGATTCAAATATTGACAAGGCAATTGAAATCATTCAACAAGAAGCCGTTAAGCATAAGTACTATATTGACAATCGGAATGAACTGGAAAAAACTAGAGGCGAGCACAGCGTAATGGTTCGTGTAATGACATTCCTTGATTCGGGCATTCATTTAAGAGCTTCTGTATGGGCGAAAGACCCCACAGACGGCTTTGATTTAAAATGCGATTTAAATAAATCGATAAAGGAAAGGTTTGATGTATCGGGTATTAAATTAGCAAACCTTCATCACTTATTGGTGATGAAAAATTTATAGACTAAATGGCGCGCAAGAAAAAATTAATTCCAAACGAGACCCCACTCTCCGCCCAGAGTAAAGTTATTCTAGAGTTAATCCAGTATAACGAAAAAGAATATGCTAAGTATGAAGACCTACCCATTGCAGAGTTGATCGCCAATATTAAAGCAGACCAAGTCAATTGGGTAAACTTAGATGGGCTTGAGGAGAAATCAATCGTTCAAAAAATAGCTGATCACTTTTGTTTGCACACATTGCTAGTAGAAGATATTACTAGCGATCATCAGCCCAAAGTAGAAGAGTACGATGATTATCTTTTCTTCACCCTTAAAATGCTTTATCGGATAGAAGAAAATAAAATTGATTATGAGCAAATAAGTTTCGTTTTGGGGAAAGACTATTTACTTTCTTTTCAGGAAAAGGAAGGAGATTTATTTGGGCAATTGCGCGAGCGAATCAGGCTGGATCAAGGAAGAGTACGAAAGAAAAAAGCGGATTATTTACTGTATCGCGTTATCGATATTATAGTAGATAATTACTACAATGTGCTAGATGCTATTGGCCAGCAGATTGAAACTATAGAGGAGGAGATCTATAAAAACTCATCTGAAAAGCAATTTAAAAACATTCAAAAACTAAAGAAAGAATTAATTTTCTTGAGAAAGGCATTGTATCCATTGCGCGATGCCATGAGCAAAATCATAAAAGATGAAAGTGGATTTATTGATGGATCTAACCATCGATACTATGCTGATGTGTATGACCATGTAGTTCACTTGATCGATTCACTCGACACCTACAAAGATTTAACTTCTGGACTGATGGATATTTACATTAATACACTCAACACCCGAATGAATGAGGTAATGAAAGTACTGACGGTGATCTCCACCATATTTATGCCTTTAACTTTTATTGTAGGTGTATACGGAATGAATTTCAATACTGAAAAAGGTTCCTTAAACATGCCCGAGTTAAATTCTCCGTATGGCTATCCAATAGTAATGGGATTTATGGCCATTATTGTGATTGTTATGATCCGCTATTTTAAATACAAAAAATGGTTTTAACTTTCCGCACCTAAACCCTCTACTCTATATGCTTATCCCTATTCTACTTCTGCTTGCCGGATTTGGAGTGCTCATTAAAGGAGCTGATTTCCTTGTAAATGGTGCCTCCTCGGCAGCCAAAAAATATGGCATTTCTAATCTAGCTATTGGATTGACGGTGGTTGCTTTTGGAACCTCTATGCCTGAATTAATTGTAAGTCTTCTATCTGCCTTAGATGGAAAAAATGATGCTTCCTTTGGTAACGTCATCGGAAGTAATAATTTCAATCTGTTATTTATTTTGGGGATTGCCGGCTTGATCTATCCATTAGTAGTGCAAAAGAACACAGTAAAGTATGAAGTGCCTCTTTCATTATTGGCAGCGGGTATTCTTTTTCTTTTAGTAAACGATACCATGCTTTGGGGCAGCACTCCAATTGAAGTAACGAAAGCAGACGGTGGCAATAGCACTTATCAAGGTATGCTAAGCAGAGTAGATAGTATTATCCTTCTTGTTCTATTTGTAGGATTCCTTTTCTACATATACAAAACCATGAGTCACACAACTGATTTAGAAGAAGGTGAACCCATTAAGATTTATAGCATGCCACTTTCTATCGGTATGGCTGTGGTTGGGTTAGTAATGCTGATTGGCGGTGGAGAATTAGTGGTGGACAGCGCGGTTAAAATTGCGCATCACTTTGGCCTATCAGAAAAATTAATTGGATTAACCATTCTTGCTGCCGGCACTTCATTGCCTGAACTTGCTACATCTTGTGTGGCTGCCTACCGAAGGAATACAGACATCGCTATTGGTAATGTTGTCGGCTCAAATATATTCAACATATTTTTCATTTTGGGTGTAACAGGTGTAATTAACCCAATGCCATACAATGCAGCCTTAAATTTTGACATCATGGTGTTGATGGGGTCAACCGTTATTCTAATGATTTTTATGTTTACACTCAATACCCGTAAACTAGACAGATGGGAAGCTGCGATGCTACTTTTAGGCTATGTAGTTTATACAGTATATTTGATTGGCATGGATAACGGAAGCGTTTAAATCTTTCCTTACCGAATAAAAAAGTCCTGGTCTTTACAGACCGGGACTTTTACTTTTTATACTTCCCATTAAACTCTAAATCTTTTTCTCAAGAGCAGTAATCTTTGCTTGGGCTTCTTGCTTTCCTAAAGAAAGTGCTTTCTTATACAGTTCTATTGCTTCCTTATATGTTTCTTTCTTCTTTTTAGGCGCAAGCTTAGTACGATTAGCTGCTTCCTCTACGGCCTGCCCTCTTGCAAAGTAAGAATCACCTTCGCTCATTTTGCTTTGCACCATTATCTCCTGAACGCGCGCTTCAATCAAAGCAAGTTCTTGTTGTTTAGCCGTAATCTGAGACTCTTTGTCGGCCAACTCCGCCTCTTGAAGGCCTACTGTAGTAATCAAATTTGCATTCTCATTTCCTAAGCTCGCCACTAAATCTTGAAGCTTGGTAATCTCCGCATTCTTCAATTCTAAGTCCGCCTTCAACTTTTTAATGGTTGCTGCATAGGTATTGGCATTGCCTTTTGATTTCTTTAATGCCTGCTCCAAATCAGTGATTTTACTCTGGGTATCTTTCACATAGTTATTAATGTCCTTCATCCGACTTTTATAATTGTCGTATGTAGTGCCTTCCACCATGTTTACACGTAGCAGTTGACGATTGGCATCAATAGAATCCATCAACACTCCTACCTCTTGAAGCGTGGTAGCAAATTGTTGACTAGTCTGAAGCTCTGTCTTTAATGAATCAACTTGAGATTGCAATTTTTCAGAGTTGCCTCCGCAACTTGCCATAACAGCGCCAAAAGACGCTACAAACAAAAATCTTTTTACCATACAGTTGTTAGTTTTAAAGTCTAAAATTACACCTAGAATTACTGGTTTTATGCAAGAACAAAATATTTTTTAAAAAGACTTTAAATCATTCGCTATCCTGTAAATTGCGGCCGTTTTAGGCAAAGATTATACGTTTAAATGCCCAAATTAATTACCACGCGCACGCGTATTGCAGACTTGGGCAAACCTCGAGTAATTGTTATCGGAGGCGGTTTTGGAGGTCTGGAGGTTGTAAAGCACTTAAAAGGTGCCAGCGTGCAAACCGTATTATTCGATAAATACAATCACCACACTTTTCAGCCCTTACTTTATCAAGTTGCCACATCCGGGCTTGAAACCAGTGCGATTGTTGCCCCTTTCAGAAAACTTTTTGCTAAACGAAACGATTTCTACTTTCGATTAGGTGAGGTTACAAAAATTCGCCCCGAAGAAAATTTTATTGAGACTTCAATAGGAGAAGTTAAATACGACTACCTCGTGATTGCCAGCGGTGCTGTAACCAATTACTATAACATGGATGAAGTAGAGAAGAACTCTTCTTGCATGAAAACTATTGTAGATGCCACCAAGATCAGAAATAAAATTATTCGCCAGTTAGAATACGCACTCTTAACTGACGATACAGAGACCATGAACAGTCTGATGGATTTTGTAGTAGTAGGGGGTGGGCCAACCGGTGTTGAACTTTGTGGCGCGTTGAGTGAGTTGAAGAGAAATGTATTCCCAAAAGATTACAAAGAATTAGACATGCGCGAGATGGATATTCACCTAGTAGAGGCCTCGCCTAGGTTGCTAAATGGAATGTCGGAACAAGCGAGTAAAAAAGCATTTGAATTTTTAACTGAGATGGGTGTAAAAGTCCATGTGAATACCGCAGTGAAATCGTACGATGGAAACGAAGCAAATTTAAGCACGGGAGAAAAATTATTTTCCAGAACATTAATTTGGGCTGCTGGTGTAAAAGGAAATCCGATTAATGGCGTAAATCCAGAATCCATTTCCCCAAAAGGAAATCGGGTGATGGTAAATGAATTCAATCAGGTAAAAGGACACCAGAATATTTTTGCCATTGGCGATGTAGCCGTAATGGAAGGAGACGAAAAATTTCCGAAAGGCCATCCGATGATGGCACCACCCGCGCAGCAACAAGGAAGTCTGGTTGCAAAAAATATTAAACAGTTAATTGCTAAAAAATCCATCAAGCCTTTTCGCTATTTCGATAAAGGATCAATGGCTACAATCGGAAGGAACAAAGCGGTGGTAGACATGAAAGGTGGAATACGCTTTCAGGGAGCCTTCGCTTGGTACGTTTGGATGTTTGTGCACTTGATGTCACTTGTTGGATTTAGAAATAAAGTCTTCACTTTTTTAAGCTGGATGTGGAATTACTTTTCCTATGATAGAAGTAATCGATTGATCATCGGAAGAAATGAAGATGTTTCCACCTTAGTTGAAGAATATAAATCAAAAGAAAATCCTCTTTGAGGCAATAGTATAAATGGAATCACATTCTCGAAAACACAATTTATCAGTTGCAGGAGTATTAGTTTCTCTCGGCATTATTTATGGTGATATTGGAACCTCACCAATTTATACGTTGCGCTTTATTGTTGGCAGCAATCTGGTTTCAGAAGAACTTATCTTAGGCGGTCTTTCTTGTGTGTTTTGGACTCTCACGATTATTACAAGCATAAAATATGTTTATCTCACATTAAGCGCTGATAACAAAGGAGAAGGGGGGATTTTTGCATTGTATGCATTGGTTAGAAAATACAAAGCCAGTTGGGTGATATTCCCTGCCATAATCGGTTGTTGTACACTAATTGCAGATGGATTTATCACACCTGCTATGAGCGTAACTTCTGCAGTAGAAGGATTAAAAGCATTAATGC
Source organism: Cytophagales bacterium (assembly GCA_025359125.1). Lineage (GTDB taxonomy): Bacteria > Bacteroidota > Bacteroidia > Cytophagales > Cyclobacteriaceae > ELB16-189. The sequence goes on from JANYHI010000044.1 coordinate 31,375, forward strand.
CCAATATTACTACCCAAACCATTATTACAATTGTTATCATAATATTATTTGCCTTATTTATTTTCCAGCAATTTGGAAGTAGTGTTGTAGGAAAAACATTCGGGCCGGTGATGTTGGTATGGTTTATTTTCATTGGGGGAATTGGTGCGTATCATTTGAGTAGCAACTGGGGTGTGTTAAAAGCAATTAATCCTGTATATGGATTTAATTTACTAGTCAAATACCCGGGAGGCTTTTGGATTTTGGGAGCAATTTTCTTGTGTACAACAGGAGCTGAGGCCATGTACTCAGATCTGGGACATTGCGGTAAATCTAACATCCGGTTAGGTTGGGGTTTTGTAAAAATAAGTTTACTGCTGAGCTATTTTGGGCAAGGTGCGTGGCTTTTGAATGAGTATAACGGAAAGTTGTTGGGCGATCAAATTCCTTTCTTCTCCATCATTCCTTCTTCACTTTTAATTTTTGGATTAATTCTGGCAACCATGGCAACCGTTATTGCCAGCCAAGCTTTAATATCAGGAACCTTTACACTCGTTAACGAAGCCATCAAACTCAAACTCTGGCCTGCTACACGGGTGCGTTATCCTAGCCAAATGATGGGCCAAATTTATATTCCAGCCATTAACTGGATGCTTTTACTAGGCAGTTCGATTGTAGTTCTTTATTTCAAAAAATCGGACGATATGCAAGCCGCCTATGGGTTAGCCATTACATTTAATATGTTAATGACTACCGCTTTGTTGATTTATTATTTTTCAACGACAAAAAAATCTACCATCCGCTCTTTTCTGTTGGGCGTGGTATTTTTTACGATTGAAGGCGCATTCTTAATTTCTAATTTAAGCAAGTTTTCACATGGAGGTTGGTTTACCTTCGCCATATCCATCATTTTCTTTTTCATGATGTTTATTTTAATGAGAGCACGAGAGTTAAGAGATAGGCATACAGAATTTGTTGACTTAAAACATTATGTAGGATTAATTGAAGATTTACAATCGGATACAAGTATTCCAAGAGAAGCAACAAACCTTGTCTACATGGCGGTAGCCGATAGCAAGCGCTATATCGATTCGAATATTATTTATTCCATTTTTAAAAAGCGACCCAAGAAGGCAGACACCTATTGGTTTGTACATGTAGATACTGTTGATAGTCCGTATACCTCGAAGTACTCTATCGATACCATCATTCCTAAAAAATGTTTTTTTATAAGGATTAAATTAGGATTTAAAGCCGACCACCGGGTGAATTTACTATTCGCTAAAATTTTGCACGACATGGCCGAAAATGCAGAGATAGATATGGTGAGCCATTACGATTCGTTGCGCAAGCACAGTATGCCTGCCGATTTTAAATTTATCATGCTACATTCACTGGCATCGGTAGACAGTGAAATTTCCACGTTCGATAATTTTATTATTCAAGGCTACCGATTCATCAAAAAGCATAGCCTTTCTTCTGAAGAGATGTATGGGCTTGAACTTGCCAACGTGGAGGTAGAGCGCGTACCCATTATGGTTGGCCCCGCAGCAAAAGTTCGGATCAAAAGAGAAAAAGAAGATCTGGAAAGAGAAAAAGAACTGCGATACCACGGCCATATTAATTGACCGATTGCGGACGTGCCTGTCCGTAACTGATTAACAACATTTATCAAAAGCCTTGTTTTTAAAGCGAACAAGGCTTTTTTGTTAATTGGCACGATGGTGGCAAATGCTGGTAAATAAATACTAGGTTGCCCGAACTACAAGAACCAGCAACTAGTTGCCAAAAACCAGTAACCACCATGCTCCGCAACTACATCAAAATTGCCTTTAGAAGCTTACTTAAAAAGCCAACTTATTCTTTCATCAACATTGGTGGCCTAGCGTTAGGTATTGCCAGCAGCATATTCATATTATTATGGGTGGCTGATGAATATTCGTTCGATCGATTTCATAAAAACTACAAGAGCATCTACCAATTATACCAAAGCCAACAATGGGCGCAAGGCATAGGCACTAGTAATTCAATGCCTTATGCATTGATGGAAACAATCAAAGAAAAAACAACCCAAGTGAAGAATGTTGCTATGACCAACTGGGGCGAAGGCAACATGTTGCAAGTGGGCGATAAGCGGTTGAATAAATTGGGATTAAGTGCGAGTCAGGATTTTTTCAAAATATTTAGTTTCACAATGGTAAAGGGTGATCCTGCTACCTCACTCACCGATCCTAACTCTATTGTGATAACAGAATCAACAGCTAAATTATTTTTTGAAAACCAAGATCCCATCAACCAACTGATACGCGTTGACAATGGCAAAGAATTAAAAGTAACAGGCGTGATAAAAGATGTGCCACGAAACTCCAAATTCGAATTCAATTACGTTCTTCCATTCGCATACTATGAATCTACTCAAGCTTGGGTGAGAGAATCAAAAGAGGGGTGGGACAACAATTCATTCCAGATGTATGTGCAACTTCAAGAAGGTGCGCAAGAGACTGAAGTAAACGCATTGATTGAAGATATAATAAGTAAAAATAATCCCAAAGCCCCTACTGCCAAACTGTTTCTTCACCCCATGAATAAGTGGAGGCTTTACTCCAACTTTGAAAATGGAAAAAATACGGGAGGTATGATTGATTATGTAAAACTGTTTACCATAATAGCCATTTTTGTATTGGTGATTGCTTGCATTAACTTCATGAATCTAGCAACAGCGCGAAGTGAGGGTCGTGCACGTGAAGTAGGCATTCGCAAAAGCGTTGGCTCACGCAGAAAAGAATTAATATTTCAATTCTTGGGTGAATCATTGATTATCACTTTCATTTCATTTTTGTTTGCCCTTGTGCTTGTAGAATTAATATTGCCAAGCTATAATTTATTAGTGGATAAAAATATTTCCATTGATTATTCAAACCTGTGGTTGTGGACTGTAGCCTGTGCATTTGTATTTATTATTGGCATTTTTTCAGGAAGCTATCCTGCTTTTTATTTATCTTCTTTTCAACCCTTACAAGTATTGAAAGGCAAAGTAATTACCGGCAAAGGTGCAAGCACACCGCGCCAAGTATTAGTAACACTTCAGTTCGGATTCTCCATATTTTTAATCTTGGGCACCATCGTAATTTATCAGCAGATCATTCACGTTAAAAATAGAGAGATGGGTTATGATCGAGAGAACCTCATGCAAATCTGGACTAACAGTGAGTTAGAAAATAACTTTCAATCCATTCGGGAAGAATTAGTGAATACAGGTGTTGCAAAATCTATTTGCAAAAGTAACAGCCCCATCACTTCGATATTTTCCAATAATGAAGTGCAGTGGCCAGGTATGCCCGATCAGCGTGTATCGTTCGCAACCATTGCCACCGAGTATGATTATACCGAAACAATGGGCATAAAAGTAATTGCTGGTCGCGATTTTTCGCGCGATTTTAAAAGTGATTCTATGGCCGTATTAGTCAACCAAGCAGCCGTTGATTTAATGGGCATGAAAAATCCAATTGGTCAAAAAATAAAAGCGCTTGGCGATGAAAGGGAAATTATTGGAGTCGTGGCGAATGTAGTAATGGCATCACCTTACCAACCTGTAGAGCCAATGACAATGACTTTTTCAAGAGATTGGAGCAGCACAGTTACCATTCGTTTAAATAAGACCAACAATTTAAAAGCATCCATTAATCAAGTTGAAAAAGTATTTAAGAAATTAAACCCCAACTATCCATTTCAATTCCGTTTTGCAGACACTGACTTTGAAAGAAAGTTCTCCACCATCAATCTTATCAGCAGGTTGGCAGGCATCTTTGCCTTTCTAGCTATAATGATTACCTGCTTGGG
>JANYHI010000066.1 GCA_025359125.1 Cytophagales bacterium
ATCGTTAAAGGCAGACGATCAATTGGTTTTTGCGCGTTCGCTCGATATGCTAGATGGCTCTGTGCAAGAACTAAGGCGAGTGGCACATGCCATGAAGCCTCCATCGCTGCAAGTATTTGGGCTAAAAGCTGCTTTGCGCGATTATGTTGAAGCGGTGAATAGTATGAAAACAGTTAAAGCTGCTTTTCAAGTGGTAGGCGATGAACATAAATTGGAAAGCGACCAAGAATTAATTATCTACCGCATCATTCAAGAGTTAGTAAACAATATTTTGAAACACGCACAAGCTACTGAGTGCTTGGTACAACTCGCTTATCAAGCAGATCAATTTTCTATTACCGTTGAAGACAACGGAAAGGGATTTGACGTGGCAAAAGAAAACACGGGCATGGGCTGGGGGAACATTCGCCAGCGCGTAGAATTCTTAAAAGGCAGCTTAGACATAAATTCAGCAGAAGACAAAGGCACATCAATTCAAATCAACATACCACACGCTTAAGTCTCTCCCTTAAAAGGGGGATTTTCATCTTTCATATTGGTGATGGCTAAAAGTTTACTCACTTTTATGACGTCATTTATTGGTCATGCCTATTCGCGTTTTTATTGTTGATGATCACCCCATGGTAATAGAAGGCCTTAGTTCCATGTTGCGCGATCAATCAGAAATTGAATTGGCGGGCTTTGCTACCACGGCAGCTTCTTGCCAAGGTTTTTTTGTTAACCAAACGGTTGATGTAGTTTTAATGGACATCAACCTGCCTGATAAGAGTGGTATAGAATTGTGTTTGCTTGTAAAAGCAAAATCACCAAACACCCAGATTATTGCACTCAGCAATTTCGATCAACTGAGTTACGTAGAGCGTATGAAAGAAAATGGTGCAGCCGGCTATTTATTAAAAAATACACCTCTTACAGAATTATTAGAAGCAATTGAAGCGGTGAGCAACGGTAAAACTTGGTGGAAGTATTTAGAAAATTTCACCAACCTATTAGAAGCGAAAAATGTATTGTTGCTCACACGCAGAGAGAAAGAAGTTTTAAACTTAATCGCAGATGGACTTACGAACATTGAAATAGCTGATAAACTTTTTGTGAGTGCTAGCACGGTAGATTCGCACCGTAAAAATTTGATAGCTAAACTAAACGTAAAAAATACTGCAGCACTAGTGCGCTTTGCGCTCGAAAATAAAATTATCGGAAGCCACGTTTAATAGCAATTCGAATTAAAATTTTTATCAATTTGTTCTCATTATGAAAATCTTAAAAACAATAGTAATCTCCCTTCTCATTTTCTCTTCAGTCGCATTTGTGCAATCTGACGTATTTAACGACCTCGGTGTCACAAAAAATGAGGCGCAAGATTTCATTCTCAATGGAGTTACCTATGGTGCGGTTTCAATACCTGAAAAGGCCAAGAAAATTCCATTGGCTAATCGCCCTGTAGTTATAAAAGCTATTGCTGCCTTTGCAAAAAGCTATGTGCAAACATCACTCTTCAAAAACCAATATGCAGAATGGTGGAAAGGCCAAGAGCCTACCAAACCCCAAACCCCGGAACAAAAAGTAGCGGAACGCAAGCATCAAGAAGAGGAAACGAATAAACAACAAACAGAATCTTTGGCCAATATTAAAAAGCAAATGGCTGAAACGAAAGACCCCGCAATGAAGAAAATGTATAAGTCGATGCTCGATGCCTCTGAGCAAGCCATCGCGGCAACGCAGAAACCCGAGTACAAAGAAATGATGAAAAAAATGATGGATGTACAAACCCAAGTGGAAGCTGAGGAGTACAAAACTAAATTGGCAGAGTATCAAACCAAGTTAACTAGATGGCAATCTGAAAAAGATCCATCGGTTTTAATCAAAGCAAATCTTCAAAGGCTATTGACCGAAACGGAAGGAATTGATTTTGCAGCGAAGTTGACAACTAACCAATATGGTCAAAAGGTTTTTGTGAACGAAGAATACGAATCAAAAAGTGGCTATTGGAAACAAGCTTTTAGAGCGGGCAAACCTACAGTAGATGCGGCTCGGGTTATTGCAAAGCAATGGCTGAGTGAATTGAAGTGAATTATATTTTTTTAAAATTCACCAAATGATTTACAATGACTAATCCTAAAAAACGACTTCAGCTATTTAGTATAATTACCCTTGTGCTGCTGGCCGGAGGGATTGCAATTATTTTAACCAAACCACAAAATTTAGCTAAGCTTGAAACTTATGAGGGTATTCTTCAAGAGATGAGCATGAGACGTATTAATGATGGAGCGCCCACGCCTGCAATAATCGATATCCTTTCATTCAAGGTGAAAGGATTAGACATTAAATTTGGGATACATGAGCAGTTCAAATCATATGACGGCTATGTGCAAAATTTACACATAGGCGATACCGTAAAGGTGTATTATGATAAATGGGGATCAAACTCCGAGGGTTTCAATCTAAGAATAGGACAGATAGAAAAGAATGGAGTTGCGCTTATTGATGTAGCAGAGCGAGATGATGAAAATAAAATAGCAGGCTTTGTTTTTTTAGTAGTTGGAATTATTTTCTTGATAGTAACGATTAGATTTTACTTGACGAAAGTAAGGGTGAGTAAGACTATGTTAGCCAATAACGACTGAACGATGAAATTTATAAAGGGTAAATCTCCACTAGTTGTATTATTTATTATACTCTTTGCTACAAGCTGCTACATTAGCAAGCCACTTGCGGTAGAGGTACGGGTTTCTGTTAACACCAATTTTTCCGTTGTAATTAAAAACGAAAGCAATTCAAATTTTGTAAGCAAACATTCAGAAGCTGACTATCGCACTGCGTATGTAAACGAGCTGATGAAAGAATTAGCGTTCAATCACATTGTGGTAGATAATGCCGCGCCAGAATTTATGGTAGAAATTATTTCGCTTGACTTAACGGAGAGCACAAAGTTAGATACCGTTAAAGATGTGAAATCAAAAGATAATGGGCTAGTGCGAGAGCTAACCCAAGCGGGGCTTAAAACACATGGCACAGTAACAAGGACAAGCGATAGCGCAACTCACAAATGGGAAGCCGATAAAGACAAAAATGAATCGCTTACAAACAACCGC
>JANYHI010000005.1 GCA_025359125.1 Cytophagales bacterium
AAAAACGGCAGCGTGAATGTAGTGGTATCAGTGCCCGATGGCCAAAACGTGTTTGTAAAAAATGTATCTTCTAAAAAAGATGCATCGCCACGGTTTGAAGAAGTTCAATAGTAACTATCCTTCAGCATAGTCATTCATGGCCGCTTCACCCGAAACTATACGTTTATTAATGGACGCTCTGCAAAAGTGGGGCGTTACCAATACTTATGTTCAGGCGGGCGTTGTAAGTGTTATTGGCACGGAAAGTAATTACGTGCCTAAGACAGAAGTTAGTTACCGCAATACTCCTAACGATAGAATCAGGGCAATATTCGGATATCGCCTAGCCAAATATACCGAACCACAATTAACGGCACTTAAATCAAACGATGTTTCGTTTTTCGATTCTGTCTATGGTGGCCAATATGGAAATAATAAACCTGGCGATGGATATAAATATAGAGGCCGTGGTTTCAATGGTATTACTTTTTACGATAACTATTTGAAGTACGGCAAGGCTATTGGTGTAGACTTGGTGGCAAATCCAGATATGCTTAACCAAATGACATTAGCAGCCGCAGCCTCGGCAGTTTATTTTGCAGATACCCTAAAGGCGGCTCAGGTAAATGGCAACCTCTTAAAACGTGTAGGCATTCAATCACTCAGCGAGGTAAAAGATTTTAACACAGGCGTGAAGGTAGCACTTCAAGCTAATGCCGGGTTTGGCAAAAGTATTGAAACCTCTTTCTATCAAGAGGTATATCAAAAGGCACTTGTCAATTTGGAAGGCTTATATAATACCGTTAAGTCTAATCCAATTAAAGCAGCCGGCATAGTAGTAATTACCGCTGCAATTTTTTTTTTAGGCTATCAACTCATTAAACAAACGCCTCAATAAGAGAGAGAGGGTGCTTACTTAACTTACTAATGCAAAAGGCAAATGAAACGAAATTATAAAATAAGAAGAAGCGGTGTATCTATTGGTCAGGACGAAAAAAATATTGCTTCCAATTGCAACTCCATTACCTTTTCAAATGCTGGTGATTGGCCTTTTTATGTGGCCGTACAAGATCAACCATTTCGTTTTTATTTAGATAGAGGAATGACTATTTCTTTTGGTAGGGATAAATCTAATGTGCAAGAGTCAAATTTTTACACAATCACTTTTGATGTAGTGAATGTTGGAACGGTGAAGGAGTGCTCGGTTATGCGTTCTTATTTAAGTGAAGTTTTAGAACCCAATTGTTAACCTGTTTTTTATGAATTTGATAGAATCATATTTTAATCATTTAGCACAAAACCCAGAACGGATTGACAGTTTATTAATGTGGACGGTATGCACTTTCATTTGTTGGGTAGTGATTTTTATTTATCGCAAAATTATTATTACTGGCCTAAGTGGAAGCAATCAACTATTTGAAAGTGCCGAGGTTGTAATTTTTATAATGTTATGGTTATTCCCCCCCGTAGTGTTTTACGCATCATTTTTTAAAGACGTTCCTTTTTATGTGTGGGTATTTATGTGGGCAGCCATTGGCTGGGCGCTTACCGGCAGATTTATTTTTGATTGGGCACTTGCCTTTAAAAACGGATCGTCAATAGAACAGGCAGACAATCAAAAGCTAGAATCAAAATGAAAAATATTTTAATATCAATACTGTTTTTATCGAACCTTTGTCTTGCTCAAGTTTCGGTTACTAACAATCCTAATTTTATTGCCGGGCAAAACACAACGCAAACTTTGCGCAAGCCCGGTAGTACAGAAAATGGCAAAGTAATCAGTTGGGATAATGTATTAAAAAAGTATAATTTGATTACAAATAGTAGTGGAGGCACACCACTTACTTTAAATGCTGCTACTATTAGTTCAACTCAAATAAACTTGTCTTGGAACAATGGAGCATACGATACTTATACTTTGCAGCGAGCAGATAATGCTGCGTTTACAACCAATTTAACCACGTTGTATACAGGTGCAAATTTAAATTATCAAAACACAGGACTAAGTAAAAACTTTACTTATTACTATCGTTTAAAGGGCACTCTTTCTGGAAATGATACACAATTTTTTACCACAACATCGACAACGTTTTCAATCGATCTTTTAAGTGGTCAAAATCTATACACTTTTGGTGATAGCTATACAACGGGGCAAGCGGCATCTCCTACTTCAAATAGTTATGCAGAATTATTTAAAAGCTACACAAGGTCAACAAGAACTAATTATGCAGCAGGTGGAAAGGGTATGTACTACGTTGCTTCTTTAGCAAACTCATCAATAACTCCTGCCAATACAGGCATCTACACTTGTATGATTGGTTTTAATGATTATCGAAGAAGTGGAGTTAATGCAAAAACAGATGAAAAAATAAGAGGAGGCCATAGAGTTTTTTTAATGAATGCCTTAGGAAAGAAATTTTATCAGGCTAATACTTTTACACAAACAGGTACATGGGCTAATATCGGGCCTGGTGCCTTCGGTAATAAGTATGCAGTACCCAACAATAGTGGTTCAGGCACACTTACTACAACAATTTCAGGCAAAAATTTTGGTATATCATTTTTAGGATCTAGCGGAAGCACTTATACTTTTGGAAATTTGACAATAACAGTTGATGGAACTACTGTTTTTAATTCATCTATGAATAATAAAACGGATGGAATTTCAGATGGTGTTTATAATAACGAGGTTACACCCTATGGAATTTTTGTAACAGGTTTATCGACAGGCAGTCATACGTTTGTATTTACATCAACTATTCAAACCCCTATTGATTATATAGTAGAGTTGCCAGATGTTTTAAATGAATATTGCAACACTGTTTTGGTTGCAAGACCTTGTAAGAACCCACCTGCTGGCTATGCTGTTTCTCCATCAAATGGATCAAATTCAATTATGGACGCGGCTGCTACTATAATTCAAAATGTTGTAACCGAACTTTCATCGGTTGGCTATCCTGTAAAATATATAGATACAGATGTTTTAATTTTAGACACAACCTCAGGCGATTTTGATCCATCTGATCCTGTGCATCCAACGAATCAAGGACACAATAAATTATTTAACGCATTTAAAAGTAATTTAAATTTATCATCTCAAGATTTAGTGTTCAATAATTCAAACGGACAACTAGCTTATTTTAATGGAGCTTACGTAAGTAGAGGAGTTTCAACGTGGGATGCTTTTGCTGGAAGTGATTATTTTTTACCCATCAACACAGATGGTTACGTTGAATTTAGTGTTCCTAATTTAACTGATAGCGATTTTGGAATGATCGGTTGGAATACGACTAAAGAATCTTCAAACTACCCAAATTATGAATATGGTATTGCTAATTATGCTGGTTCAATATATAAATTATTAAACGGAGGTGGTTTTGCATCTGTTCAATCGGGGCCATTAACAGTTAATTCAAAAGCTAGATTGGAAAGAGCATCTGGCGTTGTAAAAATAAGATACGCAAGTGATGGGGTAACATTTAGTGATGTATATACTTTCGGAACAGATAATCAAAGATTTTATCTGAACCTTAACATGGATGCAAGCCCTAAAAAATTATACGGATTGAACACTTCTGGTTTTATAAAACAAGACGCATCTTGGAAGGGTTCAGGAAATACTTTTACTAATTCGTCTAATGTTTATGGAAATCCGAATTTTATTGAAGGAGTTACAATTGGGGGAACTACATTATTATCAAATCTTACAACAAACGGAATAGTTACTACAAGTGGGGGGACTGGAACTCTTGGAGTTACAGCTGTTTTGCCAATAGCCAACGGTGGCACAGGCACGGCCACACCCGCGTTAGTAGCTGGCACTAACGTAAGCATAACAGGTTCTTGGCCTAATCAAACTATAAATGCTAGCGGTGGAGGCATTACAAACACGGCTGCAAATACTGAAATAGCACAATCAAACGGTACTAATCTTATTGGCTCAAAAATGTACGTAGACACAAACGGAAATCTAACGGTAGGTAGTAGCATTTTATCATCAGGCGATATTTCTATAACCGCATCTTCATCGACATTAAAATATAATTTTTCGTTGGTGTCATTAGGAACAATTAGCCAAAAAAATATTTATATAAGCCCTCCTGTTAATAACTCTCTTACTGGTAACGTTAGCAACGTATCTAATACATTTATCGGTGATTATAACCTAAACTTAGTTAACGGTTCTTTAATAAATGTAACATTATATTTTTCAGGGATTCAAACAAGCGGAACATTAGGCGCAACTGGATTCTCTTATCAAATAAATGCTACTTTTAGAAAATCTTCAAACACATGGACACGTGTGGGAACTTCCAATATTATATCATCTGCAAATGATACTGGAGACGTGTTCGGAACACCTACATTAACTGGCGGAACTGGAATAGACCTTACTTATTCTTTTAACACAACCAAAACGCTTGCAATTTCTTTTAATACAACCTATGTAAGATTATAAAATTATGGAATGCAATGTTGGCTTGTCGCTTTTGAGCGAAGCAAAAAAAACGTCACGCGATAGCGTGACACCTTATTAAATCTCATTCTTAAAAAAAAATATTTTCATTTTAAGCTTGCTAGTTATAAATAACTATGCGATACTTGAAGCAAGTTACGATTTGCAACTTGCTTCGTTTTTAGAAAATCTTCTTTTTTAGCCCATTTTATGGGTTTCTAGCTTAACAGCCTATAAATTATATAACTCTTGCTAGGCTAAGTTCCTGACCCGCAGTTATATAATCATATTATGTTAACCATCCCAGCGTGCCATTGCGCACATGCCTTTGCTACGCTGGTCTGGGGGTTTTAGGCTTCGTATTGAAGATTGGGATTGTTCCGCACATGCCATTGCACAGTTATATAATTTGACGTTATGTGTAAATAGCCGCTCAAGGCCCGCGCTTCATCCGGGCCTTTCACACCTCGCCCCATGCAGAGCTTGGCAGGCTTGAGTGTCTATTAAACGATAAAGATTGAATAAGAAAGTTTTTTGCCCACGCGCATGAATGCAACCAGACGCGCCAAGCATTAAGTAATGCAGGCCGCACATGCCAGGCTCAAGCCAAATGTTTCATGCCGCGCTTGGCGGCAGCCAGCATCACACATGCTTGATCCAACGCTTTTTTAAATAGATAAACTTTTTTAGCCTTATAAACGTTTGATTATCAATTGGTCAGTATTATATTTGCACATGGCATTTTTACAATTATGTAGTTCTTATAGCGAATTGAAGCATGACAGAGTCGAGCGCCCGCTGACTCAAAAGGAAAAATTGCTCCAAGAGAAAGCTGTTCAATCTCTTAGTAAGATCAAAAAAGTAGCACGAGCGTAGGCTGCTACAATGGAAAAAGATCTAGCCGAAGGAATCAAACGTGTTGCCAAGGCACTTAATAAACATGAAGTCGAATACATGTTTGTAGGTGGGTTTGCCATTAGCTTTTATGGAACCCCAAGACCTTCAGTAAACCTTCCAAAAGACGTTGATTATGATATTGACGTATGGTATCAAGCCACAAATGCAAACTTCATTAGGCTCGTTGGTGGAATATCTGAAATTAGTCCAGAATTAATGAACGAGCTAGACAAGATAGTGTTTGATCCAAAAAAGACATTCATAAAATTTAGTCTAGATGAATTTCATTTTGACTTTCTTCCAGAACTTGTCGCGTTTTATCACAAAGATTTCAAGGGATGTTATGCCAATAAAGAAGTTGGTGAAATTGAGGGGTTCAAATCAATATTATTTCAAAAGAAGATTTGCTCCGAGATAAGGAGAAATTAGGTAGGGACAAGGACTTGGCTGACATAGAAAACCTAAAGAAGAGTTCTTACAAGGGCTTCGCAAGATAGAAAGCTTCCCTCGCTACTCTGCTAGTTACGTCCCGGACTAGCTCGCTGAACGCTCACCAGAACTTCAAAGGTGTTCGCACCTTACTTTTCTTTTGTCCTTTTTGCCCCCGCCTTGCGGGATGAAACACTTGATGCAAAAAGAACGAAAAAAATCAAGAGCCAAATATGCTTCCACGCACATGCCGGGTTTCTGCTAAAAAATAAAAACCCCCAGTGGTGCTGCACCTCCAGGGGTTTAGTTTATGTCACATGTCATGCCTGCGTGGTTATGCCGCTAATCGAAGTTTGCCGAGTTCTTTTGCGGTCTCGCTCCGCACACCAAACACTGAGCGTATGTACTCCTTCACCGCGGTGCCAGTTTCAAGCATACCTTCTTTGCCAAACAACACCCGGTTGCGATTGATGCGCGCGTTGGCCAGTACGTTGGCCGTGCTTGCTACTACCTGCGATTTCATTTTCAAATCGCTGAGCATCGCCTTCAGACTTGCTACCTGCAATTCGGGTTCGTTTGGCGCATAGGCAGGCATACCTTGCACCAGGTTGATCATGCGCGACAAACTTTCGGCCTGACCGTCAAAATCCAAACGCGATGATGAGGTGCTCGTCTGCACCGTGCCAGGGTTCTCTCCTGCTGCTGTTGTTGTAATTCTTTTGGCAGTGGAGCGAGGCGCGAGCAGATGCCTGATCATTTTTGCATCGCGGATGTTTTCGCGTGAGCTTTCTGATGATGCCACCGCACGCACAACACGTGACACCAGTTGGTAAATTCCCGCGTAGGCTTCCTGACGGGCGTTGATAGCCAGTACGAAGTTTGCGCGAGCAACGTTCACCGCCTCTAGATTTTGCTGTGCCTGTTCAAGCAAGGTGGCTAAGGCGGTGGGCGTGAGAGCCGCCTTGCTTGGGTTGTAACTGGCACCAAGGTCGTTGCAGATACCTACGAGCTTCCCGAAGGCTGCAACTTGTTTGACATTACCTGTCTTCATAAAATAACGCTCTTTAGTGTGAGCTTGTGAATGAATACGCGGGTAGTTACGCGCTGTTGCCTTTTTTTATCGTGTTGATGAAATATATATAGTTTCAAAAACAACAACGCTTTCATAAGCGCTTCGTTCTTATGCGCTGATGTTTTTATCACTATGATTTTACTTCTATCCTACTGTTACATCGGCTGACTACGCTATAGAATTTCTGTCGTTCGCCTATGCCAACGAGCGACACAATCAACATAGGAGCTCATCAAGAAGCACTTCTCTCCCACTCTCTTCTTCAATTGCGCAGGGTTAATTTCACCGGGGCATACGCCACTAAAGCTGACGGGTGCTAACTTAGATGCGGGGGATGCATGACTATAACTGGGGCATGCTCACTTACACGCGGGGGACGCACGACTATAGTTGAGGCGTGCTGAATTGCATGCGGGGATACGCGACTATAACCGGGGGATGCTTACTTACATGCGGGGGATGCTCGACTAAAACCGTGGAGTGCATCCTTGTAAAAATCGGTAGCGACTAAGTAAGTGTAAAGGCCAAGCTTTGCTGCAGACGTTGGTAAAGCATTAGGTAAATTTTGCATGCACACATTGTGCAGGCCACACATGCCAACGCAAAAACCAAAACCTATCCAAATGTTTCATCCCGCGTTTCAGCGGGAGAGTGTCGCTGCCCCAGTCCAGTGATGAATGATGAAGATTGAATCATTGAAAGCCAACGCAAAAAAACTTTCTAAGAAGATTTGGGTAAGCCATGCCTTCGTGAAGCACTTCGGCTTGGCAGGCCCGGATACCTAAGCTATGTTAACATAACGCATAAACGAAACATGTTATATAAAATCTTTAGGATGGCAATGGAACACCTCATTGAACGATTTGTAAAAATACGAGCGACTGTTAAAGCCTGTTTCATAGATAACTTCGGACACACTTAAACCCGAAGACCTGAGCAATTCGGCAGCTTTCTTCAAACGATATTGTTTGATTAATCCATGCGGTGTTAACCCCGTAATGGTCTTAACCTTTTTGTATAGCGAGGCTTTACTCATTCCCACTTCATCGCCTATTTGTTCCGCATTAAATTCAGGGTTAGTAAAGTTTTCTTGAATGCATTTTGTTATTTTAGAAAAGAACGAATCTTCCTTTTCTCCAAAACCCGTGGATAGCTGTTGAAGTTCTACGGTTGTAGAGTTTTGAAATTTCTTCCGCGTAAGCTCCATTCGCTCTAGCAGTTTTTGAATGCGAATGAATAAATGCTCCGGATGGAAAGGCTTCGGAATGTAAGAGTCAGCTCCCACCTGAAGCCCTTCAATTCTATTTTCAATTTCCGCTTTGGCTGTTAATAAAATAACAGGAATATGACTGGTTTGAATATGATCCTTAATTTTTTTACAAAGCTCCAGTCCGTCCATATCCGGCATTAGTACATCGCTAATCACGAGGTCGATGCGAACATCCTCCAGCAATGCAATGGCCTTCACTCCATTTGAAGCTATCAGAACATCATAGCGATCAGCCAATAAAGTCCTCAGTAAAGACGTGATCTGCTGATTATCATCTACTACCAAAATTGTGTACTCATGCTTTCCCGAAGGAGAAGAATTTCCATCTGGATAAAGATTTAAATTGTCGTGATCTGTTTCAAATTCCAATAAAATTTTTTCGTGCAAATTGGCCGAGGGTGTTGCCATACTTTCATTTAGCTGAAGCTTAGAATAGTACTCGCGTGTAATTGGAATTCTCACGGTAAACTTGCTGCCTTTTCCAAGCTGACTCATTAGTTCTATCGTTCCTCCATGCGTTTGGACTAAACTTTTTGTAAGTGATAACCCAATACCGGTGCTTTTGGCAAGTCCAGATCGCTCATTTTGATCTATTGGATTATGATAAAAATTTTCAAAAATTTTATTTTTATTTTCTTCTGCAACCCCTACCCCTTCGTCTTGAATTTCAAAGATTGCCAAATTAGATTCCTGTTTTAAAGAAATGCTCACGATGCCATCTTTCGAACTGTACTTAAGTGCATTTGAAATTAAATTGATTAGAATTTTTTCAATCTTCTTTGGATCAATAAATGCCTCTAACGTTTCGGGTTGTGTATGGAATTCTAAATGCACTTCTCGCTCGATAGCATAATTCTGAAAGGTTTCTACGATCTCTTGTGTAAAGGGAATTAAGTCAGTGACAGAAATTTCAAGTTGATCTTTGCCTGTTTCAATTTTTCTAAATTGAATTAATTCTTCAATCAATTTTTGCAGACGCAGCGAATTGCTATAGATGGTTTTCAACTGAATTTTTTCACTCACATCAACGGTTTTTTGGAGCAGCCATGCTGCAGGGCCAAGAATCATAGTAAGGGGCGTACGGAATTCGTGTGCTATGTTTGTAAAGAATTGAAGCTTGTAGTCGTTTATTTCTTTTAACTGCTCAGCCTTCAAGCGCTCGATGGCTAATTCTTTTTTGGCGCGTGCCCGCCATCGTAAATAGAAGACAATTGCCAATTGTATCCCGATGGCGAGCAGAATATAGAATGTATATGCCCAATAGGTTCTCCAAAAAGGTGGAGTAATTACCAATTTTATTTTTCTCGGAGTGGGACTCCACGCTCCATTTTCATTTCTATAGTTGATCTCGAGAGTATAACCCCCCGGAGGGATGTTCGTTAACGTAATAGACTCTTGATGGCCGATAAAGTTCCAACCCTTATCAAAGTTAACAAGCCGGTAGTGGTATTCGCTTTTTCGTTTGTTCCAGTAGTCTAAAATAGTAAAGGCAAAGCCAATAAAATTTTGATCATAATTTAATGTGATCATATCTGTAAAATCGATGTTGCTACTTAGCAGGCCTGTATCATCGCCCGGATGAATGGAAACACTTCGCACATGAAATCCTGTTAATGAAAGACGAGGAAAATAATTTAGTTCACTCAGCTTGCCTGGGTCAACTACATCCAGTCCGTCAATGCCACCGAAAAAAAGTTTTTCTGATATGTTGGATTTGAACGAGGCTCCGTCAGTGAACTCATTGTTTTGCAAACCATCATTGGCATCAAAATTTCTAAACGAATCTTTTTCCCGATCATAGCGGCTTAATCCTCGGTTAGTAGAAATCCAAATATTAGAGGATGCATCTTCCAGAATTCCATGTATCGTATTGTTAGGTAGCCTCTCTCGCTCTGTATAGTGAACGATTCGGTATGGCTTGTTTTGAATATAGAGCCGATCCAAGCCACCACTGGTTCCTACCCATAATTGATCTTGGTGATCGATGTATAAACTCAATACATCATTGTTTCCCAGGCTATTTCTATCTTGACTTTTCGTCAAAAATTCTTCTTCAATTTGTTTACTCAGTGAGTTGAATCTATATACCCCACCACCGCGAGTTCCAAACCACAAGGTATTGGGCTTTTCTTCTATAATAGAAAAAACAATATTGCTTTTTAGTGAAATACCATTGACATTACTGGAAGGTTTTATTTGATCAAATTCCTTCAAATGATATTTTCCGTTTTTCCGTTTTTCAACTTTCAAATGAACGATTCCAAAACCACTGGTGCCTAACCAAATATCGTTAAATGAGTCTATGCAAATAGAATACACCGATCCAAATACCAACGAATGCGAATCATCCAAATCTCTTGGGAAATGAAAAATCTTTTGCGAGTTTACTTCGATCATATCAACGCCCTCACCATCTACCCCTATCCACATATTTCCAGCATGATCTTTATTGATTGATAGTACCGCATCATTGCTTAATCCAGCGTGTGTATTAATAATTTTTGTTTCGCTAGAACTAATAATATTTAGCCCTCCCCCTCTTGTTCCTATATAAAGAGTTCCTGAAGCGTCTTCATAAACCGAACGGACAATGCCGTGCGAAATTTGGCCACTTTCTGTGCCGGAATGAATAGCAAAGAATGTTTTGGGTCGTGTTAAAAACTTGTAAACACCATCGCCATCCGTCCCTATCCACAGTAAGTTTTGGTTGGTTTCGGTAATGGTTAATATTTTAATTTTTGCTCGTGAAAAAGCTGGAAAGAATGAGTTCATCAACTCCGCTGAAAATTCAGTGCCTGTATCTTTCAGTTTGAAAATATCGCCCGATTCTGTTCCTACCCAAATGGCAGTTTGAGCAAGGTTTTCAGACAATGAAGAAATAATCATATTTTTTAATTGAATATGCTGTGGCTTTCTTTCAATGTTTGATAAATCAACAAGAATAAATTCGCCCGAGCGACTAGTAATTGCCAAGTAATAGTGATGATTGATTGTGAGGAATTTATGGAAAGACAACGGATCAATATCTAATAACTGTTTGCTAAAAATCTGTCGGTTGTTGACAGTGCAAACCAGTTTGCCATCTCGGCCAAGTAAGTAGAGTAGCCCTTGATGACTGCCAACATTTACTACTGTCTGAAGCCAAAGCGAATCTACTTGCTCAAAATTGATTGGAACAAAATTATTATCCTTTGCTAAATAGTGATAGATGCCTTTGCCAAGCAAACTGGTCCAAATGGTTGAGTCTGATCCTTTGCAAGCACGGATATTGTATTCTAGAAAAGGAATTCCCGGAAGACTATCGAGATAGGTCTGAAAGGAATCTGTTGCTCTATTGTATTTATTAATGCCTTGATGCGTAATGATCCAGAGATTGCCGTCCCCATCTTCCAGAAAATCGCGAACTACATTGTTACTTATTTTTCCTTGTGAAAAAGGATCGGGTTTATATACCGTTATTGAACTTCCGTCATAACGATCCAATCCATCCCACGTTCCTAGCCACACGCGGTCATTTTGATCCATGAATACAGAGGTGACTGCGCTATTGGAAAGTTCATCTACATGTTGGAATGGCCAGGGAGAAGCAATGGTATCTCCCTGAAATACATTCAGGATCGAAAAAAAAAGTAAAACACTCATTAATTAGTTTTCATCAGCGCGTTTCTACAAAACTTGTGGCCTCGTAGAAAATCGACCACAAACGTATTAAAAACACACTGACAGAATTTTGGAAAGTTGTCCTCTTAGTCCTTTTTTGTCCTCCCCCTTATCAAATTATAATTTAAAACACTCCAAAGAACTTAATTGAGCAGATAACGGACTCTTAAGATAGCACATTAACTCAATATTGTGCCATGCAATCGATGGATACTTCGGTTGCATAAAAATAATATGCGGAAACCGTCAATGTTATCAATAGCTAACAGATTTGAACAAAATCCGCTATTAAAACCAATTGATCTCAAGCCAAGCAGTGCCGCTATGAAAATAGAATGCCTGCTCAATCCTGGCGTATTCCAATTTGAGAACATGACTTGGTTGCTATTGAGGGTGGCCGAGCGACCTGAACAAATCAAAGGACAAATAAGTCTACCGATTTATAACGAGCGAGGAGAAATTGAAATTCTCCGTTTTGACGAAAATGATCCAGATTTAAATACAGCCGATGCCAGAGTGATTAGCTATAAAGGTCAAGATTATCTTACCACTTTGTCACATCTAAGATTGGTTTGTAGTAGCGATGGCAAAAAATTTTATGAACCAGTCGGCTATAGCCCACTTTTAGGAAAGAGTAAGCTCGAAGCTTATGGCATTGAAGATTGTAGAGTAACAGAAATAGATGGGTTGTTTTATCTCACTTACACAATGGTGTCTCATGCAGGTGTAGGCGTAGGATTGCGAACCACAAGAGATTGGAAAAATTTCGAGCACGCAGGCATGATTTTTCCACCACATAATAAAGACTGCGCCATCTTCAACGAGCAGATTAACGGAAAGTACTATGCATTACATCGACCTAGCAGTCCGCAATTAGGTGGAAACTATATTTGGTTAGCAGAGTCACCCGATATGCTACATTGGGGAAATCATCAATGCTTGGCAACTACACGACCTAATCATTTTGATAGTGCACGTATGGGTGCGGGTGCGGCACCTATCAAAACAGGACAAGGCTGGTTAGAAATTTATCATGGAGCAGACGCACACCATCGTTATTGCCTCGGAGCGCTGCTATTAGACCTGAAAGATCCATCGAAAGTAATCGCAAGAAGTGAACAACCATTTATGGAACCAACTGCCGACTACGAGCAAACAGGTTTCTTCGGCAATGTTGTATTCACCAACGGACACATTGTAAAGGGCGACAAGATTTACATGTACTATGGTGCCAGTGATGAAGTGATTTGCGGAGCCGAATTCTCCATTCAGGAAATCCTATCCACCCTTACCCCTACTTATAAATGACAACAACCGCAGTGCTGAAAAAGCCACTTAGTGAGTATGGATATTTTCTCCAGATGCCTCGTGCTGCCAGGGTCTTGCTGATTACAAATATGATTTACGCTTTTGTACTTCCCGTTATAGAAATATTTGTGGGGGCTTACATCATGCGGAGTTCCAATGACCCAGCCATCGTAGCTATTTATCAATTAACGGTGTATACAGGAATTCCCATTACATTTTTATTGAATGGCTTTCTGTTGAAGTATATAAAGATTTCCAATCTATACAGTTTTGGAATGTTACTCAGTGGGTTATCGATGCTTATTATGATGAAACTTGATAATCTCTCTGTCGCAGGGGTTGGTATGGCAGGAATTTTAATGGGTTGCTCTTTTGGATTCTTCTGGGCCAACCGAGATTTCTTGACGCTGAATAATACGACTGATGCTAACCGTAACTATTACTACGGACTAGAAACCTTCTTTTATACTATTACTTTCATTTTGGTTCCACTCGCTGTTGGTGCGTTTTTAGCAACCGCTGATAGCAACTCATTTTTAAGTGGCAATATTAAGCTAGGATATCAGGTAGTTACAGGCATCGTGTTCTTACTAACCATTCTTTCCAGCATTGTAATACACCAAGAAAATTTTAAGAATCCGGATCAAAAAGAATTTTTGTTCTTCAAGTTCCATGTGCTTTGGAGAAAGATGCTGGTGCTGGCCGGATTGAAAGGTCTTGCACAGGGTTATTTAGTCACAGCACCTGCTATTTTGGTTATGCGGTTAGTCGGCAATGAAGGTTCGCTTGGTTTAGTTCAAGGCATAAGCGGTTTTGCAACGGCCATTATGTTATACATACTTGGTCGTACCACAAAGCCAGCGCATCGGATTTATATTTTCGGAGTAGGCTTGGCTATTTTTCTTGTGGGCACTGTTACCAACGGTATTCTATTCTCTGCCGTGGGGGTTATCATCTTTGTGTTGTGCAAAGTGCTCTTTCAACCACTTCATGATATTGCCTACTTCCCAATTCAAATGAAAGTGATTGACGAGGTATCTCATATTGAAAATAGAAATGAGTACGCTTATATCTTTAATCATGAGTTTGGATTGTATATAGGAAGGTTTTTAGGACTTGGTCTTTTTATTTTCTTCGCCTCATACATATCCGAAAGTTTTGCGCTGAAATATTCGCTCATCATCATCGCAGTGCTGCAATTAGCATCCATTCCTATGGCTAAAAGTATTATTAAACAATCTAATCAACTAAGCAAGGCATGAGAAATTATCGCCTCATTTTCTTGTTGATCACACTCTTATCTTGCCAAAAAGCAGAGAGGGTTGAACAGATAATAATTGACAGGATTAAAGTAATGCCGAATCAGCCCACCCCTTACAAGATGATCGATTGGAAGGAAAAGGCTGAACAATTCGATCAGTATATTTTTAATCTAGATTCAAAAGGATCTTTTCAGCCATTTCTATGGGTTGACAGTGCACATCGAAATTTTCCGCAAAACACGATTGGTTTGTATACCGTGATTGGTGATGTGCGGCAGGGTACAAATGGCAGCAAAGAATTTCATGAGGCACTTGTTTCAATGGGCACAGCATTAGGCGCAGGCCTGGTAGGTATTGACAAAACCAACCAAAATGGACTAAACTATGTAAAGATGACACAGAGTTATTTTAATGCTGTGAATGGCTGGAATATTATGATGAATAATACTAATCCGGATGTGGCATTACTTGGTGGTGGGTATGGCCGTGATTGGTGGTACGATGTTTTTCCGAATGTATTATTTTATGGTGTATGCGAGCTATTCCCAAATGTATCAAAGGCAGATAGTCTACAGCACATCATCTCTGAAAAATTTTTCAAGGCAGATTCAATTCTAAAAGGAAATTACGATTACTCCTATTTTGATTACCGCCAAATGAAAGGAGTAGTAAACAACATTCCTCATCAACAAGATGCTGCTGCAGGACATGCATATGTACTCTTGTGCGCGTATGAAAAATTTGGAGACTCACGCTATCTGCAAGGAGCAAAATCTGCGATGGACGCTTTTGTCAATCAAAATGAAAGTAGGTTCTATGAAGTGCTTATGCCATTTGGTGCGCTAGTGGCAGCGCGATTAAATGCCGAACATGGGACAAATTATGACATCAAGAAAATTCTGAATTGGACATTCGAAGGTTGTAAGGCGGCAGATGGAAGAACGGGTTGGGGTGTTATAGCTGAGCGGTGGGGGGATTATGATGTGTACGGATTGCAGGGAAGTATTACCGATGGTGGCGGCTACGCATTTCTGATGAATTCATTTGATATGGCGTGGCCTCTGGTGCCAATGGTTCGCTATGACAGTCGCTATGCGAATGCGATAGGAAAATGGATGCTCAACATGTCAAATGCCGCGCGGTTGTTTTATCCGTATGAAATTGATGATCAGCACCAATGGTTGCCGTTAAAAAAAGAGATTACTAAAAATGTAATCGCTTACGAAGGGCTGCGCAAAGAAGATATCCGATATCAAAAGGAAAATTTAAAAGGTGCAAGCCCAGTGGCATTAGGCGATGGCCCCCAATGGGTAAATGGCCAACCAGAAGAATCGATGTTCAGTATTTATAGTTCAGCGCAGGTCGGGATTTTAGGAGCTATCATTAGAAAAACGAACGTAGAGAAAATACTACAAATCAATTGCAATGCTACAGACTTCTATCAGAAAAATTCATTTCCCACTTACTTATATTATAATCCGTATGATTCAGTTCAAACTGTTTGCTTCCACAACGAAGAAAAGGAGGCCGTAGGACTTTATGATGCTTTATCTTTTGAATGGATAAATAAAGAAATCAAGGAAGAAGATTGCTTCACGATTCCCGCTAAATCTGCTCGCCTGATTGTTGTATTACCCACAGGATCTAAGATTGTTCATAGAGATAAAAAATATTTCGTTGGAACGAAAGTAGTTGCCTTTACCCAAGCTAAACTAAATAAAAATAGCCTATGAAATGGCCCATCAAACAATTAGTGCAATCTAATTTACTGCACATGAAAAGAACGATTGCATTCCTTTCAACTCTGTGTGCGCTCAATTTAGCCGTTCATGCCCAATCGACTATTACACTAACGGGTACAGTTAAAAGTATAACAGGAGAAGCAGCCATTGGTGCTGATATCATCATTAAAGGAACTTTGATTGGCACATCTGCTGATGTAGAAGGGAAATTTAAATTAGTGATACCCGAGAATGTGACTACTCCTACTCTTGTCATTTCCTCAGTAGGTTACATAACTCAAGAAGTTCTGGTTGGAAATCAGAGAGAGCTAATAATTATTTTAATTGAAGATTTAAAATTACTTGGCGAGGTAGTAGTTACCGGCTACCAAACCGAAGAGCGATCTAAAATTTTAGGATCTGTTGCAACTGTAAATCCTGATCTATTAAAGAAGATAACAGTATCGGGTGTAGACCAAGCATTGCAAGGAAGAATACCTGGCGTAGTGGTTACGCAGAATACAGGAGCACCCGGTGAAGGAGTTTCCGTTCGCATTCGCGGAACGGGTTCTCTGAACAGTTCTAACCAGCCTCTTTATGTAGTGGATGGTTTGCCAACCGATAACATCTCCTCCCTTTCTCCCCAAGATATACTCACCGTATCAGTTCTTAAAGATGCTAGCGCAGCAACCATTTACGGAGCGCGAGCTACCAATGGTGTTGTGCTTATTACCACTCGTACCGCAACAAGCAATAAACAAGTAATCGAATTTAACACGCAGTTTGGTGTTCAAAATCCTGTGAGGCTAGTACCCATGGCCTCAAGCAATCAATACGTGTCCATTTATAATGAAGCCGCCACTACTGATAATGTAGGGCAGCCTACTTTTCTTCAGCGCGATCTAATTACAGATGCAATGAAATCAGGATTGCCGAATGTAGATCAAGTAAAAGCAATTATGCGACCCGATGCCTTGATACAGTCTCACAGTCTTTCTATTTCCGGAGGGGAGGGTAAAACACACTACCTATTATCAGGAAGTTATTTTGGACAAGAAGGAATTATTAAGGCCAGTAACTTTAATCGTATTACTGGTCGCATCAACATCGATACCGAAGTAAAAAAATGGCTGAAAGCTGGTGTGAATATGAACATCTCATCTGCAACCACTGATTTGGTAGGAAGTTCAGGGGACGGTGCAGGAGGCAACGGAGGCAGTGTGGTACGATATGCCTATTTCCGATCACCCGCTATTAATATTTATGATGCAAATGGAGAATTTATTGACAAGCCCGATACATACAGTTTTTTCGGAGATGGATACAATCCTGTTGGCATGCTGGCCTACAACAACAACAAGCGATTGAATGATCGGTTGCTGGCAAAATTCTTTATTGTTTTAAAGCCCCTCGAAGGACTTACGTTTACGTCAAATTTTGGTGTTGATTATACAAATCAAAATACAAGAAGATTTGACCGCAATTGGGGAACGCTTAACCGCGTAAACAACCCTAGTCGACTAACGGTTACCGATGAGCGATTCCAAACCATCACCTTCAGCAATTTTGCTAACTACACAAAAGTATTTGGCAAGCAAAGCCTCACAATATTGTTGGGTACAGAGGCTATCAAACGTAGTTCGTACGCTCTAAATAGTACTGATAATACGTTCTCAAATCAAAACCCAACCCTTACCTACCTTAATAATGGACAGGGATTAAAAACAGTAGGCGAATCTCAAAGTGGAAGTGCGCTGTTATCTTTCTTTGCCAAAGTCAATTACGACTATAATGAGAAGTATCTCGTTTCGGCTACAATTCGAAGAGATGGCTCCTCCCGATTTGGGCAAAACAATCGCTGGGGAAATTTTTATGCAGGTTCTCTAGGATGGCGGTTGGATAAGGAATCTTTCCTATTGAATAACAAATGGATTGATAAATTATTAGTTCGAGCCGGATATGGATTTGTCGGAAATCAGGAAATCGGCAACTATGAATTCTCAGATGCACTGAGTGTAAACACTAATTATCCATTCGGGCAAGCTAACTCTATAGGATATGTGATAACTAAACTAGGAAATGCAAATATAAAATGGGAATCGAGCAAGCAATTGAATGCGGGCATTGATCTGGTAACCAGTGGTGGAAAATTGACCATGTCACTCGATTACTTTAGCAAGATAACTTCTGATCTTTTAGTTGGCCAGCCCATTGCTTCTTCTGCTGGATTAGCCACTCCGCCAACCGTAAATAACGGTGAAATACTAAATCGAGGGATTGAACTTGCGTTGAACTACAGCAACACGATCCGCGACTTTAATTATTCCATTAGTCCAAACGTTGCGTTTTTGCATAATGAAGTATTGGCTGCAACCTCTCCTATTCCAGATGGAGCATACGGATCACAATACACTACCCTTACAGAAAAGGGATATCAGGTAGGATCATTTTATATGCTAGAAATGCAAGGAATTTTTCAAAGCAACAATGAAATTTTTACCAGTGCAAAGCCAGCTGGGGCTATTGTGTTACCAGGCGATGTGAAATTTAAAGATCAAAATGGAGACGGAATTATCGATGGCAAAGATCGCACACATTTAGGTAGTGCTATACCACTTGTAACAGCCGGGCTGAACATCGGGTTAAGCTACAAAAACTTTGATCTTTCTATTTTCTTTCAAGGATCATACGGTCAAAAAATATTGTCTGTACTCAACCGCGACATAGAAGGCTTTTATAGACCCTTCAATGTAACCGAGCGCTATTTTACCAATCATTGGACGCCCACTAATCCAAGCAACGAATTTCCGAGAGCGTCCTGGACGGCCTCTAGCAACAACGCACAAATATCTTCACGTTTTTTGGAAGATGGATCTTATACCCGATTGAAGAATTTACAATTCGGATATGTCATTCCCAGAAAGATTGTAGAACAGTGGGGCATCACCTCTCTTCGAATATATGCAACCGCAAATAATCTTATCACGATTACAAATTACTCAGGAATGGATCCTGAGATGACCGTGAGTGACAATTCCAGAAGCGCAGGCGATAAAGCCAACGGAATCGACTGGGGTACATTCCCTGCGGCACGATCGTACAATTTTGGAGTAACTGTAACTTTTTAAAAAAGACGACTATGAAGAACATCACTCAACTTATTTTCATCTTCTTCTTGATGGCAGCAAGTGGTTGCTCTAACTTCCTTCAAGAAGATCTACAGGGAACTTTTTCTAGCAATACCTTTTGGAAAACATCTGATGATGCAATCGTGGCTCTTACCGGAGTTTACAGTCAAACTGCTTTTGTATCTACTCGCAATGCATTGTGGGTATTTGGTGATGTGGCTTCTGATGATGCCATCAAGGGCGGGGCATCTGGTGACATTGCTGATATTTCATTTATAGATAATTTTAGCTACAGCCGAAATAATACTCAATTAGATGTGATGTGGAAACATTACTACGAGGGAATATCGCGTGCTAACTATTTGCTTTATTATGTTCCCAACATTGCCATGGACGAAACACTGAAGAAGCGAATACTGGCTGAGGCAAAATTTCTACGAGCTTACTTTTATTTTACTTTGGTAAATGTGTTTGGAGAAATTCCACTCAAATTACTTCCTCCTTTTTCGATAGCAGAAATAAATGTTCCTAAATCAACTGTAGTGGTAGTCTACGATCAAATCAAGAAAGATCTTACCGAAGCGACTACAGCACTCCCCAATTCATATACGGGTAAAGATGTTGGAAGAGTAACGTTAGGGGCAGCATGGGGACTGTTAGCTAAAGTAAATCTCTACAATGAAAAATGGAGTGATGCCATCGCGGCCATCAACTCGTTAGAAAGTGCTGGTTCGTATAGCCTCGCTCCTTTGTTCACCAATAATTTCAGCGACTCACTAAAGAATAATTCAGAGTCTGTTTTTGAAATTCAACACTTGACAAATCAGCAGCCTGGCCTCGGTAATTTTCTCAATCAATACTTCTCTCCTGCCAAAGACAATGGCTATTACTTCGATGTACCCCTGCAAAATTTTATGAATGAGTTTGAACAAACAAATACTGGGGTTGTTGACCCACGCTTGGATTACACCATCGGAAGAAGTGGTCAGAAATGGATCAATGGTGAAAACTTCGATCCTACCTGGTCGCCTACAGGATTTTTACAGAAAAAACATATTCAACCAATTCGTCAATTAGCCATTATAGGCAATGGTGATCTTAACTATGTGTACATGCGGTATGCTGACATTTTGCTAATGAAAGCAGAGGCATTAAATGAACTTAATCAAACCGCAGCTGCAATGGTACCATTAAATGCCGTTCGCAAAAGAGCGCGTGAAAGTTATCTACAGGATAAAAAACTCTCTGGCTTCGGAACGATACCTGCCAATCTATTACCAGATGTTACTGATGCAGGGCAAGCCGCCAATCGCCTCGCCATACGACACGAGCGAAGAGTAGAACTTGGTTTTGAGTTTCACCGCTATTTTGATTTGATGCGCTACGGAAAAAGTGTAGCCGAAGCGGCATTAGGCTCAACCGGTTTCACTTACAGCAAACGCTATTTTCTGATTCCACAATCTGAACTGGATACTAATCCTCAGATCACACAATAACAACAGGTTCAATCAATAATAAAAACAAACAAACAATTAAACAATCCAATTATGAAAACAAGAAAATCAAAGTTTCTCATTTATGCGGCCACGCTCCTGCTGTTTGCAGGTGGCATGACCATGTGCTCCAAAGACAGCACCACACCAGTAGTAGACAAAACTGCGATGACCGCAGCCATTACAGCAGCTAACACCTTGTTAGCCGGAGCTAAAGAAGGAGTAGCCGAGGGCAATTACTTAAAAGGTTCTAAAGCAACTTATCAGACTGCTGTTACTGCCGCACAGACTGTAGTTGCCGATGCCGCAGCTACACAAGCACAAGTGACTGCAGCGTTAGCTTCTTTAAATGCAGCAACAGCCACATTTAACGGTAGCTTAGTAACTGCCATTGACAAAGCTAATCTTGCAGGGCAATGGACGTTTGATGAAGTAGCAGCTACCACAGCTGGCACTGTAGTAAAAGACTATTCTGGCAATAGCCGTGATGGACAAATTAAAGTAGGTCATCCATTTTGGGGCTCAGGTGTAGTATCACTGGTAGCTGACCGATATGGAGTTGCAGGTAAAGCACTTGGATTTGATAAGGGTGCTAACGTAGAAGTTCCTTATTCTGCTGGACTAAATCCAGGGATCATGTCATTATCTGTTTGGGCAAAACCAACGGTGAATAATCCTATTGTAAACAATCAGTATTTTATTTCAATGAATCGCTGGAATGGCTACAAGTTTAATTTTCAAGATACACCACGTGCATTCTTTACTGCAACTTATGATGATCCTTCAGCTAATCCTGCTAAAGTAAAAACCTGTTGCTATGATAGAGATCAGAATGTTGGTAAAGCAGAACAAGGCGTGTGGCATCATTATGTGCTAACCTTTGGAGGTGGTCATGAGATATTCTACATTGATGGTATCTTAGTGAATGATTGGAACAACACACCAGGTACAATCAGCACATTGGCGAATCCGATTAATCTTGTATTTGGTCAAGATTTGCCAACTTCAACATATGTAACTACACCTGATACCAGTCCTTTTTATGTTAACTATGGTGGATTTTATATTGGTGCATTAGATGAGATTAGGATATACAAATCCGTTCTTACAGCTTCACAAGTTACGTCTATCTACAATTTAGAGAAACCATAATCAGGTAATTAGTATTAAATAAAAAGGGATAGTGATGTTTCACTATCTCTTTTTTTCTTACAACACCTATCTAAATGAAACCTATAGATGAAAAATGAACTATCAATAGGAATTGTTGGCGCAGGAGGATTTGCCCATTTTGCAGCGCAAGCTTTCTTATCCATTTCAGGAATAAAAATTGTAGCGGTAGCCGATAAAGATGAACAAGCAGCAAGCTTATTGGCAGAATCGTTGGAGGCAAAAAAATATATTGACTATGAAAAACTCTTACTAGAAAAAGATATTGAGCTAGTCTATATAGCTACACCACCCTACTTACATTACTTGCAATCAAAACTAGCGCTGCAAGCGGGCAAACATGTAATCTGTGAAAAGCCAGCAGCATTAAAAACGAAAGAAGCTGCAGAATTGGTTGTTCTGGCACAATCAAAAAATCTGTTATACACAGTTAATCTGATGCAGCGATACAATCCATTATTTTCTACCGTTAAAGAAATTATAGATGAGAACGTACTAGGCGATTTTTTACATGGCTATTTTGAAAACTATGCCA
This sequence comes from Cytophagales bacterium, assembly GCA_025359125.1. GTDB lineage: Bacteria > Bacteroidota > Bacteroidia > Cytophagales > Cyclobacteriaceae > ELB16-189. Next base: position 22,381 of record JANYHI010000005.1, read on the forward strand.
GCGATGAAAATCTTCTTCCTTTTCATTGGTTCTGGGATGAAACCAAAAGTGGAGGAATCTTCATTGAACATGGTGTTCATTTTTTTGACCTTTTTGCAGGATGGCTCGGTAAGGGCGAAGTCATTCATGCAGCACAACTTCAACGACCCAATATCACAAAAAAAATAATGGATCGTGTACAAGCAACCGTGGCATATCAAAAAGGTAATGTCAATTTTTACCACGGATTCGATCAGCCCAAACTACTCGATCGACAAGAGATGAGGCTTCAATTTGAACGAGGAGATATTACGCTATATGAATGGATACCAGTTAAAATTCGAATACACGGACTTGTTGATGATAAACAATCCGAAAAACTAATGCGGAAATTTCCCGGTTGTTCAGTTATTGACCACGCTCCTAAAACTCAGATCGCACATGGACGGTTTAAAGAAATTCATTTTAGTAAATTAATTACACTTGAACATGGAAATAGTTTTGAAAAGCAAAATCGCTACCAAGAATTGCTCGTAGCTATGATACAGGATCAATGGAGTTGGATAAATAATAAAAAGCATGTGCGAGTAATCGATCATCAAAATGCGGTTGAGTCACTTCGCATAGCAGAGCACGCAACAAATCTCTGTTTACACAAATAGTTAAAAATGAAATATTAAACACATTCATGACCAAGTCAGAAAAATATAAAATCTTATTCCTGAAAAAATGGGTATGCACTATCCTGGCAATCGGAGTTTACACTTACTCATTATCACAAACCGGACAAATTAATATTCCAAGAGTCGATCTAATGCCAAATTTACCCTCGCCTTATTTAATGAGAGACTGGAAAAAAGTTGCCAGTCAATATGATTCCATGATCTTTTCTCTTTCTGCAACAGGTCAATATCTTCCACTAATGAAGTTGAAATCTGCGGGTGTTAATTACTCTTCTTTGCAACCAATCCAGTTAGATTCCTACGTTGGATCAGCCAATCACGGATTAGATGCAGAATCCATCAATATCATTCCGTCTATCGTGGGCGCATCGCTGAATGGGATAGATAAGTCCAATCAAGTTGGAACAAACTGGGTGATAAAAGTTAAGGATTTTTTCAATAAGGCAAATGGGCAGAATGTATATCTCAACGGAAGTTCTTCTGTTAGTGGATCAGATTGGTGGTACGATATGATGCCCAATGTATTTTTTTACCAACTGTATTCTCAATATCCGTCTACGCTAGATTTTGACACTCAATTTACTACCATAGCAGACCGGTGGCTGGGAGCCGTGCAAAAAATGGGTGGCTCCACAATACCGTGGACAGTTCCGCAAATGAATTACACTGCTTTCAATCTTGCTACTATGTTTCCTTTTAACAATGGTTTTACTGAACCTGAATCAGCCGGAACGATCGCGTGGCTTTTATATCATGCCTATAATAAAACAGGCAACAAAAAATATTTAGATGGCGCTCAGCAAGCTATGACGTTCTTGTCCAACTTAAATTCAAATCCAGCGTATGAAATTCAGCTTCCTTACGGGACGTTAATTGCTGCAAAAATGAATGCGGAATTGGGAACACGTTACCACACCGAAAAAATGGTGAACTGGAGTTTTACGCAAAGTGCACAGCGCAATTGGGGAACCATTGTAGGAAACTGGGGAGGTGCTGACGTCTCTGGTTTGGTGGGTGAAATAGATAATCCAGCCACTGGGTATGCCTTTGCAATGAATGGATTTCAACAAGCGGCCGCTTTAGTGCCGATGGTAAAATACGACAAACGTTTTGCGCGAGCCATTGCCAAATGGACACTCAACCTTGCCAATGCTAGCAGGTTTTTTTATTCGAAGTATCTTCCTTCAACTAGTCAAGATGACTTTGCGTGGAGTTCAACGAATGATCCTAATTCGTTGATCGGTTATGAAGCGATCAAACAAATGAGTTTGTCAGGAGGCATTCCCTTGTATGGCACAGGCGATGCCAAGCGAAATGGTTGGGCCGCAACTAACCTTGGAATATATGGTTCGTCTCATGTTGGATATCTCGCAGCCATAGTTGATAAAACCACTGTGGATGGGATTTTACTGTTGGATATAAACAAAACAGATTTCTTTGGCCAGAATGGGTTCCCTTCATTTCTAACATACAATCCTTATGGCACCACAAAGCAAATAACGCTTGCATTGGACACACAATCCTTTGATATTTACAACACGATCTCTGAAACAGTTATTAAAACGAACGTTACTGGCAACGTACTTCTCGATATCCAGCCAAACGAAGCTATGCTTTTGGTCTATGTTCCCACAGGATCGACATTCACAGCCAAAGACGGAAAATTATATGTTGGTAGTACTATTGTTGACTATCATTATGGGTATAATTTCAATGGTAAACTTCGAATCAGATCACTAGGAGCAAAAGATCCAGTGGTTCAATTCAACCAGCAAGAAAAACTATATAGTTCTATTGAAAATAAAACAGCGCCAGTTTCATTCAATTGGTATGCGAACGGAAGTTTAATAGCAACCTCGGCTGATAGTGTTTTGAATTGGACAGTGCCATCTGTTGCAGGATCTGTAAATCTCGTGCTGAAAGTGACGAGTGGAACCATGACTGTGAAAGACAGTTTGCAATTTCAAGTTGTAGCACACATCGCTGTTCCACCCAATGTCGCAGGAATTACAAAAGATAGCCTTTGGTATAGCACCGGAAAAACCGCTACCCTTATTTGCCACGCGAGTAATCTAGACAAAACAAAGCTGCAATACACATGGTCGACCAGTAGCGGCACTATATTAGATCAAAAAGATTCACTCATTCATTGGAGGGCTCCCGTTACGGAAGGAATATTCCAAATTTCTTGTTTAGTTACCAACCTCGATGCACTTACGGCTTCCACTAGTCAAGCGATATTGGTAAAATCAAAAAGTCAGGGTAGCACACCACCGATTGCCTATTATCCATTTGATAGCGATACAAAAGACTACAGTGGCAATGGACGAAATGCCATATTACAAGGAGCGCAACCAACAGTAGACGCGATAGGGCAACCAAATAAAGCCTACCTGTTTACAACTGGCTCAGACATCATATATGTCAACAATGATGCGGGTCTGAATTTTCAAAACCAAATCACCGCATCATTTTGGGTTCAACTCAATACTTCTGCGCAAGAATCCTACGTGCTTTCGCATGGCAGCTATGAACAGCGATGGAAAGTGTCGATCATAGCCAATAACAAACTAAGATGGACGGTAAAAACCAATAACTCCACTACTGACTTAGATAGCTCCGTTCCACTCCTACTCAACACATTTTATCATGTAGCAGTAGTGTATACCGGATATTCCATGGAACTATATATCAACGGAGTTTTAGATACGTTCATCCCAGACTCAGGTTTAATCAACATCGCCACCAAAGAAATTACTTTCGGTAGAAAAGACATTTCAATCACGAGCTATTCATTTCACGGCACGCTGGATGAAGTACGACTTTACGACAAAGCTTTGGCACCCAACGAAATTGCAACGCTTAAAAACACCTGGTATGTTGCTCCCATTACAGCTTTAGAGGATTCGATCTTCGATGATATAACAATGTACCCCAACCCATCAACGGGAACGGTAACAATTAATGGAATGAAACTGCAAGTAAATAACATCCGTGTACTTGACGTAACCGGTCGAGAAATAGAATCTCACTTCAGTTACATCGGTATAGGAAAGCAAATCCAAGTCGAATTTTCTCCTTCCAATAGTGGCATATTGATTCTTCGGATTGAAACGCAGAATAAAACGATATATAAAAAGTTAGTCGTTCATTAACTAATCACTTTTTTGATAGTGGATTTATCAGATAAGCTTTCGCAGACTTATCATTCACACCAAAAATAATCTGATCGTCAATTACCAAAACGGACCGAACATCTCCTCTTACGTTTAAACCTGATTTGTTTTGAGTTAGGTATTCAAAGTTTCCTTTTCCATCTCCCAGCATTACCATTCCATGGTTTGCGTCATTTGCTGAAATAAAAATCCGGTTGTAAATATTATTACCAGCAAGAATAATATCAAGGTGACCATCCTTATTTATATCCATTACTTCAATTGCGTGAATAGACGAATACTGAGCTTCTACAGGAAGATCGTGCCTCTTAAATCCATTTCCTGTATTTTCTAGATAGACATTTGCAAAGCAATTAGCTTTTAGCGAATCAGATTTTACCAGCTGTTCTTTCGTAATAATTTCTTGAATAGATGCCTTTGCATATTGCGGGTAATCCATAAATTTTTTCTTCAAAGACGGAACCTGACTTAGCATATCATCGCGTAACGCTAAAGGAACTGAGTTCTCTCCGACATAATAAGTAATGATGGGGTCTACTGAGCCATTTCCATCTATATCCAAATAATTCATTTTCATAGGATGCAATTCATCTGGGCGCATTGGCGAATTGAGTCCTTGGTTTCCCACTACTAAATCGATATCACCATCGTGATCAAAGTCTCCGCTTGCAATAGCATTCCACCAACCGTTACTCGCAAATGGAAACCACTGCTTCGATACTTCCTCAAATAAAGTACCTTTTGTTAAAAAGGCTTTCAGTGGCATCCATTCTCCCGCTACTATCAAATCCTTTTTACCGTCTGCATTTAAATCTAACCAAAGTGCATCGTTCACTATACCAAGAGCGGCATTAGCAGGCTTTGTGATACTGAAATTTCCTTTACCATCATTAAAATAAATTTTGCTGGGCGATGACAGAGGAAATTTACCTGGCACTACTCCCCCACCAATAAAAATATCTAAGTCACCATCTAGGTCAAAGTCAATTGGCCGAACACAATTTTTGTTTGTGGTATTAATCGGTAATTCCTTTTTTGTGAAATTTCCCTTTCCATTATTAACATAGAGACGGTCTTGAAGCAATGGAGAGTTCTCATCAAATTCATAACCCCCGCTTACCACATATAAATCATTATCGAGGTCACCATCTACATCGAAAAAAATTGCATCAACATCTTCAGCGGAAGAATCAGCTTCTAACGCCACTGTAAATTGTTTCAGAAATTTGTGATCAGTTTGTTGAAAGAAAAGTGCACCAGGCTGTCCCTTCGCTCCGCCCATAAAAATATCTTCTATACCATCTCCATTAACATCACCCACTGCCATACATGGACCATTGTGTGAATAAAAGTGAGGCAACAATGACTGTCTTAAAAAATCATTCTCTTCATTTTCTTGATGAACAAATTCAATCGCATTTACTTGTTGTAATAATGGCCGACTATGGGAAGATGGTTTTAGATAGTAAGTAGCATTTTCCGATGATAGTTGCAAAGTCGTATTGGTTTTCACATTCACCAATAGTTCACTAGTTTGATTTGGCCATATAATACGAAGTGAATCTAGTATTACAATCTTTCCCAAACCAAGATGTACGGCCCCAATCATTGAAGACTGATAACCACGCACAGGAGTTTGCTCTACGTAAAACTGGTTTGCACCAGCATAGACAAATACTTTTGCTCCTATCCCTTTGTTATTTTGATCGCTGCCTTTTAAATTAAATTTTATATAATGATTATCAATACTATTAGAATTATTACGGTAGACACCAGCGAATTCGTCTGTGTTATTGGTAATCAAATCTAAGTCCCCATCGTTATCCAGATCAGCATAGCCAGCACCGTGAGAAAAAGTATTATGATCAAATCCCCATTCCTTAACCTTATTCGAAAACTGATCCTTTCCTTCATTCTTAAAAATATAATTAGGAGTGTGAATACCTGGCATCTTCGCTATATATTCAGCAGTATTCATGGGGTGATCAGGGTTTGAAGTGCGCTGAGATTCATCCATGGCATAAGCCATAAATTGTAAATCTGTGTTATCCCTTTTATATCCATTGGTGATAAATAAATCTTTAAATCCGTCATTATCAAAATCGGCAAATAATGGAGACCAACTCCAATCTGTATTAGAAATTCCAGCCAATTGACCGATCTCGCTAAATGTTCCATCGCCATTATTTTTCTGGAGCGTGTTCTTCATGTATTGATGAAACATTCCTCTGCGGAACTGGTAATTCATACGTGTGAAGTTGTCGTTGCCAATATGCATCTTTTGTGCATAGTTTCCTTCGGGCAACATATCCAGTGCTATCACATCGGGGAGTAAATCATTATTGTAATCTGCCACATCAACACCCATTCCATAGAGAGAAGTGTGATCTATTTGATATGCAATCTCATTAGTAAATCCGCCATTTTGATTATTGATGTAGAGATAATCCAACTCTTCAAAATCATTAGACACATAAATATCTGGCCATCCATCCTGATTGATATCGGCTGTGCTTACCCCCAAACTAAATGTGAATACATTAGAAGTAATACCAGAACATTCGGTGACGTTAACAAAACAACCCCGATCATTTTTGAACAATACATTCGCCATAGCGCTATCGGCAAGCTGCGATCGGGTTTGAATATAATCTAGGTAGCCTCTTGAAAATTCAGGTGCTGACTGATTGATTAAAAATAAATCCAGATCACCATCTCGATCATAATCAAAAAAAGAAGCTTGCGTAGAGTAGCCTGCCTGATTTAATCCATATGCAGATGCACTTTCAGTAAAAGTCAAATTTTTATTATTGATAAATAGTAAATTAGTTCGTTCGCTTTGTTCTGCTAATCCAGATCTGCACACATAAATATCTAGCCATCCGTCTTCATTTATATCTACCATTGTCACGCCTGTAGACCAGCCACCATATTTAGAAATATGAGCTTTGATTGATATGTCTTCAAATTTCAAATCACCCTTGTTCAGGTAAAGAAGATTCCTACTCATGTTGGCGGTAAAGAAAATATCATCGAGTCCATCGTTATTAATATCACCAATACCCACTCCACCCCCATTATAGAAGTATGGATAATTCATAATACTAAACTGCGGATTATCTTCCTTTAACTGATTATTGAAATCAATGCCACTCTCATCAGAAGATAGGCGGTTAAATAAGGTTAGATTTTCTTTTTTGCAGGCACTCACTATTGCACACCACATCAGTAACTGAATTATAATTACTCGCTCATTTTTGATCATCTATCAATATAGTTATTAAATGCCCGATTAGTATAAACGAGTAGAATAAATTAGCGCGACTGCTTTTTATAGGTTGCACCTCGAAGAATAAATTACGCTAAACTTGTCAACAAACATTGGCTAATTTAGCAGCCGAATCTAGTGTTAAGAATTAACTAAATGTCCGTTACTCCATTTTCCGTAAAGCCAAGAATTCTTTTTGAAGATGATGTTCTTCTGGTAATCAATAAGCCTGCGGGACTGATGGTTGAACCTGATCGCAATAATTTTCCGAATCTATTAAACGAAGTAAAAAGATATTTAAAGGAATCAAATTCAGCGAAGGAAATCTACGCCCAACACGTTCATCGTTTAGATAGACCAGTAAGTGGAATCGTATTGTTTACAAAAGATCGGTCGGTCTTAAAGAATCTAAGTGAACAATTTGCCGAGCGAAGAGTTTTGAAATATTATCAGGCATTGACTGAACAACCCCCAGAAACTAACAGTGGAATAGTAGAACACTGGCATCGTAAGGAAAAGAAAAAAGCAGTGTTATCTTCCATTAAAATTCCCTTTTCAGAAAAAGCTATTTTGAAATACGAAGTTTCACCTTATGGGGATTTTTATCTGTGGAATATTGAACTTCACACAGGAAAATTTCACCAGATACGAGCACAGCTTGCTAGTCTTAATTGCCCCATCATTGGAGATCAACTTTATGGATCAACTCTCCCCTATCAAGAAAATACCATTGCATTACATGCCAGCAAATTAATCTTTCATCATCCCGTATCAGGCTTAGAAATTAAGATTCAATGCAAGAAGGAATTCATGCTTTAATGAATCAAAACAACTGCTTTGCTATTTTATAAATCGGATCTGATTTACCCATAGAATAGAAATGAACTAACGGCACGTTATGCTTAATCAATTCTTTTGATTGCTTCACTGCCCACTCAATACCCACTTGTTTAACAGCCACATTATCTTTGCATTTTTCTATCTCGTCTGCTAATTCTTCCGGCAGATCAATATGAAAAATGGTTGGCAGTATAGTAGCTTGTGTTTTTGCTGTAATAGGTTTTATGCCCGGTATGATAGGCACATGAATGCCTGCCTCTTTACATTTTTCAGTGAATTCGAAAAACTTCTTGTTATCAAAAAACATTTGAGTAACAATATACTCCGCACCTAAATCTACTTTATGCTTGAGAAACTTTAAATCTACTTTCAAATTAGGAGCCGAGAAATGTTTCTCAGGATACCCGGATACACCGATACAAAAATTTGTTGGTGAGGCATTTTCTAAATCTTCGTCAATAAATTTTCCGTGATTCATTTTAACAACCTGTTCTACTAACTCAGATGCATACTTATGTCCGTCCGGATCAGGTACAAAGCGAGCTTCTGATTTAATAGCATCTCCTTGAAGTGCGAGTACATTATCAATACCTAAAAAGTGTAAATCAATTAATGCATTTTCAGTCTCTTCGCGATTAAAGCCCCCGCAAATAATGTGTGGTACGGTGTCTACTTTGTAATGGTTTTGTATGGCAGCACAAATACCAACTGTCCCAGGCCGTTTGCGAGTAGAACGTTTTTCCAACAGTCCATTTTCCTTCTTTTTATAAATATATTCTTCCCGATGATACGTGACATCAATAAATGGAGGTTTAAACTCCATCAATGGATCCATATTATCAAATAGTATTTTAATATTTTCTCCTTTTAGCGGAGGAAGAATTTCAATGCTGAAGAGGGTTTTTCCCTTTGCATTTTTTATATGATCCGTTACTTTCATTTCTTAATAGTTAATTTGTTGATTTGTAAATTCGTTGATTAGCAAATTACCGTATCAACGAATCGTTAAATTATTTTAATAAGCTAAGTTAGGAGATAACCATCGTTCTGTTTCCTCTACACTCATTCTCTTGCGCTTGGCATATTCCGCAACCTGATCTTTTTCAATTTTACCCAAGCCAAAATATTTTGATTCAATATTTGAAAAATAATACCCACTCACGGCAGCTGTCGGGAACATCGCATACGATTCTGTAAGCGTAATGCCTACTTCCTTTTCCGCTTCTAATAATTCAAAAATAGTTTTCTTTTCTGTATGATCTGGGCAAGCGGGATATCCAGGAGCAGGTCTTATTCCTTGATAGTTTTCTTTTATTAAATCATCTACATTCAAATTTTCAGTGGAAGCGTAGCCCCAATATTCCTTTCTCACTTTCGTGTGAAGCAATTCAGCGAATGCTTCTGCTAAACGATCTGCCAATGCCTTTGCCATTATTTCAGAATAATCGTCTTGCTTCGTTTTAAACTCAGCAATCATTTTTTCAAGACCGATACCTGCTGTAACCGCAAACATGCCAATGTAATCTTGTTTGCCTGAGGCAATTGGTGCGACAAAATCGGACAAGCAAAAATTTGGAAGATCTTTCGCTTTCTTATTTTGCTGGCGAAGAAAATGCATGCGAGCCACTTCAGATTTTCCGGTTTTATCTGACAACACAACGTCATCTGTCTCTGTGCTATTGGCAGGAAAGAAAGCAACTACACCACTGGCGGATAATTTTCTGCCTGCTATAATTCTGGCTAACATTTTTTGGGCATCCTCAAATAATTTTTTCGCCTCTACTCCTACTTTTTCATCTTTAAAAATATCAGGGTATCTTCCAAACAACATCCACGTTTGAAAGAATGGAGTCCAATCAATATACTGAGCAATCTCTTCTAATGGATAGTTAACCAGCACTCGCTTGCCCAAAAAAGTTGGCTTACAAATTTGAGTAGTATCCCAATCAATTTTTACTTTGTTCTTTCTGGCATCACCAATAGAAATATAATTTTTCAACTGTTGCCTGCTCTCATGATCTTTTCTTAACTCAACATATTCTTGTTTGATCTTAGCCTTAAAACCCCCTCGCGATGTTAGACTGATCAATTCACTTGCTACCGGTACTGAACGCGAAGCATCCAATACATGCACAACGGCTCCATCATACACCGGATCAATTTTAACGGCTGTGTGCAAACGTGAAGTGGTAGCACCACCAATCAATAATGGAATGTCCATTTTTTGATGCTGCATTTCTTTCGCCACGTGAACCATTTCATCTAATGAGGGCGTAATCAATCCGCTTAGCCCAATCACATCTACTTTTTCTCTTTTAGCTGCTTCAATTATTTTTTCGGTAGGCACCATTACACCCAAGTCGACCACATCGTAATTATTGCAGGCCAATACCACTCCAACAATATTTTTTCCGATGTCGTGCACATCTCCTTTTACGGTAGCCATTAAAATTTTTGCAGCCGGCTTACCACTGTTCCCTGAAACTCTTTTTTCTTCTTCTAAGTAGGGGGTTAGGTAAGCAACAGATTTTTTCATTACACGCGCACTTTTTACCACCTGCGGCAAAAACATTTTACCTGCCCCGAATAAATCGCCCACCACATTCATGCCGGCCATTAGAGGACCTTCAATGACATGCAACGGTCTCCCATATTTTTGTCTGGCCTCTTCGGTATCGGCATCTACAAAATCAATGATGCCTTTTACTAGCGCATGCGTAAGCCTTTCTTCTACGGTTCCTTGTCGCCACGCATCATCCACCTCTTTCTTTTTTCCGGCACCCTTTACTGTTTCGGCAAGTTCAAGTAATCGTTCGGTAGCATCTTCTCTCCTATTAAGCAATACATCTTCTACTCGCTCCAATAATTCTTTTGGAATTTCATCATACACTTCCAGCATGGTTGGGTTAACAATGCCCATGTCCATACCATTTTTTATAGCGTGATACAAAAACGCGGAGTGCATGGCTTCGCGCACCAGTTGGTTGCCTCTAAAACTAAATGAGACATTACTTACTCCGCCACTTACATGGGCTCCCTTTAAATTTTCGCGAATCCATTTGGTGGCTCTAAAAAAATCGACTGCATAATTCCGATGTTCATCAATGCCTGTGGCAACTGGAAAAATATTTGGATCGAAAATAATATCTTCAGGCGCAAACTGAACCTGATTAACTAATATGTCGTAAGCGCGTTGGCAAATTGAAATTCGTCTTTCATAGGTATCGGCCTGGCCAAACTCATCGAAAGCCATTACCACCGCAGCCGCTCCATATCTTTTTACTAATCTGGCCTGCATAATAAATTCTTCTTCACCTGCTTTTAAGCTTATAGAGTTTACGATTCCCTTTCCTTGTAGGCATTTTAATCCAGCTTCAATCACCTCCCATTTAGAAGAATCAATCATAACGGGAATACGAGAAATCTCCGGCTCAGCCGCCATCAGATTTAAATATTTAACCATGGCCGCTTTCGAGTCAAGCATGCCTTCATCCATATTCACATCAATCACCTGAGCACCACCTCGCACTTGATCCAACGCTACTTCTAGTGCTTCATCGTACTTATCATCTTTAATGAGTTTTAAGAACTTGGCAGAGCCTGTAACATTTGTTCGCTCACCAATGTTTACAAAGTTCGATTCGCGTGTAATGATGACGGCCTCTAGACCGCTTAATTTAAGTCGATAGTTGGTGGTCGATAGCTGTTGGCTCATTTGTCTAGTATCAATTAATTGAGTTTCGTGATGCTTGAATACTCTTGATTTAACTCGGTCAATAAATCAAAAAATTTCCCCCGATAAATCAATTGCCTTTGCCACACTTTTAAATTTTCAAACTTAAATGCCATTTTACTCCTAATTACTTTCGACCATAAAGAATTGACTATGGACTAATCGTGGTTTATACTTCTTAGCCAATTCTGCAATTACTTTGATATGATCAGGAGTTGTACCGCAGCATCCACCTACAATATTTACCAGTCCTTCTTTCAAATAAGATTCCACTTGGCTTCCCATTTCTTCCGGAGTTTGATCGTAATGACCAAATGCATTTGGCAGCCCAGCATTAGGGTAAGCACTTACAAAGAAAGAACTGTTTTCGTTTAGTACCTGCAGGTAAGGACGAAGTTGTTCGGCACCTAATGCGCAATTTAATCCCACACTTAGCAATGGAACATGCGATACTGAAATTAAAAATGCCTCTGTTGTTTGGCCAGATAATGTTCTTCCACTAGCATCGGTAATAGTTCCAGAAATCATTACTGGAACTTTCCTCCCGATTTCATCAAATAATTCCTGCACAGCAAATAAAGCTGCCTTCGCGTTGAGCGTATCAAAAACTGTTTCGATTAAAAGTAAGTCTGCACCACCTTCTATTAATCCTTTTGCTTGCTCTTTGTAAGCAATTCGAAGATCATCAAATGTAACTGCACGGTAGCCTGGGTTATTTACATCTGGCGATAATGAAGCGGTCTTATTTGTTGGGCCAAGCGCACCCGCTACAAAGCGCGGCTTAGTTGGTTCTTGTTTTGTAAATTGATCAGCTACTTCTCTAGCGATTCTTGCAGATTCAAAATTTAATTCATAGGCAAGAGATTCTAAATGATAATCGGCTTGGGCAATGGTAGTACTGCTAAAGGTATTTGTCTCTATGATGTCCGCACCTGCTGCAAGATATTGCAGGTGGATATCTTTGATGATATCTGGTCTTGTAATAGAGAGTAAATCATTATTTCCTTTCAATGGAGATTGATGATTCTTAAAGCGCTCTCCTCTAAAATTAGCTTCCTCTAATGTGTGCCGTTGAATCATGGTTCCCATGGCACCATCCAACACTAAAATGCGTTCGGTTAAAATTTCTTCAATTTTCACTCTTTCTGTTGTTTATGTAATCTATCCAGAAAGAGCCTTCACAAGGTTGGCCGCCTATCTTCTTCTACTCCGATTTAAATCGATGTAGAAAGGGAGTTAGCACCCTACTCAATTTAAATTGAGAATTCAGGTTGCTAAGACGTCATCGGGCCCTTCCCTCGGTCTTTCTGGATAAGCGATGCAAAGAAACGGAATCTTGTAGTAAATAAAAAGCCATAATGCGTATTTTCGAGCTTTAATCTAACCGCCTCCAACTTGAAACTTGCTGCTATTGATATAGGATCTAACGCCATTCGCCTACAGATATCTACCATTCTTGAAGGTGGAGTGAAGGTGTTGTTTAAGAAGTTGGAATATGTTCGGTTTCCACTTCGCTTAGGCCATGATGTTTTTAGTACTTATAAAATTAGCCAAGCAAGTGCTCTCAAATTTAAAAAATTGATGAGTGCTTATAAAATATTATTAGAACTCTATGAAGTAGACGATTATATGTTCTGTGCAACTTCTGCCATGCGCGAGTCAGAAAATGGCGAAGAGATTGCAAAACAGGTGCTGGAAGAATTAGGATTAGTAATTAACATCATTGATGGAAATCAGGAAGCGGACTTCATTAATAAAGCCATCTTTTCTTATTTAGGAAATGAAACTTATTTACATATTGATGTGGGAGGTGGTAGCACCGAACTAAATCTTTTTGTAGACGGAAAAAAAATAAAAACACGATCATTTAAAATTGGCTCTGTTCGAATTCTGGAACATCATGACTCACCAATTATGTGGGAAGATATGGAAAAGTGGGTACGCGATAATGTGAAGGAGTCTTATGGAAAAGTAACAGCGGTGGGCACTGGTGGTAACATTTCTAAAATATTTGAGCTTGCGCAAAAGAAACCGGGAGCTGCCATGTCACTAAAGAAAATAAGATCAATCATGCAGATGATTGAAGAACTTACCATTGAAGAGCGTATCTATCAACTTCAAATGAATCCCGATCGTGCCGATGTAATTGTACCCGCCAGTAATATTTATATCAAGGTAATGGAGTGGGCCAAATCGAATAGCATTATCGTACCTGATGTTGGGTTAAAGGATGGAATTCTACTTCACCTTCTTGAAAAGAATACCCAACAGAAAAAGTTTGAGTTTAAAAAGGGAAAGTCTTGATCAAAACAATTTAACGTCCTGAATAATCTCTTTGGTAACGTGGTAAAATTCTTTGTGAACATTAAAAGGAGGTTCCCCATTCTGCTCTTTAATAATGTAACTACCATCTTCTTGCATGGTGTACGAGTTAACGTTATCCCTCAAATTATACCGTAAAATGTTCATCGCCTGTTTGCGCAGCATGTCAGACTCTAACATAAATAACGATTCAATGCGCCTATCAAAGCTACGCACCATTGCATCTGCACTGCCAATATAAACTTTAGGCTCGCCTGCGTTATGGAAATAATAAATTCTAGAATGCTCAAGGTACTCTCCCACAATAGAAATTACTTCAATATTTTCACTCAATCCCTTTCTGCCGGGCCGCAAGCAGCACATACCACGAACAATCAACTTCACTTGAACACCTGCTTTAGATGCTTCATAAAGTGAATTAATAAAATCATTATCCTGAATAGAATTTAACTTTATGATGATTCCCGCGGGCTTGCCCAATCGCGCATTATCTGCTTCATTGCGAACCAAATACATTAATTGGTTACGCATATCGCGTGGAGAGGTAATAAGATTTTTGTAAGTAGTTGGATGCGAGTGGCCAGTGATAACGTTAAAAAATTCTGATACATCATTTGCGTAAGCTTCATTTGTACTCAGTAAACCGATATCGGTATAGAAACGAGAAGTTGTTTCATTATAATTTCCGCTCGACAAGTGAACGTATCGATACACACGACCCGGCTCATTGCGAACAATCAACAACAACTTGGTGTGTGTTTTTAAACTACTGATTCCGTAAATAACAAAACATCCGGCTTGCTGAAGTTTCTTAGCTTCGCGTAAATTATTTTCTTCATCAAACCTTGCTTTTACTTCAAAAAGCACTGAAACATGTTTACCGTTCTCAGCCGCTTTCAAAAGTGCTGCGCTTACGCGCGATTCGCCTTTAGCCAGCCGATAGATGGTCATCTTAATTGAAAGAACATTTGGATCATCTGCTGCCTTTTCCAAAAGTTCCAGAACAGGCTCCATAGAATTATATGGATGATGCATTAGAATGTCGCGCTCTTTCAAGACTTCAAATAGATCGCGCGCTCCTAATTCGGGAAATGAGAGTGGTTTTACTTGTGGCGGCAGTTGATGCTTCTTTGATTTGAATTCATTATGTCCGATGATTTGGTTCAATCCTGAATAATCTAAAATGCATTCTGCAGGGATTTTAAAAATATTAAGATCATCTAAGTCCCATTGAATTTTTAATAAGCGCATCAGCCAAGGGTCTGGATTCTCTTCTATATCCAAGCGAACTACGCGGCCAGATCTACGGGTTTGTAACTTACGCTTAAGTTCCTCTAAAAAATTAGATTCGATATCTTCGCTTTCTTCCAGCGTAAAATCTCCATTTCTATTTATCCGAAAAAGATTTACGCTGTTGATTTCTACATTGCGAAATAAGTTTTGAATGTTATTGCGAATGATTTCTTCTATCGGTACGAATGAAAAAAAACCATCTACACTTAGTATTTCATAAAAGCGTGGAATGTTGCTTGGCACTTGAATGAAAGAAACTCGTAGTTGATTATTTACATCTTGAGGTGCCTTTGTAACTACACCAAACAGCAATCGATTATTCTTCAACACCGGAAAAGTGTGGTAGTTATCAAACATCATAGGCGTGAGCATCGGGTAGATAGTACGCTGAAAGTACTGATCTACTCTTCCCCTATCATCGGCAGAAAGTGATTGATAACTAGCAATTCTAAATCCATTATCTTGAAAAAGTGGCTTTAGTTTTTTTACAAAATTTTCGTTTTGATCGTTAGCGAATTTTTGAATCTCATTCAGCAAATATTGGCGGAATGGAACTTCGCGCATACCGCTATAATCAAATCGCTCTTTGCCATAATCGAGGTAGTTGTATAAACTGCCCAGACGAATCGTACAAAATTCATCGAGATTAGAAGCGGTGATGGCTAAGAATTTAAGTCGATCGAAAATACTCCTATCAATGTGTCGAGCCTGATCTAAAACACGATAGTTGAATTGCAACCAACTAAGGTCGCGACTCACAAAACTACTTTCGAATGTTTGTTTCTCAATCAGATTATCGACTGAAGGCGCTGTTTGTTCCATTTCTAAATATCTACCTTAGCATATTTAGCATTCTTCTCAATAAAATCTCTTCGCGGTGCTACTTCGTCACCCATCAACATAGAAAATAAATGATCTGCCTGAGCTGCAGATTCTATGCTTACTTGTTTAAGTGTACGCTTAGTAGGATCCATTGTGGTAGTCCATAATTGCTCCGGATTCATTTCACCTAAACCTTTATATCGCTGCACCCCTACGCTGTCTTCATTTCCCCCTTTACTCATTTCTTTTATCAATACATCACGCTGTTCTTCATTCCAGCAGTAGTTCTCTACCTTTCCTTTCTTCAATTGGTATAAAGGTGGCAATGCGATATAAACATATCCTTGTTCAATCAAATCGCGCATGTATCGAAAAAAGAAAGTTAATATTAATGTGCGAATGTGACTACCGTCAACGTCCGCATCTGTCATAATGATAACTTTGTGATATCTCAACTTCGTGAGGTTTAACGCTTTGTTATCATCTACCGTTCCAAAGCTAACACCCAAAGCAGTGATCATATTCTTGATCTCCTCATTCTCATAAATTTTATGCTCTTGAGCTTTCTCCACATTAAGAATTTTTCCTCGCAGCGGTAGAATAGCCTGAAAGTTACGATCTCTCCCCTGCTTGGCCGAACCTCCTGCGGAATCTCCCTCAACCAAATATAACTCGCAGATTGACGGATCTGAACTGGCGCAATCCGCTAACTTACCGGGAAGCCCCGTGCCAGATAGTACATTTTTCCGTTGAACCATCTCGCGTGCTTTCTTAGCTGCAATGCGTGCTTGAGCTGCAAGAATTACTTTGCTTACAATAATTTTTGCTTCTTTTGGATTTTCTTCCAAAAAGTTTTGCAGCATCTCTCCCACCGTAATATCAACAACACCCATCGCTTCGGAGTTGCCCAACTTGGTTTTCGTTTGCCCCTCAAACTGTGGCTCTTGTACCTTAATGGAGATTACAGCCGTTAGCCCCTCCCGAAAATCATCTCCAGATATTTCGACTTTTGCTTTTTCAAGTAAACCCGATTTTTCCGCATAACCTTTTAATGTACGCGTGAGCGCCCTTCTAAAACCTGCCACGTGCGTACCCCCTTCGTGTGTATTGATATTATTAACGTATGATACCAGATTTTCACTATAGGAAGTATTGTATCCCATGGCTACTTGAACCGGTATTTCCGATTTAGTATTCTCGATGAAAATAACATTCTGAATCAACTTGTCTTTAGTTGAATCTAAATATTCTACAAATTCTTGAAGGCCGCGTGTAGAAAGAAAAACATTTGATTTGGGCTGCCCACTTTCATCCATCTCTCTCAAATCTCTCAAATTCAATTTGATGCCTGGATTTAAAAAGGAAAGTTCTCTTAAGCGAGACGCAATGGTTTCGTAATTATATTCTAACGATAGAGTAAAAATTTCAGCATCTGGTCTAAAGTGTACTGTCGTTCCTCTTTTTTCAGAATCGCCAACTACCCTCACAGAATATTGGGGTATACCCCTCATATACTCTTGCTCGAAAATTTTTCCTTCCCGATACACGGTGACTTTTAGCATAATGGAAAGAGCATTCACACAAGAAACACCCACGCCATGCAAACCTCCCGAAACTTTATAAGTGTCTTTGTCGAATTTACCGCCAGCATGAAGCACCGTCATTACCACCTCTAGAGCAGAACGCTTCTCTTTTTCGTGCATATCAGTTGGTATGCCTCGCCCATTGTCTTCAACTGTGACAGAGTTATCCTGATTGATCGTTACGTAGATATCATCACAATAGCCAGCCAAAGCCTCATCTATTGAGTTATCTACTACTTCATAAACTAAGTGATGGAGTCCCTTAATACCAATGTCGCCAATGTACATGGCAGGGCGTTTTCTAACCGCCTCTAAACCTTCTAAAACCTGAATATTATTAGCCGAATAGCTACTTTCATTTTTTGCCTTTTCCTCGCTCATTTTGGGGATTTAAAAATACCTGCGAAAATACGATTTCCGCAGGTATTTACAGCATTTTTTTCGAGGGAAAATTGAGTTTTTACAAAGGGATTTATAATCGTAAAAAAACTGATTCAAAACCCTTCTAAGTATAAAAACTTGAGACCTAAAAACGGGTTATTCTTTCCCTGTTTTTTTATTTTCCTTCGGTTTCACTTCATCTTCCGCCATCAACTGCACTTTCGCTTTTTGAAGGTCTTCTTTCTGAGTTGGGCTTACTTTTGGATAACTAACTTTTAATTTGGAAAACTCTCTGCTAATTATTTCTGCTATTGCTAACCGTGCATACCATTTATCATCAGCCGGAATTACAAACCACGGGGCATCATCAGTTGTTGTCTCGGCCAAGGCTTTCTCATACGCCTTTTGATATTCATCCCAATGTGCTCGCTCTTTTAAATCGCTGAGAGAGAATTTCCAGTTTTTAGTAGGATCATCAATACGCTCTAAAAATCGCTTCTTCTGCTCTTTTTTAGATACATGTAAAAAGAATTTTAATATCACCGTTCCATTCTGTGTAAGGTTCTTTTCAAACCTTCTGATCTGTTTATATCTATCATCCCAAAACTTGTCATCAATCTTTTTTACAGATTCGATACCGGGGATATTTTCATTTAATATCCATTCAGGATGCACTTTGGTTACCAATACGTTTTCATAATGCGATCGGTTATGAATAGCAATTTCACCGCGAGCTGGCAATGCTAATTGATGCCGCCATAAGTAATCATGATCCAGTTCTGTTGAGTTAGGTGCTTTAAAGCTACACACACGAACCCCCAGCGGATTAAACCCTGACATAATATGCTTAACGGCACCGTCTTTTCCAGCCGCATCCATCGCTTGGAGTATGATTAAAACACTGTACCTGTTATGAGCATATAGTTCGTCCTGCACCTCAGCTAAATGTTTTCTGCCTACTTCCAACATCTTCTCAGCCTCTTGTTTGGTAAGGGTTTTACCTAAGTATTTAGTAGAAAAATCCTTGAGCTTAACTTTTTTTCCGGGTATTACCTGATGATCTTTAACGAGTACTTTTTCGTTCACTTTAGACATATTGGGATGTTTAAATCTTTCACAAGCTATACTTTTATCTGATACTCTTAAATAATGTGTATCAGAAATTCAAAAAAATAATATGCCATTTGGGTAGCACTTAATTTTTCTTTTTGTTAAATTTAATTGCTCACCAAACTCTATAACTATATGAAATCTACCCTAAAAATTCTTCTACTGCTTTTTGTTGTAATTGGGCAAATTAAACCAAGCATCGGTCAACCGTCAGAGGTGGCTGCTATCAAAGCAGTGGTTGCTAAAGAAACAAGTTCATTCATGAATGTGGATTATAAAAACTGGTCTGATACGTGGCTGAAATCATCCTACTCTTATTGGTCGTACTCAGACTCCACCAGCACAAGCTATTTAGAGGGATGGGAAGGCATTAACAAAAATTTTCAAGAATATTTTAAAACCTCTAAACCTTCTCGTGCTACCATAACCAACGAGTGGCAAGAAGTTCGGGTATATGGCAATGGAGCCTACGTTCGATTTGTACAAAAAGTAAAAGATGATATTGATCGGGATGAAACTTCTCAGATGAGAGTTTTAGAAAAAACTAAAGACGGTAAATGGAAAGTTATTTGCGTTGGCGCGATTGCAAAGTACCCGAAGGAGTGAGAGTGGTTACCGATTTCCAGTTGGTAATTAACTAAGAACTAGAAACCGGAAGCTTTTAACTCTTACTCCACCTTTACGCCCAAATTTTCTCCCAACAGATAAAACTGTTTCATCCAGTCTTCATCTAGTTCGGAAGGCTTTCGAGATTTATTTTCTAAAGACATTTCAAAATAAAGATTCTGACTATGATGAAGATTTGGCTCTAGTTTGAATTTTTCTAAAACGGGAAACAATCTGTTGAGGCGCTCAATTCGCTTAATATTATCTCGCTCGCTTCTCACTCGCTTGATTTCTTTAAAAATACTCTCGCCTGCTAGGCGAGCCACTTTTTCTGTATCTTCAATTTTCAAACTCCATTTATCAATCTCATTTACAATACGCTCGAGCGTTTTAATATTAATACGCTCTGGCTGAAAACATTTTAATAAGTCTGCATTGAGAATGTATTCGAAAGTGGTTTTATATGCATTAGGGATTGGAATATCATTATTAGCCAGGGCATTTACCAATGGGTAATCTCTATTGTAGGTTCTTCGCAGAGAACTTTCAATGTCTTCCATACCTTGGCGCGCAATAAAATCTAATATCTTACGCTTCTCTTCCTTGAACAACGACCAAATCGAATATTTTTCGGGACCGAAATACGTTTGCATGATGCTGATAACATCTCCTAACCTACCTTCTTCAAATGCATTTATCATTCGGAATTGCATGCCAAAGAATTTATCTGTCTCAATATCAAGCGAGAGATTACCTATTAAATCATGTTTGCCCAGATAGATAACTGCGAACGCAAACTTCTTTTCAGATTTTGTTACTAACGATTGAACTTTAGTAATACCGACAACCAGTTTTTGCTCCCCTGCTTCTTTCTTAACAAAAAATTCGTTGGTTGCTTTATAGTTAAAAAGCGGCAGACTTTCTGGTTCATCTTCAAAAATGGAAGACACCGCGTAGTGCATACCCACTCTTGTTAAATTTGTCTTAGACGGAAGCACTAATTTTCTATAAACATTTGCACCATTTTCGAAGGCAAGAACATTGCTTGGTGCTTCTTCTAATCGTTGTAAAAACTCTCCTTCTAAATCTTGATCGGTAAGTTGTTTAGACAATTGAATGGCTCTACACGCATACTGGATTACTTGTACCGTTTCAATACCAGAGATTTCATCAAAGAACCAACCACAGCTGGTGTACATCAACATGGCATGCCGTTGCATTTCCATTAATCGCAGTGCTTTGTTCATATCAACATCTGGCAATGCCTGCGTTTTAATAAAGCGTTTTACCGTTTCATCGGTACGCTTTAAAACAACTTTGATATATTCATTGCGTGCCTCCCACGGATCTCGAAATGATTTTTTAGCTTCAATCTCAAATATCTCAGATAATGTATCTCTTAACCAATCTAATGATTCTCTTAAAGGCTTTCTCCAAGTCTGAGTAAATCCTGGCTTTCCAGAATTACATCCGCAATTGCTTCTCCACCTTTCCACTCCATGCACACAACTCCACGAACTGTCCTCAATAATCTGAGCCTCATCTTCTGGTGGAAATCTTGAAATGAATGCAGCATAATTAATTAACTCAAGATTAGATTGCTTCTCAATATAATCTAGCGCAAATGCCAAGGCCATTTCTCCGTGCTTATGATGATGGCCATACGTTTCGCCATCGGTGGCGATATGAACCATTTGTGGCTCATCATCCGTTGGGCTTAATGAATTTATTAACGATTCAGCAAAACGCTTTCCATCGTTCAACAATCCATTAAAGGCAACGGATTGAGAGATATTGCCATCATAAAAAACAATAGAGATACTTCTGCCGGAAGGCAAATTACACTTATAAGCTTTTTTGGTCTCAACGGTTTGGTCGTTCACGTATGTCCAACTTTGCTCGCCTACCTTTCTTGTTGCTTTAGCTTGGCGAGGTGCGAGAATAGTAAAAAGAATTCCTTGCTCTGCAAGTATCTCAAGCGACTCTGTATCAACAGCGGTTTCTGCCAGCCACATTCCTTCTGGCTTGCGCTTAAATCGGTATTCAAAATCTCTTATGCCCCAAATTACTTGTGTCTCTTTGTCGCGCTTGTTCGCCAGCGGCAGTATCATGTGATTGAATACCTGTGCAATAGCAGAACCGTGCCCCCCAAATCGCAAAATACTTTCCTTATCGGCTTCTAAAATTCCCTCGTAGGTTTCTCTGTCATACATTTCCATCCACGATAAAAGCGTGGGGCCAAAGTTGAAACTGATTCGAGAATAGTTATTAGTGATATTTTTGATGGTGCCACCTACCTTATCTAAAATACGTGAGGCTGCGTTTGGCGCATAGCATTCTGCACTTATCCGTTCATTCCAATCATGATAGGGATGTGCGCTATCCTGAATCTCTATTACTTCTAACCACGCATTTTCGCGAGGGGGTTGATAAAAATGCCCGTGTATGCAAATAAATTTGTTCGAAGAAGAACTCAATGTAAAATCAATTTAACGTAAAACAATTTTTAAAAAAATATTTATTCCAATTCGAATTCTGCTTGCTCTTCGTTTAATTTTAAAATTGAAATTCCAAGTGGTGGCAACGTGAGTGAAGTGGAATAGTCTTTACCATGATACTTCACAGGCGATGTATAAAGTAATCCCTGATTGGTAACACCACTCCCCCCATAGCTAGCGTTATCTGAATTAAAAATCTCTTTCCACGTTCCCCGAAAGGGAACTCCAATTCTGTAAAGCGGCCTAGTCTCTGGAGTAAAGTTGCAAATAATCATAAGCAACTCTTCTCTTACCTCAGATTTTCTAATGTAAACAACTACACTATTCTCGCGATCAGAATAATCTGACCACTCGAACCCGCGATTATCAAAGTTGAAATGATATAAGGCTCGCTCATTCTTGTAAAGGGTATTTAAATCTTTCGTAATTTTTAAAATACCTTGGTGGTTATAATTGGAATTCAATGCATCCCAATCTAAACTTCTATCGTGATTCCACTCGCTTGTCTGACCAAACTCTCCACCCATAAATAAAAGTTTGGTGCCGGGGTGGGTGAACATGTAAGAAAACATTAACCGAAGGTTGGCAAATTTACGCCAATCATTTCCCGGCATTCTTCCAAATAATGATCCTTTGCCATGTACTACTTCATCATGCGAAAGCGGCAACATAAAATTTTCTGTAAAGGCGTAGATGATACTAAACGTAATTTCATCTTGATGATACTTTCGGTGAATCGGATCTAACTTAAAGTAGTGAAGGGTGTCGTGCATCCAGCCCATCATCCATTTTTGCCCAAAGCCCAACCCTCCCAAATACGTAGGCTTAGAAACACTCGGCCAAGCGGTAGACTCTTCTGCAATAGTTACGGCATCTGGGAAATTTCCGTATACCACTTCATTAAATTCTTTTAAGAAAGAGATTGCCTCCAAGTTTTCATTTCCTCCGTATTCATTTGGAATCCACTCTCCTGCTTTGCGAGAATAATCTAAATACAACATAGACGCCACAGCATCTACACGTAAACCATCGGCATGGAAAATATCTAACCAAAAAATAGCATTACTAATTAAGAACGACCGTACTTCATCTCTCCCGTAGTTGTAGATGTAGCTGCTCCAATCAGGATGAAAGCCTTTGCGTGGATCGGCATGTTCGTATAAATTAGTACCGTCAAATTTATAGAGGCCGTGCGCATCGCCAGGAAAATGGGAAGGCACCCAATCCAAAATAACTCCTATTTCCGCGTTATGAAATGCATCTATTAGCTCCATAAACTCTTGTGGGTTACCGAAGCGACTAGTTGGTGCAAAATAACCTGTTAGCTGGTATCCCCACGAACCGAAGAAGGGGTGCTCCATCACGGGAAGTAGCTCTACGTGGGTAAAGCCTGCTTCCTTCACATAGTAAACCAATTCATCGGCTAGCTCTTTATACGAGAGTGAGCGATTACCATCTTCTGATTTGCGCCTCCAACTACCCAAGTGAACTTCATAAACGGAATACGGCTGCGGGGCATCTTTCGAAGTCTTACGCTTGTGCAGCCAGGATTTATCTTTCCACTTATACTCATGCTCCCAAACGATAGAGGCAGTAGCAGGCGCTATCTCTGCATAAAAAGCAAAGGGATCTGCCTTCTCTAAATACTCTCCTGTATTGGAATGAATAGCATACTTATACACCTCTCCTTTTTTTACCCCTGGAATAAATCCTTCCCATATTCCAGACTCGTCCCAACGGGGAGCTAGCATATGATCGTGATTATTCCAAAAATTAAAATTTCCTATGACAGAAACAGAACGCGCATTGGGTGCCCATACCGCAAAGTAGGTTCCCTCCTTCCCTTTAAAGGTGCATAGATGAGCTCCTAATTTTTCGTAAAGCTTATAATGCTTTCCAGAACGGAATAGATGAATGTCGTAATCCGTTAACAGGCTAAAGTGATCTGACTCTTCAGCGTTACTTTTTGATGCCTTTTTGCTCATACAGTTTCTTTTCTTTAAAAGTTATTTCTTCTTCTTCATTTCCTCTTTAGCCAGCGCAAATCTTTTCATCTGATACCGAATTCCTCTTAGTGGAATATTCACCCAATCGGGGCGGCCATTTAATTCATAGCCTAATTCGTACACAGCTTTTTCAAGCAAATATGTTCTAATTAATATTTCATTTTCAGGAGACAATGATTTCTCCATTCCCATTTTTTCAAGGTAAGCTCCTAAGTAAAATCGGCTTACGTAATGCTGCCACTGCTCTGCCCACCCTTCCAAAAATTCAATATCTTTTTCGCGATAATTTTCATTCAGCAAAATTTTTCCGAAGGCAGCATAATGGAATGAACGCATCATTCCCGCAACATCTTTCATGGGGCTTTTCTTCAATCTGCGTTCACTAAAGCTAAAACCTGGCTCGCCTTCAAAATCGATGATGATAAAATCTTTTCCTGTAAATAAAATCTGACCTAAATGATAATCTCCGTGAGTCCGAGTTTTAATGGCATTGATTCTAGTTTGATAAATCTCGCTAAAACATTCCAAAATAAAATCCTCCATCTCTAACACCTCCTTCGCAAGTTTCTGAGTTTCGGCATTAAGCTTTGGCATGGTTTGCTCTAAAAGCTTGAAGCGATCGCGCAATAATTTGCGAAGACTTGAATAGAGCGACCGCTGATAATTTGGCGTAAAGTATTCTGGTGCAAACGCTGGAGTAACTGTATCTGAGGCTAACGCCAGATGCATCTCTGCAGTGCGTTGCCCTAAGCGAACTACGCGCTCGTAAAATCCTTTGCCAATAAATTCCTGAATAACATCAGGTGTATCTTCGAATTTTAATGCATCGCGATTAATCAACTTTGGCAACTTTTCTTTTTTTGCTTTCGCAATAACGCGCTCGTAAAATCTACCCACCGAATCAATTGTCATCACCCAGGAGTCGCCTTGGTTTTCCACTTTTTCTTGAAGCAATCCCAATACAGTTACTTTGCCATCGATATCTCTGTACTCAATACTTCCCGCGTATTTAGGTGCATTTCTAAAACTTGTATTTTCTGATAAGAAGCGAACGATTTCTAAGTCCGGATTGATTTCATTTTCAATTTTTCGATAGAACTTAAAAAAATACTGATCGTTGTAAATGATAGCCGTATTGCTTTGGTCTGCTTTTAAAATTTTAGAGTCTACCGTATCAGAATTAAGCTTTGCATAAACACTGCTATTAAATTCAAGCGTGCCTTCATCTTCTTTAATTCTTATTTTACGATCCATGCTGGTGAATAGGAAGTCTCGGAAGGTGCGATGGTAACTGCTATCCAAAATAAATCCAGACACACCTTGTATCTCGGCCCTACTTACAACACTCTGAGCGATGTACTCCACTTTATCGAAAATATTATCTGCCTGCACAAAACATACTGGCAAGAAGTAAAACTCGGGCAATCGCTGTACATAGTCTACCTCAATGGTCAGTAAGAAGTGGGTCTCTCCCTCTACTTTAACTGGAATTACTTTATGAATACTCATCTTGCTGATGACTTTGGCTTTGCCACCAAACCATCGGCACTTCATCATAAAGGGTTTAAGAATTTGTCTTTCAATTACCCGAACTTCATTGTAATTAAAAAACATTCGCTCCCAAGAAATATCGGTCTTATATAAAAACAACTCTGTTGTATTCGAAGGCTGATCTTTCTTTTCCGTTGCATCTGCTTGAAACCAAAAATATCCATACGGGCCAATTGTGATTGGATAATCGCCAACGCCAACATTCTTAAATCTATTCTGGCTGAATACTTCTGTGATGTCGCAATCTTTATAATTTTCTAAATTTAAACTAGTGGCTTGCGAAAACTGAGATAGGTTTGCTACTACTATTATTTTTTGATTGTTGTGGGTTCTGGCAAAACACAAAACTTTTGAATTGGTGCTTTCAATAAATTTCAAATCGCCTCTTCCAAAAACATTCAATCGCTTGCGCATGGCCAACACATTCTTCACCCACCACATCAATGAAGATGCATTCTCTTCATGTGTCGCCACATTCAAAGATTCATATCGATAAACCGGATCGGTGACAACAGGTAAATATAATTTTTGAGGGTTGGCTGTGGAAAAGCCTGCATTGATATTCATGTTCCACTGCATGGGTGTACGAACACCAAATCGATCGCCCAAATAAATATTATCGCCCATCCCAATTTCATCTCCGTAATAAAGCACGGGTGTGCCGGGCAGGGAAAACAAAATGGTGTATAGTAACTCAATCTTTCTTCTATCGTTGTTTAATAATGGAGCAAGCCTTCTTCTAATTCCTAAATTATGTTTTGTATGCGGATCGGTAGCATATGCTTTAAAGAGATAATCTTTCTCTTCTTCTGTTACCATATCCAAACCAATCTCATCATGATTGCGCAAGAACAAAGCCCACTGACTATTTAATGGAGTAACGGGAGTTTGTTCAATAATATCAATGATTGGATAACTATCTTCCGTTCGCAATCCTAAAAACAAACGAGGCATAAGAGGATAATTGAAACTCATATGACACTCTTGGCCTTCTCCAAAATATTGAGCCGCATCTTCCGGCCAAAGATTTGCTTCTGCAATTAATACTCGGTCTTCATAATGATTATCAATGTGCGATCGAATTTTTTTTAGAAACGCGTGCGTCTGCGGTAGATTTTCACAGTTCGTTCCTTCTTCCTCAAATAGAAAAGGAACTGACGGAAGTCTAAAACCATCCACTCCCATTTTCATCCAGAAGTCTATGATCTTAATCATCTCCAACTGAACTTCCTGATTATCAAAATTTAATTCGGGCTGATGGCGATAAAACCGATGCCAGAAATAAGATTTTGCCGAATTATCCCACGACCAATTTGAAGCCTCTTCATCAGAAAACATGACGCGTGCTTCCTTATATTTATCGGTCGTTTCGCTCCACACATAATAATCTTTGTACTTAGATCCAGACCTTGCTTTGCGCGATTTTTGAAACCATGGATGTTGATCGGAAGTATGATTCAGAATTAATTCGGTAATCACTTTTATTCCTCTGCGGTGTGCCTCCTTCAGAAACAATTTAAAGTCAGCAAGCGTACCATAATCTGGATGAATATCACAATACTCACTTACATCAAAGCCATCATCTTTTAAGGGAGAAGGATAAAATGGCAAGAGCCAAAGCGTATTGATACCCAGATCTTCTAAGTAATCTAACTTTTGAATGAGTCCAGGGAAATCGCCAATTCCATCTCCGTTGCTATCATAAAAAGCACGAACACTTAGCTCGTATATAATGGCATCTTTAAACCAAAGTGGATCGTTCTTTCCCGCTGGCATAGCTTACATGTTTGACTCGTGAATTTCTAATCGCAATAAATGAAAAGGCATTTTACCCGGGCTCAGCTCAACAAAATTCCAATCCTGTGTCCAGGTGTAATACTCATCGGTAATTAAATCGTGCAGTTTAATATTAATTTTCTCTCCTATTTTCAATCTGTCTTTCGGCAATTGTACGTACCCTGATTGTTTTCCGATTGGATCTAAGTTTACGATTACCAAAATAATATTAGACAAATCGTCAGTAGCTTTTAAATAGGCAATTAATTGATTGTTCTCAATGGGGCAAAACTGAACATTCCAGGTAGATTGCAGAGCTTCATTTTCTTTGCGTGCTTTATTTAACAAAGTCATGATGTCTGTCATCCGATTGGTTTTTTTCCAATCATAATGGCGTACCTCATATTTCTCAGAATTGAAATATTCTTCTTTGCCTTCCATAGGAGTATTTTCATAAAACTCGTACGAGGGACCGTATACGCCAAAGTTGGAAGACAATGTGGCTGCTAAGGCATACCGGAAAATAAAACTATTCTCTCCCTGATTTTGTAAATGATAGGGCAAAATATCAGGCGTGTTGGGCCAGAAGTTAGGCCTAAAATAATTGCGAGAAGGTCCGTACACCAGTTCGTTTACATACTCGATTATTTCTTGTTTTGAAACGCGCCAAGTGAAATAAGTATATCCCTGCGTGAAGCCAACCTTCGCGAGTGAAGCCATTATTCTTGGACGTGTAAATGCTTCCGACAAAAAGATAATATCTGGATTTACTTTATGAACTTCCGAGATTACCCAACCCCAAAATGGAATTGGTTTCGTATGCGGATTGTCCACTCTGAAAATCGTTACGCCTTGCTCCATCCAAAATAAAAATACAGACTTCAACTCTTCCCATAAATTTTTCCAATCATTAGTTTCAAAATTGAAAGGATAAATGTCTTGATATTTTTTTGGAGGGTTTTCTGCATATTGAATTGAACCATCGGGCCGTTGCTTAAACCAATCTGGATGTTCTTTCACATAAGGATGATCGGGCGCACATTGAAAAGCAATATCCAACGCAATATCAATGCCTAGGTGCTTTGCATCTGTTACCAGTTTTTTAAAATCTTCGATTGTACCCAATGCAGGCAAAATTGATTTGTGACCGCCTTCATCGCTACCAATTGCCCACGGAGAACCAGGCTCACCTTTTTGTGCGCGCACGTTATTATTTTTTCCTTTTCTATTTAGCTTACCGATGGGATGAATGGGAGGAAAATAAAGAACATCAAAACCCATGGCAGCTATGCGTGGCAAAAGTTTTACACCATCTTGAAAGGTTCCATGTTTGCCAGCCTCTAACGAACCAGAGCGCGGAAAGAATTCATACCACGAACTGAAATTGGCTTTTCTGCTTTCAACAATTACTTCTAGCTCTTTATCAAAAATAGTTTCGTTTTCTTTAAGCGGATAATCTTTTACGATCTGCGCAAAACTATCGCTTAACACTAAATCAATTGCTGCCTGATGATTAGCTGTGTTTTCTAATTTAGTGGCAAGACTTAATAAATTTGCTTTACCATTATTAGCCAATACTTTTAAGAAATTGGCTCCCTCCATTAACTCAACTTTCACATCTACTTTAGCTGCGGCCTTCATTTTAAAGCCATCAAACCATGTATCAAAATGATCGATCCATGCATGAATGGTAAAAATATATTTCCCTTTTTCTTCCACTTTGAAAGCGGCTTTCCAATCGTCATTAAAAGTTGGTTGAAGTTCAATGGTATTCCATTCTTTAGCCCCTTCTTTTTTATAAAGAAGTGAGGCTCTGATGTGGTCATGGCCATCTCCAAAAATAGAGGCTGTAACTTTAACAGTCTCTCCTACCGTTCTTTTAGCTGAATATAAACCTCCATCCACCAACGGTTGAACATTTTCAATAATAACTCTCGACTTTCCTTGCATGAACTACTTAATTTTTAAAATAAATGAACTGTGAGCGGGCAATTCCATTTCTGCGTGTAATGATTCGTTAAATCCAATCTCAGCACCACTACGCAGTAAATCTCGCCCCACATATGCTTTACCTTTCTCTAACTTCATAGCCGAGGCTAAATCATCGGGCAGATTCAATTTTACTTTTTCTGTTTTTGAATTAAAATTTGAAACGATCACTAAGTTTTCTTCATTGATCCAACGAGCATACGCGCTAATCAAATGCGAAATATTTCCTTGCTCTTGATTCAGCTTGGTCAAATCAAAATAATCTCCATTAGCTATTGCTCGATTTCTAGATGATAGTTTTAAGATATCTCCATAAAACTGGCGCAGTTGTTTTTGCTCTTCGCTTAATTGACCGCCATCACACTTACCGACATTTACCCATTTTTGATGCTGTGGCACGCCCCAATAATCAAACATGGTGGTGCGGCCATCATCACTGCCAAAACCTTCCGCGCCAGCACCGGGCTCTCCAACTTCTTGTCCAAAATAAATCATTATAGGAGATTGATCAATAGTCGCGCTGACTACCATGGCCGGTACTGCCTTCCATGCATCGCCTGCAAAATAGGGCGAAGCAATACGCTGCTCATCATGATTTTCTAAAAAGTGGAGCATCTGATGATTCATTCCTCTCAAGCTCTCTTGAATGTGAGCGATACCAACAGTGTGAGCTTTCTGATTTATCAGCAAGCGAAGCGTATCGTACAGTTGAACCTTATCGTACAAGAAATCAAAACCGCCTTTGTCTAGGTAATTTTTGTATTGGGCAGGATTATAGATCTCTGCAATAAAAATAATTTTCGTGTTTATAGCTTTCACTTGTGGAATTGCCCAGTTCCAAAATTCTACCGGCACCATTTCTGTCATATCACAGCGAAATCCATCTACATTTTTGTTAGCCCAAAAAATAAGAATGTCTTTCATTTTTATCCACGTATCGGGAATAGGATCAAAATGGATGGCTCGATTATTTTGGATATCTACCCCGTAGTTTAACTTAATCGTTTCAAACCATTCGTTAATTCCGGGTGTTGCTGTGAACTGATCGTTGCCCGTTACTTTCGCAGGATACTCCGCATACTTTTTATCTTTAGTAGGAAAAGAATTTCCACCCAGCGAATTATATTGTGCCGGAGGTTGAAAACTTTGACCGGGTAAATAGTAGAAATTATTAGAAGCTTTAAATGCAACTGTATTATCATCCCCTTCGCCCAAGTCTTTTACTCCTTCGGGTTTCACATCGCTTTTGTAAGTACGAGCCACATGATTGGGAACAAAATCAATAATCACTTTTAATCCTTCTTGATGAGTTCTCTCTACTAATTGTTCAAACTCTTTCATTCTATTCTTCACATCTACCGCTAGGTCGGGATCGATATCGTAATAATCTTTAATCGCGTATCCAGATCCCGCTCTACCCTTCACTACATCTGCGTCATCCAATGCAATTCCATATTGAGTATAATCAGTAAGTACTGCGTGTTCAAGGATTCCGGTATACCAAATATGAGTTACACCTAATTCTTTGATTCCTTGCAGTGCAACTTTGTTGATGTCATTCATTTTACCTACGCCATTTTCTTGAATTGTTCCAAATGGCTTATTGGTAGTATTTGTATTAGAAAATAAGCGTGTCATCATTTGATAGATAACCATTTTATCTGATCGATCGGGCATAGCAGGTATTTCTGGGATTTTTTCTTTACGAGGCGAGCAAGATGCAAAAAGCGCCAGCGCTAGTAAGGTTAGGTTTAGCTTTAACATTCGGTTTTACTAAAGTTCTAAGATAAATAATACTTGCTGATTACAGCACCCAAATACATCTTTTTATAGAATGATTTTTTGTTTTTTGAGTACCCCTTGTTAAAGCCTAACAAAAAGATACTAGATTAAAATTATTTTTAAGAATGGTCTGCTGAGTTTAGAAAATCGCACCTGCAATAGTTGCCGTCATCATCGTTGCCAACGAAGCGGCCAGCATAGCGCGTAAGCCTAATTTAGATAAGTCGCCCTGCCGGCCGGGAGCCATGCCACCAATGCCACCAATTTGAATAGCTATTGAGCTGAAATTGGCAAAGCCGCACAAAGCATATGTAGCAATTCGGATAGATTTTTCATCAAGCAACCCAGCAGCTTTCATATGAGACAAATCTACATACGCAACAAACTCGTTGATCACCATCTTCTGCCCAAGTAAACTTCCTACTTGTAACGTCTGGCTCCACTCTACTCCCATCGCGAAAGCAAACACACGAAATACTTGACCTAAAATATATTGTAATGAAAATCCTTTGAAAGCCCCGTTGGTACTACTGACTACAAATTCGTTCAGCCCTGTTACCGCACCAATAAAATCAACTAAGATCCAATTGACCGCATAAATAATGGCAATGAAGGCTATTAACATACCGCCAATATTTAGTGCTAGTTTCAATCCGTCTGATGCACCACTTGCCAGCGCATCTATCAGATTTACACCAATCTGTTCTTTATTAACTTTTAATTGAGAGTCAATTTTATCTGGCTGATCTTGCGGGTAAAATATTTTTGAAAGTACAATTGCCGCGGGTGCATTCATAATAGATGCACAAAGAAGATAGGTAGCAAATAAAGTCTTTTCTTCTAAGCTACTTCCGCCTAATAATCCTACATAGGTTGCTAGTACACTTCCTGCAATGGTGGCCATTCCGCCCACCATCAAACAGAATAATTCAGAGCGAGTCATCCCTGCAATAAATGGTCGAACTAATAGTGGTGCTTCCGTTTGCCCCATAAAAATATTAGCTGCGGCAGATAGACTTTCGCTGCCAGACAATCGCATGGTCTTGGTCATTAACCAAGCAAAACTAAAAACAATTTTTTGAAGAATGCCGAGATAGTACAAGCCAGCGGTAACAGCCGAAAAGAAAATTACGGTAGGTAATGCCTGAAAGGCGAAGATAAAACCGGTGTTAGAAGTGTCTGTTGCTAATGATCCAAAAACAAACTTGGATCCTTCGCGCGCAAATCCTAAAAACAAAACAAATTTCTCGCTAATGAATTCAAATACAAAACGAACAAACCCGACTTTGGCAATGGCGAGGCCAATAATGATTTGAAGCAACAGGCCGATACCAACTAAACGCCAGTCGATTTTTTTTCTATTACCTGATAACAGAAATGCAACCCCAACAATAAATAGTAGACCTAGTAAGCCGCGTAGATAATCCATTGAGTTAGAGGGTGTGAGGTAATTAATTTTTCTTTCCGAGTTCGTCTCTTATTTTGGCAGCCTTCTCGTAGTCTTCTTTATCTAATGCCTCTTTCAGTTGCTCTTTCAATTTTTCTACGCTCGCATTTTTATATTCTTCCCCACCTCCACTCGTCTTCTTTATATTTTCTTTTTTAGCCTTCGGTTTTGGCTCTGATTTAATTTCATTTTTTTCTTCTTCTTCCTGGTCTGTCAGCACAATGCCTGCCTCTGCTAAAATATTTTCATAAGTATAAATAATGGCATCAAATCTTAATCCAATAGCAATTGCATCTGATGGTCTTGCATCCACTTCGATCTTCTTAAGGCCATCGCTGCAAATAATTTTGGCAAAGAAGACGCCCTCTTTTAAATCAGAGATAATTATTTCTTCAACAGAAAAATTAAATGAATTGGCAAACGATTTAAATAAATCATGAGTCATTGGGCGATTAGGAATAATTTTTTCGATTTCGATGGCGATCGCCTGTGCTTCAAACATTCCAATAATAATTGGCAATCTTCTATTTCCTGAAACCTCGCCCAAGACCAACGCAAAAGATCCTGTTTGCGATTGACTAGATGAAAGGCCTAATATCTCTAACTTAATTTTCTTCACTCACCGTTGTAATTTACCAAGTACGATTTACAATTTACGATTTTAATTCAAACACAATTAGCTTTTTTAAATTCTATCTCATTGCATTTACTGCCGCTGTCAATTTGGGAAGCACATCAAATGCATCGCCTACTATTCCGTAGTCGGCAGCTTTAAAGAATGGAGCATCCGGATCTTTATTAATAACAACAATACATTTAGAAGAATTTACTCCCGCTAAATGCTGTATGGCACCAGAAATACCAATGGCAATATAAAGTTGAGGAGCTACCTTCACGCCTGTTTGGCCAACGTGTTCGTGATGTGGTCTCCAGTTCAGATCTGAAACAGGTTTGCTACAACCCGTTGCTGCATGAAGTGCCTTGGCCAGATCAAGCAAAATTCCCCAATGTTCTGGACCTTTCATTCCTCTTCCACCTGAAACTACGATCTCTGCTTCAGGCAATAAAATATCTCCTGTTGCTTTTTCGGTTGACATAATCTTGGTAGAAAAATCAGCATCATTCAACGCAACTGCATAAGGAACTATTTGAGCACCTCCTCCTACTTCTTTTGCTTCTGCTGCATTCTTCTTTAATGCGATAACCTTTTTCTGATTTTTTAATTCAACAAACGAGAAAGCCTTTCCTGTATAGATACTTCGCTTAACAACAAAACCTGAACTGGTAGAAGGCAACTCAACAACGTTAGATGCAAAGCTGGCATTTGCTTTTACTGCAACTTTAGCTGCAACAGGAGTTCCCAATGAAGAGTTGGCAAGTACTAACACATCTGCGCCTTCGTCTTGCATGGCTTTAGTAATAACGCTGGCATACGCCTGAATAACTGGCTGATCCAGTTTTGAATCTACCACATGCAATACTTTCTGCGCACCATATTTTCCGAGAGATTCAAGCTCAGGCTGCGCTACCGCCCCTAGTACAATTGCTGTAACGCCAGAACCCATTAGATGAGCATACGTGATTGCCTCCAACGAAGACTTTCTAATTTTTCCTTCTCCTGTTTCTACAAAAACTAAAACTGACATATCGATAATTTTGAATTTGACTTACAAATTTTGAGTAATGATTTACAGAACTTTTGCTTCTGTTTTTAATCGTGTAACCAGTTCGGCCACATTGTCGGCACTAATCATTTTTACAGCACCCTTGGCGGCTGGTAATTCGAATTTTTGAGTTACCACGTTCTTATCATTTCCAGATGCTTCTACTACCATTAAAGGTTTTGTTCTGGCCGACATAATGCCGCGCATGTTTGGAATTTTCCATTCTGCAATTGGCTCCTGACAACCCGCTACCAAGGGGAGTATTGCCTCCACCGATTCCTTCCCTCCTTCAATCTCTCGTGCCATCTTCACATTGGTTCCTTCAACATCCAACTTCATAACCGGAGAAAGAGATGGAATCCCTAATAATTCACCTACCATTGCATGAACTACACCTCCATTATAATCGATTGATTCTCTACCCATTAAAACTAAATCATATCCTTTTGCATGAGCCGCAATCTGCGAAGCCACAAAAAATGAATCGGTTGGTTCTGCATTTACACGAATTGCATCATCTGCCCCGATAGCTAGCGCTTTTCTAATGGTTGGTTCAGTATCTGCTAGCCCAACATTGATAACAGTAACAGTAGTGCCAGCAATAGCTTCTTTCAGTTCTATGGCTCTCGCCAATGCATAATCATCATACGGGCCAATAATAAACTGAACTCCATTTGTATCGAACTTGGTGCCGTTATCCGTAAAATTGATTTTGGAAGTGGTATCTGGCACGTGAGAAATGCAAACTAAAATCTTCATAATCTTATACAACAAAATGATTTATTAATCTTTGACAACTCAATCTTAAATTTGGCTCAAGATAAAGGATAAAATTCTAATAAAAGGGGATGAAAACCTAAAAAAGTAGAATGAGTAAAGAACGGATAGCGATGCTCGAACAATGGATAAAGGATGAACCCTCCGATCCATTTAATAAATATGCTTTAGCACTTGAAGTTCAGGCGATCGACAGGGTTAAGGCAGAGGCCATTTTTAATGAATTACTGGAACTTCATCCTGATTATCTCCCTACATATTACACGGCTGCACAATTCTATGTGGATGATAATGAGCCTACAGCAATTCGGATTTTAGAAAAGGGAATTTTACTGGCAGTTCAACAAACCAATCTGAAAGCAAAGCGCGAATTGCAATCTGCATTAGATCAACTTCTGTTTTAATTTGAGTACTACACCTGAAACACAATCTTACCAACCCTATTGGATTTGGTAATGTCTGCGAATGATTCCGCTATTTTAGAAAACGGGCGGATGGAATCTACAATGGGTCTGATTTGGTGCTGCCCTACAAATTTGATCATCTCATTAAACTCATGGTCGTTTCCCATGGTAGTGCCAATGAGAGAAAGTTGATTCCAAAACATTCTATATAAATCAATCTTTGCCGGCAATCCGTTGGTGGCACCATAAAAAACAATTTTACCTTGCGGGCGCAGTACCTTTATGAAGTTGTTTATTTGATCACCCCCCGCACTATCAATTACTAGGTCAAATCCTCCCTTGGTCTTCCACAGGTCATCAAAATTTTGTTGCTTCTTATAATTATACGCCCCCTTTGCGCCAAGCTTCAAAGCCTTCTCAATTTTTTCATCGCTGCCAGAAGTAACATATACATTAGCTCCGGCTGCTTTCGCGAATAAGAATGCAAACTGAGCTACACCCCCACCAAATCCTGAGATTAAAACATTTTGACCAGCGCGAAGGCCACCTTTTCTAAAAAGTGCACGGAAGGCCGTGAGTCCTCCCAAAGGCAACGCAGCGGCTTGAAGAAAATCTAGATGAAACGGTTTATGATGAAGTCTATCTACAGGCACCAATGCATATTCTGCAAAAGTACCATTAGCAGGCATTCCTAGAATTGTGTATTTAGTTGATTGCACATCTAAGTCTGAGCCCCAATCTATATTTGGATTAATAACAACTTCTTGCCCAACCCAACCTTGATTCGCTTCATCAAAAACAGACTCGACTATACCCGCTCCATCTGAACCAAGTATGCCTCCTAGTTTAATGTTTGGATACTTTCCTTCACGAATCCAATCGTCTCTCCTATTGAGGACAGTCGCTTTAATTTTTACGAGCGCTTTTCCAGTAGAAGGTTCTGGTTTAGGAACTTCTTTTAATTCGATTTTACCAGCTTCGGTAAGAACTAGTGCTTTCATTAAATTATTGGCGATTTATCTATGCTAGTGAATCACTAGCAATTTAAAATCAAAAAACTCGAAATCAAAAATTTTAGATCAAAATCTAAAATGGAGTTTCATCATCTGAAACCGAAGGAGGAGGCGTATCGTTGCGGAAAGTATTCAATCTACTTTCTCGGGTGATGCTGCTTAACGGGGTCAAGCCATCGGGCGCATCATAATCAGCAAACTTGGTATACTTGCCAATAAATTTCAGCTTCACATTTTCTAGCGATCCATTTCTGTGCTTAGCAATAATTACTTCGGCCATACCTTGGGTAGGCATGCCTTCTTCATCTACCGTAATCTTATAGTATTCAGGGCGATACAAGAACATAACTATATCTGCATCTTGCTCAATAGAACCAGATTCACGCAAGTCAGAAAGTTGCGGGCGTTTATCTCCTCCGCGTGTCTCCACCCCACGGCTTAACTGAGAAAGCGCAATCACCGGAATAGAAAGTTCCTTAGCTATTCCTTTCAACGCTCTTGATATAGAGGCGATTTCCTGTTCGCGATTTCCGCCCATCTCACCCTTCATCAACTGTAGGTAATCTATCACAACTAATTGGATGTTATGTTCTGCTTTTAACCTGCGGCACTTGGCTCTCAATTCTAAAATAGAAAGTGCGGGAGTATCATCAATAAAAATAGGCGCACTAGAAAGTCGGTTGGTTTTATGCACCAACTGCTGCCATTCAAACTCGGCTAAATTTCCCTTCTTTATTTTTTCAGATTCTAATTCAGCTTCCGAAGAAATAAGGCGATTAACCAATTGAAGCGATGCCATCTCTAAAGAAAAAATGGCAACGGCATGATTAAAATCAACTGCAGCATTGCGCAAAGCAGAAACAATAAACGCAGTTTTACCCATACCAGGCCTGGCAGCAATTATAACCAGATCAGATTTTTGCCAACCCGAAGTAACACGATCAAGGCGAGAAAATCCACTGGGAATTCCAGTTAATCCATCTTTATGATTCTTCTTTTCTTGCAATTCTTTAATAGCCAAAAACATAAGCGTTTTCATGCTATCATAATTCTTGCGCAGGTTTGAATCTGAAATTTGAAAAATAGATTGCTCAGTCTTATCTAATAACTCAAACACATCGGTTGTGTCTTCGTAGGCATCTTGATGTACCTGCGAGGCGATCTGAATCAAATCGCGTTTGATGGCCATCTCAATAATAATACGAGCATGGTATTCAATATTAGCGGCTGAACTTACCTTAGATGTTAGCTCTGCGATGTAATATGCACCACCCACTACTTCTAACTTACCATTCTTTCTAAGCTGCGCAACTACCGTACGCATATCAACAGGCTCAGACGCTTTGAAAAGATCAACTATAGAAGTAAAAATTTCTTTATGCTGCTCTTTATAAAAATGATCGGGGCGTAAAAATTCGACAACTGCCGTCAATGCATTTTTCTCAAGCATGAGTGCGCCTAGAATGGCCTCTTCCAAATCAACCGCCTGAGGAGGTAGCTTACCCAAACTCTCAGAGATGTCTCTTACTAAGAGTTTGGATCTGTTACCGGCTCCGCTCATCACAGAACTTAACCTCGTTGGCGTTGACCGCTGCTCCATACTTTGTGGTTGTTGGTATTGAGTTGCTTTTTTTAATAGGGAGACAAACCTACACCTTCCCAAACTTCATTCACCAACAAGTTATCAATGTTGATATGTGGACAAAGTTCGACTATTTGATAATTACGATTGGGAATTCAGATTTAGAATTCAATTTTTACTATTTTTCCGAATTATAAATTTTAAAGAACAGATTGATGAGTGAATTGATAAGTAACATAGCTACAGGAGTTTGGACTCCGATTTTATTCCTTCTTATTCTGGGCGGAGTTTTTTTCTTCTTTTATTCCGGCTTTATACATTATCGGCACTTCTTTCATTGTATCGCAATCTTAAAGGGAAAATTTCATAACCCGAATGACCCAGGGCAGATAAGTCCTTATGAAGCGTTATCTACTGCTCTGGCATCAACCGTAGGTATGGGAAATATTGCAGGTGTTGCAGCTGCCATTAGTATTGGAGGCCCTGGCGCGCTGTTCTGGATGTGGGTTGCGGCATTTGTTGGTATGTCTACCAATTTCTTTACCAGCACCTTATCGGTAATGTATAGAGGTAAAGATTCAATGGGAGTTATTCAAGGCGGGCCGATGTACGTAATAAGAGAAGCTTTAGGAAAACCATTTTATCCGTTAGCGGTTTTATTTTGTCTTTGTGCAATGATTGGTTGCCTTCCAATCTTTCAAGCGAATCAATTAACGCAAGCTATCATGGATATTGGAATTGACTCGCCAGAAATGAAAGCCTCGTCTTTTAGTTTTGTAGGTATCGAAATCAATACAGTGAAATTTATTATTGGAATTGTACTAACGGTAATCTCGGGAACTGTAATTATCGGTGGCATTCAGCGCATCGGAACATGGGCCGGCAAGATGGTTCCGCTTATGATTATTATATATTTTTTTTCTGTTCTAGCCATCTTGATAATTAACTATAGTGAAGTGCCTCATTATTTCATGTTGATAATAACGGATGCCTTTGCGGCAAATAATTATCATGGTAGCCCCGCCTTAGGAGGATTATTGGGTGGTTTGATTGTGACTGGCGTGAGAAGAGCTTCTTTTTCTAATGAAGCGGGTATTGGAACTGCACCTATGGCCTTGGGTGCCTCTCAAAGTACCGAACCAATCCGTGAAGGATTAGTATCTATGCTCAGTCCTGCGATAGATACTTTACTAGTTTGCACCTTAACTGCTCTAGCAATTTTAGTAACAGGCGTGTGGGATATTGAAGGAACACGAGGATTAGGAGTAACACTAACTGCAAACGCATTCAATACCTCGATGCCCGGAATAGGAAAATATTTATTATTGCTTTGCGCATTCTTCTTTGCAATCACTTCTCTTTTCTCGTACAGCTATTATGGAAACAAAGCGCTCTCGTTTTTAATTGGAGTAAAGCAAGCTAAGTATTACGATTACTTTTACTTGGCTACGATTATTTTTGGAGCAATTGTCTCAATGGATCTGGTAATTAATATTATTGATGTTGCTTACGCATTGATGGCAATACCAACCATGGTTTCGGGCTTTCTTTTAGCTCCGAAAGTAATGGCAGAGGCAAAATCATATTTTAAAAGAATGAAGGCAGAAGGGAATTTGTAATAGTACCGTTTTCTATCAATTTCTATAGGCATCTAGGTAACTATTAAGCCTGCCCCTCGATAAATCGTTTCTTTAATCGCTTTTCTAAAAATTGATGAGTTGGTAAAATTAAAAACGCCAACACAATATTAGCAATCAACTTTAAGTAGGGTTCTCCTTGTGTCAGGCTTTCCGTAACTGGATCTGTTACAATAAGAAGAAATTCGAACAACAATAGCAGCACAACAAAAAGGAAGGAATTAATTATATGTGCGTTAAATAATTTCCTTCCTGAATACAGAATAATAAAAAGTGATAAAACAAAAATGGTGATGGCTAGGTATTCAATATTATTCCGTCTTAAATACTGCTTTTCTTCTACTTCCTTTTGCCGCTTAGCTTCTTTTTCGGCAATTTTAAATTCATATTCATTTACAAACTTTTGAGTAGTCGATCGATAATCCCATTTAGCCAAGGAGTCTTTTAGAATTAGATACTCCGATTGTAACTTAAAAGCATTGCGTATATCTCCTCTTGCCGAAAGCATCTTAATCAGTTCATATTTGGCATGTAGTAAATAATCTGAGTGTTGAACCTGGTGCGGAAAATACACTATTGATTGAAATACTTTTTCTGCTTCTTCAAATTTATTAAGGGTCAACAAGGATTTCCCTTTTAAATCGTGCGCCCATAATTGACCCATAAGATCTTTAGTTAAATAGAATTTTTGATAGGCTGAATCGCACATGCCTATTACCTGATCTAATTTCTTCTGTGCGAAAAATACTTCAGCAATATTGATTTGAGCATAGGCAATACCTTGGTCTGAGCCTTCTTTTAACCGATAACTCAATGACTCTTCAAAGTACTTTAGTGCTTCTTCCAGTGCGCTTTTATTCTTGTAATATCTGCCAATTTGAATTAGTGCCAGCGCAGTGCCTCCAAAATCGTTGATCTCCTTTTTTACAAGAAGCGCTTTCTTCGAATAGTCTAATGCTTTTTCGCTTTGGCCAATCTGATGGTAGATAGATCCAATTCTTATAAGGTTAAGGCTCGTTCCAAATTTGTCGTGTACGCTTTCAAACAATTCAAGAGATTGAGTAAAATAATTAAACTGGTTGTATAAAACTTTTTCTTGCAACCCATATTCGTAGAGCGCATAGGCAAGTCCTCGTTTGTAATTATACTTTTTTGATAAGATTTCTACTTGCTTTATGTAGAACAAAGAACTGTCTCTGTTTTTGCCGCGCAGCGATTTGCCCTTTAGATACAAGCTGTCTATTTTAAGGGTATCATTTTGTTGTGCATTAGCTTCTGATAAACCAAAAAAGTGAAAGAATACTATAGCGAATAGCTTAGCCAACCAACGAACCTCTATTTTACTCATGCTTCGTTTTTTTGTCTAGAAGAGTATTTGCAACAGATTACCACTAACTAAATTTTTTTGACGAGGAGCTAGAAAAGCATATTCATGACACAGAAGAATTTAGACAACAGTAATAATTCAAAAAAGTTAAGCAGACGCAATTTGCTGCTCTATTTTTTTCTTGTATGGATAATCAAATAAGCCATTCAATTTTATGGCCTCTTCTACTTTGTGCGGAACATACTTCTCCCAACCTTCTTCGCCTTTGCGAATCATAGCTAAAACATTATCTGAAATGATATTGAGATTAGTAACGTTGGCATCGTGAATATCTTCCATCTTATTGTTATCCATCAAATACCTAAACAAACTTTTAAGATTTGCCGGAAGATCAGCTTCGAAATCTTTTAACGTAAACAAAGAACCATCTTTTCGTAGGGCAGGATAAATGTAAAGTTTGATGTTAGTGCCAAACAACGAGGCAAAGCACTCTAAAATACCACCTCGCAGATTTTCGTACGTTTTCTCATCAAATACTTTTTGCAAAGCATAGATGCCCATTACCATTCCAGTCTTTCTTCCCTTGGTAATTTTGGAGAGGTAGTCTACCAAGCGATAATATTCGAAGTAGTTTGAGATCAAAACATTTTGCCCAAGCGAACAAATAATTTCTGCCCGATAAAGAAAATCTTTCTCATCAATACTTCCATCTGCGCTTAAATCATTTAATGTAAGCTCAGTAACCGTTACAATTTTTGTTCGATCTACATCTGCCTCATTCTTAAAATGCCTACGTGAGGTAAGGAGCATATCTACGTTTACATGCGTTACAGGTCTGAACCTGCCGCGCAATACCATCACATTCTTCTTGTATAAATATTCTGACGGCTGCATTACTTGTCCATCCGGACCAAACATGGCTGCTTTTGTTAATCCATTCTTCACCAACTTTAAAGCCATTAAGCGATTATCGATGTGATGAAAATCTGGCCCATGTATTCTGAACATATCTACTTCTATCCTACGAGTGGTGAGTCCATCAAGCAATGAGGAAATAATTTGTTCTGGATCTTTCAGAAACATACACGCGTGTAAAAGATTTACACCAACAATACCTAAAGACACCTGCTGCTGAAGCGGATCATTATCATGCATCTTAACATGTATAACACAATCATTGGGTTCTGTTTTTGGCGACAATTGAAATCGAAGACCAATCCAGCCATGCCCTTGATTGGTGCGCTCAAAATTCAACACTTCAACGGTATCCGCGAAAGCGAAAAAACGTGTCTCTTCAATTCTATGAGGAAGTCGCTCTGGCAGCAAAGGATACTCGTGCGCTAGCATTCGCATTAAGCGATCTTCACAAACGTAACGATCGCCTACACCATAAATGGCGTCTGAAAACTTCATGTCGTAGGCCGACATGGTTTTTGCAATGGTGCCCGAGGCGCCACCTACTTTAAAAAAATTGGCTGCCACTTCTTGGCCGGCTCCAATTTCTGCAAACGAGCCGTAAATTGATTTGCTTAGATTAATTCTCAGCGCCTTCTCTTGAGTTGTCAACTTCTTTACCTCTTCCATCTTATAGATTAAATCGAAATGTAAATATCCGGTTATTGAACACGAATTACAACGTTTTTTTGTTGGTATCGGTTTAACGGCTATTTTGCCGAACAATTGTAAGTCTATGTCAAACAGAGGAAGCTTTTCGGGAAAAATAGGATTCATATTAGCCGCTGCCGGCTCGGCTGTTGGGTTAGGTAACATATGGAGGTTTCCTTATTTAGCTGGGCAAAATGGTGGTGCTGCATTTCTTGTCATTTACTTGATTTGCATTTTTACGTTATGCTTTCCTGTAATGATTGGAGAAATTGCTATTGGGCGCAAAGCACAAAGCGATGCCTATGGGTCGTACCAAAAACTTGGAGGTGGCAGATGGGGTTATCTTGGATTGTTCGGCATTCTAGCCGGTGTTTTTATTCTCTCTTTTTATAATGTAGTAGCGGGTTGGGCTTTCGGATATTTTTTAGAAATATCATTCGGTAACTTATTAGACGAGCCAGACTTCGGAGTATTTTTTGGTACTTACATCAACAAAGTAGGAACCATAGTGATGTTCTCTATTGGCTTTATGGTATTAACTGCTTTTGTTGTTTCGCAAGGAGTGCAAAAAGGAATTGAAGCTGGAAATAGAATTATGATGCCAGCTCTTTATTTTATTTTAATTGGATTGATCATTTATAGCTTGACTTTACCGAATGCCATTGAAGGAGTTAAATTTTACTTGGTTCCTAATTTGAGTGAAATCAACATTCAAACTATTTTTGATGGATTGAGACAAGCGTTTTTCTCTCTTTCACTAGGAATGGGAACGTTGATGACTTACGGTTCATATGTAGATAAGAAACAGAATTTGGTTTCGGCTGCGGCAGTGATTTCAATCGCAGATACTTCTGTAGCCTTTTTAGCGGGACTAATGGTGTTTCCAATGGTGGCAGCCATTGGTGCTTTTGATGTGCAAGGCCCAAGTTTAGTTTTTGTTGTATTGACCAAAGTGTTTCACAATATGGGTCCGATAGCGGGAAGAATAGTAGGTGGATCTTTCTTCTTACTATTATGCTTTGCCGCACTCACCTCAACTATTTCATTATTAGAAGTGCCGGTTGCTTATTTAGTTGATCAAAAGAAGTTGCCGCGCAAGCCCGTTGTTTGGGGTGTTGCTACTTTGATTTTTGTAATTGGCATACCCAGTCTGTTAAGCCAGGGCAAAGTAGAATTCCTATCTCATCTATCGTTCTATAAGGATCGAGACTTCTTAACTTTTGTATCGGATATGTGCGACTTGAGTTTGACTATTGGCGGCTGTATGCTGTGCATTTTCATCAGGCGGAAATGGAAGATTGCAAATATGAACGAGGAGCTATCGCATGGAAATGATACGTTTGCAGGCTCATTCCTTCAAAAATATGTAAACTTTGCTATCTGTTGGATTTGCCCAATACTTTTAGGAATACTTTCAATACTTATCATCTTCGATAAGTTTATTGGAATAGAAAAAATATTTGGATAGAAGCTAAAATGATTTCTATTTCTTAACCGCAAACTTCTCTTTAGCAAATTCGCGCAACTCTTCCCACTCATCGGTAGCAGGAGCCTTGCCTTTATCAAATACTTCTGTGAGAAGCCATTTAACTACTTCTTTTTTTAAACTAAACTGCTTGGCTACGTCTTCACAAAAAGCTACTTCTTTCTTTTCAACTATTCCATCGGCAAACACAATTAGCATTAAATCATATAACACATTCATTTTATCAATATGATTATTAGGCACATTGACTGTGAATTTTTCATCACTATCTAAAATGGTTTTCACCTGTCTGTCCTTAAGGCCATAGCGCTTACCTATTTTGTAGATTACTGCCTCTTCCTTTTCATGTACATGACCATCAGCTTTTGCCAATGCCAACAAGTTTTTGATGTGATCTTTTTTATAAGAAAGGTATTGGTTTTCGAAGAAGCCTATCATAATTAAGTTGTTAAGTTGTAGTGTAAGTTCATGGTTGAAATTACATGATCCAGCAACAAACTTAACTTTATCTCAGCGAATAGTCAACTTTAAACTTTGAACTAACAACTTAATCAATCCAATCGGCCACGAATAGATTTGTATTTCGCGTTCCTCCAGTTAA
Organism: Cytophagales bacterium; assembly: GCA_025359125.1. Taxonomy (GTDB): domain Bacteria; phylum Bacteroidota; class Bacteroidia; order Cytophagales; family Cyclobacteriaceae; genus ELB16-189. Next base: position 67,322 of record JANYHI010000005.1, read on the forward strand.
CATGGTTTAGATTTATCCTTAACTCGCTCTCTTTTGAAATAACTCATTGATCAATATATTTCTACATGATTGGCTACAAGAATAATAATCTAGGCCAACTGTTTTTGCATTCATAATTGAATTTGCTTCTATGTGCGATCTGCCAAGTATGGCATGACCGAATTCATGAAATAGGATAAATTGAATTTTTAATTTCCCTTGATCTGTATTACAATTCTTTTGATAAAAGTCCTGATCGATTACAATTTCAATAGGATCCGTATAATAAGTCATGCCGTAAGCCAGAGTAACTTTAGGTAAACTTTTTATGGAAACAATTAAATTCGGTCGTTTCACTAGAATCTGCCTACGCTCAGCCTCAATAAAAAATTGAAATACATAGGGTCTTAGTTCTTCCCCTACTTCAAACTGATTTGGAGTTATTTTACCGCAAGATGCGATTATCAAAATAATAATAGTACACGTTAGATTTACAATTAATCTTCTATGGATATGAGGTAAAATATGTAAATCAATTCCATTTCTCATAATTATTTCGATAGGCTGAATGGTATTATCTTGAGAGATGGTCAAAATTTAAAATCAAATAGATAGTATAGTCCTATCTATTTGATTAGAAAAACATTCGCTTAGTTGCTAAGGCGAAAAGTAATAGGAATACTAAATGCGGTATTAACATTCTTACCGCTGTGGCGGCCTGCTGTCCACGCTGGCATTGCCGAAACTACTCTAACGGATTCATCTTTCAAGAGCTGATCGAAATCGTCACCAATAAAATCAGTTGCTACTACTTCTTTCACCGTTCCATCTTCTTCAACCACAAAGTCAACATATACCGTGCCCTCCACTCCTCTATCTTTCGCTTCC
>JANYHI010000014.1 GCA_025359125.1 Cytophagales bacterium
GGGGTGGCCTGATGATAGTCTTCAAAAATATATTGCAGTTTTTCTTCAGCTATTCCAATTCCCGTGTCTGCTATAGCAAATTCTACTGTGGCTTTGTCTTCCTGCTCGTTTACTAGAGTAACGCTTACGGTGATTTTTCCATGCGAAGTAAACTTCACCGCATTGCTTACTAAATTTAAAATGATCTGGTGTAATCGAATAGGATCGCCTAACAGCACTTGCGGAATTTTGCTATCATATTCTTTTACCAGTTTCAAGTTCTTTTCTTGTATTTTGGGCTCAAATAAATGAAGCATAGCCGATAATGACTGTGCCATTTTAAAGGGCGTTTGTTCAAACGTCATTTTTCCAGCATCTACCTTCGCTAGGTCGAGTATATCGTTAATCAATACGATCAATGAATCTCCACTCATTTTAATAGCGGCCAGGTACTCTCGCTGCTTGGGTGACATGTCGGTTTTTAATAACACTTTAGTAAATCCGATAATCGCATTCATAGGCGTGCGAATTTCATGGCTCATATTAGACAGAAACTGTTGTTTTGCTTTTACCGCATCTACTGCAACTTGCGTAGCTTTTTCTGCTTTTATTTTAGCATCTTCTGCTATTCCGGTGGCCAGTTCAGCAAAAACCTTTGCCTCTAATAATTCAGTTGAAGTTTTCTTTTGCTCGGTTACGTCTCTGGCAACTATCACCGCACCCAATACTTTTCCTTTATCATCTTTATAAACCGATCCATTGCAAAACACATCCGTAAGAGCTCCGTCAGTTATCGTTAAAGAATAATCTGTGATATGGCCATCTTTAAATATTATTTGGTAAGCTTCATTGGCTTTTTCCTTTTCTACAAAATAATTAACAAAACTGGTGCCTATAATTTTCTCTCTTGGCTTATCGGTGGCGTTGATGGTTGCTCTATTTACATCAATAATTTTACCGTCTGAACTGATGGCGAAAAGTGGATCTCGGCTAGACTCAATAATGCTTCTAACATATTGACTATCCGATCCTATCGAAACACTAGATTTTAATACTTGATCGGTAACTTCCTTATTTTCTCTTTTTTGCTCGGCTAATTCTATATCTGAAAAAATTACTTGCGTTACTTTTGGTTGTGTTACATCTTTTATAACTATCACGCCTCGTGTTTTTCCTTTCCAATCTTTAAAAACCGATCCGTTGCAAAGCACTACTGTGTCTGTATTGTTTCGCACGGTAAGCGAATAACCATTAACCGAGCTATCTTCAAATAGTTGTCGTTGAAACTCTCTTGCGTTTTCAGGATCTGTAAAGTAGTTATAAAAATGACTGCCAATAAGTTCCTTTTCTATTTTATTCGTAATGGTCATTAGAGGTTTATTCAACTCCACAATCTTACCATGTGCATCTATAATCACCAATGGGTCGAAGCTTGCGTGTGCCCAATTTTTAATGTTGTCTAAAGTGAGGGCAACGGTTGGTGTTTTGCTATGGGTTTGCATTCTTAACAGGCTCTTGAACGGATTCGGATTGATGGGTATGTGCCTCACTTACAAGTTCTGCCTCTTTGTTTCCAATCTCTTCAATGGGTATTCGCCTTTTATCTTTCATCTGTTTGAAATGCGAAGGTGTGAGGCCTGTCATCTTTTTAAACTGATTAGATAAGTGAGCCACGCTGCTATAGTGAAGCTTATAGGAAATTTCTGTCAGGTTCAATTCATTATACATCAGCAACTCTTTGGCGCGCTCTATTTTGTGAATAATAATAAATTGCTGAATGGTGATACCCTTAACTTCTGAAAAGACATTAGACAAGTAGGTATAGTCGTAGTTTAACTTTTCGCTGATCAAGTCAGAATAATTCATTTTTGGAATTTCATCTGAGTGATGAATCATTTCTGTAATTACATTTTTAATTTTTTCAATTAAAACGGCCTTCTTATCATCCATCAGTTCTAGGCCCGATGGAAGCAAAGCCAGTCGCAACTGCTCTCGTTGCTCGGCTGTAATATTTCCATGATGTCAACTTCGCCTAAGTCAACTACTATAAAATGTAGCCCTAAATTTTTCAAGGCTTCTTTTACCGCCATTTTGCAGCGGATGCTTACCATATATTTGATGTATAGTTTCAAAGGCTCTTTTTTAGGTACAGAATTTAACGTCTTGTTTGATTACTCTTCGTATCCGTTTTTGATTACCGTAGAAATCATTTTGAATTGCTCGTTGGCATTATATTTATGCTTGGCGTACGCGGGTATAATAATGCCCTCGCCCAATCGCAGTCTAAATTTTTTTTATTGATAATAATTTCTGCAGTGCCATCAATTATCTGCACATAGGTATCAAAAGGAGATGTTTTTTCGTCAAGTTCTTCACCCGCATCAAACGAAGAGGCTGTAATGTTGCCTGATATTCTTTTAATAATCGTTTTACTTACTACTGCATTAGGCATGTATTCTATAATTTCAACAATTATGTGCGCTTTCGACTTTTCTAACTCAATGGTGTCAGTAGTTTTAACAATATTTTTTTCCACAAGTAATGGTTTTAAATTATATGATTCTAAATAATAGCAACCACTTGAGCCAATACAAACATAATTGTATCTACCCATCATAGGCTTACAGATGCAAGGCCAATGTTTACATAAGTCACACAATTACTTGATTTCTAAGCTTTCTGTTTGTATAATGTAAAAGCCAAAAAATATTGGAGAGAGTTAGTATCGAGTTGTAAATGCGGGCTGCTGAGTTAGAGAATTGATGGGCGAAATCTAAGCTTACTGATATCACTTGATATGTTTTAAATATCTTCTAGATTACTTATTCGCTTTTGCCTGAATTGCTTAAAAAAGGAAGGTGAAAGGCCGGTGATTTTTTTGAACTGATTAGAAAGATGAGCCACACTGCTGTAATGAAGCTTGTAAGCAATTTGTGAAAGATTCAGCTCGTCATAAATTAATAATTCTTTTACTCGTTCAATTTTATTTACGATGATAAAGTGCTGAATGGTAATGCCTCTTACCTCAGTAAAAACATTTGATAAGTAGGTGTAGTCGTAATTTAACTTTTGGCTCAAGTATTCAGAATAGTTCACCTTGGGAACTTGATCGGAATAATGAATCATTTCAACAATCACGCTTTTAATTTTTTCAATAAGAATACTTTTCCTATCGTCCAGTAGTTCCAGTCCTGATTTCAAAAGATTGATTTTTAGTTGACTGCGCTGTTGCGGTGCAATATCGCCCAGAATCTCAACTATACCTAAGTCAACCAATGTAAAGGGTATTTCAATTTTTCGCAATTCTTCTTTAACAATTGCTTTGCAACGTAAACTAACCATGTATTTGATATAGAGCTTCATGGCAGGGGATTGTAAATTAAGCTATCGTTTAATTGCAAAAAAAAAATCTCTTGTAAACTGTAAATGATACAACATCTGATTACCCTCTTGTAATATTTAAAAAAGCAGAACAGATAACCTTTGTACTAAAATTAATCTAAAATTAATCTAAAATTATGAAAAGCAGAATGATGGTTTTGGTAGTGACCCTCGCGATGTTCGAATTTTCCGCCATTGGCCAAGAGTTGGTATCAAGGAAAGAGAGCGCATTAGTAGAAGCTGATGCTGACAAAACACGTAGTGAATCTGAAATAGATACAGACTCAGAATTTCAACTATTCAAAAAAAGATGCTGAGTGGCAATATTTTGAAAACCAAAAGAAATTTGAGCTACTCAGATTAAAAATAAAGAGAATGAAAAGGATGATAGAGAAATATGTTACAGAAAAATTGCTGATTTCGAAAAGCGTAATACAGAGTTGAAAAATCGGATTGCAAATTTTAAACACACCACTGCCACTCAATGGGTTTCTTTTAAGGATTTTATTCACGATATGGATCAACTGGAAGATGAAATCCGAAGCATGAAGTAAAGTTGCGATTCTACTTATATACTTACACCCTGGCCTATGCCAATGCGATTACTTCCAACTGATTGGGAGTCATTCCCAGTTTAAGTTGCAGCTTATTTAACATTTCATATTTTCTCTTTTCATCAAAGTTTAAGTCATCCTTCGTTAATGCAGGAAACCGAACTTTCAAATTATCTTTTTGTTGTTTCCAAGTAAGCATTTTGGGTGGAGTGGGGTTTTGGGTAATCATAGCTTGCGTTTTATTTGTATAAAGGTCAGTTTGAAAATGCACAATTAGTTTATAACCAAAAATTTAAAAGTTGCGTATTTAACATATACGCTTTTAGCTTTCTTAGTTATAAACCGTAGCGGGTTCGCTTACCAGTGTTGTTGGGTATTTGATTTTGAAGTTAACCTGAATGGAAAAACCTACTTGGCTAATTCGCTCAACTGTTCTGGGGTAAAAAGAAATTCGCGCTTCAATCGTATTGAAAATTAAATTTTCATTACGAATACGAAATCCTCCAGAAATACTGGTGTAAATATTTTTTTCAAGAATTAGGCGTGTCTTTGCAGGAGAAAGAAGTGCAACCTCAGCGCGTGCAGTGGGTGCTATGCGAAAGCCGATTAAATTCCATCTCGTAAAAAGAGTTATCTCATATCTCAAGTTAAATCGCTCGTTGCCAAATAAACTATCCGGAAGAAATCCCGTAAGGCCGTTGATGTCATTAATATTAAGCGGGCGCTTTTTAATTTGATTCAGTTGTTTGGCATACCCCAAGTCCCACTGCTGCCTTATAAAAGATTTTCGCACAGTATAAATTTTGCTGTAATGCGTGAGGTTGAGAGATGCTAACGCATCTTCTGATCGGCCTGCTGAGTAGTAAGATGCAAGACGCAATGTGTAAATAAAAAATGCTCCATTCTTATTTACCACATTTCTGTAAATTTCGGCACCGGCATACGGACGCTGCAGATCCTGCTCTTGCTCCCACCCTCCTGTAAATGTAATTCGGTAGCCGTATGGCACATCTTCTGTTCTGCCAAAGCCAAGCACGTATCGAGTTTTATAATAATCTTGCCTAAAAAAAATTATTTGCCCCAATACGCTTGTGCGATTACGATAATATAGGGAATCAAAACGGTTTGCATAGCGAGTAGGAACCTGCGAGTAATACTGTTGAAAACCCCGCAAGGCAACAAATCTCCTGTTTCGATTCTCCTTTTTACCTTCCATTTTTCTCTTACTTCCGAATGAATAGCCCACCCAATAATCTTGCAAATTATAATGGTAGCTTTCAAATACAGAATCGGGTTTAGAATAAACATTATCAGATTTATTAACACTAAGGGTAATACCACCAGCCCAACGGGTGTATGGCATAAAGAGCTGCCGTGTTAACTGAACGGAGTAAGAGCGCTGGTTTTCGGTTCCATAATTTCGGTCTGTGCCTATTTGCGAATAATCAACCACACCGTTTATAAAACTTCCGGCAATATTTGTTTTTTGATATAGCAAACCGAAGCCGAGCCGAGGGTTACGAGCAGCATCCACTAACGTAGTAAACTGAAGCCGTTGGCCTAAGCCAGCGAGATTTAATTCTTCAACTTGTATTTTATACTTCGTTGGACTATCTGGACTAAAGGAACCACCGAAACTAAATACATCGCGCGTCACTACTAAAAGATCGACAGAGTCTTTAGTATTTGCAATGGGGTTGACATAAATTCGAGAGTCTAGTATAAAATCCAGGTTTCGTAAATATCTTTCATTGTCTGCCACCCGATATGAATTGAGTGGCTGCCCCTCGCGGATGAACAGGTTGTCGCGTACAACCGATAACTTTGAATTGGAATGAAGCCTATTACCAGTTTCGGCAATAAAAGAGAGAACCTTGCGTGATGAATCGATTACGTTATGTTCAAAGCCTAGATGCTTAAATCGTATTTTACGAATAATTTTTCCTTCATACGCCACGTATGGATCCTCACTTTTTACTACGAAGACAGTATCTGATTTGCGGATGAAGCCGCTTAAAAAATTTTGAGTTTTGCTGACATGAAATCGTTGTTTCAGCGTTTTGGGAGCATCGGAACTATTTTTTTTTTGCGTATACCCGCAGCAAATTGATAGAAGAAGAAATAATAATGAAAGAAAAAATTTAGGAGCTATAAAATATTTGGTTACCTTTTTACTAAACGGAAGCCACCCTTGAAAAAATATATTCTCATTGCTTCTTTTTCTCTTTTTCACTCTTAATGATTTCTGCTTTTTTCTTAGCTGCCTCTTTATCTTTCTTCTTTAAAAATCCGCGTAAAAGCACACTGTGACTGGCCGCGTCCATGTTTTGTTTAAAGCCTCCCGCGCCTTGTCTTATGTTACTAAGCGTTTGATCAATACTCTCGGCAAATGCACTATCCATCAAAAATTTTCCTATGGTTCCTCGCCCCATCCGAACATTGTACATAATTACAGCTAGATCATCAGTAATATCTGCGGCATTATTGCTGGTTATTTTTAAATTAAGCATAATATCATCTATGCTAATAGGCAAAATAGTTGCAATAGTAGCATTATGTTGAATTTCTTCACTTCCTAAAGTACCCGGTGTAATGGTAATTATTTTATTTCCCATTAGTCCGTCTGAGCCAATAATTGCCTTGGCATCTTTCTTCATAAATTTTCTGGTATCTTCATCAATTACCATATCCACTCGTACTGCTGTGTCTGCAATCATTTCAATGTTATCAACTATTCCAACGTTGATTCCAGAAAAGCGCACATTATTTCCTACCTGTAAACCGCTAATATCTTTAAAAATTCCACTGATTAAAAATGTTTTACTAAACAACTGCTGCTTTTCGCCAATTAGGTAGATAGCAACAATAAAGAGAGTTAGTCCAATGGAAACGAATATTCCCAATTTAATTTTATTTCCTTTTTGCTTTTCCATGATGGTGGATTTAATATTTTTTTATAATTCAAAGAAAGAATGTATCCAAGGGTCTTGTGATGCTTGTAATTCAGTAAATGTTCCGGCTGCAGCACATACACCATCGCGAATAACTAAAATACGATTAGCCGTAATCTTTGCGCAAGCGATATCATGCGTGATAATGATGGAAGCTGTATTTAACCTCTTTTGAATATCCATTATTAACTGGCTAATCTCTTTTGAGGTGATTGGATCAAGTCCGGTGGTAGGCTCGTCATAAAGCATAATCTCAGGCTTTAATATTAATGTACGCGCCAGGCCTATTCGCTTCCTCATTCCACCAGAAAGTTCTGATGGCATTTTATTAATTGCCTCTGCAAGTCCAACATTCGTTAATGCTTCTTTTACCAATTCCAGGCGTTCACTTTCTTTCATTCGAAGTTCTCGCATCGGAAATTCCAGGTTTTCCCGCACGGTCATAGAGTCGTACAAGGCCGCGCTTTGAAAAAGAAAGCCCACTTTTTTTCTGAGATCATTTAAACCTTTATCGTCTAACTCAGAAATATTTTTTCCGAGCACCTGCAACGAACCTCCATCTGGTTCTATCAACCCGATGATACATTTTATAAGTACCGATTTTCCACTTCCGGATTTCCCCAACACCACCAAATTTTCTCCTTTGGTAAGCGTGAGGCTAATATCTTTTAATACGCTTTTATTGGCGAATGATTTTTGTAAATTCTTTATCTCCAAAGCCATCTCTGCAGACTTTACATTAGCTTGATTTTTTGGCTGATCAGTATTGGTAGGCAGTGTAGTTTCCATTACATAAATAAGCTTGCAACCTGTACCGCGATCATGTCAATAATAAAAATAAGCAGTGAGCCCATTACTACTGCTGAGTTGGCCGAAATGCCCACGCCTTCGGTTCCCTCATTTGAGTTATATCCTTTATAGCATCCGATTAATCCGATGGCAAAACCAAAAAAGAAAGTTTTAATAACGGCAGGAAACACATCTGAGAATTTTAATATATTGAATACCTGCGCAAAAAATAAATGAAAGTTTACATCTCCCTTTATGTTTACGCCTGCATACGAGCCAAAGAGCGCAATCACATCAGAAAAAATAACAAGGATAGGCACCATCAATGTGGTGGCCGCTATGCGTGTAATGACAATATATTTGAACGGGTTAATGCCCGACACTTGCATAGCATCAATCTGCTCTGATGCACGCATCGAAGCAAGCTCTGCACCAATGGAGGAGCCAATTTTGCCTGCGCAAATGAGTGCCGTAATAACCGGACCAATTTCACGTATGATTGAAACTGCTACCATACCCGGCAACCAAGACTCTGCACCAAATTCTGCTAAGGTTGGCCTCGACTGAATAGTGAGCACAAGACCCATAATAAATCCGGTGATCCCCACCAGTGGCAACGAGCGATATCCAACTCTATAGCATTGTTTAATCAGTTCATTAAATTCGTAACGCGGAAAAAATACTTCTCTAAAAAAGCGCAGTGTAAAATTTGATAACAGGCTTACCTCCAAAAAAAAATCTTTGGCACTCGACAAAAAATTATTTTGAGGGGCAGGATCATCCGGCTCGCTATCTTTAGATGTATTTTTTGCTTCTTCCATTTGTTACTGTCTCTAATGAAGTTTCATTAGATCGTTTGTAAGTAAGTTATTTATTTTTGGGTGGTAGCTTAAAAAAAGTTAGGGCTGGCATAGTATCGCCTAACAGAAAACCCCAAGGTTTTAATGAATGAATATGATCAAAGATTACTTTAAGAATAGCGGTAAGAGGTATTGACAGGAACATACCCGGAATACCCCATAGAGCACCGCCAGCAAGTACTGCTACAATCGAAATAAGCGCATTGATTTTAACCTTTGATGCAACAATTTTTGGAATAATATAATGGTTGTCTACAAATTGAATAAATAGGTGAATTACCAAAACCCAAAGGGCATAAGATGAAGATTTGGTTACAAAGGCAATTGTCATAAATAATATCACTGCTATAATACCTCCTATGTATGGAATAATGTTGAGCAGTGCGCCAATAATGCCAAGAATTATTGCATATTCAATTCCGAGTATAAAAAAACCAACTGCATTAAGAGATGCTATAATGGTGGCCTCCAATAATAGCGCAAGTAGGTATTTCTGAATAATGTTCTTTGTTGAAGAAAGTACTGCTGCCACTTCTACCCGGTTTACTTCACCAAACAATTGATATATAAAATCCCGCAACAGCGGCTGATAAAATAAAATCATAAAAACATACACCGGAATTAAAATCAGTACCACTAACGCATCTCCAGCAGAACTGATCTTAGCATTGATGGAATCATTACTAAGAATATTCGCTTTTGCATTGAGGAAAAAGGTATTGATTTTGTGTGTACTTAACATTGAATTTTTTGAAGCCCATACGGTAAAATTATTTAAGGCCACCGTTATCTTATCTAAAAGATCAGGAAATGAATCTGTAAATAAACTTAGTCGAGAATATAGAATTACACCTAATAATGCAGTGGCAAGAAATAGAAGAGTGAGAGAGGTTATGATAGCAAAGGTTCGGCTCATTTTTCTTTTAGTAAAAAAATTAACCAGAGGGCTAACTGCAATGGCAATGATGGTTGCGTAGATGATAGGAATAATAATATCCTGAGTGATGTATAGTGTGTTTATAAAAGCAAATAACCCAATAAAGGTAAGAGATGCTTTCACGTAAAACGGAAGTTTTAAAGAGGAATTCATGATAAGGGATAAGGCGAAACTATTGGTTTTTAGGTTTGGTCAGTTAAATTCAGCAACTATCAATGATTCATTTAAAAGGTGTAACGTATTCCTAGCCCGCCCCACCCTCCTACAAATCCTCTGCCATTGCCAAACTCAATAGAGGGTTGCCAATCTAAAGAAAAGATTAATGGGAGCACCTTTAAATTTATAGTCTAATCCAAGCACTCCATCTATACCTACAAATGCCCCTCCACTATTATTATTACCATTGTTATAGTAACCATCATTATTATAAAAGCCAATATGAGCTCCAGGGCCAACATACCATTTTAGTCCTGGTGCATTATCAATATCAAAATGAAATTCATATAGGCCGGTAATTCGTGTGCCCTGATTCCAGAAGTAGGCCACGCCTTCTAGCGCATGGTTGGTTGATATAAAATGTTTTAAGGAAATTCCTGCTCCGTCTCCCCATACCTTTACACCAAGTGCTGTTGTATAAGATTGCGATAGATGTTGCGATTTTGCAGATATAGTGAACATCGCAAGCACAAGCATTGCCAGTAATATTTTTTTCATAAAGCTTAGCCAAGGAATGCAGATTAAAACAATCTGAATAATTATGCTGTAAAGGTGAGCTGTCGAGAATAAAATATGTTACACTCTTAACTGGCGTACTTACAGATATCACAGATTTAATTTTTTTATCAACAAATGCAGCTAGGTTTCCAATCTCTCCCAAAGTGAAGAGTTAGAGAATTATTAGAGCTATCCCTAAATGGTTTGTTTAAGTATAAATAAGACTCAGAATATTTTTTCTGCCATCCATTCAATTATTATCTTCGTGCAAAATTAGATCTCATGAGCCAACCCGACTTACTAAAATTAAAGAAAACAGCTACGCAAATCCGTAGGGACATTGTAAGAATGGTGCATGCTTGCCAGAGTGGTCACCCAGGTGGATCTCTAGGATGTGCTGATTTTTTTGTAGCGCTCTACTTTCACCACCTCAACCACAAATCAAAATTTAATATGGACGGCAAAGGTGAAGACTTGTTCTTCCTTTCCAACGGACACATTTCACCTGTATGGTATTCCACTTTAGCCCGCTCAGGATATTTTGATGTGAAGGAACTTTCTACTTTCCGATTTTTAAATACAAGATTACAAGGCCACCCAGCCACCCACGAACATCTACCCGGAATAAGAATTGCTTCTGGCTCGTTAGGCCAAGGTTTATCAGCTGCACTAGGTGCTGCACAGACAAAAAAGCTTAATCAAGACAAAAGCTTGGTCTATGTTTTAATGGGAGATGGCGAAATACAAGAAGGTCAGGTGTGGGAAGCTGCCATGTACGCGGCACACAATAAAATGGATAATGTAATTGCTACCATAGACTATAACGGCCAACAGATTGATGGACCGGTTAATAAAATATTGTCGCTATTGGATTTGAAAGCAAAGTGGGAAGCTTTCGGCTGGACGGTGGTGGAATTCAACGGCAATAGCATGGAAGAAACACTCAATGGAATTGAAACTGCGAAAGCTGCATCCAGAAAAGGCAAACCCGTAATCAACTTAATGAAAACGGAAATGGGTTTTGGTGTTGACTATATGGTGGGCTCACACAAATGGCATGGTGCCGCTCCGAATGATGATGAACTCGCTAAAGCACTAGGCCAACTGGAAGAAACACTGAGCGATTATTAATTTGTGATTCGGTGATTGGATAATGAACGAATTCCAAATCACTGAATCAACTAACTATTTCTTCTTCTTAAAGAATCTTCCTTTTTTCTCAGGAGCATTTTCGGCCAAAGTCAAGCATTCTTCTAATGTCAATTCTGCCGGCTCTTTCCCTTTCGGGATTTTTACATTTTTCTTTCCTGCCTTAATATAAGGTCCAAATCTTCCGTTCAAGATTTGAACATCTGGATTGGTATCAAACAATTTTATGGTCTTGTTAGCATCCGATTCACGCTTCGCTTGTATCAATTCAACAGCGCGATCGGGAGTGATCGAATACGGATCTTCTCCTTTAGGTATAGAAACAAATTTTTTATCGTGCAATACATACGGACCAAAGCGTCCGATGTTAGCAACTACTGGCAGTTCTTCAAACACACCAAGATCGCGAGGCATCTTTAAAAGTTCGAGCGCATCTGCCAACGTAACGTTTTCAATAAATTGCCCCGGCTTTAGGCTTGCAAATTTTGGTTTCTCTCCGCCATTATCATCGGGGTTCTCTCCTACCTGAATGTACGCACCAAACTTACCGAGCTTTACATATACATTCTTACCCGACTTAGGATCTACTCCAAGTTCTTTATTTTTATTTTGAACAGAAGATCGTTCAACTAATTCAGTCTTAGTAACTGTTTTATGAAATGGCTTATAAAACTTGCCAATCATTTTCTGCCATTTCAAATTGCCATTAGCAATTTCATCAAACTCGCGCTCAATATCTGCGGTAAAAGAATAGTTGGTGATGTCTGGAAAATGCTCCACCAAAAAATCGTTTACCACCATGGCAATATTGGTGGGGAAAAGCTTATTGCTTTCCGCACCCGTAATTTCTTTTTCGGTAGTCGTGGTAACTTTATTTTTTTTGAGCTGAATTACTTGGTAAGAACGCTCTACTCCTTCACGAGATTCCTTCACTACATACCCACGCTTTTGTACGGTAGATATAGTTGGCGCATAAGTAGACGGCCGGCCGATGCCTAGTTCATCTAACCTCTTTACCAAGCTTGGCTCGGTGTAACGTGCCGGGTGGCGCGTAAATGTTTGTGTCGCATTCAGCTCATTCAAATCTAACACTTGCCCAACCTTTAATGGAGGTAGTACTTTGCTTCCTTCATCCTCAGTATCGTCATCATCATCTTTAGATTCCATGTATACTTTCAAGAATCCTTCAAATTTTACTACTTCACCTAAAGCAGTTAATTTTTTATCGCTGGTTGAAATATTAATTGAAGCTGAAGTTCTTTCTAGTTCAGCATCTGCCATTTGTGAGGCAATAGCTCGTTTCCAAATTAATTCATACAAACGCTTTCCATTACGATCGCTATCTGGGCTCATCATCCCAAAATTAGTTGGTCGTATAGCTTCGTGAGCTTCCTGCACATTTTCCGATTTGCCTTTGTAATGGCGTGTCTTAACAAATTCTTTTCCGTATGCAGAGGTAATCTGTTTTACCGCTCCATCAACCGCTTCGGTTGATAGATTAACCGAGTCAGTTCTCATATAAGAAATGTCTCCGGCCTCATAAAGCTTTTGGGCTACCAGCATGGTTTGAGAAACCGAAAATCCTAATTTTCGCCCAGCCTCTTGCTGCATAGTAGAGGTAGTAAATGGAGGTGCTGGTGATTTTTTGGCCGGCTTCTTCTGTAAATCTGAAATAGAGAATTCTGCTCCCTTACACGATTCTAAAAATTCAAAAGCTTTCTTTTCGTCTGTAAATCTTTCAGAGAGTTCCGCCAATAATTGCTTACCTTTTCCTAAATCAAAAATTGCATTTACTCTAAAGGCCGATTTTGTTTCAAATTTTTCGATCTCACGCTCGCGCTCTACAATTAACTTCACAGCTACCGATTGAACACGACCAGCCGATAAACCGGTTTTAATTTTTTTCCAAAGTATTGGAGAAAGTTCAAACCCTACCAGCCGATCTAACACTCTGCGTGCCTGCTGTGCATTAACTAAATTAATATCAATCCCGCGAGGAGTTTTAATTGCGTTTAGGATGGCATTCTTGGTAATTTCAGTAAATACTATTCGCCTTGTTTTCTTTTCAGTAAGGTCTAAAACTTCTTTTAAATGCCACGAAATAGCTTCACCCTCGCGATCCTCATCAGTTGCTAAATACACAACATCCGCAGCTTTTGATAAGCTCTTTAAGTTCTTGATTATCTCTTTCTTATCGACTGAAACTTCGTAAGTAGGTTCAAAATCATTTTCAACATCAATAGCCGAATTTCCCTTCTTTAAATCGCGGATATGCCCCATGCTGGAAGCAACTTTATAATCCTTACCTAAAAAACTCTCAATCTTCTTAATCTTTGATGGCGACTCAACAATAACCAGATTTTTCGACATGCCGTAGTTTATATTTAACCGCCTCAAATATCAGTAAAATTTTAAAACCGCAAATTTGCAGAACCTAAAGAGCCGTTAGTTAAGTGATAAAATCAATGTATGAGTGCTCTATCATAACTCATACATTTACCTGATTAGCATTAACTTGCAATCAAGAGATTAGCTATCGATTAAATGTTTAATTAAATTTTAAAATCAGAATATTTTAACTGAAACCAGATTCCATTGAGGAAAATAAACTTTTAAAATGCCCCTTATTCTCTATCTTTTACGACATGCGGATGCTTTGGATAAATCAAACAACCAAACTGATTTAGAAAGACAACTATCTGTGCGAGGGACTAAAGAAGCAGAAGGGGTAGGAAACTTTTTAAAAGAAAAGAAAATTTATCTCAACCGCCTGCTATTCAGCCACGCAGTAAGGGCACATCAAACGGCTCAAATAATTGCCAACAAAATTGAACTACCAGTTGATAAACTTCAACTCAATCAAAGCATCTACCATTCAAATATGGATGGAATCATTCATGTAATTAGAGAACTATCTAATGTAGACTCTCAGGTTGCGCTGGTTGGCCATAACCCAACAATTAGTACATTAGCTAACGCGCTATCAAACGAGGCGATTGGTTATTTTAGCACTGCTACCATCGCTTGCTTTACTTTTAAATTTAATGAGTGGAGCAATATTAAATTTAAAGCAGGAGATTTGACCTTTATTAAATCGCCCTGAATTTTATGATTCGGCACATTTTCTATTACTTTAGGAATTCAATTATTTATGGAAGTTTCTTCAGCCGCCTTATACCAACAAAATATTGATAAGCAGCGCATTGTAATTACAGGCCAAGATAGCAAGTTGCTAACAAGGCTAATCACCGAAGTGCTTTCGCTCAACAAAAGAAAATTTAATCATTTTACTGATGGTAAGTTAATTACTCAGCCTGGAGCACCAGTGCTTATTATCGAAAGCCAAACTAACTTATTGGAGTTCCAGCATCATGTAGCGGTATTAACCCCGGCTGATGCAAACTCGATCGATAGCCTTACTCAACTTGCAGACCATACTCCAAAAGCAGGCACACTGATATATACCGAAACAGTACCTTCAATAAAAGCCATTGGCTCAAAAGAGCGTGCCGATGTTCAGTCAATCTCTTACAAAATTCTTCCTCACAAAGTGAAAGATGGAAAGACGTTTCTTATTTCTAGTACAAACGAAGAATTTCCAATTCAACTAAGCGGAGAAAAAAATCTACTGATACTGGCTGCCGCCAAAGAGTTGCTTAAAAAAATTGGTATCTCTTCTGGCCAGTTCTACAAAACTGTTTCTTCGTTATCTGCCTAAAGCTGTGTGCAAACATTGCTACTAACCTGTTGCAAAAACGCTTCAATTGATTTATGAAATTAAAACTAAAGATTCCACTCTGCTTTTTCGACTTAGAAACAACCGGAATAAATATTTCACGAGACCGGATTATTGAAATCGCTGTGATCAAGTTAATGCCTACTGGTGAAACGGTTCGAAAAACAAACCTGATTAACCCTGGCGTTATAATCTCAGCAGAATCAACCGCTATACATGGTATCAGCAATGAAGATGTGGCAGGTAAGCCCATTTTTAAAGAAGTAGCAAAAGAATACGCAAAGTTTTTTGAAGGGTGCGATCTGGCAGGTTTCAATATCTTAAAGTTTGACATGCCCATGCTCGTAGAAGAATTTTTACGCGCGGAAATTGAATTTGATTACAGTCGCAAAAAATTGATTGACGCGCAGCGTATTTTTCATTTAATGGAAAAGCGTACCCTCTCGGCTGCATTCAAATTTTATTGTGGAAAAGATTTGACCGAAGCACATTCTGCTGAGGCAGATACGCAAGCCACTATGGATGTTTTGCTTGCGCAGATAGAGCGTTACGAAAATCAGGATGTAACTGACACACTAGGTAAAAAAATAGGAACCATTACCACAAATGCTGATTCATTGAGTCAGTTATCATCTTCAGAGTTGGTGGACTTATCTGGAAGGATGATCAAAAATGAAAAAGGAGAAGCCGTATTTAACTTTGGTAAGCATAAAGGCAAACCCGTATTACAAGTATTTAAAGCCGAGCCTGCCTACTACGATTGGATGATGAATGGCGATTTTGCACTAGACACGAAACGGTGGCTGACCAAGATTAAGTTAAGTCAGTTTACGCAGAAGTAGTTATCCGTTATCGGATCATCAAATAACTATTAACATTTACACTTCTTTCCAAGTATGATCGGCCAGCAATCGAACGGTTGACACAAAATTTTTATAGGGTGCTTTACCTTTCCATTCTTTGGGGCCAATCATGGTTAGTATATGCGAGCCATCTGCATTTTCATACAAATAATAAACCTGCCCAATCACGGGGCTGAAACTAAGTTTGGCGTCATAAATCAACATACTCAGCTCTTTTCGCTTTTGAATTTCTTTTGCCTGAATGGCAAGTAACTCAATCTGCTGACGTATTTGAGTTAGCATCATATTTGTTTGCTCTTCCATCGCGCTAAGCGCCTGATGACGAATAACGCCTGCCTCATTTGGTCTAATAAGCGCGCCAGAAACGGAAGAAGAATACGGAAGCACACTCATTTGTTTATGATAAATCTCTGAGTTAACCGCTACGTTATCATTCTCTTTATGATGCTTCTGCGTAACCTTTAAAAAACCCTTTGGTGTAATATCATGATGAACCTCCAACACTAATTTATCATTCTTGAAAAACAGAGTTTCAAAATTGAGTGAATCGATAACAGAGCATTTAATAAAATCTGCAACATCATTATCATGCAGCTCCTGAAGTTGCCCCGTAGGATAAACAGCGTAACTCGACTCAAAAGCCTGATCTTCAAAGGACACCCAGTTCATGTGAATTTGAATCTGCCTAGTATTTTCTCTTAACTGAATTTTATAAATACCAGATTTTGGGCGATTGCAAACTTCATATGTTCCCTTCTCGGGAAACAGTTGCCACGATGCAAGAAAGTTATAGAGTTCGGTCATTGGATAGAGAAATTAATAGTTATTAGTAGACAGTTATCAGAGGGAAACTATCATTCGAACGTTTAACAACCATTAACCAAAAACTGTTAACTGTTATGGTTTGTAATATTGCAATGCCTCCGGCATCCAACCTTGCAGATCTTTGATGCGGGTTTCGTCAGATGGGTGAGTTGACATAAATTCAGGTGGCTTTTGTCCACTGGCTCCAGCTACCATACGCTCCCAAAACTTAGGAGCTTGATGCGGATCATAACCTGCCATTGCCATAAATATTAATCCTATGTGATCTGCTTCTGATTCGTGCGTACGAGAAAATTTCAGCATTCCCAAATTCGCACCCATACCAACTGCCTCTAAAAATATTTGCTTGGTTATAGTTGCGTTTTGCCCCATGGCTGCGCCAAGTGTAGATAAACCAAATTGCTCAAGCATACCTTGGCTCATGCGCTCTCTGCCGTGGTTTGCAATCGCATGTGCTACTTCATGCCCCATTACAACAGCTATGCCTGTTTCGTCTTTACAAATAGGAATGATGGCACTATAAAAAGCCACTTTCCCTCCAGGCATGCACCAGGCGTTTACTGTTTTATCATCCTGAATAAGGTTAAATTCCCAATTAAAACCAGCCAATTGATCGGATGCTCCTTTTAAGGCCATATACTGCTCCACTGCTTTCTCAATTCTGCCTCCAACCCGCTTGATCATTGCCACCTGCTCTGCATTGTTTGACAAGGGACCTTTCGTTATTACTTCCTTGTATTGGCCAACCGACATGGTGTTAATCTCATCGCTAGAAACCAAATCAAGCTGCCTGCGGCCAGTAACTGGTACGGTGGCACAAGAGTTTACTAATAGAACCACGGTAAAAATAAAAGCAATTTTCTTTATCATAACTTTATCATTAACACACTGTAAATATAGAGTCTTAGATTATCATAATTATCAAAAAATGAACGAAAGAAGAATATAGACTTATTATTCTTTTAAATTTGTAATTCAAATTATATCGTATGAGAATATTCGCCATTGGAAGAAATTACGCAGAGCACATTCAAGAGCTTAACAATGAACGCCCAGATGAGCCTGTTATTTTTACCAAGCCCGATACGGCAGTCTTACGGAATAATGCTCCGTTCTATTACCCCTCCTTTTCTACTGACGTTCATCATGAAGTAGAACTAGTTTTAAGAATCTGTAAAGAAGGAAAAAACATTGAAGAAAAGTTTGCACACAAATATTACGATGCCATTGGTGTTGGTATAGATTTTACGGCCCGTGATATTCAAACAAAACTAAAAGCAAAAAGCCTTCCGTGGGATATTGCCAAAGGATTCAATGGCTCTGCCCCTATCTCAGATACCTTTATTGCCGTTGAAAAATTCAAAGACATTAAAAACATTAATTTCAAATTAGAAGTTGATGGGCAATTAAAACAACAAGGAAATACCAATCTGCTACTTTTTTCGTTTGACTATATCTTAGCCTACCTGTCAACATTTTTTACGCTACGCACAGGCGATTTAATTTTTACGGGCACGCCAAAAGGTGTGGGGCCAGTTTCGGTCGGAAATAAATTAACTGCATACATTGAGGATGAGAAGCTGTTGGAATTTGAAGTTCGTTAGTTTATTTTTTTGTTGTACCCTTGGGCTTCTAGTAAGTACTAATGCCCAATTCAGTTTGCCTCAGGAAATTCTAACTCCAAGGGCTGCGAGTTTACCGCCTTATCTTTTTCCGGTTAACCCTGGCAGCCCTAATTTATTAGCTGGCACAATGGGCGAACTTCGTTCTACCCACTTTCATACTGGCATAGACATTCGTACGAATAATATGATCGGTGTGCCTATACTAGCTACACAGTCAGGTTATATTTCGCGTGTAATTGTAGGCGCTTATGGATATGGAAATGCATTAATGATTACCCATCCAGATGGGAACGTTTCGTTGTATGGGCACTTAGATAAATTTAAAGGTGCCATTGCCGATTATATCTTAAAAGAACAATACGCCAGAAAATCTTTTGATATTGATCTTCCTTTCGAAGTAGGTCAATTTGAAATTAATAGAGGCGATACCATTGCCTTATCCGGCAATACGGGTGGTTCCACTGGCCCTCATCTTCACTTCGAAATAAGAAATCAAAATAACGAAGCACTCAACCCCCTCTCGTTTGGCTTCTCAGAAATAAAAGATGTGCTTTCGCCAATTGCTTTTAAAGTAGCCCTTACCACACTAGATATTAATTCCCGAATCAATGATCGCTTTGGCCGATACGAGTTTAGCGTAATCCGATCTGGAAATAATTACTCACTTCCATTCCCCATTTTCGCTGACGGCAAAATTGGCGTAGAAATTTTAGCACATGATAAATTAGATCGTTCACAATTTAGATGCGGCATTAACTACATTGAAATGTTTGCCGATAGCACAAAACTATTTACCCAAGAGATTGAAAAAATCAGTTTCAATGAAAGCTACGACATCGTTACGTTAATGGATTTTAAAATTTTAAAAACCAAAGGGTCAAGATTTAATCGGTTATACGTAGCTGATGGAAACCCGCTGACTTTTTATAAATCAGTTTTATCAAAAGGCGAAGTGCAGGTTTTAGATACCCAACGAAAAATTAAAATAGATTTGAGAGATTTAGCTGGTAATAAAAGCCAAATAAAATTTACCTTGAAACATGACGCACCCACTGAAAACGTTTCGTTTCTTGAACAAATGACGAATGCAATTGACTACGACATTAGTGAAAATACGCTAGCAGTAAATTCAAAAGTCTGTTCAAACAAAGAATACAATAGCGAAATGTTTATTAAAGGTGTGAGCACTAAAATATCACCGGCTTACAGCGGGTTTACAAAAAATGTTTATTTAATTGATCTAAGAAAAACCTTGCCAGACTCATTAAAAACCTGTTCAGGGAATCTTCTATTTAATTTCAGTGACGTTGTTCCATCCGGAACTGATTATCATTATTACAGCGATTACTTAGATGCTGATTTCTCTAATGGAAACTTGTACGATACGCTCTATCTCAATACAAATTATAAAATAGAGAATAACCGAGAGCGGTTTACTTTAGGAAATTTGCTTACTCCACTCCATCAAACCATTAGCATCACCCTCAAACCTAAAACTGAATTTAAATCACTAGATAAAACTTCTGCATATCATCTTGAAGGTAAAAGATTTGAATACCTTGGTGGAGAGTGGCTCAATAATAAAATTACTTTCAAAACTCACGAACTAGGAGATTTCGTATTACTGACTGATACTATCCCACCAAACATGGGACGAATCAATTGCAATCAGCGATCGGCAAGATTCAGAATTTCAGATGGATTATCGGGCATAGCCAGTTTTGAAGCAAACATAAATGGTGAATGGTTGTTGATGAAGTATGATTACAAAACAGGAATCGTTCAATCTGAAAAGCTTGATAAGAAACAATTACTGAAAGGCGATTTTGAATTGACGGTACGCGATCGTGCCGGAAACGAAAGAGTATACAAACAGAAAATAGTACATCAAAAATAAACCCTTATGGCACTACCTATTGGAACTTCAGCACCCAATTTCAAAACAAAAGATCAAGATGGCAAGGAAGTAAGTCTTTCAGATTTTAGAGGGAAGAAAGTAGTATTATACTTCTATCCAAAAGATATGACACCTGGCTGCACAGCCGAAGCCTGTAGCTTACGCGATAACTATAAGGCTCTACAAAAAGCAGGTTACGAAGTGTTAGGCATTAGCTCGGATGATGAAAAAATGCACCGAAAATTCATAGAGAAAGAAAAACTTCCGTTTCGTTTGTTGGCCGATACCGATAAATCTGTTCATGCCACGTTTGGCACTTGGATAGAAAAATCAATGTATGGTAGAAAGTATATGGGCACTGCTCGTGTTACTTACATTATTGATGAGAAAGGAATCATTAGAGAAGTAATTGAAAAAGTTGACACGAAGAACCACGCAGATCAAATTTTAGGAAAGGCTACAGAAGCCCCTACCAAAACGAAGGTTGTCAAAAAAATTGCAAAGAAAGCGGCTCCTAAATTGGCTAAAAAACAAACCCCAAAACCAAAGAAATAATTTGGTGCTTTCCCTCATCCATACCATTCCGGTAAAGCAATTTTAAAAAATCAAAATTGCCGAGTCCTTAACATAACTAGCGTGCATGCTTGTATTGCTTCTGCTCCCGATGCTTCTATCAGTTTTTCAAATTCAGGATTTTCAGTGCCAGGATTGAAAATAAATCGTCTGGGTTTTAAACTTAAGAGATAATCGTAATGCTCAGCTTGATGCTGCGGACTAATATATAGTGTAATGGTGTCTACATCACTCAATGCAGGCTTCGCATTGATATCTAAAATAGAAGTACCTAATACTTCACCTTTTTTAATTCCTATTGGAACCATTTCATGGTTATAGTTCAGCAGCATTTCGGCTGCTAAAAAAGCATACCGCGATGGATTATTGGTTGCTCCCACAACTACTGTTTTCTTATTACTCATTTGAAATATTTTTTAAACACTGCTTCTGCACATCGCTCGCCATCCATTGCTGCAGAAACAATTCCGCCTGCGTAGCCAGCACCTTCGCCACATGGAAATAATCTTGAAATTTGTGTGTGCTCCAATGAATCTTTATCTCTCGGCACTTTAACCGGTGAAGACGTTCTACTCTCCACACCTACTATCTGCGCTTCGTTAGTTAGGTAGCCTCGCATCTTACTGCCAAAATTTTTAAATCCTTGTCGTAATCCATCGGTAATAAATTTTGGCAATACCTCAGACATTTGTACTGACTTAAGTCCAGGTTGATAAGATGTATCTAACAACGAAGGAGAAAAACGTTTTTCTGTAAAATCTAGTAAACGCTGTGCAGGTGCTGATTGATTGCCACCCGCTATTTCGCATGCTAATTTTTCAATAGAGTTTTGAAAAAACAAACCTGACAAAGCTCCCTGCTTCTCAAATTGTTTGTAGTCTCCTTCCTCAACTGACATTACAATTCCGGAGTTTGCAAATTTTGAATCTCTCCTAGAAGGGCTCATCCCATTTACAACTACTTCTCCACTATTCGTGGCAGCGGGAACAATAAATCCTCCAGGGCACATGCAAAACGAAAACACGCCTCTATCCTTTCCATTTATTTTTGCCTGGTGAACTAATGTGTAGGAAGAAGCAGGCAAATAGTCGCCTCGATTTATTTTGCAATGATATTGTACTTGATCGATTAAATTCTGTTGATGTTCAACTCGTACTCCCAATGCAAAAGGCTTTGCTTCAATTAATATCTTTCGAATATGCAAGAGGTGAAATATATCATGAGCCGAGTGACCTGTAGCTAAAATAACCGCGACTGCATCAATCTTATTTCCATCGTGCGTAATCACACCAGTAATTTCATTTCCAGCTATTTGAAAGTCAGTCACCTTTGCATTGAAATGAATTTCACCTCCTGCTTTTAAAATACTTTCGCGCAACTCAGCAACTAACAGTGGCAATTTGTTAGTGCCGATGTGAGGATGTGCATCAAATAAAATTTCTTCTTTAGCACCATGGGCTACCAGTATTTCAAGAATGCGTTTTATATCGCCACGTTTTTTAGATCTCGTGTATAATTTACCATCCGAATAAGTGCCTGCTCCACCTTCGCCAAAGCAATAATTGGATTCCGGATTTACAATATGTTGTTTATTGATTGCTGCAATATCTCTTCTTCGGGCTTGCACGTCTTTTCCTCTCTCAAAAATTATTGGCTTCATTCCCAGTTCAATCAATCGCAAAGCAGCAAACATGCCAGCGGGGCCTGCACCAATAATAATTACTCTTGTGGCATTGCTTACATTCTTATACTCTTTCGAATAAGAAATTAACGTTGAGTTCTTGTCGCGAGAAATTATTTCTATTTGAAGTTTTACCAACACTTCTTTGCCGCGTGCGTCTATCGATCTGCGGAGAGGTCTGATGAGCAAATCCTCTGACTCTTTAATGTACAGTTTTTGAAAGACTGCAGATCTGAATAGAGTCTCGTCAAATGCTTCCTGAGGTAGAAGGTCGATTTCGTATATTTTATTCACAATGAAAGGTATTTATCCTTTAGATTTGTTTGCAAATATAAGAACTAGCACATTAATCCAACTTGCGATGAGTAACCGATCTATTTTATTTCTGATCATCATCATGTTGATTGTATCATGCAAAAATGAGAAAGAAGAAATTGAAATTGCCATGAAAGAATACGACCGCTTAATCTTAAATGTTGATGCGGATTCAATCGCAAATACATTTTTAATAAATGGTGAAATGGGCGAAGTAGGAAAGACGAAAGTGATTGGAAGAGATTCTATTCGAGCTTTACTTAAAACTTTTTCTCACTTTAAAGTTGTAAGTAATAAGTCTAATACTACTTCCATTGAAATAAAAGAAGATTCCGCCAAACAAGAAGGCACGTTTCATCAAAAGGTGATTGTTAATAAAGATACGCTGAGGGCCGAAGGAGATTTTTTTGCCACTTGGGTAAAGCAGAGAAATGATAAGTGGCTCTTAAAAAGAATGATGACTAAGAGTAAATGAGTTAGATTATCAATTAATCGTTATCAGTTATTGGTTAATCGTTACTAGCTTAGTTGAAAATTATTAACTGGTACTATACTTACCTTCTTCCATCAAACGAAAAACAGTAGCCAAAATTCAATCCAAAGTTAAAGGTGCTCGAGAAATTTGATTTGCTAATACTCGAAAATGTATTGGCATAAACGGGGTCAACATCAAAATTTCTATATCCAATATTGTAGCCCCCGAAAATATCTATCGTAACTCCATTACCATCATTACGCTGCATTAGTCTTACTCCTACTAACACACCATACTCAGCCCGCTGCTCAGAGGCACTCGCAATCACCTTGGCAATAGGCGCCAATGGAAAATCAATATTAGCCAAGTGGCTCACATTGGTCAATCGTAGTTGATGTCCGAAGTACCACATGCCTGTTTTCATAGAATTATAAAATTTCTGCTTTACCGAAATCGTATATCCTCTTTGAAAAACCTTATTACGCGGCACATCTGCATCGGCTGTAAAAAAAGGATCGCGCAAACCTTCAAAAGAAAATTCATGACCGAGACGTTCTTGATTATAAAACTCAATAGAGAATGGCATCGAACCTAAAAAAGTCAATGCCGGATTAGCGGCCATAATCACCCCTTGATACTCTGGAAACAGCGGTTTGAAATAATAAAAGCCTGTGCGCTTAACTTGCTTTCGCGGAGCGGGCTTGGGTTTAATTTTCTTTACCAATGCTTCAATTTCTCCTGCTGTTTCCAGATCATCATAAATAGGTTTATAATAGCCAGATAATTTTCCGTCCTTCTCATAAATTTCCCAAGTACCTACTCGCTTATTGTCTTCAATACGGCCTTTGGTTTGTAAAGAACCATTCGGATAATATCCCGTGTAGGAACCTCTTCCCTTATCAAATTCACATTCACCTTCTAATTTACCATCTACAAAATAATATTTCCATGAGCCTTGATTCATATCATTTTCTATAGTGCCTTTAATCTTAAGTTTTCCGTCAGGATAATACTCACGATATTCACCAACACCTTGCTTATACGTTACTTCACTTCGCATGGCACCCATTTTACTAAAGGTAGACCAGTAGCCATCTTTCTTTCCATCTACAAAAGAGCCTTTTGAATTTACTTTTCCATCTTCAAAATAGTAGATCCACTCTCCTACTGGGTCATCATTTTTATATTCACCCGTTGCAAATACTTTTCCAGACGAATAAAATTTCTTCCACATGCCATTTTTCTTTCCGTATGCATATTCGCCCTCACTTTCTAGTGTGCCTTCTTCCGAAAAGAATCTCCACAGCCCTACGTTTCTTCCTCCTGCTCTTGGCCCCTCTCCTAACACTTTTCCCGAATGATAGAACTCGGTGTAACGACCGTTATCTTCTACGTATTCAATCTCACCTTTCTTTACTCCGTCTTCAAAATACGTAGTCCATAAACCTGATCGCTTATCATTTATATAATCTCCGGTCTCTTTCAATTCACCACTTTCATAATATAATTTCCATGTCCCCTGTCTCATTTTGCCGTCTATGGTACCCTCCATGCTTTTCATTCCGCTTTCATAAAAATATTCCCAGTTTCCATAGTTAGAATTCTGTCTGAGAACTCCACGCATACGTAAGTTACCTGTCTGATAATAGAATGCCCAAATACCCGCGGTTTCATTATTTACAAATTGTCCTTTCGACTCGATATTGCCATTTAGGTAATACGAATTGTATCTGCCTTGTAAAATATTTGATAGTGTATCTTTTACCTGGTAAACTTCTTTCAGGTTTTTCTTAGCTGCATCGTGATAGGTAAAGCGAGTTACGCCCTGAGCAAACAATGCGATTGGTAATAACATCCATATAGTTACTAATATTCTCACTTTAGAGTTTAGAATTTACAACTCCCGCCTTACCCCATTCATCTTTTTCTTGTTGAGTCCAAAGTTCTGGAAAGAAAATAATTTTTTGAAACCGCGGAGGTAAATACTTCTGCCAATTGGTGCCTCCCGTTGCTTTAATGTCCTCAGGGCTGCGTTGCAAATAATGGCTAGCCGATTTTAAATGTGCCAAGGGCCAAAGCACATTTGCCAGCTGATCAAACTCTCGCATTCGCGAAACCACTTCTGTTGATCCTTTGAAATGTTCATCGTATAACTTCCACAAGTTTCTATTTCGGAATTTCATTGCAGTTTCCTTGAAAAGTTTAATATACTTCTCTTCAAATTGCTGCAGCGTAAGCGTTTTCTTTCCAGTTGCCAACTCCGTAGCACCACTACGCCAATATAATTTTTCAATTTGTTGATCTATGTCGCTATAGTCACTTAATGCCTCTCGTTCTTGAATGTTTACCAAATTGATTGTGTCGGTAGAACAAATTTCAATCAGTCGATATTGAGCAGATTGAAAACCAGACGCGGGTAATAGAGACATTCTGAATTTCAAAAATTGTTCGCGCTCCATTCCATTCACCATTACACCAAAAGAATTTTCGAGTAATTGAAAATAGCGGATTATTCTATCAAGTCGCTCTACAAAAAACTTTTCGACTAAATTTTCTTTATCTGCAATTTGTTCAATCTCCCACAAGATCAGATTAAAATATAGTTCAGTGATCTGATGATAAATGATAAATATCTTCTCATCTGGAAATTGAGTTTTAGGATTTTGCAAACTAAGAAGCGTATCTAAATGAATATAATCCCAATAAGTGAGATAATCGGCATGGAGCAATCCATCTAAATAAGAGGATAAATCTTGCCCCATTACTGCATACTTTTGTTGAAGTTTTTTTACCTGCTCAACCAGATTAGAATTCAACGTACCGTCTTCCATAATCTATTACTCGAGTTTCAAAATTCAACCCCAAAGTCTTCGGGATTCAAAAATTATTTAGCGTAAATTTGAACCTTTCATAAAGAATAAACAAAAGCTATGTCAAGTCATTCTAACACTGCCGAAGCGGCTGCAAAAAAATCACTAAAGCAAGATCGTTACGAGCAACCAGATTTCTACGCCATCGATGATCTTTTAACAGAAGAACATAAACTTATCCGTAGTTCTGTTCGAGATTTTGTAAAGAAAGAAATCAGCCCGTATGTGGAAGACTGGGCACAGCGCGCGCATTTTCCATACGAGATTGTAAAAAAATTCGGAGAGATAGGAGCCTTTGGCCCTACCCTGCCGATAGAATATGGCTGCGGTGGGTTAGATTATATTTCGTACGGCATCATCATGCAAGAAATTGAGCGTGGCGATTCTGGCATGCGCTCAACCGCCTCTGTTCAAGGATCTTTGGTAATGTATCCTATCTATAAATTTGGAAACGAAGCGCAGCGCAAAAAATATTTACCAAAATTAGCAAGTGGCGAGTGGCTTGGTTGCTTTGGCTTAACCGAGCCCGATCACGGATCGAATCCGAGCGGAATGGTTACTAATTTTAAAGATATGGGCGACCATTATCTTTTGAATGGCGCTAAGATGTGGATTTCTAATTCACCTAAAGCAGATGTGGCTGTTGTATGGGCCAAAAATGAAGCAGGAAGAATTCATGGATTAATTGTGGAGCGTGGTATGCAAGGATTTACAACGCCAGAGACACATGGCAAATGGAGTCTTCGTGCAAGTGCAACGGGTGAACTTGTTTTTCACGATGTAAAAGTTCCTAAAGAAAATCTACTTACCGGTAAGACTGGGTTAGGCGCCCCCATGATGTGTTTAGATTCTGCCCGCTACGGAATCGCTTGGGGTGCCATTGGCGCGGCTATGGACTGTTATGATTCTGCCAAAAGATACACGGCCGAGCGCATGCAATTCGGAAAACCCATCGCTTCTTTTCAGCTACAGCAAAAGAAACTTGCCGAAATGCTTACTGAAATTACCAAGGCTCAATTACTCAATTGGCGCCTAGGTGTTTTGATGAATGAAGGCAAAGCTACTACACCGCAAATATCAATGGCGAAGCGTAATAGCGTGCAAGTTGCTTTAGAGATTGCTCGCGAGGCCAGACAAATGCATGGAGGAATGGGTATCACTGGAGAATATCCGATTATGCGCCACATGATGAATTTAGAATCTGTTGTTACTTACGAAGGCACCCATGATATTCACTTGTTGATTTTAGGGAATGAGATAACAGGAATACCCGCGTTTGTTTAATGAAAATAATAACTGTACTCGGTGCACGTCCACAATTTATAAAAGCAGCTACGGTTTCGCGTGCATTAAAAAAGCAAACCATCAATGAAATAATCATTCATACAGGTCAGCATTTTGATGCCAATATGAGTCAGGTTTTTTTTGATGAGATGGAAATCCCTCAGCCAAATTACAATTTAGAAATAAGTGGGCTCAACCACGGAGCCATGACGGGGCGCATGCTGGAGAAAATTGAAGATGTTCTTGTAAAAGAAAAACCAGATTATGTTTTGGTTTATGGAGATACAAACTCCACATTGGCGGGCGCATTAGCTGCCGCTAAACTTCATATTCCTGTTGCGCATGTAGAGGCGGGACTAAGAAGCTTTGAAATGAAAATGCCGGAAGAGATTAACAGAATACTTACCGATAGAATTAGCTCAATACTTTTCTGCCCCACAGAAACAGCCATCAAAAATTTAGAAGCAGAAGGTTTTAGAAATTTCAATTGCCAAATAGAACAACCAGGCGATGTAATGTACGATGCAGTGCTCCACTATAAAGAGAAAATTGAAACTAAAGCTACTGTTATAAAATCTCAGGCTTTGCGAAACGGATCTTTTGTGTTAGCAACATTCCATCGAGCAGAAAATACAAATGACGAAAAAAGATTGAGAGAAATCTGTAGAGCAATCAACGAAATCAATTCTCATATAAAAGTAATTCTACCTCTACACCCTCGCACAAAAGCGTTTATAGAATCGCTTCAAATAAAATTAGAAGTAACAGTAATTCCTCCTGTAGGTTATTTCGATATGCTTGCTTTACTAGAAAATTGCAAACTGGTATTAACCGATAGTGGCGGACTGCAAAAGGAAGCTTATTTCTTTTCTAAATTCTGTGTTACGCTTCGCGATCAAACAGAGTGGATTGAATTAGTTGAAACCGGAACTAATCAATTGGTGGGTGCCAATTTTTCTAAAATTTTGAACGCCTTTAAGGTCGCTTCATCTGCTGTATTTGCAACTCAACCCTTCCTTTACGGAAATGGAACTGCCTCTGAGTTGATTGCAAAATCACTAGTTAAACTTTAACAAAAATCACTCGTCTAAGAGGACATAAATTTTAAAAATACAAATTATGAAAAAAACACTTTTTTTAACCCTCATGTCTTTTATAGTGGCTGGATTTATGGCTTGCTCAAGCGATAATTCAAAAACATCCAGCGTTGAGGTAAGGCTTACTGATGCCTCTGGAGATTACCAAGAAGTAAACATTGATATTCAGGGAGTAGAAGTTAATTCATCAGAAAGTAACTCTGGATGGAAATCTTTGGAAATCAAAAAAGGGGTTTACAACATCCTTAAATTAACCAATGGGTTGGATACCATACTGGGGAAAATTGATTTGCCTGCCGGAAAAATTTCTCAGATCCGTTTAGTGTTAGGAGCTAATAACTCTATAAAAACGGGCGGTTTAGTTTACAATTTGAACACGCCAAGTGCTCAACAATCTGGATTGAAACTTTTGATTAATACAAACATCCAAGCTGGAGTAACTTATAAAATACTACTCGACTTTGATGCAGCCAGATCAATTGTATCAACAGGTGTGCTTGGAAAATTTAATTTGAAGCCTGTCATCAGAACTATTACTGAAGCCACTTCGGGTGCCATTAAAGGAACGATTACTCCTCTTACCGCTACTCCAGCGGTTTACGCAATTTCAGGAACAGATACAGTGGGAACAGCCTTTGCTGATCAGGCAACTGGTAAATTCTTAAT
This sequence comes from Cytophagales bacterium, assembly GCA_025359125.1. Lineage (GTDB taxonomy): Bacteria > Bacteroidota > Bacteroidia > Cytophagales > Cyclobacteriaceae > ELB16-189. The sequence goes on from JANYHI010000014.1 coordinate 29,222, forward strand.
TAAAGGATTGGCTGTAGGATCTTACAAAGTTTCTTTTCAACCGAAAGAAGGATTTCAAGTTTTAACTAAAGAAAGTGTTGGTGTTACCGTTGGTAGTGTAACAGACTTGGGTACAGTAACGATTATTCAATAAATTAAATATAACTTCAAAACAGAAAAGGGCTCAGAGATGAGTCCTTTTCTGTTTTATTGATTTATCACTAGCGTTTTGATATTCAATAAAATTATTCATTCAAGTCATTGATTGAATTGTAGTTACAGGGATTTTGTGCCTAAGACGATTTGAAAATAATTGATCTTAAAATTTTGTAATGTGTTCAATATAAACACATTATGA
>JANYHI010000045.1 GCA_025359125.1 Cytophagales bacterium
GGTTGGCTTACCGAATGAAGAATTATTCCCTGACGATTTTATTGGCCAAACCGTGCGGCCATTTCAAAATATTTTTTGGAAGCAAAAACCAGAACGTTAGTAAGATAAACATCTTTGATTACCTTTAATCTAAATCCTAAATAAATGGCAAAGAAACTTACTAAGGGCGAAACGAAAATATTTGGAGTATGCAGTGGCATTGCTAATTACCTAGACACTGATCCAACTATTATGCGAATACTTTTTATAGTGGCTGTATTTGGTTTTGGTATGGGCATACTCGCATATATTGTTATGGCGGTAGTAATGCCAGATAAGTAATTTTCTCTAATTCACTTTAATCAATTCCACTTCAAAAATTAGAGTAGAGTATGGTGGAATCTGCCCACCAGAGCCTCTTTCGCCATAAGCAAGATTGTAAGGAATGTATAGCATCCACTTATCACCTTCTTTCATTAATTGAAGCGCCTCTGTCCACCCGGCAATAACTTGAGTTACTCCAAAGTTCGCAGGTTGCCCTCTTTTTATTGAACTATCGAATTCTGTTCCATCAATCAGTTTACCTGTATAATGCACCGTTACATTATTACTAGCAAGGGGAGTTTTGCCGGTACCTTTTGCCAGTACTTTATATTGTAAGCCGGTAGCGGTTGTAATTACTCCCTCATTTTTTTTATTGTTTTCTAAAAATTGTTGACCTATTTCTTTCGCAACAGCACTTTTCTTTTCTGCAGCTTCTTGCATGTACTGCTGTACAATTGGCAGGCATTGTTGTTGATCAATTTTTAAGGGTTGCTTTCCAAATACATCTTTCACGGCAGCTACCATCGCTTCTACATCCAACGAATCTCCCCCCTGACTTTTTACATTGTTGGCAAAAAGAACACCCATGCTATAGCCAGCTTTTTTATTGGGTGTGGATAAGTCTACTTCTTTTACTTTTTTCAGTTGCTCAATTTCAGCTTGAAGTTTTATGGCGTGAACTTCTGCCGCTTTCGCGCGTGCTTCCAGTTCTTTTTTGGATTGAGCGGATAAAGTTAAAGCAGATAAGGCGATAATAAATGAGATAAGAAAAGAGAGTTTCATTAGAGTGAGCTTTAAAAAATCAAATGTAAATATAGAGCAAGATTTTAGATGAAAAACAAGATAGCCGTGATATTGCTAATTTCTTGAGCTTACATTTTCTTGAACGAAGTTTTATTTTTTGTAAATTTAGTTTTTGCCTATTACAACCGCGCGAGGTTTTATGAGCAAAATGAAAAAGACTGGATATTTTTGTCGCACTATGAGGGCGAATAGTCTCTTGCTCGTTGGTGAAGAACACCAACGAGGGCAAGACGGTGCTATAGCAGGCGGTATCTCTGAGTTTTCCTCTCAGATTTCTAAATATATCGAGAAATCGAATACTCAGACAGCTAAAGCAGAAAAATATCTTGAAATAGACAGGAATGACTATCGCGATGCTTTTTGGAAGGACTTGAATTATTGGGAAAACCCCGATGGTAACAAAAGCTATTATTATATACAAGAAAATATCTACTTCGAAACTGAGAACCAATTAGCTGAAAGATTAAAAAGTTTAGATCCGGTTCAGCATCTCAAGATAGGTAATATGCACATAAGAAATTATTCAGGAAATGATCCACGCATTCCTCAAGGCCTTTCAGTCCATTACGACAAGTTCGATGTTGTTCTCCACCCAATTCTTCATTACCTATTCGATACGATTTATCAAGACAAAATCTGGGGCAGACGATGAAAAGAATTGTTTATGCTATAGGGTTAATTGTATTGACCTCTAATTGCACTTCAATTGTGCTATTAAAAAGCATGAAAATCCAAGAGATAAATAAGTGGAAAGCCTATTCGAAAAAAGGCAGGATATTAGAACAACACAGAATACTAAGATGGCAAATTGATAGTTTTAAACCGAACAACTGCTCTGCAGTGGATACATTATCCAATGGCGATTTGAAATTTGCATTTCGTGAATTGGATGATCATACATTTGAATTATATAATCCAAAAACCTTAACCTTCGGCCTCTTTGTACCAATTATTCCCAACCCTTTCTTCTTATTCGGTTCATATTTAAAAAACGTCAAAAAAAAATACCCTGAAAAACTTGAGGAAAATTTTAAGCTAGACTTTTATATGTATGACGTTAACAAAAGAAAAGAAATCAATTATGATTCGATACTTTGTTTTGTAAATGACTCAATACCAATGTTTCATATAAAAGATGGCGAAAGAATGAAAATCAAAGGTGCTACATTTAGTCCATCTCAGATCCTTCAAGAGATTACACCAAATGAAATTAAAAGTTTCACTATCATGTACCGCGATGATATTAATCAACGAAATATTTATCTGAGATTTAGATACGAAAGGAAGTTAGCATTACTTTGGTGGAAAACACACTAGCATACCTACAAATTTCTCGCCCACTTTGGTGTTCCTCGCCAACGTGAATGAGCAAAAGTCTTTTTGTTGCTCTGCCGAGTTGAAAATTCTTTGATTAGAAAACATTATTTCTTGGTTATTCAATAGTTGATTTCTAACTATCAACTAGTAGTCTGAACTTTTTTTATGAAGCTCCCTCGCCCGTGTTGGTGTTCTTCACCAACACGAATGCTAAAATTGAAAGCTACTAGCCAATGAAGTATAATCTTGAATCAAATTTTTGATGTTGAGTTTAGAATAATAATATAACTCGTTGGTGAGGAACACCAACGAGGGCGAAGTTATGCCACGACATTATCAAATCAAGTATTGGAACATGGTTTTGATTTTTCTAAATATGATTTAAGTACTAAGAGTGAAATTGAGGTAACTAATTTGATTGGTTCAATTGCTTCGAGTAAATTTGTGTTAACTCAAAGGCTAAGTAATCAAATACACATTAGAACTTTGACAAGGAGAATTCATAGATTCAATTGATAATTCTTTATGCAAATTCGATTAATTATCTGGATTGTATTTGGATCATTTAACGCTTTCGGCCAAATAAAATCCAATATGCCAAAGCCTGTTTTGATTCATAACGCTTTTTTTATAGGAGCATGGGTGCCAACGGGCTATGGAAGTATTTTGGGGAATCATTTTGTGGCAGGCATGAAAGCTGGCCTTAACAAAGGTAAAACGACTTGTGATTGGATTTTGGAATTAAGGTTAGGGAAATCGGCTCAGGACTATTTAGTTAGTTATGGTGGTTCTACTGTGTCAACAAATAATTTTCTTAGTGGTTTTACAGGTGTAAGTTTTAGTAAGGATATTATAATAAGACCAAATTATTCATGGTATCTGGTTGGCGGTATTGGTATTGAAGGAATTGAAACAATAGTTGTAAATTCTCCGAAGTTTCCCGTTAGTCAAAGCATTAAGTCGATTAATTTCAATGTAGGATTTGGAAGAAATTTTTTTAATATTAATAATAAGCGCATCTATTTTTCAGCAGAAGCAAATTTCAATTTTGTGAATTATAAAAACGAAGGAGGAAGTCCTCTAGATGGTAATAGTTTAACTATCAGAACAATTTTCAATTTGGCTCATAAATCTCATTTTAAAAGAACATTACCTCATAGGGTATATTCTTGAAAAGCCCATCTGTCGCAAGCGTCCAGCTTGGTGTTGCGTGCAAGGAATAAGTGGGTTGGTTCACCAACAAACGAGAGAACTTGGAATTGAAGATTTGAATCAGGCTTGAGAAAAAAAAAGTTAAAAATGAATGGAATCATTTACGCCAAAGACTAGTTAGCGCGCGTTTGCAACGCGTGCTATTCCCGCGGGGGTAAGAGGCGAGACTATACGAAGCGGAAGGGATTACTATTCAAATAAAAAGAGGTATTTGGAGCTGGAGTCGATTGAATAAAGAAAGGCACGCGTTGCAAACGCGCCCCAACGTGGTTTTAAACATGACGCTAGGGAAAAGGAATTCATTGGGCATGCCCCCCGCCCGCGTTGGTGTTCTTCACCAACGCGAAGTGGAAAAATACCAATTAGGACTTCGCCCACTCGCCCGTGTTGGTGTTCTTCACCAACACGAATGCTAAAATTGAAAGCTACTAGCCAATGAAGTATAATCTTGAATCAAATTTTTGATGTTGAGTTTAGAATAATAATATAACTCGTTGGTGAAGAACACCAACGAGGGCGCGGGTTATTCAATAGTTGATTTCTAACTATCACCTAGTAGTCTGAACTTTTTTTATGAAGCTCTTCTTTCGCAGCAGGGATTGAGCGGCTTGTTTGAGCCCAGCCTTCACGTGCGTTTCGGCTGGCGAGCCGAGAAGGTCTGGCGAGTAGCGAAAGCCCGGTGATTGTCTTGCCTTTTTTTAATGGCTTTTTCCACTTTGCACCATAGTTTTTATTGCTGATAATCTTAGGTTAAGTCGCTTTTGGCAAGACAAACAGCTGCCCAATAGACTCTATAAATTCATTATTTGTATGTTTTAAGTTATTTTTTTGACAAAAAATGTAAAAAAGTGGCGTAAAGTGGTTGAAAGTGGTTGAAAAATACTTACGTTTGTTTAGGAGAAATAGACAACCACTACAAAGTCATGACTTTCTTCACCAGCGAATACGAAAGTAAACTTGATGCCAAAGGCAGATTGGTGCTGCCAGCACGGATCAAGGCTCAGCTACCCGAGGGGGACGGCCAAGAGCTTGTGATCCGCAGAGGCTTTGAGCCATGCTTGATCGTGTACCCGATGGTGGAGTTCAAAAAGGTCTTCTCAAAAATTTCAAGTCTCAGCGAGTTCAACGAAGAGTACCGCAAACTGCAACGCAATTTTTTGTCGGGGGTAGTTACGGTAGAACTTGACGGCAACGGCCGCTTCCTCATCCCCAAGGCGATGCTCACTTACGCGCAAATTGAAAAAGATGCGATGTTGGTTGGCACCGGAAGCAAAGTTGAGATCTGGAATCCTACTATCTATGAGAAGCACCAAATCCAAGACCCTAGTGAGCTGTCTAAGTTGGCAGAAAAGTATTTGAACGAGTAGTGGTAGCTGCTAGTAGCTAGCTTCTAGCAGCCTTGTGCTACTCGATATAGTTAAATATGAAAGACTTCAAAAAGCTTTTGATTTGGCAATTAGGTATGGAGATAGTTGATAAAGTGTATGATGTTATGCCTTCTCTTCCATCCGATGAGCGGTATGGAATGCGTTCTCAAATGACAAGGTGTGCAGTCTCTATCCCTGGAAATATTGCAGAAGGAAGTGCGAAATCAAGCCAAAAAGATTATTCGCGCTACTGTGAAATAGCGCTGGGATCTGCCTTTGAGCTGGAAACATATTTACTAGTAGTAGACAGAAGGAAATGGGCGGCTGAAGAAAAAATTTCAGAACTATTAGTACTAATTAATAATGAGCAGAAAATGATCACCTCGTTCATTGATAAATTAACGGGTTGATGGAAATGACTAACAGCTAGCAGCGATAGGCAAGAAGCTATGTACCACAAGCCCGTCATGCTTAACGAGTGCCTTGAAGGATTGAAAGTTGATCCGGATGGAACATATGTAGATGTAACATTTGGAGGTGGTGGACACAGCTTAAAAATTCTTGAGCAACTGCAAGAAGGAAGATTGATTGCCTTTGATCAGGATGAGGATGCAAAGAAGCAATCGGAAAATATACAAAGTCGTTCTTTTACATTTTGTCAGGCAAACTTCCGGCACATGAAGCAATACCTGAAGCTAAACGGAATCGCTAAGGTCAATGGCATTTTAGCTGACTTAGGAATTTCATCGCATCAAATAGATTCGGCCGAGCGTGGATTTTCTACTCGCTTTGATGGACCCTTAGATATGCGAATGGATAAAAAGGGATCTAAGAATGCAGCTAAAATTGTAAATGAATATCCGGAGGCAATGCTCCATAAGATCTTGGGCATGTATGGTGAAGTTAAGAATGCTAAAACGTTGGCAGCTTTAATGGTTCAACAGAGATCAGTAAAAAAGTTTGAACGCATTCAGGATTTGATTGACTTACTCAAACCTGTTGCGCCAAGAGGAAAAGAATTTAAATACTACGCCCAGGTGTTTCAAGCGCTGCGCATTGAAGTAAATGAAGAGATGCAAGCACTTGAAGATTTTTTGCACCAATGTGGCGAAGTAATGGAGAAGGGGGGAAGGCTGGTGGTGATGAGCTATCATTCACTAGAAGACAGGTTGGTGAAGAATTACATCAACTCTGGCAAAATGTATGGCGATGTAGAAAAAGATTTTTATGGCAATAAGGTAAGGCCTTTTGAAGCCGTAAATCGCAAACCGATTGAAGCAACAGAGGAAGAGGTAAACGAAAATAATAGAGCGCGTAGCGCAAAGTTGAGAATAGCGGAGAGAATTTAGATTTTTAATGGAACCAATAGCTACTAGTTGTTGGCTTCTAGCTACTAGCACGGACTAGTAGCTAAAAGCTCGAAGCATAGTAAAAGAAAAAAATGAGCGAAAACAAATTTAGAATAGTACCACCACAGAAGAGTAACGAAGCGCGTGTGAAGCCAACAGCTAAGCCTGCCAGCAATGGCAAGAGTGTGTTTACTGGTTTGGAGAAGCGATTGAAGTTGGAGAGTTATTTTGAAGAGGGGTTTCCGGTCCAATACTTACCTAAAATTTTGTTCGTGGTTTTTTTGAGTTTGATCTACATCAGCAATACACATTATGCTGAGAAGACAACGAGGCAAATTGATCGTGCACAGTCTGAGGTGGAAGATTTAAGAGCTGATTATACGACTCTTAAATCGGATGTGATGTTTGCTAGTAAGCAAAGTGAAGTAGCGAGAAGAGTAAAATCAATGGGGTTAAAAGAAAGTTTAAACCCACCTTTTAAAGTAGTGGTAAAAGACTAATGAATATAAAGCAGTCCATATTAGTAAGGGTTCGTGTAGCATTTCTATGTGTACTCGTTTTTGCTATTTGTGTGGGTGCAAAAATTGGCCACATTCAAATTGCGGAAGGGGAGAAGTGGGCGAAGGTGAGTGAGGAAATAAATTTTGATTACAAGAAAGTAAAAGCTACCCGTGGTAATATTTATTCTGACAATGGAAGTCTATTAGCAACTAGTTTACCTTTTTATAAAGTTGCCATCGATCCAACGCTGGCGAAGGAAGAAATTTTTAAGAATGGAGTTGATTCACTTTCCTGGTTTTTATCTCGGTATTATAAAGATCGCTCAGCTAAGGAATATAAAGAGATGCTGAAGGATGCTCGCGCTACGGGTAAGCAGTACATTACTATCAACCGGAAGCAAATCAACTATCAGGCAAAGAAGGTGATGATGACCTGGCCCATCTTCCGTGAAGGTCGCTATAGGGGTGGAGTGATTTTTGAAAAAATGGATGTGCGCTATCGTCCATTTTCAAATCTGAGCAGGCGAACGGTTGGCTTTGTAAATGAAGATGGAAAAGGCGCAGGGCTGGAATATAGTTTTAATACCGCCCTAGGCGGACAAGATGGCGAAGCGTTATTTCAAAAAATTGCTGGCGGAACGTGGAAACCTGTGTTTGATGGAAATAATGTAAAAGCCATTGATGGATTAGATATTCAAACGACTATCGATATTAACTTACAAGATGTAGCGGAAACATCTCTTCACCATGCCATGCAAGCGCATAATGCAGATGAAGGTACGGTGGTAGTAATGGAAGTAAAGACAGGGCACATCAAAGCAATTTCAAATTTAACTGCCGATGGAAATGGAGGATTCCAAGAAGAATTCAATCACGCAGTGGGTGGATCTATAGAGCCGGGTTCTACTTTCAAATTGGTAACCATGATGGCATTGCTAGAAGAAACCAATATCGAATTGAGTGATATCATCGACACTGGAAATGGCGAATATACTTTCTACAAAAGAAAAGTACGCGATCATGATGAAGGTGGTTATGGAAAGATTACTATTCAACAAGCATTTGAAGTATCATCAAACATTGCCATGGCTAAGTTGATGGATAAACACTTTGGCACTAAACCTTCTAAGTTTTTAGAATATGTTGACAACCTGAAATTATCAAAGCCACTTGGTTTGCAGATAACAGGAGAATCGTATCCAAAAATAACGCGACCAAAAGATAAAAATTGGAGTGGCATCACGTTGCCGTGGATGGCATATGGATATGGTTTTGAAATTTCTCCGCTGCAAACGCTTACGCTTTATAACGCTGTCGCTAACGATGGCAAAATGATCAAGCCTGTGTTTGTTACTTCGGTAAGTCAGGCGGATCGCGTAAAGCAAGAGTTTGAAACTGAAAAAATTGATTCAAAAATTTGCTCTAACAAAACATTAAATCAATTAAAACTATTGTTGGAGGGTGTAGTCGAAAATGGCACAGCCAAGAGTTTAAAAAATAGTTACTACCGCATTGCTGGTAAAACAGGTACTGCACAAATTTTAAAGGAGGGTCGCTACGAGAAGAAATACATCACTTCTTTCGTTGGGTACTTTCCTGCACATGCGCCAAAATATTCAGCAATTGTGTTGGTAAAAAACCCCCGAGGTATTTATCAATATGGAAATAGCGTTGCGGGTCCTGTGTTTAAAGATATCGCAGATAACATCTATGCGCGTGATATTAATTTGCACAGTGCTATGGAGAAAGCTAAAACACAAGAGCCAGGTGTATTTCCAACGATGCGTGCTGGCAAACAAGAAGAGCTAACCATGTTGGCCAATGAGCTAGGTGTATCTAATCATACCGACACAGAGGATGAATGGATAAAGACAGCGAAGAATGGCAACTCTATAGTGTGGAAGAAAAATTCAATCTTAAAAGATCTTGTGCCAGATGTTACCGGAATGACTTTTAGAGATGCTATTTATTTACTAGAGAAAACAGGTCTGCGGGTTTATTTCAATGGTAAGGGAAGAGTAGCGGAGCAATCACTTTCGCCAGGAACAAAAATTAGTAAAGGAGCCAGAATTCATTTGAGATTGAGTTAAATGCAATTGTTAAAAGACATATTATATAAAGTACACATTACGTCTACTTCTGGCAGTACCGATGTAGAAGTAAATAGTATTTGCTTTGACTCACGCAAAGTGGTGCCCGGCTCTTTATTCATTGCCATTGTTGGCCTTCAATCTGATGGACATGATTTTATAGAGACGGCAATTAGCGCTGGTGCTACTTCAATTTTATGTGTAAAGTTGCCAGAAGCTATTTCAGATAAAGTAACTTTTGTAACCGTCAAAGACAGTTCTATCGCGTTAGGCATTATCGCTTCTAACTTTTACGGAAATCCTTCTTCCAAATTAAAACTAGTTGGCGTAACGGGTACTAATGGTAAAACTACTGTTGCCACTTTGCTTTATAAATTATTTTCTTCCTTAGGTTACAAGTGCGGAATGTTATCCACAGTTGTGAATAAGATTGTTGATAAAGATATTCCCGCAACGCATACCACTCCAGATCCTATTCAAATTAATGAGTTATTAATAAAAATGATTGAAGCAAATTGTACGCATTGCTTCATGGAAGTGAGTTCGCACGCAGTTGCTCAAGGAAGAATTGAAGGATTACATTTTATTGGGGCACTTTTTACAAATATCACACATGATCACCTGGATTACCACCGTACGTTTGAGAGTTATATCAGAGCTAAGAAAGGATTTTTTGATGGCTTGTCATCTGATGCTTTTGCTCTCGTAAATACAGATGATAAACGCGGCATGGTGATGCTGCAAAACACCAAGGCACAGAAGAAAACACTGGCGCTAAAAAAGATGGCCGACTTCAAAGCCAAGATAATTACCAATTCTATTGAAGGACTGGAATTGGAAATTGGAGAACGCCATGTGTGGTTTAAGTTAATTGGCGATTTTAATGCCTACAATCTGCTTACTGTTTATGGCGCTGCCTGCTTATTAGGCGAAGATCCTGAAATGGTGCTGATGAAACTCTCTGCATTAACCAGTGCACCGGGCAGATTTGAATTGATTCTTCCTGGCTCTAAGTTCACCGCCATTGTAGATTATGCTCATACACCCGATGCGTTGAAAAATGTGTTAGAGACGATTGAGCATTTTAGAACCGGCAACGAACAAGTAATTGCCGTGATTGGCTGTGGAGGCGATAGAGATAAAACCAAGCGCCCGCTTATGGCAGCCGTGGCCTGTAAATATTCTAGCAAAATCATTTTCACTTCTGATAATCCTCGAAGTGAAGATCCGATGGAAATTATAAAAGAAATGCAAACAGGTGTTGGCCCGACAGATGCAAAGAAAACCTTGGTAATGGTAGACAGAGAGGAGGCAATTAAAACTGCCTGTATGCTGGCAAAAGAGAAAGATATCATTCTGATCGCTGGTAAAGGCCACGAAAACTATCAAGAAATAAAAGGAGTGAAATATCCTTTCGATGATAAAGAAGTAGTAACACGTATGTTAAAAATGTTTGCGAATTAAAATAAGCTTCTAGCTAAAAGAAAGATTAATGCTTTATTACTTATTCGACTATATAGAAAAGAATTTTAATTTCCCTGGAGCAGGATTGTTTCAATATATTTCTTTCCGAGCGGGAATGGCAGCAATTCTTTCTTTATTAATTACGATTACGTTTGGTAAAAGGCTGATTAGTTTCCTTCGTAAAAAACAAGTAGGAGAAGATATTCGCGATTTGGGTTTGGAAGGACAGATGCAGAAGAAGGGAACGCCAACCATGGGTGGGATTATCATTATCGCAGCAATTTTGATCCCCACACTTTTAATGGCGAAGCTCGATAACGTTTATGTAATCCTTTTGATTGCTACTACTGTTTGGTTAGGCTTAATCGGATTTTTAGATGATTACATTAAAGTTTTTAAAAAGAATAAAGAAGGTCTTGCTGGTAAATTTAAAATTGTGGGGCAGGTTTCAATTGGATTGATCGTTGGTCTTACACTTTACTTTAACGATAGCGTAGTAGTCCGAGAAAAAACTTCTGCGGCTGTGGCAAGCATAGAATTATCAGCCAGTCAGGCCGATGTAAAATCTGAGTATGATGGTAAGTCAACAAAGACGACCGTTCCATTTTTGAAGAACAATGAATTTGATTATAGCGATTTAATTTCGTGGTGGAATAAAGACTATACATGGATTGTTTATACGCTACTTGTAATTTTTATAATTACCGCTGTTTCTAATGGTGCAAACATTACAGATGGTATTGATGGCTTGGCAGCAGGCACTTCTGCCATTATTGGATTAACGATTGCGATCTTCGCATACTTATCCGGCCGTGTTGACTTTAGTACCTACCTCAACATTATGTATATCCCAAATCTGGGAGAGTTGGTAATCTTCTGTACTGCTTTTGTGGGCGCATGTCTAGGTTTTTTGTGGTATAATTCTTTTCCGGCTCAAGTTTTCATGGGCGATACAGGGAGCCTTTCGTTAGGAGGAATTATTGCTGTGTTGGCGCTAGCAGTACGCAAGGAATTAATGATTCCGGTATTGTGTGGAATTTTCTTTGTGGAATTGGTATCAGTGATGATGCAGGTTTCTTATTTCAAGTATACCAAAAGAAAATATGGTGAAGGCCGAAGGATTTTGTTAATGTCACCACTACATCATCACTATCAAAAGAAAAATATTCATGAATCTAAAATTGTTACACGGTTTTGGATAGTAGGAATTTTATTAGCCATTGTTAGTCTTGCAACTCTTAAACTTCGATGAGCGAAAGAATAGTCATATTAGGATCGGGCGAAAGCGGAACAGGCGCAGCAATCTTAGCGAAAGCAAAAGGTTTTGATGTGTTCGTTTCTGATATGGGAACTATTAAAGAGCAGTATAAGAAAGAACTAGTTGAAAATGCAATTGCGTTTGAAGAAGGTCAACACAGTGAAGATAAAATTGTTAACGCCACATTAATTATTAAGAGCCCTGGCATACCTGACAAAGCAGAGATCATTAAAAAAGTTAAAGCTTATCATATCGAAATCATTGATGAGATAGAATTTGCTTTCCGATATATCAAGGGTAAAGTGATTGCTATCACTGGCACTAATGGAAAAACAACTACTACTCTGCTTACCTACCATTTATTAAAATCTGCGGGAGTAAATGTTGCTCTTGCGGGAAATGTAGGAGAGAGCCTCGCGCGAAAAGTAGCTACCGAAAATCATGATTGGTATGTTGTTGAGATCAGCAGCTTTCAATTAGATGGAACAAAAACGTTTAGACCATCAATTGCTATTTTACTAAATATTACTCCCGATCACCTAGATCGATACGAATATCAGATGCAAAACTATATCAACTCTAAATTTAGATTGGTGCAGTCGATGCAATCAACAGATCATTTCATTTATTACAACGATGGTAATGTGATTTCTAAGCAAATTATTGAAAGAAAAATCTCAGCTAAACTTCATCCAATCAATATTGATAAGAATTCAGACGATGAAGTAATGAATTTTGAAAGTGTTGGTGATTCTTTTAGACTTTATCAGACTAAAACTACCTTACGTGGAATTCATAATAAGATAAATATAATGGCCGCTGTTGGTGCTGCTAGACTTGCTGGTGTTGGAATAAATTCAATTGAGTTAGCATTGAAAGATTTTAAAAATGCGCCCCATCGGTTAGAGTCAGTAGCGATTATTGAAGGCGTAGAGTTTGTAAATGATTCGAAAGCCACGAATGTTGATTCGGTAGTCTACGGCTTAGGAAGTTATAAGGGCCCGTTAGTTTGGATTGCCGGTGGAATAGATAAAGGTAATAATTATAAGTTGATTGAAGATCAGGTGAAGGAAAAAGTTCGCGTGCTTATTTGCTTGGGTAAAGAAAATGAGAAATTAAAGAAAGCTTTTGGTGGAATTGTGAAAGAGCTTTATGAAACGCAAAACGTAAAGGAATTAGTAGAAATAGCACTAAAAGTTTCAAAGGCAGGCGATGTGGTTTTGTTGTCTCCGGCCTGTGCGAGTTTTGACCTATTTAAGAATTACGAGGATCGTGGAAATCAATTTAGAGAGGCGGTTTTACAGACAAAAGCATTAGTAGAAACTGATTTATAAAATATGAAGTTGAGTGCAATTAAACAGTGGGCAGATAAAAATTTACAAGGTGACAGAGTAATCTGGGCAGTAGTTTTTGCGCTGTCGCTCATCAGTATTTTGGTGGTCTATAGTTCAATTGGCACGCTTGCATATAAAAGAACAACAAGTACAGAATCGTATTTATTAAAACACACCTTCATGGTATTTTTAGGATTGGCTTGTATGTGGTTCGCGCATAAAGTTGATTACAGATACTATTCAAAAATTTCTCGCTTGGCGTTGTGGGTGAGTGTTCCCCTGCTAATCTACACATTCACAAATGGAACAACAATCAACGAAGCAGCAAGGTGGATTAAGATTCCTGTTTTCGGTTCATTCCAGCCTTCTGATTTTGCAAGCTTGGCACTCATCATCAATCTCGCAAGTATGCTATCTAAAAAGCAACAGAACATTGATGATATTAAAGAAGCACTCATCCCCATGCTGATTTGGTGCGGGGTGATTTGTGGATTGATAGCGTTAACAAATTTATCAACAGCCATGTTGCTATTTGCCACATGCATGTTAGTGATGTTTATCGGTCGTGTACCAGTTAAATATTTAGCCATGCTCGTTTTAGTTGGCTTGCTGGCAGGGGCTCTTGCTTTCAAATTTGGAACGCGAGGAACTACTGCATTAAATCGTATCACAGCTTTTGTTAACGGAACCGAACTTCCTTTTCAAGCCAAGCACGGTAGAATAGCTGTTGCAACGGGTGGAGTTTTTGGTAAAGGCCCGGGCAATAGTGACCAACGAAATATTTTACCTCACCCTTATTCTGATTTTGTATATGCAATTGTGATTGAAGAATATGGAATGATTGGAGGTGTGATTGTTCTTGTTCTCTATTTGATTTTGCTCCATCGAGGTATGAAGGCAGCTTACAATAGCGAGCGAGCCTTTGGTGGTTTACTTTCGGCAGGATTAAGTTTTGATCTCGTCTGTCAGGCAATGGTAAATATGGGTGTAGTAGTTGGACTTGGACCAATCACGGGGCAACCACTTCCATTGATTAGCATGGGAGGAACAGCAATGGTATTTACAGGATTATCAGTGGGAATTATTTTAAGTGTGAGTCGTGGCGAGCAAGAAGAAAATTGGGGGAAGAAGGAGTCTGTTGACGAAGCGCCTAAAGAAAGTAAGAGCATGGAAATGAAAGCTGCATAAAACAATTGGCAACTAATAAACCATATCGCATTATTATTAGTGGCGGAGGGACCGGAGGCCACATCTTTCCTGCGTTGGCAATTGCCAATGAGTTTAAGAGACGGTATGCTGATGCGGAAATTTTATTTGTAGGTGCAGAAGGTAGAATGGAGATGACGAAAGTGCCAGAGGCTGGTTATAGAATAATTGGTTTATGGATTAGTGGGCTTCAGCGTAAGCTAACGATCTCTAATTTATCTTTTCCATTTAAATTAATTTCAAGTTATCTCAAAGCGGGCAGCATCGTTCGTAAGTTTAAACCAGATGCTGTGATAGGCACCGGAGGGTATGCGAGTGGCCCCGTTATGTTAGCTGCTTCTAAAAATAATATTCCTGCGCTGGTGCAAGAGCAAAATTCTTATGCAGGATTAACGAATAAGCAGTTAGCACAAAAAGCAAATAAAATATGTGTTGCCTATTCGGGAATGGAAAAATATTTCCCCGCTTCAAAAGTAGTGCTTACCGGAAATCCGGTTCGAAAAGACATAATTGATATTGAATCAAAAAGAGAAAAGGCATTGAACTATTTTGCATTTAATAGCACCGATCGTACACTCTTAATCTTAGGTGGAAGTTTAGGAGCCCGCACCATCAACGAAAGTATTTTAGCTGGGATAGACAAATTAATTGATGCACATGTGCAGGTAATCTGGCAAACCGGAAAACTTTATTATGCCGGCATAAAATCACAATTAGAGAATAAAGATCTAAGAAAAATTCGGGTGGTAGATTTCTTAATGCAAATGGATTTAGCCTATGCAGCTACCGATGTAGTGATCAGTAGAGCAGGTGCGCTTGCAATTTCCGAATTGTGCATTACAAAGCGCCCATCTATTCTGGTGCCATCTCCAAATGTGGCCGAAGATCATCAGACGAAAAATGCTAAAGCGTTGGTAAGTGAAGAAGCAGCTTTAATGGTGAAAGATGTTGAAGCAAATAAAATATTGGTGAGCGAAGCTTTGAAACTTATATATGATGAGCAACTGTGCGATAAGCTGACTGCCAATATTGCTATGTGGGCAAAGCCCAAAGCAACCGAAGACATTGTAGATGAAATTGAAAAATTGATTGGAATAAAAAGTGAAGTTAGAGCAATACGATAGCGTTTACTTCCTCGGCATAGGAGGAATTGGCATGAGTGCCATTGCCCGTTGGTTCAAACACAAAGGACTGAAGGTGGCTGGCTACGATCGCACGCCTACTCCGCTCACTCATGAGTTATTGGAAGAAGGAATGGAAATTCATTTCGAAGATAAGATTGAATTCATTCCCGGTTACATCAGTAAGCAGAAAACGCTTGTCGTGTTTACGCCTGCCATCCCTAAAAATCATATTGAGCATGCATACTTAAAAAGTGAAGGCTTTACTATTTTAAAACGGGCTGAGGTGTTGGGCTTACTTACCAAGAATTATAAAACTATTGCCGTAGCGGGCACACATGGCAAAACCACCACCTCATCGTTGATAGCGCATATTTTAAAATCTGCGGAAGTAAATATGGTAGGATTTTTAGGAGGCATCACTTCCAACTACGATTCTAATTTAGTGATGCATGGCGAGGTGAACGAGAAAACAATCGTAGTGGTAGAAGCCGATGAGTTCGATCGCTCGTTCTTGCGATTATTTCCTGAGATTGCCGTGGTTACATCAGCCGATGCAGACCACCTGGATATTTATGGAGATCATGCTAGCATGCTTACCTCCTTTAAAGATTTTATCAAGCAAATTAATTTAAAAGGAAGTTTGATCATTCACGAATCAATCGAATCACTAACAGAAGGAATTGCGATTTTGAAAGAGACATATGGCATGAGCCGGGGACAATTTTTTGCCAGCAATATTACCGCCAATGGCGGATTTTTTGAATTTGATCTTCATGGTTTTGGAAACAAGATCGAGAAAATTCAGCTTGGCGTTCCTGGTTTTCATAACATGGAAAATGCCATCGCAGCAATGTTGGTAGCATTAAAGTTAGGCATTGAAGAGAAAGTAATTCGTGAGGCACTTCACTCTTTTAAAGGGGTGAAACGGAGATTTGAATTTATCATCAAACGAAACGATTTAGTTTACATTGATGATTACGCCCATCATCCTACTGAGATTGAAGCATTCCTCAAATCATTGAAATCGATGTATGCAGGCAAGAAAATCACGGTTGTCTTTCAGCCACACTTGTTTACTCGCACGCGAGATTTTGCTGAAGGGTTTTCTAAGAGCTTAAGTATAGCAGATGAAGTTTTGCTGATGGATATCTATCCGGCAAGAGAAGAGCCTATTCCGGGAGTCACTTCCGACATGTTATTCAAAGATATCACCAGTGCAGTAAAGATCAGATGCAATAAACAAGATGTTTTGCAGAAGTTACAAGATTTGGAAGTGGAAGTATTAGCAACTGTTGGGGCTGGCGATATTGATACGCTTGTGAAGCCAATAAAAGAAATGTTTAAAAAGAAGTAACGTGAAAGGAAACTTTAACATACGAAAAGAAATAAAAGTGGCACTAGCGATACTCGGCTTGTCGTTTCTGATTGCCTTTAGTGAACGCAAACAAGGCGGAGCCGTATGCAAAGAGATTGTGATTGAGTTAGATAACCTGAACGAAAATCATTTTTTAGACGAAGCTGATGTAATGCAATTAGTGGAAAGTAGTGGAGAGCCCATTAAAGGCGTTGGTATCGGAAGAATTAAACTGAAGGAGATTGAAAATAAATTAAAATATGACAAGCATATTTTGGATGCTGAATTATTTGGCGACTTAAAAGGCAATCTAATTGTGAATGTGGAATTGAGAAGGCCCATTGCAAGAATTGTACAAAGCGATGCACCCGATGCATACATAGCAGAAGATGGTGTGATCATGCCCGTGTCAGAAAAATATACATCTCGCGTGTTGTTGATTAGTGGTGCAGTAAAAGAATTATTAGAGAGTGAAGATTTAAATAAATCTGAAGAGGGAAAACAGTTATTAACGATGATAGAATTTATTAACGCAGATAAATTTTGGAAAGCACAAGTGGCTCAGCTGGAATTAAGTAAAAACGGAAAGGTTACAATATACCCTCAAGTGACTGGTCAATTAGTCGAATTTGGAAAACCCGATAACGTGGAAGTGAAATTTAAAAAACTGATGGTTTTTTACAAAGAAATTTTGCCCACACGCGGTTGGACAAGATATGAACGAGTGAACTTAGAATACGAAGGACAAGTAATAGCAGAATAATTAAATAGAAACAACCACTCATAAATACAGAACACCATGGATAACGGAAAAATAGTAGTAGGTCTTGACATTGGCACAACCAAAATATGTGCTATTGTAGGTCGCCAAAATGAATATGGCAAATTAGAAGTATTGGGTATGGGCAAGGCCGAGTCAGAAGGTGTGATAAAGGGCATTGTAACCAATATTGATAAAACTGTTTTTGCCATTGAGAAAGCGGTGAAGGAAGCAAGTGATATGTCGGGCATTGATATTGGCGTGGTAAACGTTGGTATTGCCGGGCAACACATCCGTAGCTCTATCCATCACGGAAGTATCACTCGCAGTTCGCAAGAAGATGAAGTGAGTATTGAAGATGTAAATCGATTGACGGAAGACATGTATCGCATTGTTATTCCACCAGGCAGTGAAATTATTCATGTAATGCCACAAGATTATACTGTGGACTACGAAGAAGGAATTAAAGATCCTGTAGGAATGAGTGGTGTAAAGCTCGAGGCAGATTTTCATATCATTACCGCACAGACCAGCGCTATCAACAATATTAATAAGTGCGTGCGTAGGGCAGGTCTTGAAATCCAAGATTTAATTTTAGAACCACTTGCTTCCAGCATTGCAGTGTTGAGTGAAGAAGAAAAGGAAGCTGGTGTTTGTTTGATTGATATTGGCGGTGGCACCACTGATATTGCTATTTTCCATGATAGCATTATTCGACATACGGCTGTTATCCCTTTCGGGGGAAATATTTTAACTACTGATATCCAACACGGGTTGATGGTAATGGCAAAACAAGCTGAGCAATTAAAAACTCGTTTTGGAAAGGCCATTGCAGAAGAGGCAAGCCCCAATGAAATTGTTTCTATTCCCGGAATCCGGAACAGAACGGCTAAAGAAATTTCTGTAAAGAATCTTTCTAATATCATTCAGGCAAGAATGGAGGAAGTGATTGAAATGGCGCATACGGAAATCATCAACTCGGGCTATGAGAACAGATTGGCAGGAGGAATTGTAATAACTGGTGGCGGATCTCAATTAAATTCTTTAAAGCAGTTAGTAGAATACATGACGGGTATGGATGCCAGAATCGGTTATCCGAACGAACATCTTGGCAAGAGCAAATTAGAAGTTGTGAAGAGCCCCATGTATGCGACTGCCGTTGGGTTGGTGCTTTCCGGTTTCCGCTCGCTGGACGAACGAGATGCACGCTACGCACAAGCCAAGGAAATTCAAAATCAGAAATCGGTGAAAGTAAAAAAGGAAAAGCAGAATCCGGCATCCGATTTCTTTGCAAACATCTTAAATAAAACGAAAGGATTATTGATTGATGATTTGAGCGATAAGAATGAATATTGATTTGAAAATTTGGTATGCGGCAGGGATAGTAGCGGCACCCCGCAGTGGCGTATGGATGTGCGTTGGCACGAGGAGTATAGCGAATAGCCCGACAGCCGCCAAGAAAAAATTTGAATTTTGAATTGAGATTTAACTAAACAGAACAACCACTAAAACACTATAGTCATGTTTGAACCAGAAACCGGATACAAATTTGATCTCCCCAAGCATCACAAGTCGATCATCAAGGTGATAGGCGTAGGTGGGGGAGGTAGCAACGCAGTCAACCACATGTTTCGACAAGGAATAAAAGATGTCGAGTTTGTGGTAGCCAATACAGATTTACAGGCGCTCAACAGTAGCCCTGTGCCTTATAAACTACAACTCGGAGTAAATCTTACCGAAGGCCTTGGCTGCGGAGCAAACCCTGAAGTGGGTAGGGCAGCAGCGTTGGAAAGTAAAGATCAAATTCGCGAGATGTTGGCAGGCACTAAGATGGTCTTTGTTACAGCGGGGATGGGCGGTGGTACCGGAACAGGTGCTGCGCCTGTGATTGCAAAAATTGCAAAGGACATGGACATCCTTACCGTTGGCATTGTAACCGTTCCTTTCTCTTTCGAGGGAAAGAAAAAATTGGCACAAGCAGATTTAGGAATTGAAGCATTCCGTGCCAGTTGCGATACCGTGTTGGTAATCTTGAATGATAAGTTGCGCGAAATTTATGGTAATCTATCCATCGGCCAGGCATTTGGCGAAGCAGACAATGTTTTAACAACTGCTGCAAAGGGAATTGCCGAGATTATCACTTTGGCAGGATACGTAAACGTTGACTTTCAAGATGTGCGCACAGTAATGTTAAATGCAGGGGCTGCGGTAATGGGTACTGCCGAAACTCGTGGAGACACGCGCGCCATTAAGGCTGCTCAACAAGCTTTGGCTTCTCCTTTATTAGATAGTCATGATATTATGGGATCTAAAAAGATTTTGCTCTCTATTATTTCTGGAGAAGAGGCAGAATTGCAAATGGATGAGTTAACAACTATTAGCGAATATATTCAGCTGCAAGCTGGAGAAGATGCTGAGGTGATTTTTGGTCATGGTGTAGATAGTGCTTTGGGCGATCGAATTCGTGTAACGGTTATTGCAACTGGTTTTATAAACGAAACTAAAGTTGTGAAGAAAGAGGAGAAGAAAGTCCATGAACTAGATCGTTCGCAAATTCCTCTTTTTGGAATAGCAGATAATTCTGTTAACCACCGCGGTGAGGATTTAGAATTGAAGGTTAAGTCTGATGGAGGCTCGTCTCATCAAACTGATGAGATCACACCATCGCAACCTGAAACCCCAAGGGAAATTCCTGTTATACAAAAACCAACGGACAGACCTATTTTGAGAGCCGAAGAAAAAGAACAGCCTAAGAAGGAGGAGCGTTCTTACTCCTTCACCTTGTTTGATAAAAATGAAAATTCAAACATAAAAGATGAGGAAAGTTTATTTGTCGATGACAATGAGTTTCAAGTGGGCAAAGAAATTTCTGCTGATCAGGTAATCAATGAAGATGGGTTGATGGAAGTACGCAGAACACGTGAACGCTTGGAGCAACAGGCAAAAGAACGTAGAGAAAAGCTTAAGGCAAGTCGTAAGCAAGAAATGACAAAAGAAGAATTTAATGAGAAGTGGACGCTGCCTGCTTACTTGCGCAGAGGAGTGAAGATGGACAACGTGCCGCATTCATCAGAATCTTTTATTTCTCGCTATAATTTAAATGATGATAATAATTTGTTAGGCAACAATAAGTTTTTGCATGACAACGTGGATTGATTCAGTTATTTAGTTGAAAGCTATTAGTTATCTGTGATTCGCAGAGCTAATAATAGCAATTAACTTCTAACTGAGAAAGATATGGCATTTCCGGTATGACTGGTTTTACTCCATTCGTAGTGGTTGTTGGTGGTAAATATTTTTTGCCGGTGCTGGAGTGCCTTCTTAAGACCAGACTTTTGAATTGCTGTTAGTAATTTTTTGCAGCGTTCTGGTCGGGATTTTTTTAATGATTGAAGAAGCCTCGCTTAACCCGCGGGGCTTCTTTGCTTTTAAAGAGTTGTTTTAACTATCTTTAGAAAACATCTTTTGTATGTCAAAGAAGCTTATCTACATTTCATTTCCATTCTTATTGTTAGCTGGAATTTATTTTTTAGGTCCAACACCAGATAAACCGAAATATGATCTTGCAATGCCCAATGTGCCGCAAGCATCAATAGAATTAGAGAAATATGTTGTAGACCAAGAAGCCAAACATAAATTAAAGCCCGACAATGAAGCAAGAATCATTTGGGCAGATAGTGCGAAAAAGCGCACCGAGTATAGTGTAGTTTACATTCATGGATTTTCTGCAAGCCAAAAGGAAGGAGATCCTGTTCATAAAAATTTTGCCAAGAAATTTAACTGCAATCTCTACTTGGCACGAATGGCAGATCATGGCGTAGATACTACCGAGCAACTTTTGCAATTCACTCCCGATAGGTGGTGGCAGAGTAGCAAAGAAGCATTGGCTATTGGAAAAGCACTTGGCGACAAAGTAATTGTGATGAGTACTTCTACCGGTGGAACGATGGCACTTATGCTGGCAGCCGAATATCCACAAGATGTTTTTGCATTGATCAACCTTTCTCCCAATATTGAAATCTTCCATCCACTTGCGTGGATGTCGAATAATCCTTGGGGGTTGCAACTGGCTCGCTATGTTGTAGGTGGTAATTATAGTGTTAGTAAAAATATTTCTGGAGTAGATATGAAATTACAGAATCAATATTGGAATGATAAATACAGATTGGAATCGGTAGGCGAAATGCAACAGATGCTAGAAGATAAAATGAAGGAAGAAACTTTTAAAAGAATTCATCAGCCAAGTTTGTCGCTTTATTATTACAAAGATGATGCGCATCAAGACTCCACTGTAAAGGTGAGTGCAATTTTAAAAATGAATCAACAATTAAATACTCCTGATTCTTTGAAACAAGCAGTGTCAATACCAGCCGCAGGTTCGCATGTAATCGGATCTTATATTAGGTCAAAAGATATTTTTTCGGTGGAGCGTGCTGCCGAACAATTTGCAATTCAAAAGCTCGGAATGAAAGTCGATTATGGATTGAAACCTGTTACGTTGCCAGAATATAAAAATAGTTTGAGAGCTAACCCCGATTATCAGTTGGTAGATTTAGAAAAAGCGGTGCCTGGAATAGTACTAGATATTAAGTATGCGACAACTGATAATTTTACCAAAGCGAAAATCTATAACCTCGCAAAAGCCTATGCTAGAAAGCCTGTCGCGCTCTCCTTGGCAAAAGCGCAGGTTGAATTCAATAAACTGGGTTATGGTGTAAAAATATTTGATAGCTATCGACCCTACTCAGCAACGGTAAAATTTTATGAAGTAATGAAGGGTGATACCGTTTATGTAGCTAGCCCTTATAAGGGCTCAAAGCATAATCGTGGCTGCGCATTAGATATGACGCTTGTAGATTTAAAAACGAAAGAAGAATTGAAAATGCCTACCGAGTATGATGCGGCCGTAAAAGAAGCTTGGTCAGCAAGCCCCGTGGCAGATCCGATCTTGCGAAAAAACAGAGATGTACTTATTTCAGTGATGGAACGAAATGGATTTAAAGTGTATGAGGCTGAATGGTGGCACTTTGATTTTGTTGGATGGAAGAAATTTCCTGTAATGAATATTGACTTTGAGGAATTGGAAAACAAATAAACTGAGAACGCTTTTATATTTACCTTAAGTTACGCATGGAAATCTTTTAATAGCTACAGATTTCGGATTTCACAGAAAAATGATCTGTGCCCATCTGTATACGCTGTGACAAAAAATGAATTGTACTTAAATCTAGAAATTTAATTTATGAACAAAATTATTACTACACTCTTTGCTTTTATTTCTTTAGTATCGATTGGGCAAACTACTAGAAAAGATGTTCTTAAATCTATAGATGACAAATTTGATTTCTATGCTTCCACAGCTCAAAAGATTTGGGGCTTTGCTGAAGTCGGATTTCAGGAAGAGAAGAGTTCTGCTCTTTTACAATCTGTTTTAGAAGAGGCAGGTTTTAAAATTGAAAAAGGAGTTGCCGGAATGCCTACCGCATTTGTTGCCACTTACGGACAAGGAAAACCTGTGATTGGAATTCTTGGTGAGTACGATGCGTTGCCAGGAGTTTCGCAGGAAGCTGTTCCAGAGTTAAAACCAATTGTTGGGCAAAAGGCTGGTCATGCATGTGGTCATCATTTATTTGGTGTGGCCTCAGCAGCCTCAGCTATTGCTGTTAAAAATTGGTTGATTGCAAATAAGAAACAAGGCACTATACGGTTTTATGGAACGCCAGCAGAAGAAGGTGGATCTGGTAAAGTGTACTTAGTACGTGCCGGTTTATTTAGCGATGTAGATGCCGTAATTAATTGGCATCCTGATGCAAATAACTCTGCGGGAATGGGAGCTTCGCTCGCTAATAAATCGGGTAAGTTTAGATTTTACGGAGTTGCATCACATGCTGCTGCTTCACCAGAGCGCGGGCGCTCTGCACTCGATGGGGTTGAGGCTATGAACGACATGGTGAACATGATGCGCGAGCATGTACCACAAGAAACAAGAATTCATTATGTAATCACTCGCGGAGGAGAAGCACCCAACGTAGTACCAGCTTTTGCAGAAGCATATTATTATGTAAGACACCCGAAAACTCAAGATGTAAAAAGTATTTGGGAACGCGTAGTAAAAGCAGCGCAAGGGGCAGCGTTGGGAACAGAAACCAGAATGGAATACGAAATAACAGGTGGAGTTTATAACATGATGCCAAATGAACCATTAGCAAAATTGATGGATTCGAATCTTCGTGAAGTGGGAGGCTACACCTACACTGAAAAAGAAAAACAGTTTGCCGAAAAAATTCAAACAAGCTTTACAGGCACTTTTCCAAAACTCGAAAGCACCAATGAGATTGCGCCTTTTAAATTAGAAGAGCCAAACGGTTCCACAGATGTTGCTGATATTAGTTGGGTAGTTCCGACTACAGGGTTAAGCACAACAACATGGGTGCCTGGTACTGCGGCTCATAGTTGGCAGGCGGTTGCGTCAGGAGGAACTTCCATCGGTTCGAAGGGAATGATTGTTGCCGCTAAAACAATGGCTCTTACTGCTATTGATTTATATAATTCTCCACTTGTAATTGAACAAGCCTGGAAAGAATTGAAAAAGAAGAGAGGAGAGAATTTTGTGTACGAAGCATTAGTAGGAGATCGTAAACCTGCGCTAGATTATAGGAAGTAATCAAAAGCAGAATACTTAAATTGTCAAATCCTCGCTTGATAAGTATACAATTGAAAATATCTTCCTTTCCTTTCAATTAGCTCTTCATGTTTGCCGCGCTCAGCAATCTGCCCATCTTCTACCACTAAAATTTGATCGGCTTGCCGAATGGTGCTTAGCCTGTGTGCAATAACAAAAGTAGTGCGGCCTTGCATCAGTGTTTTTAAACTATCTTGAATAAAGCTTTCGCTTTCGGTATCGAGATTGGAGGTTGCTTCATCTAAAATTAAAATCCGTGGGTTGGCAAGAATAGCTCGTGCAATAGCGATACGCTGACGTTGGCCACCAGAAAGTTTTACGCCACGTTCGCCAATGACTGTTTCTAACCCTAGTTCAAAACGCTCTGTAAATTCATGCACAAACGCTGCCCTTACTGCTTTTTGTAATTCATCTTCCGTGGCATGTGGGCGAGGGAATAAAATATTTTCGCGAATGGTTCCTTCAAAAAGAAAATCATCTTGCAATACTACACCTAGCTGACTTCTATAACTATCTAACGAAACCTTATTCATGTCAACACCATCAATGGTGATCATTCCACTTTCAGGATTTAAAAAAGAAGCTGTTAGTCCTGCAATGGTAGTTTTACCTGAGCCGGAGGTTCCTACCAATGCTGTTACCGATCCAGCGAAAGCTTTGAAGCTAATATTTTTTAGTACAGGTTTACCTTCTTCATAAGAGAAAGAGACATCTTTAAATTCCATATCACCTTTGATGGCTCCGATTTTTATGGTTCGGATGGTGCCATCATCTTCAATGGGTATGTTCATCAACTCTTCGGTGCGATCTAATCCTGCAAAGGCTTCTGTCATTTGGCTGCCAATGTTACTCATCTGCACAATGGGTGCAATCATAAACACCATAAACATGGTGAACTGTAAAAATTCTCCGGCTGTCAAATTAAAGTAACCACTTAAACCCATAATGCCCACGCTTGCCAACCCAACTAAAAAAGTACCAGCGCTTGTTACAAAACTGGTGGAGGTTAAACTCTTTTTTACATTTTGGAAAAGCTGATCGACTCCTTTTTCAAAAACTTTTATTTCTTGTTGCTCGGCATTGAAACCTTTAATCACTCTCACGCCATTCAATGTTTCGGTTAATCTTCCAGTTACTTCAGCCGTAATTTTTCCGCGCTCGCGAAATACAGGACGAATAATAGAAAATGCTTTTAATGTGATAATCCCGAAGATTGACATAGGCAATAAAACAAAAAGTGTCATCAGCGCATTGATGTGGATTAAGAAGCCAATAGAAATGATAGCGGTCAGCACTCCACCTACCAACTGCACTAAGCCAGTACCTACTAAATTTCGTACGCCTTCCACATCATTCATTACCCGCGATACTAGCGCTCCCGACTTTTGATTATCAAAGAATCGGGTGGGCAATCGCAATAAATGTTTTTGTACTCTCGATCTTAAGACGGAGATAAGATGTTGTGCTTCAACACTTAAAATCTTAGTCAATAAAAAAGAAGTAATAGCCTGAATTAAAATGGCTATAGTAACGCCCATTAACAAGAGCGGGAGTTTATCCAATTGATGATTCACTAAAATATCATCCATAAAAGGCTTGGTTGCCCATGGCGGAACCAGGCCCGCGGCACGACTGATTATTATAAGGAAAAGGCCGATAAAGAGAAGCTTTCTGCGCGGCCAAATGATAGTTTTAAAAACGTGGCCAATGGTAACTTTTTGTTTCGACATAAGGATCTATAAAAAAAACTGAATGAAGTTAACTGTAAAGACGTAAGGTAAGTTCGTTTTAGTCTAAGTCGCTCCACAAACGAGTGCAATTTTGGCAAGCTTTTTTAATGAAATTTCTTTTCTAAAATGGCTTAAAAGAAACTTCTTTCTCAATTTCTTCAACTAACTTTAAGCACTTTTGTTAGTATGACTATGGAGCACCTGAATCAGTACTATCCGATTGTCTTAATGTTTATTGTAGCGGTGGGTTTTGTTGCCACTACTATGCTCGCCACTCATTATTTAGGCCCCAAGCGCAAGACTCAAACTAAGTTAGATTCTTTTGAGTGTGGTATTGAGCCGCAAGGAAATGCACGCATTCCTTTTTCTATTAAATATTTTTTGGTAGCCATCTTATTTGTTCTTTTTGATGTGGAGGTAATCTTCATGTACCCGTGGGCGGTGTTGTTTAAAGAGCTAGGCATGCAGGGATTTATTGAAATGGTATTGTTTATTTCTTTTTTGTTAGTGGGGTTGTTTTATATCATTAAGCGCGGAGCGTTGAAATGGGAATAATATGCAGACGGTTCAATTAAATAATGTTTCGGTTGGTGAAAAACCAGATGGGCTAGAAGGTGCCGGGTTCTTTGCAACTAGTTTAGATAAGGCGGTTGGACTGGCTAGAAAAAATTCTATTTGGCCATTGCCTTTTGCTACTTCTTGTTGTGGTATTGAGTTTATGGCTACTATGGGCGCCCATTATGATCTGGCACGTTTTGGTTCAGAACGTTTAAGTTTTTCGCCACGCCAGGCAGACTTGTTGATGGTGATGGGAACGATCGCCAAAAAGATGGGACCTGTATTACGGCAAGTGTACGAACAGATGGCAGAACCAAGGTGGGTTTTATCGGTAGGTGCGTGCGCTTCTAGCGGAGGAATTTTTGATACCTACAGTGTGCTGCAAGGAATTGACAGAATTATTCCGGTAGATGTTTATGTGCCGGGCTGCCCACCTCGCCCAGAACAAATTATTGATGGCATTATTAAAATTCAACACCTGATTGGTAACGAATCGCTTCGCAGAAGAAATTCGCCCGAGTACAAAGCCATGTTAAATAAATATGGAATCGAGTAATACAGACGCCATTGTTAGCATTATTAATCAGGAATTTGAAAATGAAATTCTTCAGATAGAAGAACCTTATAAAATATTGACGATTTCTTTTAAGCAGGAAAGAATAATTGAGATCATCCAATTCTTGTATAATCATCCGGAGCTACAGTTTCAGTTTTTAACTACCCTTTGCGGGATTCATTATCCTGATCAAAACCAAATTGCAGTCATGTATCAACTGCATAATTTAAAAACCAATCAG
This sequence comes from Cytophagales bacterium, assembly GCA_025359125.1. GTDB lineage: Bacteria > Bacteroidota > Bacteroidia > Cytophagales > Cyclobacteriaceae > ELB16-189. The sequence goes on from JANYHI010000045.1 coordinate 27,210, forward strand.
CGCATTCGCTTAAAAGTATTTCTTCCAGAAGATAAGCCAGAGGTGCAAACCCTTACGGGATTATTCTCTGCTGCCAATTGGATGGAGAGAGAAACGTATGATTTTTTTGGCGTGATATTTATTGGGCATCCAAACCTCAAGAGAATTTTAAATGTAGACGATATGATTTTCTTTCCTTTGCGGAAGGAATTTCCTTTGGAAGATCAAACACGTGAAGATAAAAATGATGCGCTATTTGGCCGATAACTAATTGGAAAAGGATTTATCACATATCGTTAAAGAAGAAGTGAGGCAATACTCTTACTTAAACTTAGGTCCAACTCACCCCGCTACGCACGGAATTTTTCAAAACGTGTTGAAGATGGATGGCGAAGTAATCATAGAGGCTGAATCTACGATCGGCTACATCCATCGTGCGTTTGAAAAATTAGCTGAGCGCAGACCTTTTTACCAGATTACGCCCATTACCGATCGCATGAACTATTGTTCTTCGCCCATTAATAATATTGGGTGGCACATGACGGTAGAAAAACTTGTAGGTGTCGAGATTCCAAAACGAGTTCAGTACCTGCGCGTAATTGTGATGGAGTTAGCGCGAATCACCGATCATTTAATTTGCAATGCAGTAATTGGTGTAGATACGGGTGCGTTAACAGGATTTGTTTACCTATTTCAGCAACGAGAACATGTGTACGAAATTTACGAAGAGATTTGTGGAGCACGATTAACAACTAACCTTGGTCGCATAGGAGGTTTTGAAAGAGACTTTACTCCAAAAGCCTGGGCTAAGATTGAAAAATTTCTGAAAGAATTTCCCGCTGTGTTAAAAGAGTTTGAAGCATTGTTGGTGCGCAACAGAATTTTCATGGATCGCACGATAGGAGTGGGTGGCATTACAGCCGAGCGTGCATTAAACTATGGATTTACAGGTCCTAATTTACGTGCCGCAGGCGTAGACTATGATGTGCGGGTAATGAATCCCTATTCTTCGTATGAAGATTTTAATTTTACCATTCCTGTAGGCACACAAGGCGATACCTATGATCGTTTTATGGTGCGCCAAAATGAGATGTGGCAGAGCCTAAGTATTATTCGCCAGGCAATTGATAAAATACCAGCAGGACCATTTCATGCTGATGTGCCTGAATTTTATTTGCCTCCGAAGGAAGAAGTTTATAATAATATGGAGTCGCTCATCTATCATTTTAAAATTGTGATGGGTGAAACAGATGTGCCGAAAGGAGAAGTATATCACAGTGTAGAAGGTGGAAATGGTGAGTTAGGTTTTTATTTAATCAGCGATGGAGGCCGCACACCTTTCCGTTTGCATTTTAGAAGACCTTGTTTTATTTACTATCAGGCATACACCGAAATGGTAAAAGGTTCAATGTTGTCAGACGCAATTTTAACAATGAGTAGTATGAATGTAATAGCCGGAGAACTTGACGCATAAAAAGTTGATAGTTAGTGGTTGTTAGTTTTTAGTGAATGCTTCGACTAACGACTAATAACAAGCAACTAGCAACTCATAATAGCATAGTTGAAAAAAATGGAATTAAAATTTAGCAACAATACACTCAGTTTGGTGAATAAAATCATTAAGCGCTATCCCGAAGGCAAGCAAAAGTCTGCATTGCTTCCAGTGTTGCATTTGGCACAATCAGAGTTTGATGGTTGGCTGAGTCCGGAGGTGATGGATTATGTTGCTTCATTACTCACTATCAAACCTATTGAAGTTTACGAAGTGGCTACTTTTTATTCGATGTTTAATCTTAAACCTGTAGGAAAGAATTTATTAGAAGTTTGTCGCACAGGGCCATGTTGGCTGCGTGGTGCAGAAGATATGGTTGCACACATCGAAAGGAAATTAAATATTAAAGCAGGTGAAACATCCGCAGATGGAAATTTCACATTAAAAACCGTAGAGTGTTTAGGCTCATGCGGCTCTGCACCTATGTTACAATGTGGTGCCAACTATTATGAGAATTTGACAGAAGAGAAAATAGATCAATTGATTGAAAAACTTCGGGACAAAGGGGTACGAAGTTCATACTTAAAATCGGTAGAAATTAATAGTTAATAATTATTGGAAAACAGATAACGATTAACAGATCACCGAGAATAAATGAGAAAATTATTATTAGAACACATTTCAGAACCCGGAATTGAAACTTTCGATGTCTATCGGAAGAAAGGTGGCTATGCATCGGTGGAAAAATCATTGAAGACCATGACTCCCGATCAGGTGACGGAGCAAGTAAAAGCTTCTGGCTTGCGCGGGCGGGGAGGCGCGGGTTTCCCGGCAGGTATGAAATGGAGTTTCCTCGATCGTAAATCAGATAAGCCTCGCTACTTAGTTTGCAATGCAGACGAGAGTGAGCCCGGTACTTTTAAGGACCGTTACCTGATGGAAAAAATTCCACATTTATTAATTGAGGGAATGATCACCTCTAGCTATGCGCTGGGTGCGAAAACATCTTACATCTACATTCGTGGAGAGTACATGTACATTGTGCGTATTTTAGAGAAGGCAATTGAAGAAGCATACGCAGCAGGATTTTTAGGAAAAAATATTTTAGGCACCGAATACTCGCTTGATTTATATGTGCATCCCGGTGCAGGTGCTTACATCTGCGGAGAAGAAACAGCATTACTAGAATCACTGGAAGGTAAAAGAGGAAATCCGAGATTGAAACCTCCCTTCCCAGCCATTGCTGGATTGTATGCGAGCCCAACGGTGGTAAATAATGTTGAGACGATTGCCGCGGTTGTTCCTATCATCAATTTAAGTGGAGATGAGTATGCGAAGATTGGCCTTGGAAAAAGTACGGGCACTAAATTAATTTCAGCCAGCGGGCATATTAATAAGTCTGGCGTATACGAAATTGAATTAGGCTTGCCAGTAGAAGAATTTATTTATTCTGATCAATATTGTGGAGGTGTTTGGAAAGGTAGAAAATTAAAAGCCGTTGTAGCAGGCGGATCATCTGTCCCAATTTTACCAGCTGAATTAATTTTGAAAACAGCAAAAGGAGAACCACGGTTGATGACTTACGAATCATTGTCAGATGGTGGATTTATAAGTGGCACCATGTTGGGCTCGGGTGGATTTATTGTGATGGACGAAACCACGAGCATCGTAAAAAATCTTTATACATTCGCACGCTTCTATCATCATGAGTCGTGCGGGCAATGTAGCCCTTGTCGAGAAGGCACGGGTTGGATGGAGAAAATTTTGCATCGCCTGCATCACGGACACGGCAGAAAAGAAGACATTGATATATTAGTAGATGTAGCCAAAAAAATTGAAGGCAATACTATTTGCCCGCTTGGCGATGCTGCCGCCTGGCCAGTGGCCAGTGCGATCAGACATTTTAGGTCTGAATTTGAAGAGTGTGTAAATAATTCAATGAAGGTTAAAGAATTGGTGCATTAAAAAAAAGTTGTTGGTTGATAGTTGGTAGAATCCACTAAAAACCAGTAACCAACAACTAACAACAAACAGATGGCAAAAGTAGTAATAGACGGAACAGAAATAGAAGTGGCAGATGGCATCACCATTCTCAATGCTGCTCGTCAATTGGGCGGTCATTCCGTTCCTCCTGCCATGTGTTATTATTCTACTTTAAAAGGCAGTGGAGGAAAGTGCCGCGTGTGTTTGGTAAAAGTGGCGCAAGGTTCTGCTAAAGATCCGCGACCGATGCCAAAGTTAGTTGCCTCTTGTTCTACACCTGTGGCCGATGGTATGGTGATTCAAAATCTTACTTCACCCGAAGTGTTGGAAGCACGTAAAGGAGTAGTTGAATTTTTATTAATTAATCATCCATTAGATTGCCCTATTTGCGATCAGGCGGGTGAATGTGATTTGCAAAATCTCGCCTATGAACATGGAGTAGGTAAAACCAGATACGAGGAGGAGAGAAGAAAATTTGAGAAAATTGATATTGGCGATAAGATAAAATTGCACATGACACGCTGTATCTTATGCTATCGCTGCACAATGGTGGCAAATCAATTGACAGATAATCGCGTGCATGGTGTGTTGAATAGAGGCGATGCATCGGAGATTAGCACCTATATTGAAAAAGCTGTAGATAATGATTTCTCAGGTAATATGATTGATGTTTGTCCAGTGGGCGCACTTACCGATAAAACATTCCGTTTTAAAAGCAGAGTATGGTTTACCAAACCAATGGATGCACATCGCAACTGCACCAAGTGTAGCGGCAAAGTGGTGTTGTGGATGAAAGACAATGAGGTGCTTCGCGTGTCTGCTCGCAAAGATCAGTATGGTGAAGTGAAAGAATTTATTTGTAATGAATGTCGCTACGATCATAAAAGTGCAACTGATTGGACGATAGAAGGCCCCAGGCATATTGATAGACACTCAGTGATTGCACAAAATCATTATGAAAAAACTGATTTGCTAACATTGAAAAAAGAAATTGAACGACAGATAGAATTTCAGAAAGGCAAACCTTTACCAGAACCTAACCGAACACTTGCTGAATGATGACGCTACTACTTTTTAAAGTAATTTTGGTGGTAGCCGTTTTTGCTATCTCATTATTCATGGCTGCGTATTCTACTTATGCCGAACGCAAAGTGGCTGCCTTTATGCAAGACCGATTAGGTCCCGATCGCGCAGGGCCGTTTGGATTATTACAACCTTTAGCAGATGGTGTAAAACTTTTTATGAAAGAAGAAATTACGCCAGAAGTTTCTAATAAATTTTTATTTGTGTTGGGTCCAAGTTTATTTATGATCACAGCACTTATGACTGGTGTGGTAATACCTTGGGGCGATTTATTAAATATTGACGGAGTAAATTATAGTTTACAAATTACAGACATCAACATTGGTATTCTCTATGTATTTGGTGTGGTTTCTATAGGCGTGTATGGAATTATGATTGGAGGTTGGGCATCGAATAATAAATTTTCGTTATTGGGTGCGATTCGTGCTTCGGCACAAATGATTAGTTATGAAGTGGCCATGGGTCTTTCTATTATTGCTTTGGTAATGATGACGGGCACATTAAGTTTGAAAGAGATCAGTCAGTTTCAGGCGGGTGGCATGGAAGGCAGTTGGAATTTTTGGAATGTAGTTTATCAGCCTTTTAGTTTTTTAATTTTTTTGATTTGCGCTTTCGCGGAATGTAATCGTGCACCGTTCGATTTGCCCGAGTGCGAAACAGAATTGGTAGGCGGCTACCACACAGAATTTAGCAGTATGAAACTAGGATTGTATTTGTTTGCCGAATACATCAACATGTTTATTTCAGCAGCCATTATCTCTACCTTATTTTTTGGAGGTTATAATTTTCCTTTCATGCACGATTTGGGGTTGAGTCAAAATGCGATTACTATTTTGGGAACAGCAGCTTTATTTAGTAAAATCATTTTCTTCATTTTCTTTTTCATGTGGATTCGTTGGACGATTCCGAGATTTAGATACGATCAGCTAATGAATTTAGGCTGGAAAGGTTTATTGCCCTTATCGATATTGAATTTGTTAATTACTGGAGCTGTAATTTTAATATTTAGCAAATAACTATTAACCGTTAACGATTAATCAATAACTAAAAAGAGAGTGGAAAGCCTGACCAACCGATCAATTATAGTTTCAAATAAGAAGATGACCTTCTCAGAAAAAATTTATTTGCCGGCTATTCTTTCGGGCGTTATGATCACGATCAAGCACCTGTTTAGAAAATCGGCAACTGTGCGCTATCCCGAAAAGACACGCGAGTTTAGTGAGATTTATCGAGGGCAACATGTGTTGAAACGAGATGACAATGGAGCCGAGAGATGTACGGCCTGCGGATTGTGTGCGGTGTCTTGCCCCGCTGAAGCGATAACCATGGTAGCCGAAGAAAGAAAAAAGGGCGAGGAGAATTTGTATCGCGAAGAAAAATATGCAGCCACCTACGAGATTAATATGTTGCGCTGTATTTTTTGTGGCTTGTGCGAAGAGGCTTGCCCTAAAGAAGCGATTTTTCTTACTGATAGATTGGTAAGCACAGATTATGGAAGGGATGGATTCATCTACGGTAAAGATAAATTAGTAGAATCGGCTACTGATCGTATTGACATTTCGAAAAGACAGACCAAAGAAGTTTTAGAATTTAAAAAGCAAAAACAACTCACTCACAATAAGTAAGAATGTTATCGCAATACCTATTTTATTTTTTATCTTTTTTAGCGGTGATAAGCGCATTGCTGGTAGTGTTTTCTAAAAGTTCTGTGCAAAGTGTGCTCTGGCTGATCGTTACCTTGTTCGCTATCTCGGGGCATTACATCTTCTTACTAAACGCAGAATTTTTAGGAGTGGTGCAGGTGATAGTTTATGCGGGTGCCATCATGGTTTTATTTTTGTTTGTTATTATGTTTTTAAATCTTAATCAAGAGGTAGAGGCGCATAAACCAGCAGTGTTAAAATTTGCTGCAACCATTTCAAGTGGGTTATTGCTCATTATTATAATCGGATCATTAAAAGGAAGCGAACAATTAGGTACTCATGTTGGCTCGAACGACTTTAGCTCAATAAAAAATCTGGGACGAGTTCTTTTCAAAGAATTTCTATTTCCATTCGAAGTTTCTTCTGTGCTGTTGCTGATAGCGATGGTGGGTGCCGTTATGCTAGGTAAATCTGAAAAAGAAGGTTAAATGAAAACTGTGCAAGGCATATCGTTGGATTATTACATTTGGCTAAGTGCCGCACTCTTCACCATCGGAGTATTAGGCGTTTTATATCGGAGAAATTCAATCATCATTTTCATGTGTATTGAGTTGATGCTGAATGCGGTGAATTTATTATTGGTTGCTTTCGCTAGTTATTATCAAGATCCGCAAGGGCAAGTGTTTGTGTTTTTCATTATGGCTGTAGCGGCTGCAGAAGTGGCAGTGGGATTAGCCATATTAGTTCTCATGCACATGAATACTAAATCAATTGACATTAAAGTCTTGAACAGGTTGAAATGGTAAACTCCGAATTGATCATCGCACTTATTCCTTTACTGCCATTGATTGGCTTCTTGCTTATTTCCTTATTTGTTAATCGCATTTCTAAGTCTTTAGCCTCTCTAATTGCCACTGGCAGCGTTCTGGTTTCATTTCTATTGGCGGTTATAATCTTTATTAAATTAATTGGATTACCGGTTGATCAACGAGTTATTCAAGTCAATATTTTCAATTGGATTTCGGTTGAGGATTTTTCTGCCAAGATTAGTTTTTTAATTGATCCTCTTTCTTCGTTAATGCTTTTGATTATTACAGGAGTTGGATTTTTAATTCATGTCTACTCGATTGGCTACATGCACAATGATGAAGCCTCGAATAGATTTTTCTCCTACTTGAATTTGTTCGTGTTCTTCATGTTGTTGTTGGTAATGGGCTCCAACTATTTACTACTATTTGTGGGTTGGGAAGGAGTAGGCTTATGTTCTTATTTGCTGATAGGATTTTGGTTTAAGAATAAAGAGTATACCTATGCAGCTAATAAAGCTTTCATTATGAATCGCATTGGCGATTTAGGATTGATTGTGGGCGTGATTTTAATTTTTATTCACTTTGGAAGTATTGAGTATTCTTCTGTTTTACAGGCTGTTTCAAAACAAGGTGGTTCAGAAATTCTTACACTCATTACTATTTTACTTTTTGTAGGGGCGATGGGTAAGAGTGCACAAATTCCGCTGTACACCTGGTTGCCAGATGCGATGGCTGGCCCTACCCCCGTATCGGCATTGATCCATGCTGCCACCATGGTAACTGCGGGTATTTACATGGTAGCGAGAAATAATATTTTATATACACTGTCGCCCATCAGTTTAAATTTAATTTTAATCGTTGGGTTAATAACGGCTTTGTTTGCGGCTACTATCGCACTTACGCAAAATGATATTAAGAAAGTATTAGCATATTCAACCGTTAGTCAGCTAGGGTTAATGTTTGTGGCATTGGGAGTGGGAGCCTATTCAACCGGAATTTTCCACATGACCACCCACGCCTTCTTTAAAGCACTATTGTTCTTGGCAGCAGGAAGTGTCATCCATGGCATGCAAGGCGAGCAGGATATTCGCAACATGGGCGGCTTGAGAAAATATTTGCCCATCACGTTTTATGTCTTTTTCATTGGAGTACTAGCTATTTCAGGTATTCCTCCCTTTGCGGGATTCTTTTCGAAAGATGAGATTTTAGCAAAAGCATTTGAACACAGCCCCGTTGTTTACGGGTTAGCTTTGCTTACTTCTTTACTCACCGTGTTTTATATGTTTCGCTTGTTGTTTCTTACTTTCTTCGGAAACGCAAGAGCAACGGAAGAAGTAAAACATCATATTCATGAGTCGCCAAAGAGCATGACCATTCCGTTAATAGTGTTGGCAATTCTTTCTTTGGTGGGTGGATGGATTGGAATACCGGAGGTGCTAGGCGGGTCGAATCAGGTTGGTGAATTCTTAGATCCCGTATTTACTTCTTCTCAAGTGCTTCTATCTGAGCATGCACTAAGTCGCAGCACAGAAATTATTTTGATGAGCGTGGTAGTTGTATCAACGCTAATATTAATTGGTGTAGCCTATTCCATTTACGTTAGCAAAAACACAGTTCCTCAAAAAGAGAATTCTACTTTATCACCATTTCACACGCTTTTATATAACAAGTATTATATTGATGAATTGTATGACTCCGTGATAGTAAAGCCATTAAAAAAAATAGCTAAGGTATTTTACAGATTAATTGAAAAGTCAGGTATTGATTTTATGGTAAACACTTTTGGTAATTCAATTGTAAGCGGCAGTAAGTTTGCCAGACTCTTGCAGGCGGGTGATATTGCCTTTTATATTTTTGCGATGGTAATCGGGATCATTGTATTGATTGCAACAGGTGGGTTGATGAAATAATTATGATAACAGCCTTCTTAATTTTTTGGCCTCTTGTTGCATCCTTACTGGTGTTTGCCTTTCATGGTTATGCCAAGCCTATTGCATTGGCAGCTTCTATTATTGAATTAGTAGTTTCTATTGTAGCTGCTGTTAATTTTATTTCGGATTCATCTATTCAGTATTCAATAAATTATGCTTGGATTCAATCTGCAGGAATTAATTTCCATGTGGGTATAGATGGGATAAGCTTGTTGCTGGTGTTGCTAACCACTTTCTTAATTCCCTTTATTATTTTGTCTTCCTTCTCAATTAATTATAAAAATCCTTCTGTTTTTTATGGATTGATTTTGCTGATGCAAATGGCGCTAGTTGGCGTGTTTGTTTCGTTAGATGGATTTTTATTTTATCTCTTCTGGGAGATGGCATTGATCCCCGTTTATTTTATTTGCTTGATTTGGGGAGGAGAAGATCGCGGTGTAATTACCCTTAAATTTTTCATCTACACCCTTTCAGGAAGTTTACTGATGTTAATTGCGTTGGTGTATCTGTATTTCCAAACACAGGGGCAACATTCATTTGACATACAACAGTTATACGCAGCCGGAAGATCGCTTCCAGTTAGAGAACAAGGAATTTTATTCTGGGCATTCTTTATTGCTTTTGCTATTAAGATGCCCGTGTTTCCATTTCATACTTGGCAGCCCGACACTTATAATGTAGCACCTGTGCAAGGCACGATGCTTTTGTCTGCCATCATGTTAAAGATGGGAATTTACGGTGTGATCCGCTGGCTCGTCCCGATGGTTCCTTATGGTGTGCAAACTTGGGGAGAATCTGCAATTGTTCTTTCCGTAGTGGGGATCGTTTATGCTTCCTGTATTGCACTCGTGCAAAAAGATTTCAAACGACTGCTAGCGTATTCTTCCATTGCGCACGTAGGATTAATTTCCGGAGGTATTTTCACGCTGAGTAAAATTGGAATGCAAGGTGCCATGATTCAAATGCTAAGCCATGGCTTAATAGTATTTGCGCTTTTTTATTTGGTTGATATTATTGTAGCGCGCACTAAAACGAAAGTGATTAAACAATTAGGAGGCATCAGAAGTCAAGCGCCAATTTTCACCACCATTTTTTTAATTGTAATGCTGGGGAGTATTGCATTACCTTTTACAAGTGGATTTGTAGGTGAGTTTTTATTAATCAACTCGTTGGTAAAATATCAGCTAGGGTTAGGAGTAGCAGCAGGTTTAACAACCATCCTTGGCGCAGTTTACATGCTTCGGGCTTTTCAAAAATCAATGTTGGGTGAGACTGGAGAAAACACTTCTTCTTTCATGGATTTAACTACCCGAGAAAAATTGGTATTGTATCCAATCGTGGTTTTGATTTTAGGAATAGGTATTTATCCAACTCCTTTCTTAAAAATATCAGAAGCAGCTGTGAATAATTTATTAACCATTGTAACCAACTATCTGGCCTTAGTGAAGTAACATGAACGCACTTTATATTATATGTGGTTTAGGAATCATTTCGCTGTTGGCTGAAATATTCAACTTCAAGAAGGCACTCTTTCCAATAGTGATGGTTGGGTTGGTGGTAGCTATTGCTGTTGCCTTTTTAGATGGCGGAAATGCAAGTCAGGCATTTAGTAACATGATCAATTTTGATCGCGTGGCGATTGTATTTACGATGTTGATTTCTATCACAGCCTTCAGTTGGTTTTGGATGGCCAAAGATTATTTTAGCAACAACTCACATTTAACTGATCGTTTTGCCATCGTTTTATTTTCGTTGGTTGGCGCGATTATCCTTACCTCCATTAATAACATGGTTATGTTATTTCTTGGGATTGAAATACTATCAATTTCAATGTATGTGCTGGCTGGAAGTAATAAGAAAAATCTTTTCTCCACAGAAGCTGCTTTCAAGTATTTCTTGATGGGATCTTTTGCTACCGGTTTTTTATTGATGGGTATCGCACTGATTTATGGAGCTACTGGCACGTTTGAACTTTTAAAAATTTCTGCATTCATTTCTGCGCATTCCTCAGACTTGCCATCATTCTTTTATACAGGAGTTATCATGGTTTTAATAGGAATGTCCTTTAAAATATCGGCAGTACCATTTCATTTTTGGGCACCCGATGTATACGATGGATCGCCAACACCTGTTACCGCATTTATGTCTACGATTGTAAAGACAGCGGCCTTTGCAGCTTTGGTCAGACTTTTTAATGGTTGCTTCGCAGAGATCAGTTCCACATGGTTAATTATTTTTTCAGTTATAGCTGCCATCACTTTAGTATTGGCAAACATAACAGCCGTTTATCAAACTAATGTAAAGCGCATGTTAGCGTATTCAAGTGTAGGCCATGCGGGGTACTTACTTATCGCAGTTGTTTCAAGCGGCAACATTCAAGGCGTGATTTTATATTATCTCTTCGGCTATTCGTTTGCTTCCTTGTTAGCTTTTGCAGTGATCACTAGATTGGAAGAAAAAAATGAAAGTCTAACTATTGAAAAATTTAATGGACTCTTTTCGCGCAGTCCGTTTTTAACCTTTTCAATGACAGTCGCTTTATTATCATTGGCAGGAATTCCTCCATTGGCAGGCTTCTTTGGAAAATATTTGTTGCTTTCGTTGGCAGTGGGCTCTGGGCATATTTGGCTGGTGATGATTGCCATCGCCACTTCTACCATCGGTGTCTATTACTATTTTAAAATCATTTTGGCCATGTACTTTAAGAAAAGTGCGTTGAGTCAAATCGATCTAAGCCAATCTCTTAAAATTTTGCTTGTTCTGTTGCTGCTTATCTCAATAGTGGCAGGTATTTTTCCTGACTTATTCCTGAGTTTGTTATAATATTTCTGTTGTTTTCTTCTTGTAATAATTCTATATTTCATTCGATTGAAATCAAAATGCTATGGGAAAAGTAAAAAATATTCTGGATGTCAAAGGCCGCTCGGTTTTCTCAGTTGAGCCAACCGTAATGGTGTTACATGCAATTGAACTAATGTGCGAAAAGAACATTGGCGGATTGCTGATAGTAGAAAACGGAAGTTTAGTCGGAATTTTTACTGAGCGCGATTATGCTCGTAAATTAATTTTAAAAGGGAAGTCATCTAAAGATACGCCTATTGGAGAGTTGATGACACCTAATCCATTTACCGTATCATCAGACAGCAGCATTGATGATTGTATGAAAATGATGACGGATAGACACATTCGCCATTTACCAGTGGTGGACGACAGCAAATTAATTGGAATGATTTCCATTGGTGATGTGGTGCGCCAAGTGATTGATGAGCAAAAATCGATTATCGAGCATTTGGAGAGTTATATTTCACAATAGCAATTGTTAAAAAAATAGTAGAGCCCGATTTGCGATAGAGGTTATCGATGATCGGGCTCTTTCGTTTTAAATCATACTTACAAATGAAAAATGTCCTGATCTTTTTTGTTCTCACCTCCACCGCACTTTTTTCTCAGTCATTCACAAAATCTGAAATGGAGCAGTGGAAAAAGCAAGCGCAGCGCGTTACCATCATCCGCGATAATTGGGGCATTGCTCATATATATGGAAAGTCTGACGCGGATGCCGTTTTTGGAACGTTGTATGCGCAAGCAGAAGATGATTTTGAACGAGTAGAGCTGAATTACATTAATGCTCTTGGCAGATTGGCCGAAGTAGAAGGAGAATCAAAAATATACAATGATTTGCGCACAAGACTTTTTCAAGATAGCACGTATGCTATCAAGCAATATAAAAATGTGAAGAGCGAAATGAAACTTTTAATGCAAGCTTTCGCAGATGGTTTAAATTATTTTTTACAAACTCATCCGCAGCTACAACCAAAATTGATTAAACGCTTTCAACCTTGGATGCCACTACTTTTTAGTGAAGGAAGTATCGGTGGCGATATCGAAGCCGTTTCGTTAATGCGCCTGAAGGATTTTTATGGAGACGGTACAGACGCAACAAAAATTGAACAAGAGAATTTAGAAGATGGACTAGAACCGGAGCCAAAAGGATCAAATGGTTTTGCCGTTGCTCCCTCGCGCAGTGCCACTGGTAATGCGCTGTTCATGATTAATCCTCATACCTCATTTTATTTTCGGCCAGAGATTCATGTAAATAGTGAGCAAGGGATGAATGTGTACGGAGCAGTCACATGGGGACAATATTTTATTTATCAGGGGTTTAATCAGCATTGTGGATGGATGCACGCCACTAGCATGGCCGATGCCGTTGATGAATACAAAGAAACAATTGTAAAGCGAAACGATTCTCTTTTTTATAAATATGGATCTGAACTTAGAAAGGTAAAATCGAGCCGCATCATTTTATCTTATAAAACCGAAAAGGGAAAGACGCGAAAAGTTTTTACCGTTTACCACACGCATCATGGGCCTGTTATTTATAAAGAGAAAGATGAATGGATTAGTATTAAAATGATGCAAGACCCTATTCATGCACTCGAACAATCTTTTACAAGAACGAAATCAAAAGGACTCGAGGATTTTAAGAAAGCACTGGATATAAAAACAAACACCTCTAACAATACTATTTATGCAGATGCTAATGGAAACATCGCATATTGGCATGGGGATTTTATGCCGAAGAGAAATCCAAACTATAATTTTCAGATTCCAGTAGATGGCAGCGACCCAGAGACAGATTGGAAGGGCTTGCATTCTATCTCTGAGATTGTTAACGTAGTCAATCCTAAAACAGGATGGATACAAAATTGTAATTCAACACCCTTTACGGTATCAGGAGAAAGCAGCCCTAGTAAGAATAAGTATCCAGCTTACATGGCACCTGATCAGGAAAATCCAAGAGGCATTCATGCAGTTAGTGTTTTAAGCAGAGAGTCTTCATTTACAATTGATAAATTGATTCAGGCTGCTTACGATCCTTATTTGCCTGGCTTCGAGAAAATAATTCCATCCTTACTGGAATCGTATACGCAATTATCATTCGGTAATGATACCATTCAATCTAAGTTACACGAACCCATTACATTGCTTCGGCAGTGGGACTTAAAATATAGCACTACTTCTATAGCTATGACACTTGCTTTTTATTGGGGACAAGAATTAAGAATTCATGTGGGCAGCAAGGCTCTGGTGGGTGCAGGGCAATTAGATATTTTGGAATTAATATGTGGCACTTCTCCAGAAATAAAACTTAAATTATTTTCAAAAATTATTAATGATCTGAATAGCGACTTTGGAACCTGGAAAGTTGAATGGGGTGATGTAAACCGCTTTCAAAGATTAACAGGAAAAATTAATGAAACCTTTGATGATGCAAAGCCTAGCATACCGGTTGCTTTTACTTCCTCTTTCTATGGTTCGCTTGCTAATTTTGGAGCCAGAAAATTTCCGGGAACAAAAAAAATGTATGGATATGTAGGGAATAGTTTTGTTGCTGCTGTTGAATTCGGAAAGAGAATTAAAGCTAAATCAGTTTTGGCTGGCGGAGTGAGTAATGATCCAACCTCAAAACATTTTACTGATCAAGCTTTGATTTATTGTAAGCCAGAATTTAAAGATGTGCTTTTTTATAGAGAAGAGGTGGAGAAACACATCGAACGAAAATATCATCCGGGAGAATAATTAAATCTTTATAAGTAATTAAGCGCTGTGCCTCAACTCTCGGTTGTAAGCGCTCTGCCAATCGCTCATTTTTTTTACTAAGGCTTCTTCTTTAGGCGTGAAAGAAGACTTTACTTTTTTATCATTCGCGTGAAGCTCTTCTAAAGAGGTAAAGAACCTGAGACGATATTCAAATATTGTTTTGGCAGTGATTGCTTTTTTAAAAGCGCGCAGACTTGAAGGATTGTTGATCCAATAAAGTGTAACGTTTTCTTCAATTTCTTCTGATCCCGGTAAAAAAGAAAATCCTGATCTATCTAAGCGATGCGTCACTTCTTTTTCAAATCCTGATGTTCCTTTTATATAAATCGTAATCCAACTCATAAATTTATTTCAGTCCAACCTTATTTTCTTCCTTAAAAATTATGCTTATCCAAATTAACTATTGCTGTACCAGCATTAACGAAATTGCACTTGGTTCAAGAAGATTTCCTTTTAAGGAAATTAGGTTTATGTGCACTTCCAATACGTGAAGTGACAATAATTAGTTTCAATTTTATTTTTTAGCTATTTGTAAAGAGCTTGTTTCTGTTCAGCTACTTTATCGCTCTCAATGTATTCATCGTAAGTCATCAGCTTATCAATAAATCCGTTTGGTGTGATTTCAATAATTCTATTGGCAACGGTTTGAGTAAACTCATGATCGTGCGAAGTGAACAAAACAGTGCCCGGAAAATCTTTTAACGCATTATTAATGGCTGTGATCGATTCAAGATCTAAATGGTTCGTAGGTTCATCTAAGATTAAAAGGTTAGCTCCCGGTATCATCATGCGCGAAACCATACAACGCACTTTTTCTCCTCCAGATAAGACGCTACACTTTTTAAAAACTTCTTCTCCTGAAAAAAGCATTTTACCTAAAAAGCCACGGATGTATACTTCGTCTTTGTTTTCATCTTCGGCAAACTGACGGAGCCAATCCACCAGATTGTCATCAGATTGAAAGAAGCTTTCGTTATTTCCCGGTAGGTGAGCAGTGGTAATGGTTTGACCAAATGTATATTTTCCTGTTTCGGGTTTTACTTCGCCCATTAAAATTTGAAAGAGGGTAGAAATGGCAATTCCTTGCTTACTTAAGAAGGCAATCTTTTCTCCCTTGTTCACATAGAAATCTAATCCTTTAAATAGTCTTTCTCCATTTAATGAATGACTAAGTCCCTCCACATGAAGGATTTGATCGCCCGCGGTTCGCTTTTGCGCAAAAATAATGGCAGGATATTTTCGGTTAGAAGGTTGAATATCATCTACATTAATTTTTTCTAAAAGTTTTCTTCTGCTGGTTGCTTGTCTGGACTTAGAAGCGTTCGCGCTAAAGCGCATAATAAACTCTTGTAATTCTTTTTTCTTCTCTTCCGCTTTCTTATTAGAAGATGCACGTTGTGAGGAAGCCAGCTGACTGGATTGATACCAGAACGAATAATTTCCAGTGTAAAGTTTTATAGCACTGAAATCGACATCTACAATGTGCGTGCAAACGGTATCTAAAAAGTGGCGATCGTGCGATACCACAATTACCGTGTTCTTAAATTCCAATAAAAAATCTTCTAACCAACCCACTGTTTGTAAATCCAAGTCGTTGGTAGGTTCATCTAAAATTAAAATGTCGGGGTTACCATAAATTGCTTGTGCCAGAAGGACGCGTACTTTTTGATTACCGCTCAATTCTTTTACCAACCGGTAATGATCTTCTTCCGTAATGCCCAATCCACTTAATAAAGCGGCAGCGTCTGACTCTGCATTCCATCCATTCATCTCGGCAAATTCGGCTTCTAACTCAGAAGCTTTTATTCCATCTGCTTCTGAGAAATCTGGCTTTTCATAAATAGCATCTTTCTCTTTCATGATAGACCATAGTTTGCTATGCCCCATCATTACCGTATCTAGCACAGATGTTTCATCAAATTCATAATGGTTCTGGCGGAGCACGGCCATGCGCTTGCCGGGATCAATTGAAATGTGTCCCGAGTTCGGATCAATATCGCCCGAAAGTATTTTTAGGAAGGTCGATTTTCCGGCACCATTGGCACCAATTACGCCATAGCAGTTGCCTTCTGTGAACTTAATATTTACCGAATCGAATAAAATGCGCTTGCCGAAGCGAAGTGAGATGTTGTTTGCTGCAATCATGAAATTTCAAAATGAGGCGCAAAGGTAAGGCTTCGATATGACCTTGTGGAATTTAAGGGGTACTATTTTAGATTGTGCTTTTAATCAGGTGTTTATTTTTTCATATGGTCACCGTTTCGAGGAAGTCTGCCGGCAAAGAAATTAAAAGACAGCGCAGAGTCCGAGGCGAGATTCTGCGAAGGATAATGAGAATGGGTTGATTCAGTGTTAAAAATTTATTTGAAGGCAGTTCAATTTCACAAATTCGTAATCTCAAACTCTACTCGCCTGTTCAGTTGTTTGTGATCTTCCGTTTCTTCTTTAGAAACAAGTGGCATGGCACTGCCCAAGCCCACGGCAGTAATACGTTCTACAGCAATCTTAAACTCTTGGATCAGGTGAGCTTTGATCGCATCGGCACGGTCTTGCGAAAGTTTTTGGTTTAATTCTTCATTTCCTGAAGAGTCGGTATGGCCAGAGATTATTAGTTTAAGTTGGGGATGGTCCGTTAGGAAATTTCCCAGCTTAGCTAAATCGCTGTGCATAGAAACCAGAATATTTGATTTTCCATTTTCAAATTCGAGCGATCGAAAAGCAATTTTTGTATCAATAGGTTCGGCCACACGATTGATTTCTTTTTCGCCATCTAAGAAAAATACTTCTTCAATTCGGAAATAATCATCACCCTGAATCACTATTAAATATTTTCGCTTGTTGATGAGATCAAAACCAAAAGTACCGTCTGACTGAATGTATTGTGGTGCTACTTCTACGCCTGCATCTAAATCGATTACCGAAACAATTCCGCCTAACGGTTTTCCGTTTTGATCTATGAGTGAGCCTCGGAGATGAGTAGTGGCAAGTGGCTGGGCTTCCATCGGCACAGGAAAAGAATACAGATCTAGATTTTTTTTATCTTCTTCGGTAGAGCGTGCGTAATACAGATCATGAGATTGCGAGTCGATGGTAAAATAATATTCATCACCTGCACCATTTACTAATGGCCCAATATTTTTAGGCTCTCGAAATGTTCCATTTCTAATGTAGGATTTATAAATATCAAACCCTCCAAAGTTTAGCGGCTGTCCGTTGGAGCTATAGTATAAAACATTGTAACGATGATGGAAGAAGGGACTCACCTCTGAGTTGACTGTATTGATTGTTGGCCCTGCATTTTTTGCCTGTGCCCAATTTCCTTTTTTATCTTTCGTTGAAAAATAAATATCTGAAAGGCCAAAGCCACCTGCCCGGTTGGAGGCAAAGAAAAGTGTATCACCAGAGTGAGAAAGAGAAGGTTGTGAATCCCAGCCGCTGCTGTTGACGGCAGCTCCTAAATTTTTTACATCAGTCCAAGTGCTGTCTCTGCCTAATCGGGCAGCGTAAATATCGCAATTGCCGTTAGAGCCGGGCGCGTTACAGCGAGAGAAATACAAATACTTTCCATCTTGACTTAAGCAAGCAGAGCCTTCATTGTAATTAGTATTGATGGTTTTAAACTCTTCTATTTGTGCCCACACGCCATCTACTTTTAGGGCAAAGAAAATATCTTCGTTGTAATCTCTTTGTTGATGCGGGTTTCTCTTAGAGGTGAAGAGTAAAACATAATCTACATTGCCGATGCTTGGCCCGTAATCTTCTTTTGGTGAGTTAATAATTTCGCCCATGTTTACTAAAACAGAATGGGGAGGCCGCAACGTATCAATCTCTTTTCGATAGTCGACTAACTTATAATAATAATCCAGAGGCACATAGTTTTCTTTCTTCTCGGTTTCAACGGCTTCATATTTTTTGTAGAGTTGCTTAATGTCAATCCCTTGTTGGTGATGTTTCAGTACCAGTTTGTAAAGCAAAACAGCTTCGCCTTTTGGGCCATATTTTTCAGAGAGTTGAGCTAATCGCCAGAGCATGGGCGTACTTTTTGAAAAATTTTCTATTCCAAAGTTTTTTATGTAGGATTTAAGAGAGTGATACATTGCTTCTTTTGACTCGGGCTTATCTAGCGATTTTATCTCGTTGATTTTAGAAGCATCTGAATAGAATTTGTACTTATATAAGCTAGGAAACTCGAATATGTCAGGATGGCTGCGAACTAGAAGTGAGTCGCTTAATTGTATCTCTTCTGTATTTTTTAATTTCTTTTTTTTCTGACTATAACAGGAAACAGCAGAACTGCTCGCAAGTAGTGTCAAAATGATTAGAAATCGTATTTTTAGAACTTTGTCCATTAATGCAATTGCTTCAGCACCATCGAAAATTGAGATAATTTTGAGATATAACCAAAACGATGGCATAGCTATTGACTATTTAGTGGCCTTTCACGTTTTAATTGGAGACACCCATTTTTGTGTCAAATTGGCATCGAACTATGTTTAAATCCTTAGCTACTCAACTTGTGCAGGAAGACTCGGAAGAGCTGATCCAACTGATCAACCCAGAGCAGGAAATGGATATCAAGCCTGAAGATCTTCCTGAAGATCTTTCCATTTTACCAATCAAAAATACGGTACTCTTTCCTGGCGTTGTTATACCCATTACTGTTACGCGGCAAAAATCAATTCGTCTTATTAAAAAAGCCTATCAGGGCAACCGGATTATTGGAGTAGTTGCTCAAAAAAATAAGCAAGCAGAAGAACCAGGTGTTGAAGATTTATATCGCTTCGGTACGGTGGGTCGCATAATTAAAATGCTGGTATTGCCAGATGGTAACACCACCATTATTATTCAGGGTAAAAATCGTTTTGCAATAAAAGAATATCTTAATGAAGAACCGTTTCTAACAGCGCGAATAGAATTGCAGCCAGAGCTTCAACTTGATTTAGAAAGCAAAGAAGTAAAAGCATTGGTGCAGTCGTTGAAAGATGCTGCCTCAAAAATATTAAAACTCAACCCGGAGATTCCACAAGAAGCACAAATGGCGTTGGATAATATCCAGAGCATGGCCTTTCTGGTGCATTTTTTATCTTCTAATTTAAATGTAGATGTTTCTGATAAACAAAAAATATTAGAGACAAACAACATCATCGATCGCGGCACGTTGCTTTTGAAATACATGCTGAAGGAAATTCAGATGTTAGAGATCAAACACGAAATTCAAAAGAAAGTACATACCGATATTGATCAGCAACAGCGCGACTATTTCTTACGCCAGCAAATAAAAGTATTGCAAGATGAGCTTGGCTTCGATGGACCCGATAAAGAAATAGAAAAATTAAGAAAGCGCGGAACGGAAAAGAAATGGCCTAAAGCTGCAGCCGAACATTTTGCCAAAGAATTAGATAAGCTTCAGCGCACCAATCCACAGGCTCCCGATTTTCCCATCGGAATGAATTATGCAGAGTTTATGCTCGATCTTCCGTGGGATGAATTTACGTCCGATAATTTTGATTTAACGAATGCCAAAAAGGTTTTGGATAAAGATCACTTCGGATTGGAGAAAGTAAAAAACAGAATACTTGAATACCTCGCTGTGCTTAAGCTGAAGCAAGATATGAAAGGCCCAATCTTATGTTTGTATGGCCCACCCGGTGTCGGTAAAACATCATTGGGCAAATCAATAGCCAAGGCATTAGGTAGAAATTACATTCGCATGTCGTTGGGTGGTGTGCATGATGAGGCAGAGATTCGCGGCCATCGCAAAACGTATATTGGCGCCATGCCCGGCAAAATTTTATCGAACCTTAAAAAAGCAAAATCATCAAATCCTGTTTTTGTGTTGGATGAAATTGATAAAGTGCGCTCAGAATTCAGAGGCGATCCTTCGTCTGCGTTATTAGAAGTATTAGACCCCGAGCAGAACAATGCCTTTGGCGATAATTATTTAGAAGTTGAGTACGATCTTTCAAAAGTACTTTTTATTGCTACCGCTAATTCATTAGATACCATTCAGCCTGCTTTGCGCGATCGGATGGAAATAATTGAATTGACAGGCTACACAGTGGAAGAGAAATTGCAAATCGCGATCAAACATTTAGTGCCGAAGCAACTGAAAGAACATGGACTTCGCATTAGCGATGTAAAGTTCGAAAAAGAAGCATTACTGAAAGTGATTGAAAGCTACACGCGTGAGTCTGGTGTGAGGAGCTTAGAGCGCAAGATCGGGTCTGTGGTAAGAAGCATTGCCAAGACAAAGGCGATGGACGAAGAATTTGAAAGGGAAATTACTCCCGCTTATGTTTTGAAAACGTTGGGTGCCGAAATTTTTGATGAAGAATTATATCAGGGCAATGACTTTGCTGGTGTAGTAACAGGCTTAGCATGGACACAAGTTGGCGGAGATATTTTATTTATTGAGTCGAGCTTAAGTAAAGGCAAAGGTGCATTGACAATCTCTGGTCAGTTGGGTGAAGTGATGAAAGAGTCAGCGATGGCAGCACTCTCCTATTTAAAATCGAATGCAGAATCGCTTGGAATTGATCATCGTGTTTTTCAACAATATGATTTACACATTCACGTGCCCGCGGGAGCTGTGCCTAAAGATGGGCCTTCGGCAGGTATTACTATGTTAACTTCATTGGCATCTAGTTTTACACAACGCAAAGTTAAATCAAATCTCGCTATGACGGGTGAGATTACGTTGCGTGGAAAAGTTTTGCCTGTGGGTGGCATCAAAGAAAAAATTCTCGCAGCCAAGCGAAGTGGCATTAAAGAAATAGTGATGAGTGCTAAGAACAAACGCGATATCGATGAAATTGAAAAGCACTATATCAAAGGACTTTCTTTTCATTATGTTGACTCAGTAGAACAGGTGCTAAAAATTGCATTGCTAAAAGAGAAAGTGGCAAAGCCAATGGCGCTGACTGTTGCTGAGGAAAGGAAAGTTTAATTCAATTTCGTTTTCGGAAGACTATTTATTTCTTAACACGCTTATTGCCTTTGGCATTATTTTTTAGCTCTTTGAGGAAAAGATGAATAGCTGATGTTAAGCAATTAGCTGTAGCATACTTAATAAGTAACACTATTATCATATTCTGGTAATGGGCAATTGATGCTAGCGCTCTACGTTTACAGCAAACTTAAGCTGTTTGAAAAATTCAACCTTAGTAAAATATTTTTTTAAAAGAGCAACCTTCTTTTTTCTAATTATTAGTTTCTTTTCGCAAACGAATTCTATTGCGCAATTAAAAACTGGCAACGGATTTTCATTTATTGCCTTTGGCGACATGCCCTACACATTGCCGCAGGACTATCATCGGTTTGAAAATGTAATTAGAGCAATTAACAATCAGAACACAGCTTTCATTATTAATGTGGGCGATATTAAATCGAGTAGCACATTGTGTACAGAAGAGTCTTATACAAAAATGCTCAACTACTTCTCCCAATTTAATAAACCACTTATTTA
>JANYHI010000067.1 GCA_025359125.1 Cytophagales bacterium
CCGCTCCATCGCTCACGCGAGCTGCTCAAGAAAATACTAGCATTTGAGCGAAACAGCCGATGAGTTTGCATAAAAGGTTTGGAGTGTGTTATTTGCTCGCAGAGATTACAAAACTTGTTCATCAGTTGAAAATTATTACCATAGCATTCGTTCTACTATTCGTAGCCGGTATTTTTATTATCAGTAAGTGGATTCATACTCAAATAAAACACCTGGTTATAAACCTCTGCTTACCATCTTGTTTTCGATGGCAATGGCCATTGTACTTTTAGTGGGTGGAGTAATAGGTTTTGTTGAAAAAACATTTACTTTTTTGAAAAGGGGATGGGAAAATAAAAGGTAGGCACACCCTGCCGCATGCCAGAAATACTTTAAACTAGAAAAAAGAGAAGCACCATTTGAAGATCTCTTTGCATTATTCGCAGCAGTTGTTAAAAATAAAATCAAACTTAAACCATAGAACCGTTCATCTCTTGAAAATAATATGATTGTAATAGAAATTTTAGATGCCTTTACGTCAAGCATCGTCTCCGCTTCGGGTACGATGCAACAAGGTCTTCCGACCTACTCAATACGATTCCCTTAATTCAGATCGCAAAAACTGACGTCATCGGTTACTCTGATGATGCTGAATAAAAATTCTAATTTAGAGCTGTCTTAAAAATAGGAAACTACATATGCAGGTAAAAGAAATCCTAAAGGAAGCATTCGATGTTGATCAAGGGTTTGGCAGAACTTTCCTAACAATGTTCTTGAATCCCCGAAAAGTAATTGATCATCCTGAAAAATTTAACCGGCCGTGGAAATATGCATTTTACGTTGTCTCCATTAGTTGTTTGGTGACTTGGTTCTTTATTCATTGGCTCCTTGACGACCTCAATGATCTTAAGCTATGGGCAATTCCGGGTCGCGTCTTGAACCTAGAGAGGGGTTACCAAAATTTTTATGAGAATACACAACCTCTTAAGCAGCTTTTGCTAAAAAGTTTCACTCTTTACATTGCGCTGTTCATCCTGTTTTTTAAGGATAGGAAAAGGAATTCTGGGCTCTTTACCATCTGCCTTTATGTAATCGGGCAGACGTTGTTCATCACGTTTATTTTACAGACTCTAGGAATTGTCATTCTCCGAAAAGGAATTCTTAGCCAGGAAATTGTCTTCATTGCCGTGGTTTCCAACTGTCTGTACATGGCCTATGCCTTATACAGACTTTTTGATGGTAGAAAGTCAATTCGGATTGCAAAAATATCAATCGCGGTGGCGGTGTCCTTAATACTTTATAGCTGGATATCAACTCGCACAGTACATTATGCTTATTATAATATCATTCATAGATCGGACATTTCGTGGGGTTTCTCAAAGGTGAATGAGCCAACAGAAATTCATGCAGGTAACTTCTCTGTAAGGAGACCCATAGAAGATCAATCTTATTTTAAGATCGAGTCGTATGCTCCAGCTGGAGAAATAGCAAAGCTTTTCGTTTATGGATACTCGCATATTGACTCATCCAGGAAATGGGCATACACTTTTTTCGAAAAAATAAACCGTTATTCCCCAGATATGGCTCAAGTCGTAACTGGCATCGACTCGTCATCACATAGGTTGTGGATTGTCTATAGACTTCCAAATGATTTGAACTCGCATATAGAAGTCAATTGCCTAGACATGAATGGTCGACTATTATTCTCGCGATCAGTGGATACAGGGGCAGATGATATTGAAGTGAACGATATTGATTTTGACGGAAAAAATGTAATTGTAGTAGGTAGCGCCCGCAGCATAAGAGATAATCTTAGTACAGGAATGGTAATAAAGCTTGATGGTAGCACTGGGAAAAAATCCGGGATTTCATTCATAGGCAAGAAGCAATTTGCAAGCACAACCTCTTTGCGCAGGGTTCAAGTCAATGATGATAGCATCCTTGTTGAAGCTGATACTGAGTCCAGATTACTATTCCTGTTCAAACGCAAGACGAAGAAGTTTTATAAAATCGATCGCTCGTTTATGTCAAGCACCGTCTCCCGCTTAGGTTGAAGTCGCGCGGGTCGGGCTATACACTGCAAGTCCGCGCCACACACAACCAACCTTTGGCGGGCTTTCCGTTTCTATCCCTAGCCGATATGTAGTAATTGGTGGGTCATCTCATTCGTATTGCCGTTCGACTAGGTTCGGGATTACAAATCCCGAACAGCATAAATTAAGGAATAAAAGATGTCCAAAGGATTTTATCTTTTTCAAAAACTCCGTCTATAAAAAACTTAAAACTTGTACGTATACCCAAGCCTTGCCACTTGTGTTTCGTTATAATCTGCACTGGTGTAATTAAAATCTTGTCCTTGAATTTTCTTTCGCATCACCATAGAATTGAGTAAGTCGGTAACGTTAAAGGAAACTTCTCCCTTTCCATTTTGGATCGTCTTCTTCACTCCGAAGTCTATCGAGTAACGAGCATCCATCGTGCCTTGCGGAATAATGTCTGGCGCCAAATAAATAGCTGTGAGCTGGGCTTCTACTTTATTAGCTAAGTGGAATTGATTGTTCAACTTAATATTGCCGGAATACACTTCTTGACTAGAAGCCGTAAAGGTGTTGACAGTCGGATATTTATTAACAACCGTAAAGCCATCAATCTGATTTCGGTAACCCGTTACATTTAAATTAAAACCATAGTGAGGAGTTACATCCTGATTCAAAACTAATTCAAAACCTGTATTATAGCTTTTATTTACATTCTGAAAAATGGCGTAGATGATTGGATTGTTATTTACTGTGCTGGCAATGCGGGTGATGGTGCCATCTGCAAAGCGATGGAATGCTGCCGCATACAAATATCCCTTAGCCCAATTTGTTTTATAACCCAGTTCAATGGAGTTGGTAAACTGTGGTCGTAGGCCGGGGTTACCGACTTTAATAATTTCAGCATCATCATACTTAGGAAAAATCCGGATGTCCACTTCGTTTGGTCTATCAACCCTGCGATTGTAAAACAAAGAGAGCTTGTGTTGATCGTTCAACTTATAAGCGAATCTCACATTTGGAAATGGCTGAGTGTAATCGTATCCATCGCTTTTATAGTAAGGATGATTAGGATTAACCTCGTATTGAATTTTTACATATTCCACACGCAAGCCAATCTCAGCTTCAAATTTTTGATTTTCAAAAACATAGTTGCCATACACTGCCGGAATGGTTTCGCGATAAGTGGCTGCTCCACCTGCGTTCACATCTAACGGAGAATTTAAACCCGGAATAAAATCCATGTTGGTAGGAATATCTCTCTTGCGAAATTTCAATCCGGTTTCTAGGCGGCCGTATTTTAGTGGGCGGATGTAGTCTACATTTAAATCGTAGACAAATTCATCCGACAATAATTTGAAAGCATCAAAGCCAGTATAAGTTGGCAGAATGTTGGTAAAAAAGTATCGCTCATCTTCTCTATGAAATGTATAATTAAATCCAACATTTAATAATCGTCCTTGTTCTTTAAATTTGTGTTGATAGGAGGCCGTGCCCATCACGGTAGTTTTCAATTCGTCTTCCAAAAATTGCCAAAGCCTGTTGCGTTTAGTTAAATCTCCATTGAAGAAAGGCTCATCGCCATTATCAATTATTTTTTCGCTTCCAAACAAAGCAGAAAAAGTAAAGGTGTTTGCCGAATTGATCTCCCAATCGAAACCAGTTTTGACTGTTGTAAAGGCCGTGTTTCTATTTCGTTTGGTTTGTTGATTGATGATCGTTCCGTCTGTATACGTACGGGTAACAAACTCATTCTTGTTTAATGTTTCGGTATAGAGGTAATCTCCTTGCAAAAATACGTTGATACTATTTTTTCTGTAGTTCAATGAAAGTGATGGATTGTATTTAGGCGTAACTTGATATTGTGGTCGGATAGATGGTAAATTATCTTTACGCACCCACAGCGCGCCAAAGCCTTGTGTAAAGCCTACTTTACCATTAAAGCCTTGCTGTTTATTTTTTTTATAAATGATGTTGATGATTCCTGCATTGCCATTAGCATCATACTTAGCAGAAGGGTTATTGATGATTTCAATTTTCTCGATGGCTGAAGCAGGTAAATTATCTAAACCCGATTGACTACCAAATCCGGTTAAAGCTGTTTGCTTTCCATCCATCAGCACGACTACTTTATCGTTTCCGCGCAAAAGCACTTTTCCATCTTGCACTGTTACGCCCGGCAGGTTCTGCATGGCCTGCAACACGGAGCCACCTCCTTGACTGACGTTATCTGCCACAGTAAATATTTTCTTATCTAGTTTCTCGCTCACGGCATCTTGCTTTCCGGTGATGACCACTTCGTCTAGTTTTTTAGAGTCTTCCGCAATTTCAACTGTTCCAATATCTAAAAATGAAGTAAGCGATCCAGCATACAGAGGTTGCCTTTTAGTAACATACCCGATAAAAGAAAATTCCAAATAATAATTTCCGGGCCTGAGGTTGGCCAAAGAAAATCTTCCTTCATCATTGCTAATCGTTCCAGCAACAAAGCTGCTATCATTCTCTGCTTTGGCTACCACATTTACATAGGGCATTCCTAACCTACTGGTTTGGTCTTTCACCAATCCGGAAACAGTAACAGATTTTACCTGACTAAAGGAGCTTGTTGAAAAGAAAAATAAAAAAAATAAAAAAAGGTATCGTATATAAACCATATTTAATCAGAATAAATTTTAACAGATAAAACCGAAAAATACTCACCACAGAGAAAGTCACAGAGTATTTATTCTGCGAAACTCTGTGTGCATTATGCCTGTGCCCTCTGCAGTAAAATAAAAATTATTTCATTCCGTATTCCAAAATCATAAACGTGCCGGGCACTACTTTAGGGCGCGGGTTAGGCACTTCGGCAGTGGCGGCAGGTGTTTCCCCATATTGCGCAGTAGTTACAAACACATGGCCAGTCTTAGTATCTATTGCAATGGTTCTTGCTCCTACTTCAGTTTTAATTGTCTCGATTAGTTTAAATTCATTGGCCGAAACTTCTTCCACTACTGAAATAGTCCCTTCACCGTTTGAGCTAAACGCTCTTTTTGTTTTTGGATTAAACACCACGCCATCTACTCTTTTACCAATCGGTACCTGTGCCACCACATTTCCTTTTTCAGAATCAACCACCATCATCCATCCATTGTGGCAAACGCTAAAAAGTCTTTTGGTTTTTGTATCTAATGCCAAACCTGTGGGTTCTTCTCCGGGAGCAATCTTCCAACGATTTTTAATTACTAACGTCTTTGCATCGAATGCAACAATTTCGTGAATGTCTTCTAGGTTTACATAGATCGTTCCCTTTTCGTCAGTTGCGCCCGCCTCCAAAGCCGTACCTCCAACGTCTATTGTTCCCACCACTTTACCCGCCTCGATGTCAATGACTGTTGTCGTTACATCACTATGATTAAAGATGAACACTCGTTTTGAAAATTTATCGTACAACAATGCATCAGGGTTTTTGCCGGTTGGCAATTCTACAATAGGCTTCAAAGTTTTTAAATCAAAAATGGTAGCGGTGTTACTACGACCATTGGTGGTGATACCTCGTCCCATTTTAGGCACCGCAATCACTCCATGCACTCCTTTAAGATCTGGAATCTCACCAACCTTCTCGTGCGTATCTGCATTCAGCACTTCTACTTTGGTGCTGTGCGAAACATAGATGCGTCTGTTCTCAGCATCTACACTTAAATAATCCCAGCCACCTTCGCCACCGATTACAGTTTTTTTGATCAGTTGATACTGAGGTGTTTGGGCGGCTAAATCACCCACTAAAAGAAAGGAGATAGCGATAATAAATTGAAATGCTGTTTTCATAGATGGTTTTTAAGTTTATAGATAGACAATTATAAATACTGTTTCATTCCCTCCTCTTCATTTTTAATTATTTTTAATACCATCAAATTATGCGCACGATAAAGTTATTCATCATTTATACAAGGTGCGTATCAAGCTAGGAAACACCAATAGTAAAAGTGGAAGCCCGGCAGTAAAGCCACCGATAACAGCAACTGCCAAAGGCTGTTGCATTTGTGCTCCTAATCCTATGCCCAATGCCAATGGCATCAGTGCCAAGATGGCACCAATGGCTGTCATCAACTTGGGGCGGATGCGTAAGGCAATAGCATAATTGATCGATTGATCCACATCACCTGTTAGCGCCATGTTTTGCCTGTATTGATTGACGGTGAAAATAGCATTCTCTGCTATGATGCCCACAATCATAATGATACCAGTGTAGCTGCTAACGTTCAATGGAATGCCAACAAAGTATAATGCGAGAATACAACCACTTATAGCCGTTACAGAAATAAATAAAATCAGAAAAGATATTCTCCATTCTTTGAACAAAAACATTAGTACACCAAATACAAACAGTGTGGCCATACCCAAGATGGTAAGAAGTTCTTTAAACGATTGCTGCTGTTCTGCATAAGCACCTCCGTATACAATTGAATATCCTTGAGGCAAAGCAATATTTGTTCCCAATGTTTTTTGTATGTCTTTAATAACGCTACCTAAATCGCGATTGTCCAACCGGGCTGTTACTATCACAACCGACTTTAAATCTTCTCTTCTATATTCAATTTCGCCTGGAATTATTTTAACATCGCAAAAGAAAGAAAGTGGTCTGGTAGTGCCATCGGGTAAAAAAACAAGTTGACGTTTCAATAATTCCAAATCATTATCTTTAAAATTGGCGAAACGCAACAATATCCTTCGCATTTGTTCGCCTTCTTGTACTTGGCCTATTTGCAGGCCGCCTGTCATGGCAGCTTGGAAAGGCGAAGGCGTTGGAACGTTGGCATTTAAACCCAAAGGAATACCACCAGTATAAGCTGTAAGCTGAGTTTGAAAATCAGTCATCGTGATTTTGTAGAGCGATAGCTTCTCTTGATTAGGGTAGAAAATAATCGAAGGGCCAGCCGTAACCAACCCGCTATTGATATCAGCAACACCCGGCACTTGTTGTAAAAGTGTATCCGTCTTGCGTGCCAATACTTTTAACAATTCGTAATTATCTCCAAATATTTTTATTTGAATGGGTTGCGGTGTACTCATTAAATCTCCAAGCAGATCTGATATACGTTGGCCAAACGATATTTCTTCCATGGCTGCAACATTACCCTCTATCTCCTTTCTAAGTTCACTGATAACCTGATCAGTTGTTTTTGTTCGTTCTTTTTTTAGTTGGATAGAATAATCACCAATGTTGGATGGGTCGCTTTTAAAGGCCATGTGTATTCCCGTTCTTCTCGAATAAGATTCCACATCGGAATGAACGCGAATAATTTTTTCGATTTCCTTACATATTTCATCGGTTTCTTCTAGTGAAGTACCAGGCGGAGAAATGTAATCTAATACAATAGTGCCTTCATCTAACTCTGGCAAAAAGCCGGTCTCTAATTTTCCCGAAGCCCACCATGCAGATGAGGCTAATCCAACAACTAATAAAATAGCAATGATGGGTTTATTGAAAAACCAAGTGAGCCACCTTAATCGATTAACAGAATCTGATATAGTATGATGTGCCTGAGGCTTTAGTGATGTTTTGTAACCAATCATTAAATGCAAAACTGGCAGCAGTAACCAAGTTACCAAAAAGGAAGTGACCATAGTAAGCTGCATCGTATCGGAAAGCTCTCTAAAAAAGCTACCTGCTAAACCACTCATTAATCGAAAAGGAAAATGGATTACAATAGTTGCCAATGACGACCCAATCATGGCGGGAAATAAATCATGGATGGCTTCTTTCACAATGGTGAAGCGATCTTTGTCGGGATGATCTTCATGCCCTCGGTAAATTTGTTCTATGATAACGATGGCATCGTCTATGATCAATCCAATGGAGGCCGCAATAGCCCCAAGAGACATGATATTGATTGAGATTCCCGCAAGGGATAATACTAATATAGTGAAGGCCAGCGTAACGGGTATAGTGAGCATGACCACCAAACTAGACCGCCACGACCGCAAGAAGATAATCATTACGATGATTGCCAATATCAAGCCTTCATAAATAGTTTTTACTACACTGTGCACACTGTCTCCAACAAAAGCACTTTGATTGTAATAAGGTTTTAACTCATACCCTTTCGGTAAAATTTTTCTTGCCTCGTTAGCACGTTCTTCTACATCGTTGGCGAAATCTATCAGGTTTATTCCGGGTTGTTTCACCAGATCGACCAACACAGCATTGCTACCATTGGCATTGATGATGACAAACTCTTGTTGCTCTTGCACTTCTATTTTTGCTACATCGCGAAGTTTTATAATTCGGTTACCATCGTTTTTTATAATAATATCTTTTAATTCTTCGATATCATTTACACGAGTATCTGTAAGAGATAAATACAATCTTCGATAATCAGAAACATAACCATTTGACAAAACAAAATTATTGGTATTAAAAGCAGTGATGATGCTGTTGGGAGATAAGCCTAATGAAGAAAGCTTGACAGGGTCTGGTATCACTACAAAATCTTTTGCTCTTCCTCCTCTAATCACCACATTAGAAATGCCTTTCACCTGTGAGAAGATTGGCCGTAGTAATAAATTAGCTTTATCACGTAAAGCCACTTGCCCATGTTCGGGGCTTTCAAGAGTATAGCCATATACTGGAAAGAGCGACTGGTTCATCGCCTCGATCGATAGGTTTACACCCGGTGGAAGGAAGTTTTTGATTTCATTGATCCTACTTTCTAATTGGATTTTCTTTGCGTACGTATCTAACCCCCACGCAAAGAAAACATCAATGGTACACGCCCCGCGTGTGGTGCTGCTTTTAACAGTCGTTACCCCCTGCACTCTTTTCACTGCAGTTTCAATTGGCTTGGTTATGGTGATCATCATGCGATCAATTGGCAACTGACCCACATCAGCAATGATAGTGATTCGGGGAAATAGCACCTCAGGAAATAAATTAGTTTGCATTCGTGTGTAGGAGAACACACCAGCAACCGTTAGTAAGATGCCAATAAATAAAATTGGCTTGGCAAAAATTTGAAAGTAATTCTTTGTGGAGATCATGAGCGCTGCAGTGGTTAGCGAATCACTTTTACAAAAGCAGTATCGGGTAAACCATAATTACCTGACAGTAAAAATTTAGCTTCTTGCTTAAACGCTGGCGAAGTAACCTCTACAGACTCTCTGTTTCTGCTGCCCAAAGTCACTGGTATTTTAACCGCAGTGCTGTCATTAATCAATTGCATAACCCAAAAATTCTCCAACATCTCATCGCTCAACACACAGGCCTTCGGAAGAATTTGTTGTGGCGCTTCTGTGTTTTTTGAAACTAAGACTTTGACAATAAGATTCTCAGGCAAGAAAACTGCGTTATCCGATTTTGCCAAAATGGTCTGTGTTTGGGCAAGTGCATTCATCGAAGTGAGTGGTGTTGTAAACGTAGCTGAGTGAATTGAGTTATCTGGAAAAACCAAAGAGCATTTTTTACCTGCTATTGCAAACTTTTTAAACTCAAAAGGAACGTTTACAGCAAATGACAAAGCGCTACTTTCGGCAATTGTGCAAAGCTGGCCGCCCTCAAGCACGTAGTCGCCAATTTGTTGTTTGTCCAATGTACTTATGATACCAGAGGCTGGTGCCTTTACAGTGATCTTTCCAAATGAAGTGGAAGCAGAATCTGGCATTACCGCTTGAGATCCTAAAGCTCTCCGTTCTTTTGTCTCGAGCTGATAAAGTACCTGACCTTCTTTAACAGGATCACCTAACCTGATAAAAACTTGTGTTACAAAAGCAGGGATAGGGGCTGTAACAATATTTCGTTTTAAGTATAATGTACTTGCAAACAATGTCAGTTCATCTTTAACTATACCACGTGCCAGCCCTACTACCTGAACAGTTACCTTGGCTTTTGCGGTTGTTTCTTGTTGAGGTGCAATTTTATTGCATGCACTGATGGCGCAGGTAAGCACGATAATAAGTTTAGGGTGTAAGCGCATAGATTTTACCAATTCCAATAATTATAAAGATTGATTAACAGTTGCTTGTTGGTTTGAAGTAAAACAAAATCACGCTGGGTGATGACAAGGCTCTTTAAGGTGGTAACGTAATTGATGACAGAAATTTGACCGCGGCTCAATTCCTGTTTGTAAAACTCTAAAAGCTTTTGGTATTCTTTTAATTGATCTTCTAAAATAGTTAGACGCTCGTTCACTGAACTGAGTTCTGCAAGTATTCTATTTTTCCGAACACCATTCTGGCTATAAAAAAAGTTTTTATAAGCCTGTGTAGATTTCATGAGTATGGAAGTCTTCTGTTGGGTAATACCGCGCTGCTTGCCGTCTGTCAATGTCATGGTAAAATTTAAACCTACACTAAAACCAAACCTATTAGGAATGGTGGGTGCATAAACAGCGTTCAATCCTGTATTGGCAAAAGCTCCCAGCAAAGGTTTGTACTTCAACTCAAATATCTTTTGGGTGGCTAGCAAATTGAGACTATCTAATTTGTACCGTTCAGTGAACTTTGAAACAGTTACTTCTTGATTTGGCTGAAGGTTAATTTCTTCTAACACTTGAAAACTGGTATCAGCAACTCCACAGAGAACGCGCAAGTCCATTAAGTCTCTTCTATACGTAGCATGAAAAGCATTTAACGCAGCTTGTTGTGTTTTTTGTTCAATGCTGAGTAGCGTAAGATCAGATTGTTTGGCGATACCGTTTTCTACCAATTTAGATACGATACTCTTTTGGTCATTAATGATAGATACAAGATTATCCAAATACTGAGTTTGCTTATAATCTTGCAAACAAAGAATGTATTGATCCGTTACAAATCTTTCTAAGTCATGCCCTGTAAGTTGCACATTGTTTTCATTGATAAGAGAACCAATCAATACTTGCTGAGCACTGGTTTTATAGCGATCACCATTAAACAAAGGTTGATTGATATTTATCAATCCTTGATAAACACCTCCATTACTTGCAGCGATGTCATATCCTGAATAGTTGTCGGCACCAGCGGGATTTAATAACAATTCGGATTTTCCATTGTCGCGCGAAATAACAGGAGAAAATTGATAAGCACCTGACAGGCTAAGCTGTGCTTTTGTATAGAATGCTTTAAACCGATCTACTTCCAACTGAGCTACCTCGCTTTGGTTTTTATTATCCTTGATTAATGGGCTATTGTTTTTTGCTTGGTCGATGTAATCTAAAAGGGTTTTTTGTGCTTTGAGGTTATATGAGAAAACTAATAGAATAGCGGGTAATAGTATTCTTAGAAGTAAAGTCATGTTTGAATTTTGTAAACTAAAATGCATGTGGAGCAAATAAATAAAGAGAACTGGTGTAAATAGCCAGTTCTCCTTCTAGATCCTCAAGGCTTAATTTAATCTTTTTCCTCTTGCTTTTTCTGTGATATTTCCACTTTCTTTAAAAGTTTACCTGTATCATCGAAAATAAAATCAAATGTCTGCTTTCCTTTTTTTACTTCAGCTTCGTAAGTGGTAACACCTCCTGCCACAATTTTGGCAGCTTCTTCTACTTTGTAGTCTGAGTACTCCTTCGCCAATGTGTTTTTGACTGCGGCAGGAAGTTGGTTGTGTTCAATTTCAATCTCTACTTCTTTGATTGTTCCATCGGCACTCAACAGCACCGAGGCATCGGCCTTGTTCTGATCAAAACTAGCCTCATACGCCCCATCTTCCTTGTCCCACTTCACATTTTTTACTTTTGGGTAAGCCTTTGCAAAAGCTGCCTTAACGCCTTGTGGCACTTCAGACTCTTTTATTTTTTGGGCGAATCCATAGCTTACTACCAAGCCGAAGATCAATAACATGATGACTTTTTTCATAGTTAGTTAATTTATTTATTCAAAGTAACGAAGCGACTTTGTAGAGATTTAGGATTTCAAAAGTTGATAGAAAAAATATGACAATTATTTTGATACTCATATTGAATAGTAATCCCATTCATGTCGCATATTTTTTTGGCAATGGCCAAACCTAATCCAGTACTTGTTTGGTTAGTAGTACCTTTTTGAAAGCGTTCAAAAATTTTATCTGACGAAATAAGTGGATTGCCTGGATTAGAGATTTTCCATTGCTTACCGGAAATATTTATTTCTATTAACCCTCTACCGGGATTGTGCTTAATCGCATTGGAGAGCAGATTTGAGAGCAGTATATCAATCAGCGCAGGATTAAAAAAAATAAAAAGATCATTCACCAAAGAAGTTTTGATCTCAATATTGCTAGTCAGCGCCACCTTATCAAAAGTTGAAACAAGTTTATTCGTAAGTTCGATTACATTGACTTTTTCGTTTTCTGAGTACTGATTGTTTTCAATTTTTGAAATCAATAGCAGTGCTTTATTCAATCTTGAAAGTCGCATTGTAGCGTCTGTGAGAGAACCTATTAACTCAGCTTGCTCTTCCGAAAGATTTTTAGTTTGCATAAGCAACTCCAACTTTGATTGAAATACCGCCAGTGGTGTTTGCATTTCGTGCGCTGCATTTTCAGTAAATTCTTTTTGACTTAAATAAGACTTATAATTTCGTTCGGCCAATTGCTCTATCGCTTTATTCAAATCTCCAAACTCCATTATTGATGAGGTACCCAATTTTAAAAAAGGCGTTTTTTCTACTTCAAAATTTTCAAGTTTTTGCAGCGTATCATAAAAAGGCTTCCATATTCGCTTTGAAACCCTACTGTTAATCAATAATAATCCAGCCAATAAAAACACCAATACCACGGCCTGTGTAATTACAATGGTTTTAATTAGGTCTTCGCTCTCCACTAGCGAAACGCGCGCAGTTAAATGATAAAATTTACCTCCAGCCATTACGGTGGTAGACAAAACGCGATAAGGTTCTACTTCGTTCGAGAGGCTATCATATTGAGTTAAATTAAAAATACTATCGGGATAATTCTCGCCATTAGTAGGTTCAATTTCTACTTCGCCATCTAAATCTGCCCACATCAATAGATCCGCGTTTGTTTTAATCTTTTGAAGGCGATATTGTATTTCCCTCTTCTGTAAAAAAAGAGTTTCGTCAACTTCTTTGGTAATCAACCGATCGATGACAAAATAAAATATAGGAGTAACAACAAAGAGTACGAGAATAGAATAAAGTAGGTAATTAAATGTAGTACGATTTAAAAGTCTCATTTCTTACTTACTTCAAATTTATAACCCAATCCATAAACTGTTTTGATATAATCAGCTCCTCCCGCTTCAGTTATTTTTCTTTTCAGGTTTTTGATATGCGAATACACAAAGTCGTAGCTATCAAAACGGTCGGCATCATCGCCACTTAGGTGTTCGCCAATAGCATCCTTAGAAATTACTTTGTTCTTATTCGAAATTAAAAAAAGTAAGAGTTCAAATTCACTCTTAGTTAGATCTAATTTACACTCACAGATGGTAGCTGCCTTGCCCAGCACATCGAGTTCTAAATTATCAATTACAATTAGGTTTGATCCATCAAATTTGTTTCTTCTAATTAACGCTTTGATGCGCGCGCTCAACTCTGCTAAATGAAAGGGCTTGGGGAGATAATCATCGGCACCAATTTCTAATCCTGCTATTTTATCGTCTACAGAATTTTTAGCTGAGATGATAATGACCCCGTCCGTCTTATTTTTTTTCTTGAGCTCTATCAATAAATTTAATCCGTTACCACCCGGCAGCGTAATATCTAAGAGAATGCAATCGTATTTGTATAATGAAATTTTTTCTAAAGCTGTTTCAAAATCAAAAGCAATTTCGCACAAATAGCTTTCGGCCTTTAGGTAATGCACAATGCTCTCAGCGAGTTGTTGCTCATCTTCAATTATCAAGACCCTCATAGCGCTAAGATAGAACAAGAAATCTGTAGAAAATTTGGAT
>JANYHI010000002.1 GCA_025359125.1 Cytophagales bacterium
GAAAAATGCATTCGATGCTTTTGCAAAAGAAAAAGGCGTTACGTTGCTGTACATCCCAACTGGGCAGGCCATTATTTTTAAGCCCTAGCGAGAAATGAATATCCTTGTTCTTGGTTCCGAAGGTTTTATTGGAAGCCATTGCATATCTTATTTTTTGAAAAAAGGCGATCGTGTTTATGGCATTGACCTATACGAGCAACCCACCCAAAAGTATTTTTATAAAAAGGTTTCTCGACTATCGCCAGACTTAGATGAATTTTTTGGCGAAATCAAATTGGACGGAGTCATCAACGCAGCAGGCAGTGGCAACGTTCCGTATTCCATGTCGCATCCGGTTTTAGACTTTGAAGCCAACAGTTTAGATACCATTCGTGTGCTAGATGCTATGCGCAAGCATCAGCCACAATGCAAATACGTTCACCTTTCAAGCGCAGCGGTATACGGTAATCCTACCATGCTGCCGATAAAAGAAAATGATGCAACGCACCCGCTATCGCCTTATGGCTGGCACAAGTTAATGGCTGAACAAATTTGTAAAGAGTACACTTCTGTTTTTGGAATGCCCACTGCCATTGCTCGACCTTTTTCGGTGTTCGGCCCCGGATTAAAAAAGCAATTATTTTGGGATGTATTTCAAAAGCAAAAAGAGAGTAACGAGTTGGTTAGTTTATTTGGTACAGGCAACGAGAGCAGAGATTATATTTATATTTCAGACTTGGTGTGCGCGTTGGATTATATTTTGCAAAAGGGAGAGATGATAGGCGAGATGTACAATCTCGCATCGGGAGAGGAGACCACCATCAAAGAGGCAACGAGTATTTTCTTTGAAGAGTTAAAGTCTTCTAAGTCTTTTCAATTTACCGGAGAGACTCGCGCGGGCGACCCACTCAACTGGAGGGCTGATATTTCCAAGCTTACCAAGTTAGGATATAAAAGAGAAGTAGGTTTACAGGATGGCCTTCGCAAACTTTCTGGTTGGCTACTTAATTCTGTTGTTTAGTCATGATGCGGTCAATTAAAAAAATTGCATTACTAGCCGTTGGCGATTCTGCCTGGCAAGGTGGCATTCAATATATCATAAACATCATTCGAGCCATCGATCAGGTTTCTGAAAAAGGTGCGGTTCAAGTCTATTTATTTAAAAACGAAATACAGGATTTTCCAGAATTCGATTTGCGTAATATTGAACTCACCACATTGTTGATAAACGATGTTCTTCCTCCATTTTCTTTAGGTAATAGAATCGGTTGGTTTTTGCAGCGGAAGATAAAGGGCATGATAAACCCCCGTTATGAAAATTACTTACTTCAAAATAAAGTTGATTTTGTATTTCCGGCTTTGCTTTCCGATTGTGGAGGACGATTAAATTCAGCAGCCTGGATTGCCGATTTTCAGTATCATCATTTCCCGGAAGGACACAATAAGGTGACTACTCTTCAAGCTGAGAAGACAATTAAATCCATTGCAAACGCAGCAAAAAAGATAGTATTCAGCAGTGTGTTTTGCAAAAGCGATGCAGATAAATTATTTCCCCAAACTACAGATAAGGCATTTGTAATGCCCTTCGCTGTTTACATTCCACCGGTGCAATTGCAATCCACTTACCTTCAACTCACCAGAGACAAGTATCAGGTTACTGATCCTTACCTAATGGTGTCGAATTTATTTGGCGTAACAAAAAACCATAAAACACTCTTTGAAGCGCTGGGTATTTTGCGTAAGCAGAACCTCAAGATTAATTTGGTATGCACGGGCAACCTAATCAACCATACCGACTTAGATTTTGCCAATCAAATTTTACAAATGATTACCGACAACGGAATACGCGATCAAGTTTTTTTATTAGGATTGATTCCGCGTGTCGACCAAGTGGCTTTGTACCGAATGGCGTTTGCGTTAGTTCAACCCTCTGTACACGAGGGATGGAGTACGTTGGTGGAAGAAGCCAAGGCACTCGGAAAGAACATTCTGTTATCTGATATTCCAGTACACCGCGAGCAGATGCCCAATAATCCATATTTCTTTGAGCCATTAAATTCAACTCAGCTTGCTTCTAAAATTAAGGAAGTTTATTTCACGTTTGCTGATCACCAATTTCCAAACCAGCAAGTGGAAGAAGCTGCCCTCGCCAATTATAGAAACAATCTTATTGAGTTTGGTAATAATTTTTTAAGCATAGCCTCCAAGTGATACTCCTTAGAAGAGAAAACATATTAAAGGATCAAATTGAATTCAAAATGCAAATAAACATCGTTAAACCTTTTCTGCCTTCTCTTGATGAGTTGTCGACAGAGATGAGCCAAATATTGAGCTCTGGCATGGTTACCAACAATTCGCCCCATGTGAGACTATTTGAAGAGAGACTGCAGACTTTTTTTGGCTCTACGGTACGGCCCACATTATACTGCAACGGAGAAATGGGTCTTTATCATTTGATACAGGCATGGAAGCACAAGATGGGTTATACTCCGCACGAGACGTTTGAGGTACTGGTGCCATCATTCACATTCTCGGGCACTATCAACGCCATTGTGATGAACAATTTGAAGCCTGTTTTTTGCGATGTAGATCGTACTTTTGTTCTTGATGTTGAAAAACTTAAAGTAGATTCTCCCGACATTAAAATGATTGTTGCAGTAGGTGCCTATGGCAACTTACCCAACTTAGAGTTGCTCGGCAAATTCGCAACCGACAACAAGTTAGTTTTAATATTAGATAATGCACCCGCCTTCGGCTCGAAGTTCAAAAACCGACATGCGTGTTCGTACGGATACAGCGAAATGATTAGCCTACATGCCACCAAGATTTTCACCTCGATGGAAGGCGGAGTAAACATTGTGAACGACCCGGAAATACAAGATTACCTGATACGCCTGCGCGATTATGGTCAGTTTGAAAAAGTGCGCGGCAATATTGATATACCTGGCCTAAATTCTAAAATGCAAGAAGTCTCTGCGTTGGTTGGCTTAAAAAATTTAGATAAAGTAGATTTTATTTTAGGTAGTCGATTTAAGAATATTGAAAAGTATCGGTTGTTTTTTCACAGCTTGGAGAGAGATGGTTTATTACAAACGATGAAAGTTTCAGACGATGTAATTTGTACTTATCTATACTTTCCGATTTTGTTAAATGAAGAGGCAACGAGTTTCGTAGAATATATGCAAGTTAATAACATTGCTGTGAGAAGGTATTACACTGCCAACCATGAATTGAAATACTACAAAGGAAAATACCGAGATCAAGGTCTTACTTATACCAATTCAATAAAAGACCGAATTGTTTCGTTGCCTTTGCATACCGTGATGAGCAACGATGAACTTGATTTCTTATTTACAACCACGAAAAATTACTTTATTAAATAATGAAAAAAATTATTGTTACGGGCGCAGGCGGATATGTAGGAATACCGACCTGTCAATCCCTTTTAGCCAAGAATTATCAGGTAATAGCACTAGATCGCTATTTTTTTGGTCAGGACAAATTAGCCTCTATAAACCAGCATCCTCATCTCACGATCTTAAAAGATGACATCAGATATTGCTCGCCAGATATTTTTAAAGGCGTACACGCGGTAATTGATTTAGCTGGCTTGAGCAACGATGCGAGTGCTGAAATAAATCCTGCGTTAACCGTATCCATCAATTATAAGGGCTCGGAACGTTTTGCACGCGAGGCAAAGAAGAGCGGAGTGGAGCGATACATTTATGCAAGCTCTGCAAGTGTATATGGTGCAGGATCTAAGGAGGCTTTGAAAGAAACTGATCCGCTGGCGCCTCAAACGGAATATGCGAAAAGTAAAGTGGCGATTGAACACGTATTGACGGAAATCAAGGATGATTCTTTTTCTCCTACCATGCTGAGGAACGCAACTATTTTTGGTTTGGCTCCGAGAATGCGGTTTGATTTAGCGATTAATATTATGACCATGCGCGCGTGGAAAGAGCGAGTGGTTTACATTATGGGAGGGGGCGAGCAATGGAGACCATTCGTTCATGTAAATGATGTTGTCTCTGCCCTTGTTTTAATTTTAGAGTCGCCAAAAAGTAAAGTGCATGGAGAAATATTTAACGTGGGTAGCTCGGAGTTAAATTATCAAATTAAACAACTGGCTCAGTTTGTGGTAGATGTTATACCAAATGTAAAAATCCACACGATACCCGATGATCCAGATAAAAGAACCTACAACGTGAGCTTTGATAAAATTCAACGTGTGTTGGATTATAAAACTAAAGTTCATGTGCATGAAGGTATCGTGGAAATAAAACAAGCGCTCGAAAAAGGAATATTAAACCCGGATGACCCAACCTGCTACACCCTGCAATGGTATAAATCTTTGTTGACATGGGATAGCCGGATTAAGGAGCTATCGTACAACGGAACTATCGTGTAGCACATTTTTTTTAATGCAGCAGAATATGAATAATTCAAAAAAAAAAATCGGAATTGTAGGCACTGGTGGTTTTGGTAAAGAAGTTCTTTGCTGCCTGTTAGATAGCCTTAATCTGAGCGCATCAAACATCAATTTAGATGAGATTGTTTCTTTTATTGTGAGTGATGATCACCATAAAGAAGATAGAATTTTAGGTGTACAAGTGATTAGCCAATCTCAATTTGATCCTGCTAAATATGACGTTATTGTTGGAATTGGTGATCCAGTGATAAGAAGAAAGATAGTTGAAAGCTTGCCAAGAGAAACAACCTATGCAACCATTATACACCCTAGTGTTATAATGTCGAAATGGGTTGAGATTGGCGAAGGAAGTATTTTAACGGCTGGTACCATTCTTACCTGTAATATTAAAATTGGTAAACATTCGCATTTAAACTTGCATACTACGATTGGTCATGATTGCCAGATAGGAGATTATTTTACTACCACCCCAGCCGTGAATATTAGTGGAAATTGTACTTTCGGTGATCATGTTTATTTTGGGACAAATGCTTCCGTGCGTGAAAAAATATCGATTTGTAGCAATGTAACTATTGGAATGGGTGGAGTGGTGATAAAAAATATAGAGCGAGAAGGCGTCTATGTTGGAAACCCTTTGAGAAGATTAGAGAAAAATTGAGCAGCCTGGTTTCTTCATCGGTGCTACAACGCGTTAGAAATAAAGCTCCTTTCGTGTTAAAGAAAATATATCGGTTAATTAGGTATGCAGAAGAAAGGCGTAATTTTAAAAGAGAGCGGGAAATAAAGGGAAGACAAGATTTAAATATCAGTGTTAACTTCAAACCAGATTCCGAATCACTGATAATTTTTTTTGTTCCAGGCGCAGATCGAAAGACTGGGAAAGAATCAATATCTGGCGGAGTTATGTCTCTGGTATCACTTTGCGAGGAAACTATTAAGTTGGAGAGTGTGCACAAGGCTAGCACACTGATGTGTACGTTTCCTAGAGAATTTTTGTTGTTGAAGCACATTAACTTCGAAAATTCAGTACACATTTACAGGCTTGAACAGGCTGTACAATATTTTGTAGCAGTTAAAAAGATAATCTTGCACTTGCCCGATGATGTTGCAGCTCTTTTCTTGCCTCGTCTTTTTAATCGAGAGATAAGTTGGTTAAAACATATTCCAGAAGTTCACGTGAATATTGTTAATGCTAATATTTTGCTAATGCCAAGCTTAGAAGAGATCAACAAAATCAGAGCCTTTGCTACAAAAATTACGATGACTGCTGCACACTCGAAATATTGCAATTCTTTCTACAGAAACTATTATGGTATGCCCTTGCATAAGTTCTCTACCTGGGTGAGTCCAGAACAATATCAATTTAAAACTTTCGGTACAAAAAAGAATGTTATAGCAGTCTCTCCAGATAATAATCCAAATAGGGATAGAATTCTATCACTGTTGAAAAGTCACTCAAACATAGACGTTGTTGTTTTGCATGGAATGAGTCACGATAAATTCAAAGAAACCATTGCCAATGCAAAATGGGCACTTACATTTGGTGAGGGACTTGATGGATATCTTGTGGAACCTATTTTTAGTGGCTCCTTTGCTTTTGCAGTTTATAACGAAGAGTTTTTTACTGAAGATTTTAAAGGTTTGAGCGGTATTTATTCTTCCTATGCGGAAATGGAGCTGCGACTGCTTGGTGATATTGATAATCTAAACTCGGAGACCAAGTATTCTGAAAGTCAATTGAAGCAATTTGAGCTTTGTTCAAAATACTACAGTTATGATCAATATAAAGATAACGTGGCTCAGTTCTACCTTGGAAATTATACGTATAAGTGAACTCGGTAGATAATCCGCTGGTAACCGTTATCACCGTTACCTACAATTCAAGTGCGTATGTGCGCGATGCCATAGAAAGTATTCTGGTCTCCAGCTACTCTAATTTTGAATTGATTATTGGAGACGATTCATCTACCGATAATACTTGGCAAATTGTTAACGAGTTTAGCGACCCACGCATAGTTAAGTATCGGAATGAACGAAACTTAGGT
>JANYHI010000023.1 GCA_025359125.1 Cytophagales bacterium
TGAACTGAGTTCTACTGTCCATATTACTTTCCAAGGTATTCCGTTTTTAATCGAGATAGTCTCACCACTGTTATGTTCTGTAAGTCGATTTACTAAATCTTGGGTATGGCCTGAATAATACTTGGACGTTGATTCACTGAAGAGGATGTAGACGGTGAATTTCATAAAACAAAAAGACCTCACATTTTCTGTGAGGTCTTTTGTCGGGGCGGCCAGATTCGAACTGACGACCTCCTGGTCCCAAACCAGGCGCGATACCGGGCTACGCTACGCCCCGAATATTTAAAGTCGCGCGAAGATATAAAAACATCTTTACACGCCAAGAACTTTTTGTGATCCCGACTGGATTCGAACCAGTGACCTACTGCTTAGAAGGCAGTTGCTCTATCCAGCTGAGCTACGAGACCATTCTCTTATTAACTTTTATTTTCAGTTTTCTCATTTGAAAACCACTTTGACCTTCCCGCCCCAGCGGGATGCTCTATCCAGCTGAGCTACGAGACCATTCTCTTATTAACTTTTCATTTTTCTCATTTGAAAACCACTTTGACCTTCCCGCCCTAGCGGGATGCTCTATCTAGCTGAGCTACGAGACCATTCTCTTATTAACTTTTTATTTTCAGTTTTCTCATTTGAAAACCACTTTGACCTTCCCGCCCTAGCGGGATGCTCTATCCAGCTGAGCTACGAGACCATTAACAGAGCGGAGAGGGGGGGATTCGAACCCCCGGTAGAGTTTAACCCCTACGACAGTTTAGCAAACTATTGGTTTCAGCCACTCACCCACCTCTCCGTGGAACTAAAAAAGAACGCAAATATAAGCAGATTGGGCTTATAACAATCGATCTGTTTTATTTTTTGAAAATCAGATTACGCTGATCTTAAAAATGATCCGGTCAATGCGCTCAATCCTCCCACTATTCCTCCTATTAATCCGGTTAGCAAAAAGGCATTTAGCGGAAGTAGTCTATTTACCTTTTCGGTTAAGATAGAGTGAGTGGTTTGATCGATATACAAAGCCATTCCAACCCAAAGAATAGCAATACCTAAAAAGCCAGCCCAGAACGAGATAAGACTTTTGTTGTCAACTAAATAGGCAACTGCAAATGAAGTAACGGCTATTGTCCACCAGGGCAGAAATAACTCTAAGATGAAACTGATAATTATAGTTGCTAGGATTTGGATGAGAAATTTCATTTCGATGATGGAGTTAAAGTGATGGTTGCCAATTCTTTTCCTTTCATTTTTTCGGCAGCAGATGTAAAACTCAATTTTACATATTGGCCTTTTGTCCATAGTATCAGAAGATTATTGTAATACGGGCTTCCCGGATTTCCTGACTGCCCACCGGGGTAAACACCCCACGCATTAATTCCAGATTTCTCTAAACTTACTACCATGCGCCAACTGGGGCCATGCGTTTTTGAGTGTGCATTTACTGTGCTACTATTGCCACCATGTTCAATATTATAACTGAAAGCTTTTTGGCGGAGTAGATGAGTTACACTTGCATCTTTGTAGGCAGCCCACGTAGGATTTACTTTTTTCTCTGCCTTCCATTTTTCTATACTATCAACGGCTTCTTTAAATGATTTTTGAATAATTTCTTTAACCGTTTCCTTTTCGGGAGTAGCTATTGCATCAAAATAACTTAGATCGGGTTTTTCTTTCATTAACTTGATTGTTAGGTAAGTTGATGGCCAAGGGAGTGCTACTTTTGAATTAGAAAACTCATCCCAAACCATTGGCAAAAAGGCTTTGATCCAAGCTTCATAATAAGGAGCTCCTTCTGATTCAATATCATTTTTATAATCCCAAGATTTCAACTTTTTAAACGCTTCTAATTCAGCGCCTTGGAGGCTAGTGCTGTCCATATAACTTAAGAAGGTGGGCAGACTTTCTGAAGCTTTTAAATTGAAATTATCTAATTGTAAATTCATCAGATCAGTTGGCGTTATTTGGGTTAACGCTGATAATAATTTGTTGATTCTTCTGTTTCGGTACGCTTCCCAATTGCTGGCCTGTACATAATAAGGATAAGTAGCGTCTACCGGGTATTGATTTGCGGAACTGACAAAGCCACGAGACGGATTTTTATAACTAACATTTTGATCAGCAGGAATAAATGCCTGCCAATCGCTTGATGTCTTCCTGCCATCTAAAATAAACTTGCCTTCATTTTTTCTCCTTACGGGA
Source organism: Cytophagales bacterium (assembly GCA_025359125.1). GTDB lineage: Bacteria > Bacteroidota > Bacteroidia > Cytophagales > Cyclobacteriaceae > ELB16-189. Next base: position 2,197 of record JANYHI010000023.1, read on the forward strand.
TACTTACCTTGTATGCGCATGGCGATGTCTCCATTTACGCAAGCAAATACAAAGTTTTGAGCAGGAGAGGAGTAGTGATCTAAAGCCTCCATGTATCCAGTATAATTTCTCGCGCGGTTTAATTTATAGAAGGTGAGAATTTCTTCAGATGGATCGTGTGCAATCCAGCGATAGGCAAAGTGATTCTTTTCACTTTCTGCATGAAAGCTGTGATCGAAAACTACAGGACCATGGTGTGTATAAACAACGGTATCATAATAAACAGGCTCGCCTTTGATCTTAATAGTTTCAATTACTTTTTTGGTTAGCTTCCATTGACCGTCACTTAAATATTCATTTTTGTTTTTGTCTTTAAACTCGACTTTATACCAATCGACTAAATCGCGTTGAGCATTTGTTACACCCCATGCAATTGAATCGTTAAATCCGCTGATGATAGCGGGCGAGCCAGGGAGTGAAGCACCCATAACATTTATGCCCGGTGCATTCATGTGAAGCACATACCAAATGGAAGGGAGATTTAATTCTAGGTGAGGATCGTTGCATAAAATGGGTGAACCAGATTTAGTTTTGGTTCCACTTACTGCCCAGTTATTACTACCCACATCAGGTGGCGATTTTTCAAACGGCTTTAAGCTTATTAATTCCACAGGTGCTGCTGAAGCAACACTGTCAAAGGTAACAGGTTTGAATTTCCAATTTCCTGAGTTGTCTACAATGGGGTCAGCAACTCCTTCATTGTCAGGAAACAATAATTCAATAGTTTCTTTTCCAAATAATTTCAATGCATTGGTCATTTCTAAATCACGCTCGCCAGAATTCAATGTCTTGGCCATATATTTTAATAGCAATCCTGACTTTATATTAGTCCAGGGTTCAGGTTCATAACCAAGTAACTTATACTCAATAGGCAAGTTCTGGTAGTAGAGTGTTTGAATGTAGGCGTTAACCCCTTTGGTATAACTATCTACCATCGCTTTTGCTATTGGGTTAGCTTCCATCGACTTAACGGAAGTTTCAGCCGCGAACATCATCCCAAGTCTCCGTTGAGTACGATCGAAGTCCAAAGCTGCTTTGCCTACTACTTCGCTTATGCGTCCACCGGCCGCATGAGTTTGAAACTCCATTTGCCACAGTCTATTTTTAGCAGTGATATATCCCTGAGCGGCATATAGGTCTTCGTCATTGTTGGCATAAATGTGTGGGATGAGTGCACTATCATAAAGGATGGTTACTTTATCTTTTAGCCCTGTTATTGAGACCGACTCCGATTTTACATTCGCAGTTTGAGCATTTTGCCAGAAGCCGTGAAAGGGATCGAGGAACTTGCCAAGGGGAGGAATGGGAGAACCAAAGTTGTGACTGGTGTTTAAAAAATAGATAAGAGCAATGGAGACAATACCTGATAGACCAACCTTTATAAATTTCATACTGTGCGGGATAGTTTGACTTAATTATGGAAAATTTTAAAATTACTCGAGGGTTTAAATCTAGTATTAATTCAATAAAAAATTAACTGTATTAAATTGAATAAGAAGGCATACCTCATAAACGCGCGCCATTGGGTAGCTATTCCTTTTTAAATGTAACCACTACATCTGTTCTTCCTACGGCCTTCAACAGTGTTTCAATATACGTTTTTACCTCGGTCTCTGCTTGTGTCAAAATATGATTGTCTTCTGCAGCCTTGCGCATGGCTTTCATCCTGTCAGCAATGGTATGGCTCAGGTATAGCCCCACTTTTGGATAGAGATCTTTGCCTACATGAACTTGTAGGGATCGCGTTTCGCGAATGACCATATTTTCAATTTGATAGTGTGGATCCGACAATTGCGCGTGGGGCAGTATCACTACTTTCACAGAGTCATTTTTATGAATTACTTCTATGTCTTTTAGGTTGATGTAAGCCGTTACTACTACCGGAACTTGAGCAATGGCCCGGATAGGTTTGTTAACGTTATTATTTTTATGAAGAAAAAATAAGTCCTGATACTGATGACGCACTAAATGCAATTCTTTGATGGACAGAATCTGCTCGAGCGTAAGTTGTTGTTCGGTGGGCGAAGGAGTATTAAAATAGCGATAGAAAAAACCGCCTAAAAGGAAGCTGCACACAAAGGCAGCGGCAAGGGAAATTTTAATGAGGGAGTTCATGGTGGTAGGTGTTTATGAGAGGAGTTAAACAGATTTAGATGAAAGCCTCTGCTAGCACATGCTTGCAGAGGCTTTACTTCAGGAGTTGTATCATCCTTAGATTGGTTTAGAGAAAACTACGGTTTTAACTTGTGCATACTGTTCGCTACTAGGGCCATAGATGGCGCGAATATATTTTTTCACAGCTTGGCCAGTGCGATACATCGATTGGTTCTGCCCGTATAGCACACCGTTTCGATCAATGCGCGCGTTGCTCCACGCCACTTGTGCCAATGATACTCGCGCATTGGCTGCTTTCAATTCATCTAGTTCCCTTTTTAAGCCCGCTAAGTCAAGTGCCTCCTCGTTGGTGATGTAGAGGGGTTCGGTCGATACAGTGCTCAACAAGTTTGCAAAAGAGTCTGCTCTTGAGGCATACGACATCTGCCTTTGTGATGGTGTCTTTTTAATTGCACCACTTGCTGGTTCCGTTGCTGCTCCAACCACTGGAGTGGCCTTCGGCATACTGCCAGTAATACGATGAACATACGCACGGGCATCTGCTCGCTTTTCGCGAGAAGTACCGGATGCCTCTAGGATGCGCATGACGCGTGCTGCCAGTGTTGACAACTGATCGAATCGTTGCTTTCGGTAGTTTACTTGATTGTCATACTCCGTCTTGGCAGCCATCACTTTGGATAGTGAGTCGGCTGCTTTTGATTTCGTATCCATCAATGCATTAATCTGGAGGTTTGGGCGACCGGGGTTATAAGCGCCTCCATACCCGGTGCAGAAGTCAACTAGCCTTGAGAAGGCTTCTGCGTTTCTAACATGTGTCATAAAATGTTAATTTGTTATTACAACGTGGATACATATATTTAACGTTGTGTTTTTTATATGTTTTTAAAAACTTTATATTTACCTTTTCAGGCAACTCAAAAATCACTGGCACGTTCGCATGCATTTTTTTATGGAAAGGAAATATTTTTTGTAATTAAATTTTTGAAGTCGTTTCACTCTTGATAGAGAAGTACCTTACTCCAATTTAAAATTGTTTTGCCACGAGTGGCACATGGGTCATATCCGGGTAGGTAATTGCACTACTGCAAGGTTGAGATTGTTCTACTGCTTACTTGTAATTGCGTTACTGCAAGGTTGAGATTGTTCTACTGCTTACTTGTAATTGCACTACTGCGAGGTTGAGATTGTTCTACTGCTTACTTGTAATTGCACTACTGCGAGGTTGAGATTGTTCTACTGCGTACTTGTAATTGCTCTGCTGCAAGGTTGAGATTGTTCTACTGCTTACTTGTAATTGCACTACTGCAAGGTTGAGATTGTTCTACTGCTTACTTGTAATTGCACTACTGCGAGGTTGAGATTGTTCTACTGCTTACTTGTAATTGCGCTACTGCAAGGTTGAGATTGTTCCACTGCTTACTTGTAATTGCGCTACTGCTAGGTTGAAACTGTTCTACTGCTTACTTGTAATTGCACTACTGCGAGGTTGAGATTGTTCCACTGCTTACTTGTAATTGCACTACTACGAGGTTGAGATTGTTCTAATGCTTACTTGTAATGGCACTACTACCTAGTTGAGATTGTTCTGATGCGAATAATAGCCCCGACATTTATGTGGGGGAGCAAATAAAGAAAAGCCTAAAGGGCTTTCGGGCTATTGCATCATTTGGGTTAAAACGATTTCCGGGAGGTATGCGGAACAAGGGCACTATCATAAACGATGATTAATTCGGTTTTCAATGTGGGTATTGAACCAAGTTGGATATATGTAGTTTGAGCATTTTGCCAGAAGCCATGAAAAGAGGTGAGGAATTTACCCAAGGGAGAAATCGGACTGCCGAAGTTCCGGGAGTTGTTAAGAAAGTAGATGATAGCTGTAGTAATGAGGAGTGTGATGGCGAGCTTTGTTACCGTAGATAAACAAGGTTCGACATCAAATCTCACAAATTCACAATAGTTATCTACGTGAGTTTTTTGAACTTTATCTAACTTGCTGGTTAATGTGATGCATGGAGAAAAAGTGGTTTGTATTTTATACCAAGAGCAGACAAGAAAAGAAAGTAAATGAATTGCTGTTGAGGCGGGGTTTTGAATCTTTCCTTCCCATGCAGTCGGTCATGCGGCAATGGAGTGACCGCAAAAAGAAGGTGGTTGTACCGCTCTTCAGCTCATATATTTTTGTTCTGGTAGAGGAGCACCGAATTCTGGACGTCTTACAGCTCTCGGGTGTTTCATGGAATATTCGCCACAACGATAAGCCAGCTGTTTTACATGCCAGAGAGTTAGAAACAATTCAACGTTTTATCACTACTGGTCTGTTGATTGAATCCGGTTCTAATTCGGAAAATTACATTCTTGGCGACAGGGTAAAAATACTAGATGGGCCTTTGAAAGGATCTGTTGGCTACCTAACGGATTTTCATAATAAACATCGCTTCAGTATTATTCTTTCATCTATCGGTCAGGTAATTACCGTAGAAATTGATCGAAATATTGTTAGAAAACTAACTGACAAAGAACTAGTTGCATCAATTTGATTTATCTGATTTTCTGTAGAGTAGAAAAATTACTCGAAAAGCGTATTTTTGTACTGTGCTAGAGTTAGAATCTTTAATTACCTCACGTACGCGAATCAAAATGCTGTTGAAGTTTTTCTCCAACAGCCATTCATCTGCCTACCTGCGCGAGATGGCAGAAGAGTTTGGCGAATCAACCAACTCCATCCGGCTAGAACTTAATAAACTTTCAAAAGCAGGATACTTGTTGGCTAATAATAAAGGCCGCACCATCGAGTACAAGGCCAATACAAATCACTTGCTTTATTCGGAGTTGAAAAAACTCGTTCATAAATACTTGGGTATTGAAACGATTGTGGAAAGTGTAATCAATAAAGTGATGTCTCGGTTAGGGCAAGTTTCCTATGCCTTCATCATTGGAGATTATGCTCACGGCAGAGATAGTGGTTTAATTGACTTAGTTTTTGTGGGAGACATCGATCAAATCTACTTACGTGCTTGTGTAGAGCGTGCCGAGGGTTTGATCGAGCGAAAGATTCGCACGTTGGTGCTATCACCTTCTCAGTACGAATTGAATAAACCGAATTTGCACCCCGAAACGGCCATCTGGCTGTGGGGTGATGTGGCTGAGCAAAACGCTTAGCCAAGAAAACATTTTTAAAATGCTGACTTAGTAAATGTGACTGAGGAAGCGAAGCTTTAAACAAGTGTTATTAATTTAACGGGAGATCCTATCAGTAAAGTGAAGTCTAACGAACAATATTTCGTAGTTTTCAAAATTAACAACCTTATTGCGTATTTATTTCTTCGATTAGAATGAGCTTATGATCTTTCTTACTACTAAAATGAGATTAATTTTTTCGGTACTTCTTCTAGCAAACTTTTTGAGTTCTTGCGTTTCTAACCGTAAAGTTACCTTGCTTCAAAAAAATGATGTGAAGGCAATTAATCTGCCAATAGATTCCATCGTAAGAAGTTATCCTATTGATACCTTTGTGTACAAAATCCAATCCAACGATATCGTATCAGTTCGTTTTGAAAGCCTAACTTCTAAAGAGTTTGATATTTTTTCTCAGAATTCTTCGCCAGGTATGGCGCAACTTCAGGGTGGCAACGCATTACTTATCGGTGAGTTAGTTGACGAACACGGTGAGATACCGATACCATTAGTAGGCAAATTTAAAGTAGCAGGGTTAACAGTGTTTGAAGCCCAAAATAAGTTACATGATATAGCTATCAAGTACGGACTGCAATCTCCTATTGTGCGTGTTCGCTTGTTAAATTTTCGGATTACCTTATTAGGTGAAGTAAGTAAAGAAGGTACCACCTACCTAACCACCAATAGAGTGAGTATGTTGGAGGCGATTGGCCAAGCAGGCGGACTTGGTGAATTGGCGGATCGCTCTAAAATCAAGTTAATTCGGCAGGTGGGTAACCACACCGAGGTAATATATCTGAATTTATTGGATGAGAATTTCTTTAAATCGCCCTATTATTATACCTATCAAAATGATGTGTTGATTGTGCCAGCACTTAAACAACGCTCTTATCGAAAGTATTTTGGCCAAAACTTGGCGGTATTTATCTCTACCGTGTCTGTTATTCTTTTGACGCTTAATTTGATTAAAAATTGAACTCCACAAATGAACGGGTAAAACCTGCGCTACAACCATCGCAGCCATTACATATAGATGTGAGGCGTGTTTTGTTTCGGGCGCTACGCTATTGGTATGTATTTGTTATATGTCTGGCGTTGGCTCTTTCATATTCCTATTTCAAAACTAGGTATGCGGTAAAAATCTATCCGGTTACAGCATCGATCTTAATTAAACAAAAGGAAGAGACTTCAGAGGGAAAATTACTCTATAACAATCCATTGGTAAGTGGTTTTAGAAATTATCTTGATGAGCTCTATTTAATCAGGGCCTACCCGCTGATTCAACATACGCTAGAGGAATTGAATTTTGGTGTTGCATTTTATAATGAGGGCAACGTGCTTACGACTGAAATTTATGATCCCCAGATTGCCACAACAATTTTGGAAAATGGTGGTGATCATCGCTTTTATGTGAAAATGCTTGAGGGTCAACATTTTCAACTATTTCAAAATAAAGACAATCCAAAACCTAAAGAATTCAAGTTTGGCGATACGGTTCGGTACGACAACCTCACTTTTATTTTTACCTTAAAAGAAAATTCGAAAGGTACTATTCCGCTGAACCAAACTGTGATTTTTACATATAGCAATCCTGCCTATCTAACGTCTACCTATGTTTCTGGTCTTCAAGTTGCGTGGGCAGAAGAGGGAGCCGGTGTTATGAACTTAAGTATAAATGGTTCAACACCTACTAAGGACATGGATTTTTTGAGTGGCCTTGTTAAATCGTATCAAAATTACGATTTGAATAAAAAAAATCAAGTAGCCTCTCGCACCATTGATTTTATTAATGATCAACTAACGGTGATCAGTGATTCGCTGCACATGGCTGAGCGCCAACTAGAACGTTTTAAAGGTCAAAATTTATTGACTGATATCAGTAAGGAAGCGGAGCGACTTTATGTGCGCATGGAGCCTATTGAAGAACAACGAACAGAGCTCACGCTACGGAAAAGCTACTTTAAATATCTGTTAGAGTACGTCAACAAAGATAACACTTATGATAAAATGATTCTACCAACCTCGGTTGGTGTAAATGATCCTATATTGACTTCTTTAATCTCTAAACTCATCGATTTGCAATTGGTGATAAAAATGCAAACTGTAATGGAGAATCCGGTTTTAGCCGACTATAAAAGGAGGGTGGGTGAATTGAAAAAAGATATCTTGGAATCTGTTAAAAATCAGCAAGGAACCGATAAAATAAGGGAGGAATTAATCACCAATCAGTTGAAATCATTTGAAAAGCAGATAAATAGTTTGCCATCGGCTGAAAGAAAGCTCGTTTCGATACAGCGCAACTATTCATTACTTGAGAATCTTTATATTTTCTTACTTCAAAAACGAGCGGAAGCGGGTATTTCACGTGCTTCCACCACCACCGATATTTCTGTGGTTAATCCTCCCATGCTCGCAGGTGGTCCAATCAGCCCTAAACCAGGTCAAAATTATTTGCTTGCAGTCTTGTTTGGTCTGGGGCTGCCCTCTCTTTTCTTTATGCTAATGGAAATTTTCAACAGCAAAGTTCAATCAAAAGAAGATGTAGAAAAAGTAACGTCTATTCCATTTGTTGGAGGAATTGGTCACAAGAGTGGTGAGAATAATCTAGAGGTTTTAGTGAACCCTAAAAATTCAATATCTGAGTCCTTTAGAGCACTAAGGTCTGACTTGAGTTACTTTCTAGGAAAGCACGATAAAGCTAC
>JANYHI010000085.1 GCA_025359125.1 Cytophagales bacterium
CTCACTTGAATTTTATGGGCACAACAATTTTAATACTAAAATTTCGACCCATATTAAAAACACCTGTTCTGCCTGTCACAACATTTTCTGAAGCATATTTCAATCGGCTTAAATGATTTTGATAGGCAACATCGAACAAATTATTACCACTGAAATAAAAAGAAAATACGCTAACGCCTTTTCGGGATACAACATCTCCTCCAAAGCCAAAATTAATAAGTGAATAAGAATTAGTCGGTGTCTCTGTTCTCCCCTCTAGTAAAACTCTTGCCTGCGCCCACGAGTGAACAAATTCTGCTTTAATAAAAACATTTGAAAAATTCTTGCCTGTCTTTTTTAGGTTAGCGCGCAATTCACTTTGATACCGTGCGGGTGGAATGAATGGGAGATACTTTGAGCTATCTATTCCAGACTTAGATTGATTAATTGCATTAACAAAAGAAAAACTGTTCTCGAAGTGCAGCCAATCTAATGGGTGTGGGTGAAGATCAACCGAAAACTCTCCGCCAGTAAATTGTGCCTGGCCTTGCACAAAAAGATATGCGGGTACAGGATCGTTCGGATCAGGAATACTATCTAAACCGCTCTTGGTTACGAGCTTTTCAGAAAAAATATAATCATTGATGTTGTTCTGAAATAAAGAAACTTCTGCCGTAATATGATCAGAGTTAAAAGCTATCCCAATGTCAGTTTGAAAAGATGTTTCTGGTTTTAGTTTAGCATTTCCGTATTCATATCGAAGTGTGCCTTCATGTTTTCCGTTAGATGAAAGTTCTGCAATATTAGGAGCTCTGAATCCGCGAGAGAAATTTGCTTTTGCCGTCCACCGATTTGAAAGCTGATAAGTAACCCCCGCACTTGCTGAGTAATTAGAAAACGAAAGGTTAGCCGCCTTGAATTTTTGTTGTTGGCTAATATCTTTTGTTGGCATTCCTTTTTGATCGAGGTATAAATCATTAATTATAATATTCCGCTGGTCAAATCGAAGACCAGCCGAGGCATTGAGTTTTCCAAACTTGCGACTGGCAAATCCAAACGCACCCCATTCAAAAAACTTATATTCGGGAATGATATATGCTATGCCCTTATTCTGATTTTGTTGTTGACTTACACTGGTGCCCATCGAAAATTGCCAATTATTTCGTTCAGGTAAAAAGTAAATGAGGTTGTACGTAAGCGTTGTTAAATCAAAATACAAGCTCTTTGCAGATTCATTCAATACATCTCCATACTCCTTTCGCTGGTTTCGCTGGTAGCCAAGATTTAATTGAAATCTTGATTTTCCTAAATATAAATTAGTGGAGTTCGATAAACCAAAATGGTTAATATTCTGGTTGGGAACAAAAAGTTTATATGAATTCAATTCTTCATCGCTTACAGTAACTTCTTGCTCTGTGCCATTATTATTTTTAACACGAACAAATTTTCCATTGCTGTCTCTACCTCCTTCCACCAATCCAATTGACTGATCGAATGAGCTAAGATTAAGTTGCGAGTAACCCCACTTCTTACTAATACCAACAAATCCATTTAAATCTGTTTCTTGAAAAGCAGAATTAAACACGCGCCCATCATATGCATTGGTATAAGATTTAGCAACTTTATTAGTAATGCGCGCAAGCCAATATACATCTCCCTTTCTTCCACTATTCACAAATGAATTAGCAAAAAGACCATTGTTAGATTGGTAATTTGAAATTAATTTTCCTTTTATCGTTTCGGTAGATTCTGGATTAGGTCCTAAAAAATTTATCACTCCGCCAATACCATCACTTCCATACATCAAACTTCCAGCACCTTTAATTATCTCTACCCTATCAACTGAAAATTCATCTATCTCAATTCCGTGTTCGTCTCCCCATTGTTGGCCTTCCTGCCTGATTCCATTATTTAATGTTATAATCCGATTATAACCCATTCCTCTTATTACTGGTTTTGAAATAGCTGGCCCAGTCGATATCTGATTTACTCCTGCTTTTTTAGTAATCTGATCAATGAGATTCGTAGCCGTATTTTCTATCAATTGTTTTTGATTAAAAGTGCTGATGGGTATGGAGCTATTCTTTAGCTCTGTTGAGTGACTCAACCCTGTAACCACTACTTCATTTAATTCTGTAGCAACTGGTTTCATCAAAATGTTAAAGGAGACATTACCCTCCAGCAAAACAGATTCTACTGTGGTGGAATATCCTACAAACTTTGTCTCTACTAGAAACTTCCCTTTGGGTAATTCGGCAATCGAATAGCGTCCCTCTGCATCTGCTATAGCTCCCTTTCTTAAGTCTGGAAAATAAATAGATGCCCCTGGCAGTGGTGTGTTATCCTGCCCATCCCTAACTATTCCTGAAATAGAGTTTTGTCCATGCAGGATGCCAAGACTAAAAATAAGCCAAATTGTAAATAGGGATCTAATTGCAACCATGTTGCAAACATGGAGCAATTATTTTACAATTCTAAAAAATTGAACCTATTTTATTCCGGCCAAACGAAACGGCAACATCAGAATGGATCCTATCAATTTAAAAACAACATCAAGTGTTAACCCGATAATTTTAAATGGAAGAAGAATGAGCCATAGAAGCGGAAGGATAAATAAAAACACGATTGCTAATGGCCAACAAACTGCAAAAAGAATGAACCACAGAATAAGTGCTAAAGTAAACTTCATGTTTTTTCTTATGCCAGAACAAACCATCGGCCAATCTCAGAAAACCATTATCAGGAGTTATTTTAATGATTGGTTATTCTCAGTTGACTCATAATTGAACACAACTCTATACAGAATCGTACATTTTTTAATGATGAAAAAATGTTTCCTTTGAGTTGATTAACCTAATTAGATGAGTATCATTATTAAGTGGGGAATTTTAGGCTGTGGTAAAATTGCCAGAAAATTTGCTGCCGATTTAATGCTTGTAACAGATGCAAAACTTGTAGCCGTAGGAGCAAGAGAACACGAAAGTGCAAATACTTTCGCGAAAGAGTTTGCTGTTTCCAATATTCATAGCAGTTATGAAAGTCTGGTTAAAGATGCTGAAGTTGATGTTATTTATGTAGCGACCCCACATGCGCTACATCATGAACATGTCATTCTCTGTCTCACAAATAACAAAGCCGTTCTTTGTGAAAAGGCATTTTCAATTAATCAGCGCGAAGCAAAAGAAATGGTGGTGTTGGCACGATCAAAGAAGATTTTTTTGATGGAAGCCTTTTGGACACGCTTCCTACCACACTATCAAAAAATAAAAGACTTTATTACTGAAGGTAAGGTTGGAAACATAAAATACATCTACGCAGAATTTGGTTTTAAGCCTACTCCTCCCGTCTCGCAACGTCTTTATGATCCGGAATTGGGTGGTGGTTCACTTCTTGACATTGGCGTTTATCCAGTATTTCTGGCACTGGATTTATTAGGTAAGCCAGACAAGATTCATGCTACTATGATTTCTACCTCTACCCATGTAGATCGGCAATGCTCCATTCAATTTAAATATCAACATGGTGCCGTTGTCAATCTTTTCTCAACATTCGATACTAATCTGGCAACAGGTGCCGACATTGCGGGAGATCAAGGAAGACTTAGACTCACACATCGATTTCATGGCCCTACCACACACGTAGAATATTATCCGGGTATCATCGATACAAAACAAGAAATTGAATTTGAAAAAGCGATTGGAAACGGATACGAATATGAAGCCAAGCACGTAACTCAATGCCTTCAAAAGGGCTTAACAGAAAGTCCTATTCGAAAACTAGATGACACTCTTTTATTGATGGAAACACTCGATGAAATAAGAAGCCTTGCAGGAATTACTTACCCTGCCGACAAAGAATAAACGAGTCTTTCCTTTATGAAAAGACTCGCAAAAATTATTCAAAAATTAATTCCCCCCATCCTCATCTTCACTTTCTCTATGCTCATCTGTTATTTTATCTTTAGTTACTTCTGCTCCATTAGCATCAAAAAGAGTAGTTGATTTTGTTGCTCCATTTCTTGTTCTCACTCGATAGTAAACCTTTCCATCTTTAGTTGTAAACTCTTCACCACCTACCAAAGTTGCTCCCGGATTCTTTGCCGTGGCCGCAGTTTGAATAGCGGCAGGAAGTTTCTGCCCTCCCATGTATTTTGAAGAACTCATGGGGCTACCATCTTCTTTAAACCTTGAACGAGTGCGCACCCCATCTTGGGTATATACAGCCACATATCTCACATGCGATTTTCCCGCCTTACCTTTGCCCTCTTGCTTTTCCCAACGAACATCTGTGGCAGGCGATTTAAAAGCACTCTTAACAGCATCTGGAACTTCATTTGCCTCCACTTGCTTATTACTTCCGGCCTTTACAGCTTTTCTTTCTTTTCCTCTTTGAGAATAACTAGCTGTGGCTATAAGCACAACCAATACAAATGCTATTAGTTTTTTCATGTTTTTTTTATTTTCGATTGGTAAGATATTAAACTTAGTCAAAGGTTTAAAAATTAGTAATATCCAGAATCGATTCATAATCGTATAACTCTTATCTGTTAATGCTATGCAAACTATCGAAGAAAATTTTTTAGTGAGCTCCATCAAATTTTTCGAATACTATAAAAAATTAGGAGAAGGAGCCATTGCTCAACTTACTAATGAGGATGTGTTGCATCAACCCAACGAAGCCAGCAATAGTATTGCCTTAATCGTGCATCACATTAGTGGCAATATGCTCTCTCGTTTTACTGATTTTCTAACCACTGATGGAGAAAAGCCGTGGCGCAATCGCGAAAAAGAGTTTGACCTAGCCTACCCTGATAAAAAAACTATGATGCAAGCGTGGGAAAACGGTTGGCAATGTCTCTTTAAGGCTTTGAAAGATCTTCAGCCAAGTGATCTTTCGAAAATAATTTATATCCGAAATGAAGGTCAAACTGTATTGGAAGCCATTCAGCGGCAGCTCGCTCATTATCCCCACCATATTGGTCAGATCTTATTCCTGGCCAAGGTTTTAAAGGGCTCCGCTTTTAAATCTCTGTCAATCCCAAAAGGGAATTCAGAGACTTATAATCAAAGTAAGTTTGCCAAAGAAAGGGAAAGAACACACCCAACCGACAAAGCCTGATTTGGAAATTTAGTATTCGGGCTTAAATTTGCAGTCCATTTCAGAATCTAAGTTCAGAAATGGCTCCTTATGCGGGAGTAGCTCAGTTGGTAGAGCACGACCTTGCCAAGGTCGGGGTCGCGAGTTCGAGTCTCGTTTCCCGCTCAAACCTCACCCCAACCCCTCTCCAAAAGAGAGGGGCTTGTTTTTAAAAGAGGTTTATATTGCGCCCGGGTGGTGGAATTGGTAGACACGCAGGACTTAAAATCCTGTGACCCTTAAAGGTTGTACGGGTTCAAGTCCCGTCCTGGGTACAAAAAAAGCGCTCATAAGAGCGCTTTTTCTTTTTGCTAGGTGGCCGTGTGGCTTTTCTAGCTTTCTTATCCTCTTTCTTACTTATTTTTATTTTTTCTTTAAGGGTAACTTTCTTTTTGCCGCCTTTACTCTTTTTGTTGGTCTCGTTAACAATGCGTTTTCTTGTGTTACCTTTTGAGATTTATCTTCTACCGGAATTTCGCTCTGCGAAAAACCACTCAGGCAACCCAAACTGAAAATAAGGATACAAATCGTTTTCATCTCTAATTATTTACTCATAAAAATACACTATTTAGGAAATTGACTTTTATCCATGTTAGGTAAAATACGGAGCGCATTTTTATAGTAAATTTTCTTTAGAATTTCGTCTGGCAAACCAATTCCATACATCCGCCAAAATGCGTGGTATCTTTTGTGGTAGGGGAAATATTCGTCTTCGGTTTCCAGCACTCTAAAATAGGTTTCGTATTCATCGGGTACCCAACTATCCTTTCCAAATAAAACCCGATCTTGATATTTGGTAAGAAAAGATTTTGCCGCTCGCGGCTGTCTTCCCAACTCTGCTATTACGGCTCCAATTTCTGTAACCATGTTGGGATACATGTCCATCAGCTGGCTAAGTTTCTTGAGATCACTACCGTACCAACCCATGTGGGCGTTAATAAAAGTTGTTTTAGGATGCTTCTTAAAAATGCTGTGCTGTTCTGCAATAATTGTTTCCCACCTCACGGTGTCGGTATCATGCCTGCGACCCGGATGAAGTTTAAGTTCTAGCCATCGTTCGTTATTCTTATCAATAGGATCCCAAAATTGTTTAACATCTGCTGCATGTATCAGTACTGGAATGCCCAGCTCACCGCATTTAGCCCATACGGGATCAATTCTCGAATCATCAATATGAATTCGATTTCCTTTTGCATCTTTATTAAACATGCCCAAGCTCTTGTAAATCTTTAACCCCTTGGCTCCTCTCTTCACATCTTCTTCCAATTGTTTAATGGTGCGGGTTGTCCAGTCGGCATCGTCAATCGCTCCAAAGTCTACATTGGTAAAAAGAATAAATCGGTTGGGATATTGTTTCTTGATATTTTCAATAGATTTCTCCAGATGATCTCCACTGCTCCTAAATCCTCTCCCGCTAAGGTTCACCATAATCCCCATATTGAGTTTGTCCATTTCTCTGACAAGGCCCGTCAAATCAGCCGTGTTCATATTGCCCTGATGGTTGTGAATATCTATGAATGGAAATTTCGATTTGGTAAGATGATGCTCTTCCGTCTTTAAGGAAGAAGGGGGATTGTATTCTTCAAAATCCATCTTCATGTCCAACGGCTTTTCCTGAGCCATTAATTGAAATGAAACAAGAGAGATGCAAGTAACAATCAGTCGATACATGATTTTCAGTTTAGATTTCAATGTACGGAGTTTACCAACTTAATTTTATAAAAATAGTATGAGCGGTGTTAAACTTCGAAGATCAAAAACACTCCAAGAGAGAAATAGAATTGATACATAAACACTAAGCCATATGAAAAAGATATTTGCCTTTTATGTGATTATTTTATCTGTCGTAATGGTTCCGTCAAAATCTGCTTTAGCGCAACATGTAATTGTCACTCGCGCATCAGTGCTAATTGCCCCAACACCAAGTCTTACTGATCACTACTCTGGCTACTGGAAATGGAGTCCGCGCCATCAAAAATACATTTGGGTAATTAAACCAAAGGCTAGATTCAGAATTCATCGCGGTTATAGAGTAAGAATATAATTGGAGCTATCGCTATTACTCAATCACTTTCGATTCCATCAAATCTTAGTAACTTGCTTACTTTGATTTGAACGCGATGAAAAAAATTATTCTTTTCTTACTGTTTCCACTTTCCGTTTATTCCCAAACCATTGATCAATCATTGGATGCCGCCAAAAGAAAAATTGCTTCACGAAATTTTATAGAAGCAAAAGCTGATTTATCCAAGCTGGTAGAGACCAATCCAAAAAATAAAAATGCTTACACGTTGCGCGGTCGTGCCCGAATGGGCTTGCAAGATTACTATGGTGCGATAGGAGATTTTAATTTTGCTATAGAGATTGATTCTACTCTTGCCGAAGCCTTCAATTTTCGAGGAGAAGCAAAAATTAATTTGGGCGATGATGATGGAGCTATTACTGATTTAGATAAAGCCATTCGATTTCAATCCAATTACGAAGAAGCCTATACCAACCGAGGGGTTGCCAAATACAATAGCGAAGATTTACAAGGTGCTTACTTTGACTTTTCAAAAGCTTTAGAGCTGGGCCAACCTAACGATGATAAATATTTTAACAGAGGAATTGTTAAATCTGAACTAGGAGAATTTATCAGTGCCATTGACGACTACAGCAAGGCCATCGAATTGGATAAGACAGATGCTAATCTTTTTAATTACAGAGGCGTAGCTTTTTACAATACCTCTAATTTTGATAAGGCCATTGCTGATTATGATCAGGCGATTAAATTAGATCCGAAAGATCCGCTAAAATATGAAAACAGAGCCCTTGCAAAAACCGCGAAAGAAGATTTAAAAGGAGCGTTAGAAGATTACAACAAATCACTTGAGCTAGATAGTCAAGATTCTGAAACATATAATCTTCGGGGTGTACTCAAACATACTATGCAAGATTATGATGGCGCTATTGTAGATTACGGCAAAGCCATTGAAGTGGATGCCTCCAATCCTACTTACTTTGACAACCGCGCGTTGAGTAAAACCGCCAAAGAAGATTATGCAGGAGCCATTGACGATTACACTTCTTCCATCGAATTATATCCTACTGATTCGGAAACATATTATCAACGGGCGTTGGTAAAACTTACCATGAATAATAATTACGATGGATGTCTGGATTTGAAAAGAGCTGAAGAGCTAGGATCTTCCGAGGCAAAAACCGCCATCAAAAAAAATTGCAAGTAATTTGAATTGTAATTACCAACTATGAATTCAGCTCTTCAAAAAAAAATTGATACGATAGAATTACAACGAATAGATCTGTTTCAATTATTGAAAAATGTATCTGCCGAAAAACTAAATTTTCAGCCGGAAGGAAAGTGGTCCATCAATCATATTATTGCTCACATGATTGCCGCTGAAAGATTATCGGTACTGTATCTTACTAAAAAGATACAAGCCATTAATGAGGTTGAAGACACAGGGTTAGTAGAAGAATTGAAGATGATTGGACTCATAATCAGTCAGCGGTTACCATTCAAATTTAAAGCACCAAAAATTGTTATAGAAAACACTGCCAAGAATCAAGACATCAGTCAACTAGAACAAGAGTGGATAGCCGTTCGTGCGGATCTAAAAATAATTCTTGAAAAATTCTCTGACGATCAAATTAAGCGCAGCATTTACAAACACATAAGAGCCGGCAAACTGAATATTCAACATGCGCTTATTTTCTTTGGAGAGCATGTGATCCATCATCGCCCACAAATTAACAAGTTGCTCTCGTAGCCTCTCATCAAATAATTAACCTTATCCAATCAATTAGATTGGGCAATTCAGTTATTGTTAATACTTTGGTAAACTCTAATTTTATCTTACATGAAAAGACTTTGTTCTTTAAGCTTTCTGCTTTGCATTTGTTCTTATTACCCTGCTTTTTCACAAACCAAACTTCAAAGCCCGGCAGAATTTCTGGGGTACGAATTAGGTGATCGCTTTTCACGCCATCATCAAATGGTTGAATACTTTAAACATGTTGATGAGGCCTCTTCGAATGTAGCCGTCCAACAATATGGCGAAACGTACGAGCATCGTCCTTTAATTTATGCGGTTATCTCCTCGCCAGAAAATTTCAAGGACATTGAGCAAATACGATTAGATAATTTAAGAAGAAGCGGATTGGCTGAAGGAAAACCCACTACAAAAGTTGCAATTGTTTGGTTGAGCTATAATGTACACGGCAATGAAGCTAACTCGATGGAGGCTTCCATGAAAACCCTTTATGAATTAGTAAATCCTACTAATACAAAAACAAAAGAGTGGCTAAAGAATACTGTTGTTATCATGGATCCCTGCATTAATCCGGATGGGCGCGATAGATATGCAAATTTTTATAATCAATATGGAAACTTCCCTCCCAATTCAGATCCGCAGGCACGCGAACATGCAGAGCCTTGGCCACGCGGAAGATCCAATCATTATTTATTTGATCTCAATAGAGATTGGGCTTGGCAAACACAAATTGAATCGCAAGCCAGAATAAAAATTTACAATCAGTGGATGCCACACGTGCATGTAGATTTTCACGAACAAGGTTATAACTCTCCTTATTATTTTGCGCCTGCCGCAGAGCCCTTCCATGAGGTAATCAGCAACTGGCAAAGAGAGTTTCAAACTGCTGTTGGCAAAAACAACGCAAAATATTTTGACGAGCAAGGCTGGCTCTATTTCACCAAAGAAAGATTTGATTTATTCTACCCAAGCTATGGCGATACTTATCCAACTTACAACGGTGCCATAGGTATGACATTTGAAAAAGGAGGCATAAGTGCCGGCCTTATTGTTACCACAAAAGAAGGAGACCCCCTTACGCTCAAAGATCGACTCACGCAACATTTTACAACGGGCATGTCTACCATTGAAGTATCATCAACAAACGCAACCAAGTTAGTAGACGAATTTGAAAAGTTCTTTAAAGAAAATGTGAATGCTCCGGCATCATCTTATAAAACGTATGTGATCAAATCCGAAAACAACGCTGACAAAATAAACAAACTCACCTCCTGGTTAAGCTTGCACAATATTCAATTTGGTCATCCTGCTACAAGTAAACCATCTAAAGGTTTTGATTTTAGCACACAGTCTATCTCAACTACTACCGTTAGTACATCAGACATTATCATCAACACACATCAATCAAAAGGAAGATTTATCACGACTATATTCGAGCCTACCTCAAAGCTTACTGATTCATTAACCTACGATATTACTGCTTGGAATTTATTTTATGCTTACGGATTAAAAGCCTTCGCATTAAACGAGAGAATTAATGTTGGTAAGCCATATCAGCCTAAGCAAATTGAAACACAAACCGTTTCGGCTAAACCTTATGCTTATTTATTTACTTATCAAAGCTTAAGTGATGTTGAGTTTTTGGCTGCGATTATGAAAAAAGGAGTGAAGGTGCGTAAAGCCATGAAGGCATTTACTTCTGGCACGATTAATTATGAGACAGGTACTTTAGTAATAACCCGAAGAAACAATGAAGGCGTTGTAGATTTCGATAATTTAATTCAGTCTACCGCTAAAGAATTCAATCGAAAAGTAAATGCTGCCACTTCTGGGTTTGTGGATAAAGGCGCAGACCTTGGCTCTTCTGAGTTGAGTTACATCAAAACACCAAAAGTTGCCTTATTGGGTGGAGATCAAACTTCTTCGTTAGATCATGGGCAAGTGTGGCATTTCTTCGAGCAACAAATTCATTATCCTATTTCTATTATTGGAACTGATTATTTTAGAAATGTTGATCTCTGGCAGTACGATGTGTTCATCGTACCCGATGGGAACTATAAATTATTAGACGAAGAAAACTTATCTATGCTGGAGCGCTGGGTGAGCGATGGCGGCAGACTGATTTTGATGGCTGGAGCAAATTCTTCTTTTGCTGATAAAAAAGGATTTGGCCTGAAGGGGTTTGCCAATGATGACGCAAAAAACAAAAACGAGAAAGAAGCCAAAGAACAAAAAGAAAAAGAAGGGCCCATTAAGTATGAAGATGCGGAACGAAGGGAGTTAAGCAACTCTATTTTTGGCGCCATTTATAAAATCAGTTTAGATAAATCTCATCCACTTGCTTTTGGATTAGGCGACACTTACTATTCTCTCCGCACCAACGAATTGCACTATGCCTATATAGATAAGGGTTGGAATGTTGGTTTATTAAAAGGAAAACAAAAACCTTTGATTGGTTTTGCCGGAACTAAGATCAACAAACAACTAGAAAATACACTGGTATTTGGTGTAGAGGATAAGGGCAAAGGGCAAATTGTTTATTTGGTTGACAATCCACTTTTTAGAAGTTTTTGGGAAAACGGGAAAATGATTTTCTCCAATGCCGTCTTTATGGTTGGGCAATAAAACAGTATTACGGATTTATTAACAGGAAAAATTAGGGGTGAAGAATCTGCAACAGATCTCTGATGAGACCTGCCTACAACTTTTAAAGGAGTTGCTTTAGGCCGCCAATTGCAAGCCTCCTTTTTTACCTTTGCGCAATGCCTGCCTGATCTCTTTCATCGCTTCTTTTTTAAAGAGGCGATAATCTTGCTCTGGCTGATGAAGAACTGATTTAATGTAATTTAAAACGTCCTCCATTTGCATTTTGTCCATCGCATCTAAACTTTGAAGGATAGCCAATTTTGGTGATTGTTTCATAGGACAATAGTGGTTGTCTGACACAAATAACGGAAATAAGCGACCCTCGGTTATCATAGATAAGTCTCTATTAATCAAAAGATAATGTAGAAGTAATAATTATGACTAAATCGCATCAAAATCAATTCAATTAATAGGGCTCAATCATATTTTATTCCGTTTTGAAGGTATTATTAATTCATCAGCACTTTAAAACACCCAAATCAGGCGGGGCAATCCGATCTTACTATTTGGCAAAGGCGTTAGTAGACTTAGGTATTCAGGTGGAAGTAATTACGGCAGGTAATAAAGTCTCTCAAAAAGAAGAAAGTTACGAAGGTATTTTACTCCACAACCTCACTATTCCATATGATAACGCATTTGGCTTTTTGGCAAGAATATTTTCATTTATTCGATTTACTGTAGCGGCCACATCGTATTCAAAGAAAATCAAAAACATTAATTATTGTTACGCTATCTCGGTGCCGCTCACGGTAGGTCTCATCGCGATTTGGATTAAGCGATTTAGAAAAATCCCGTTCATTTTTGAGGTAGGCGATTTGTGGCCTGAAGCGCCCATTCAAATGGGATTTGTTCAGAATTATTTTCTGAAAGAAATTCTTTATAATCTCGAAAAAAGAATTTATCGATCAGCTGATTCGATTGTCGCGCTCTCACCAGCAATCAAAATTGAAATTGAAAAAAAAGTGCCGGGAAAAACTGTTCACCTGATTCCCAATTTTGCGGATTGCGATTTCTATACACCAGCAGAAAAAATTGAAGCAACGGAAAATAAATTTGGCACAAAAGGAAAATTTGTGGTCTCATACATCGGTGCTATTGGGCTGGCAAATGGGTTAGACTATTTTTTAGAGTTTGCCAACGCAAGCAGAAAAGCGAACCTGCCCATTCATTTTTTTATTTGTGGTGAAGGTGCTTTACGTGATCGTCTTAAAAATAACGCTGCTCACTTAAAATTAACTAATCTCACTTTTGTTGATTTTCAAACCAGAGATGGCGTGCGAGAATTGATGAACGTTACCGATGCTGCCTTTATCAGCTACAAGAATTTACCAGTGTTGGAAACTGGCTCGCCTAATAAATTTTTTGACGGACTGGCTGCGGGTAAACTAATCATTGTAAATTTTGGGGGCTGGATTAAAAATGAAATTGAAGATGCTAGGTGTGGTTTCTTTGTCGACCCCAACCATCCCACTGACTTTATAAAAAAAATAGCACCTTTTCTTTCAAACCAAAACGAATTAAAAAAATTTCAGTCGGCCTCCAGATTACTGGCAGAAAGTAAATATTCTAGACAACTTTTATCAGCGCAATTTTCTAACTTGTTCAAGCAATGAGCAAGAAGAAAAAGTCAAGTAAGGAAAATAAGGAAACACCAAAAGTGGTAAAGGAAAATACTCCCATTCAAAATGATGAAAAGCCTTTTGATTTTGGCGGCCTTCCATCCATCAACCTAAAAAAGAACTTGGGTTGTGGCTAAATGCTCTCTGTAAAAAATACTCGCTTTACGCGCTCGCTGGTATTCGTAAGTATTTCATAAGGTATCGTATTAATGCTGGCGGCCACTTCGTGGAGCGGCAGCTCCTCTCCAAAAATAATTACCTCTTCGCCTTCTTTCACATCAATTCCAGTAACGTCTATCATGGTCATGTCCATACACACATTCCCAACTACAGACGCTCTCTTTCCATTAATAGAAACCTTTCCCTTCCCTTGACTAAAGCTTCTGGTAAATCCATCGGCATAGCCAATGGCAATAGTAGCAATGGTCATGTCTTGTTCCGCTTTCCCTTTTCTTCCGTAGCCAATCGTTTCACTTTTTTTAATTGTTCTTAATTGAGAAACAATTGTTTTAAGCGATGCTACAGGTTGTAGCTGATCAAATTTTTCTTCTGTAGGATTTACTCCATACAAACCTATTCCCAAGCGCACCATATCCAACTGGAAATCCGGAAAACGTAAAATGCCTGGCGAGTTAAGAATGTGCCTGATTGGTTTGATAGAAAGTGATTGGCTAAGCAAATTATAAAAGTTATTAAATCGATTCAGCTGCTCTTTCGAGAAATCATCGTGCCCGGCTTCATCGGCTCCAGCCAAATGAGAAAAAACTGTAGTAATAGAAATAGAAGGATTGCCTTTTAAAATAACAATCACTTCGGGTAAGTCTTCCTGATCAAATCCCAATCGATGCATGCCCGTGTCCACTTCTATATGAATACGCGCAGGACGCCCTTCTAAAAAACGCACCAAGGCTTGCAGCATTTTCAAATTATACATAACCGGTTCTAACTGCTCGCTAATGAGCGAATGGAAATTCTCTTCTGCGGGATTCATCACCATAATTGGGAGCGAAATATTATTCTTTCTGAGTTCTACTCCTTCATCTGCATAAGCCACGCCCAAGTAATCTACTTTATGATATTGCAACAGGTTGGCAACTTCTTCGCTTCCGCTTCCATAGGCAAATGCTTTTACCATGGCCATTAATTTTACCGCAGGCTTTAATTGCGATTTGAAAAAATTTAAGTTGTGCACCATCTTATTCAAATCGATCTCCATCACCGTACCATGGATTTTGCGTTGCAATCGCTGGGCAATTTTCTCAAATTGAAAGGAGCGAGCACCTTTCATCAGGATCAATTCATTATCAAAATCATCGGTGTTAAGGCTTTCTAAAAGTTCGTCTGTTGTAGAGTAAAACTCTGATGAGTTGAGTGGATTGAATAAGTTTTGATTTGTTGCTAATATCGAGCCAACGCCAATAAATTTTGTTACGCCACTTTGTCGAATCAGTTCATAAATATTTTTGGCAAGATCCTCTTCATCCATTCCGGATTGAAGAATGTCAGATAAAATGAGTGTCTTCTTTTTCTTCTGAAAACTATTTAGAAAATCGAGGCTAATTTTTAGTCCTGCTAAATCATTATTGTAAGTATCATCAATTAGCTGGCTATGATTTACACCTTGTTTTAATTCAAGTCGCATCTGAATGGCTTTGAGCTGATTTACTCTGATTTGAATAACTGCCGCATCGTAATTCAGATAGAGCATTAGTGCAATGCAATGAAAACAATTTTCAACCGAAGCCTTATCTGTAAATGGAAGATGTAGGACAAAAGAATTTTCTTGCCAGCTTACTTCATAATCATTTTTACTTTTTGAAATTTTAATGGTAGCGTTTGAAGAAAAACCCCAAGAAAGACTTGGCAATTTTTGTTGTTTAATTACCTGATGTAACGCTGTATGATCTGCACAATAAATTAATTTTTCTGCCTGCTTAAACAACTTCATCTTTTCAATAATTTTCTCTTGCTTGCTGGTAAAACCTTCATCGTGGGCTGTGCCTATGTTGGTAAAAATTCCAATCGTTGGCTTTATCATTTTTTCCAATCGCTCCATTTCTGCCGGCTGCGAAATGCCCGCTTCAAAAATGGCCAGTTGATGGTGATGTTCAATCGCCCAAACAGAAAGAGGTACACCTATTTGCGAATTGTAGCTTCCAGGGTTTTTAACGACACTCTTATCGGGCGAAAGAAGTTGGTAAAGCCATTCTTTAATAATCGTTTTTCCATTGCTACCTGTTATTCCAATAACTGGAATTGTAAAGTTCTTGCGATGGCGAACAGCTATTGCTTGAAGTGTTTTTAAAGTTGATTCTGCTTGAAAAAAATTAGCTTCCGGAAAATTTTCTGTCTCTACATTTTTTTCAATTATAAACTGGCGAATGCCCGAAGTGTATAGCTGCGCTATGTGTTGATGACCATCGTGCCGATGACCAGCAAACGCAAAGAAAACCGATTCAGTTGATATGATCGGCTTACGGCTGTCTGTAATTAAGTTGGAAATTATTCTATCCAACGGAAGTTGAAGAAGTTTACCCTTTGTGATCTCTTCTAGCTTAGAAAATAGCATGACAGCAATTTAGCTATTTGAGTAGACTACCCATGACTAATACAATCTTGAACCATTGGGAACTGGTTTATCTATTCCGGTGAGCACTACGTTTCCATTTTCATCGGGGAAACCCGTTACTAAAATCTCAGAAATGAAATTAGCAATTTGCTTGGGCGGAAAGTTAACGATACAAACTACCTGTTTGCCAATTATCTCGGTTGGTTGATAAAGTTGGGTTATCTGCGCGCTGGATTTCTTTATGCCTAAATCAGTGCCTAAATCGACCCAAAGCTTAATGGCTGGGCGCTTTAAACCATCGAAAGGCTCTGCCTTTACAATGGTTCCGGCTCTTAAGTCAACTTTTGTGAAGTCATTCCATGTTATCATTCAAGAAATTTTTATATTTTGCATATCCAAACCCAAAAATATTAGGGTTCGTTTCAAAGTTCAATTACTATGAAGCAAAATCTTTCGGTCATCGCAGCTTTCGTTTTAGCCTTCACTGGATTGATTGGTTATTCTGCTAAGGCTCAGGATGGCAATCCCCCCTACAATGAGGAGAAGGAGATTAAAGAACTCAACAGTCATCCGGAATTAAATTTAAATGATGACAAGACGCTCATTATTGAGACAGAACAAGCCAAGCCCAGTAATCAGGCGCCAGCCAAAGATGTTATTACTGGCAATAAATCAAAACCAAAAGTGAATAATACCAAAGAAGAAAAAGACGCACTGTCTTTTAACTTCTTATACTACATAATAGAGAAGTTCAAGTACTCTGATATTGTAGATTAATCTCTTCTACAGATTTACTCTTTTCACATCATTCGTGTCGCAAAGATTTAACCGGGTTTGATAGCGAAGCCTTCAAAGACTCATAGCCTACTGTAAGAAGAGTAATCAGTGTTATTAGGCCTATCACGCTTCCGAAAAGCCAAACAGTTAGTTCTGTTCTATACACAAAACCTGATAGCCATTGATTGGTAAAGAAATAAGCGACTGGTAAAGCAATGACACACGCAATAAGCAAAAGCTTTGCAAAAACACTCAGCAACAAAATTAAAATTTGAAAACTGCTAGCACCCATGCTCTTGCGAATTCCAATTTCTTTGGTGCGCTGTGCCGACATAAACGAAGCTAAGCCATACAAACCCACGCAGGTAATTAAGATTGCAAGCCATGAAAACTTTTCGGTAAGGGCAGCCACTTTTGTTTCATTTTCATACATTCTGCCAAACTCTTCATCTACAAACCAATAGTCGAACCCAAACTGTGGAAATAATTGACGCCATGTTTTTTCTAGCGAGGCAATCTTTTCTTGCATTTTGCCTGCTGGTAACCGCACGTGAATAATACGATCTACCATATGTGGTTTAGGAGAAATGGCGAGCGGCTCTATTTTCTTCTTCATTGATTGATAAGGGAAATCTTCTACCACGCCAATTACAACTCCTGTTACGGGTGCTTTGGTTGTATCGGGTTGCGAGTAGCCCATTACATAATCTGGCCGAACAATGGTTTTACCTACCGCTTCTTGTGCGGTTAATTTCAATGCCTTCACGGCAGATTCGTTTAGCAATACCGACATAGAATCGGCTAGATTTTTCGTATCAAAATCTCTTCCAGCAACCAACTTTAAACTAAATGTTTTAGGAAAATCATAATCGCCATTTAGTTGAAACCATTCATGCTTGTCTTCATTAATTTCAGGAAACTGCATTTGCATGCTGATCGGTCCAAAAAAATCCAACCGTGGCAAATGATTGGCAATGGTCATATTTTCAATTTCCGGATCTGACAAAACCTGATTTTTAAAACTCAAAAATTGTTGATCGGTTGCTGGCCCGTTAAATCCGCCATATCGTATCGAAACAATTTGTTTTCCGGCTTCATTTAGTTTGGAGTTTTTTAATAGGTCCATTTGCCTTACAATAATAACCGTACCAGTTAATAAAGTTACGGCCACGGCAAATTGCAGTGTGGTAAGAAATTGTCTGAATAGAGTAGACCCTTTTCCAAAGGCAAACTTTCCTTTGAGCACGGCCGCAGGTTGAAAGCTCGAAACAAAAAGTGCCGGGTAGCTTCCTGCCAAAATTGTAACCAAAACAACTACACCAAAAATGATTAGCAGCATGGATGGATTAAAAATATGCGAAAGCGAAAAAGATTTACCCGTAAGTTGATTGAATGCTGGCGTAAAGAAAACAACTAACAGCATGGCGATTGCTGCGGAAATAATAACCAGAACAAACGACTCTAACATGAATTGGAAAAACAACTGCGAGCGCACTCCGCCAAAGGTTTTACGCAACCCTATTTCGCGTGCTCTACTCGCTGATTTTGCCGTAGAAAGATTAATGTAATTAATACAGGCCACCACCAGAATAAGCAATGCAATACTGGCAAACACATACATATATTTAATGTCTGCCGTTTTATGATCGATTGTCCAATCCATCTCTGTGTCAAAGTGAATATCTGTAATATTGCGAATGACGGGTGTAAATTTTATTTCCCATTTATTTTTGGCAATAATTTCATTGGCACGCTTTTGCAAATCAATTTTAATGGTTTCAATTTTATTCGGATCATCACACACAAAATAAGACTGTGTCCAAAAGCCATTGTTGCCATCGCCCATTGCAGTAGCCAATAGGTTTTCCAACTCCGGAATAAAAGGTTTTAAGGCTAAAATATTCGCTACGTATTTTGGATTAACATGCGAATTGGAAGGCAAATCATCTATGACTGCGGTAACTACCATCTCTACATTTTTGCCCTGAGTAGACCAAGTGTGAGTAACGGTTACTGTTTTATTGATGGGGTCATCATCACCAAAAAGTTCTTTAGCTGAACTCTTGGTTAAAATCAATGCATTTATTTCTTTCAGCGGCTGCTTTGCATCACCTTTAATAACTGGCATGTAAATTAAATCTGTGATTGATTTCTCTGCCCAAATAATATCTTCGGTAAGTATGATTCTGTCTTTTGCTACATAGTTGATGCTGGTCGGCATGCCCCAGTTTGTGTAGCTGGCAATACCTTTTATCCCTTCGTAATTTGACTGTATGTAATTATCCCAACCTGCAGGTGCGTAGGGTGCCGCTTCTGAACTACCATTGGGAAACTGTACTTTATACCCCATCCGATACGTGTTAGCCGCATCCGGATGCATTCTATCATACGTTAGTTCATCTTTTACATACAATAAAATGAAAAGCGTAGAGGCCAAACCAATCGCTAAACCAAACATGTTTACAATTGCATAGCCACGCTGCCTTACAATATTGCGAAAGGCTAAAAGAACGTAGTTGAAAATCATAGGAGTGTGTTTAATGGTTTAGTAGAATTCTTGAGAATACGCTAAGTTAATTGGAAGGTTGCAATCGGGTGGCTTGTTGTGACAATCATTTACATTTAGTTCTACATCAACGCATTTGTGATGGTCATTATTTTGCCATTGATATTTCTGTATCTTTACCTCACAAAAGATTTTGAAGCAGCTCCTTTCCATATCATTTTTGATTCTCTACATAAATTCATTTACTGAGTTTCATGAGGTGCTGCGGTTGCCCATTTTATTCGAACATTATGCCGAGCACAAAAAATTAAGCAACGATCTTTCTTTTTTAGATTTTCTAGAGTTGCATTACAAAACAGATGTAAATCATGACGATCGCGATCATGAATTGCCATTCAAAATGCCAGGTCATTCGTTCACAGCTCATGCGGCAACTATACCTAGTCAAAAAAATGTGAGTGTACTCTTGCCACAATTTTCTGTAGTATCTCACTCCGTTTATTATAAAGAATCTTCTTTTAGCTCTCCAGCTATTTCAATTTTTCAACCTCCCCGAATAGGATAATCTATTCTCACCTTAGTTGGCTATCTTCCATGTGGAATGGTGTAGCGCAACAGATCACTCATCTCTATTTTAAAATAATTTTAGCAATATGCTTAACAGCATCATTTCCTTTTCTATAAGGAATAAAATAATTATAGGCTTATTAACAGTGGCGCTCATCCTTTGGGGCGGATACTCTGTTACGCAACTTCCTATTGATGCGGTACCCGATATAACCAACAATCAAGTACAGGTAATAACTGTATCCCCATCGCTGGCAGCTCCTGAAATTGAGCGGCTCGTTACCTTTCCAATTGAACAAACGATGGCGACTATTGCGGGCATAACAGAAATGAGATCTTTCTCCCGCTTCGGGCTTTCTGTTGTTACAATTGTTTTTACCGATGCTACGGATGTCTATTGGGCCAGACAGCAGGTAAATGAACGACTATCTGCAGCGAAAACAGCTATTCCACTTGGCACTGGTAATCCTGAATTAGCTCCACTGTCCACCGGGCTTAGTGAAATCTATCAATACATTTTACGACCTAAAAAAGGGTATAAAGAAAAGTATGATGTGATGCAATTACGAACCATACAAGATTGGATCGTACGCAGGCAGTTGCTGGGTACTGAAGGCATAGCGGATGTAAGTAGCTTCGGTGGAAAAATTAAACAATATGAAATTGCGGTTGATCCTGATAAGCTAAGAAGCATGAACATTAGCATCAGTGAAATATTTACTGCGCTTGAAAAAAACAATCAAAATACTGGTGGTGCTTACATCGATAAAAAACCTTATGCTTATTTTATTAGGAGTGAGGGGCTCGTGGAAAATCTAGAGGATATTGAAAAGATTGTCATCAGAAACACCTCGTCAGGCTTGCCATTACTAATTCGAAATGTTGCAACGGTTCGCTATGGCAATGCAACGCGCTATGGCGCGATGACCTATAATGATCAAGGTGAAGTAGTGGGAGCAATTGTGCTGATGCTAAAAGGCTCTAATTCATCTCAAGTAATTAAAAAAGTAAAGGAGCGCATTGACCAAATAAAAAAAACACTTCCGGAAGGAGTTGAAATTGAGCCGTACTTAGACCGCACAAAACTGGTTGATAACGCTATCGGGACCGTAACAAAAAACCTTGCTGAAGGAGCGTTAATTGTAATCTTTGTTTTAGTTCTTCTCCTCGGCAATCTGCGTGCAGGGTTGGTAGTTGCTTCGGTTATTCCACTCGCAATGCTCTTCGCTATTAGCCTTATGAATTTATTTGGTGTATCAGGCAATTTGATGAGCCTTGGCGCTATTGATTTTGGTTTAATTGTGGATGGCGCTGTTATTATTGTAGAGGCCACGCTACACCATCTTGCCACATCTGGTGCTATTCGCACACTCACTCAAAAAGAAATGGATGAGGAGGTGCAACTCTCTGCCAGCAATATGATGCACTCTGCCGCTTTCGGGCAAATTATTATTTTGATTGTTTATCTTCCCATTCTTTCGCTCGTTGGTATTGAAGGTAAAATGTTTGGTCCCATGGCGCAGACTGTTGCTTTCGCAATTATTGGTGCGTTGGTGCTTTCCCTAACTTACGTTCCTATGATTTCATCCCTACTTTTAAGTAAGAAAACAACTCACAAAAAAAATGTTTCAGATCGTATTATTGCTTTCTTTCATAGAATTTATTCGCCAGTTATTCATTTTGCATTACGAAGAAGATTTTATGTAGTTGCTGGCTCCATCATTTTTCTAATAGCCAGTGTGTTGATTTTTCTACAGTTGGGCGGAGAGTTTATTCCAATCTTAGACGAAGGTGATTTTGCAGTGGAAACCAGATTGCTTACTGGCAGCTCGCTTTCGCAGATGGTAGAGACTACTCAAAAAAGTTCGAGGATACTTCTTAAAAATTTCCCAGAGGTAAAGTCAGTAATCGGAAAAATCGGAACGTCTGAAATACCAACAGACCCGATGCCGATTGAAGCAAGTGATTTAATAATTGTTTTGAAAGATAAGAGCGAATGGACTAGTGCTGATACAAGAGATGAGCTGGCCGATAAGATGTCGAAAAAGCTTGAAGAGGAAATGCCTGGCGTATTGTACGGATTTCAGCAACCCATTCAAATGCGTTTTAACGAATTGATGACAGGCGCGCGCCAAGATGTAGTGATCAAAATTTATGGAGAAGACTTAGAACTCTTGGCTCGGTATGCAAACCAAATTGGAAAAATTGCCGGCACGATTGAAGGTGCACAAGATATTTATATTGAACCCATTGGTGGTTTGCCGCAATACGTAGTAAAGTTCGATCGCACTAAATTAGCCCAATATGGTTTAAGCGTAGATGAAGTAAACCGTGTATTGCGAACAGGTTTTGCAGGCAATGCAGCAGGGTGGGTATACGAAAAAGAAAAGCGTTTTGAATTAGTAATTCGTTTAGACGAAAAAAAGAGACAAGGCATTGAAGATATCAAAGGGCTTTATGTAACAACTGCCAATGGAAGACAAATTCCATTAGAGCAATTGGCAAGCATAGAATTAAACAGCGGCATTAATCAAATACAGCGAGATGATGCCAAAAGAAGAATTGCCGTTGGCTTTAACATTCGTGGAAGAGATGTTGAAAGTATAGTCAAAGAAATGAATACGATCATCCATTCTCAACTAAAATTTGAGCCAGGGTATTTTGTGAAATATGGCGGCTCGTTCAAAAATCTGGAGGAGGCGAAACAACGTTTAAGTGTTGCTGTGCCGTTAGCACTTGCCTTAATCTTTCTGCTCTTATATTTCACGTTTCATTCATTAAAGCAAGGGTTACTCATATTCACCGCTATTCCACTTTCAGCTATCGGAGGAATTTTTGCACTATGGCTAAGAGACATGCCTTTTAGCATTTCAGCTGGAGTAGGGTTCATTGCGCTTTTCGGTGTGGCTGTGCTAAATGGAATTGTACTGATAGCAGAATTCAATCGACTTAAAAAACGGGGCGGAAAAACTATTCAAGAAATCGTATTGATTGGAACAGAAGTTCGCTTGCGCCCCGTATTGATGACTGCACTTGTTGCTTCGCTTGGTTTTTTGCCGATGGCTCTTTCAAATGGATCAGGTGCTGAAGTACAGAGGCCTTTGGCTACTGTAGTAATTGGTGGGCTGATTACCGCTACACTTCTTACTCTTGTGGTGCTTCCTGTTCTTTATACCTATTTTGAAAAAGACGAGGCCAACATCTCAAACTGGAAAGTGAAATGAATATTTATAATATGAAAAACACGTTTACGAAAGCAATAGCAATATTTAGCATTTATAATTTCGCATTTAACATTTCTAATGTCAATGGTCAAGCGTTAAGTCAAGATCAGGCGGTTGAAACAGCCCTAAAAAATAACCAATCATTAAAATCAGCTGAGTTTGGAATTGATTATAGCAGGCAGCTAAAACGAACGGCCACCGATATCGGGAAGACATCAGTAGTCTGGATGCACGGCCAATACAATTCTATTTATCAGGATAATAATTTTACGATTACTCAGGCCGTACCCTTTCCTACTACATTGATAAATCAAACCAGGCTTACTCAAGAGCAATTAGTTGGCAGTCAGAAAAATTTGGTGGCTCTTCAAAATGAAATTGCTTATCAGGTAAAATCAACGTACGAGCAACTTCAATATCAGGACGCCTTGCGCGATTTGTTAAGAAGACAAGACAGTCTCTATCAGGATTTTTCTAAAGCATCTTCTGTTCGATTTAAAACCGGTGAAAGTAATCTGTTAGAAAAAACCACAGCAGAAACTCAGTACTTGGAAATTCAAAATCAACTGCGAATGAACGATGCCGACATCGACATTTCTGCTGTGCGATTGCAGGCTCTGTTAAAAAGTGAGAAACCAATTTATAATTCCGATAAAATTATCAAACGTTCTCTGTCTACAGTAACGGATAGTGTTTTGCTGGAAACAAATCCACAATTGAAATTCCTTCAACAAGAAGTTATAATTAGCAATCGGTTAAAAAGAGTAGAAAGAAGTAAGGTCTTGCCAGATCTTTCGGTCGGTATTTTTACTCAAAGCCTTACGGGCGTACAAAATATTGACGGTGTAGATAATTTTTTCTCGAGCAGTAAGTTTTTCAATGGCTTTCAACTAGGGCTTAGCATTCCCCTATGGATTTCGCCACACTTAGCACGAGCGAAGGCGGCAAACTTTCACGAAGAAGCGGTAAGAAAAAATACCGAGGCTTTTGAAACTTCTATTAAAAGTAGTTATGTACAGGCTGCGCGCGAGTTGAAAAAAAATGAAGCCAGTCTTCGCTATTATGAAGACAGCGCATTAAAAAATGCAGATCTTATTATCTCTCAATCTCAAAAAGCATATCGCAGTGGCGAAATCGGGTACATCGAATATCTTCAATCACTAAAAATAGCATTGTCCATAAAAAACAATTATTTACAATCGCTTACGCAATACAATCAATCTGTTTTAAAAATCGAATTCCTCGTTGGTAAAATTTAATCAGCAACATGAAAAAATATTTATTATTTACTTCCTTCTTCCTTTCGTTGGCTTTTGCGTGCAGCAAAAAAGAAAACCAAGCAACTCCTATTTCAACCGCTATAGCCGATTCAAAAACAGAAGTAATTACTCTTACGGAAGAACAATTCAAATCGTTAAGTATTGAAGTCGGCTCCGTTGAAAGAAGGAGCATGAGCGGCCTTCTCAAGGCCAATGGTATGTTAGATGTGCCTCCACAAAATATGGTTACTGTGTCTGCCCCGCTAGGCGGCTTTATCAAATCTACAGAGTTGCTGCAAGGCATGA
Organism: Cytophagales bacterium; assembly: GCA_025359125.1. Classification (GTDB taxonomy): domain Bacteria; phylum Bacteroidota; class Bacteroidia; order Cytophagales; family Cyclobacteriaceae; genus ELB16-189. The sequence goes on from JANYHI010000085.1 coordinate 24,362, forward strand.
AAGTAAAGAGAGGTCAGACCGTTGTAGTACTGGAACATCCAGATTACATTCAACTTCAAGAAGATTATCTATCGGGTAAAAATCAATTAGAATTTTTAGAGTTAGAGTATAAGCGACAAGAAGAGCTTTCAAAGGAAAATGTAACAGCTGCCAAATCCTTGCAACAAACAAAGTCAAATTATTTCGGCATGAAGGCGCAGGTTCAGGGATTGAAAGCTAAATTAAAGTTAATCAACATCAACCCGCAAGAATTGGAGACAGGCGAAATTAAAAGTGTGATTTCCATTCCTTCGCCTATTACCGGTTTTGTTACTCAAGTGAATGTGAATATTGGAATGCACGTAAATCCAATGGATGTAATGTTTAAAATTATTGATACCGAACATTTGCATGCCGAAGCGCAGGTTTTTGAAAAAGATATTCCTCAACTAAAAATTGGACAGCTAGTACATATCTATCTTTCAAACGAAAACAAAGACCGACTTGCTAAAGTATTTTTAATTGGGAAAGAAATAACTCCAGAACGCACCGTGCGCGTTCACTGTCATTTGGAAGGAGAAGACGCTTCCTTAATTCCCGGTTTATATTTTAAAGCGGTGATTGAAACAGATTCAAAGCAAGTAGCTAGCTTGCCCACGGAAGCAATCATCAACTTCGAAAATAAAATTTTTGTCTTTATTGAAAAGGATTCGGCAATGCATCAATTTGAAATGATAGAAATAATAAAAGGAAAATCAGAAGAGGGTTATACAGAGGTAATAATTCCTCCCTCAATTCCATCAAATAAAATTGTATTGAAGGGTGCGTACTCATTGCTTTCCATTTTGAAAAACACAGAGGAATAAGGATCTACATTTGAATCACTATTTAATTTATGCGTTAGGCTTTTTAGCACAGGGTCTATTTGGTGCACGATCTGTTGTGCAGTGGTATCTTTCAGAGCGCGAAGGTCGTGTGGTGTCTCCTACTTTATTTTGGATTTTTAGTTTAACGGGCTCTACTCTCTTTCTTATTTATGGATTGATTCGCAAAGATGCTGTAATCTTGCTAGGGCAAACCATTTCATTTTATATTTACGTTAGAAATCTCCAACTAAAAAAAGTCTGGTCACACCTTTATTTGTTCTTTCAAATTTTAATATTAATCATACCTCCGCTAATTCTCGGGGTGGCCTTCTTCCTTCATCTCAATTTTAAAACGTCTGACGAATCATACCTTCTTGTTTGGATTGGAGTTGCAGGCCAGTTGATGTTAAACTGCAGGTATCTTTATCAGTGGTATTTTTCAGAGAAAGCCAATGAATCTGTTCTGCCGCTCGGGTTTTGGATAATCAGTGCTGTGGCGTCTATAATGGTGGTGATTTATTCTTTCTATAAGCAAGAGCCTGTTTTACTTATTGCACAGTCATTGGGAATTTTAGTTTATGCCCGCAACATTATCCTTTACCGAAACGGTAGTGTTGCCGCTCATCCAAACAATAATCTTTGAATTTTAGCATTTACCTTACTCGGCTATTGTGGCCTTGCTAAGATCGGTTATTTTTGAAGTTTACTCGGCATGCAAATCCTAAACTCTATCTTGGCCTGGGTCATGAAAAAGCGAATCCACCAAATGGAGCTTTTCATGAAATATCCTTATGAGGTGCAGGATGAGGTATTAAAAAAACTTATTTCCACTGCGCGATATACAGAATTTGGCCAGAAGTACGCTTTCGAAGATTTGGTTAACTACGAAGATTTTAAAAAGCGAGTTCCTGTTCATACTTACGAACAGATCTATCCTTATATCGATCGTCTCCTTCGCGGAGAGCAAAATATCTTATGGCCTTCAGAAGTTAAGTGGTTTGCCAAATCGAGTGGCACCACCAATGCACGCAGCAAGTTTATACCAGTTACACCCGAAGCATTAGAAGATTGTCATTTCAAGGGAGGAAAAGATTTGTATTCGATCTTCATCAACAATCATCCTGAAACTAAAATATTTTCGGGTAAGGGTTTAGGTGTGGGTGGCAGTTATCGCGTAAATGAATATGACCCAACTTCCACTTCTCATTATGGAGATGTATCGGCAGTGATTATGCAGAACTTACCACCTTGGGCTGAGTTTATTCGCACGCCAAGCTTAGAGGTTGCACTGATGGATAATTGGGAAGAAAAAATTGAAAAGCTCGCGCGCGAAACAGCAAAAGTAGATGTAACACAAATTGCCGGTGTGCCCACGTGGACGGTTCTTCTTCTTCAACACATTGTAGAACTAGAAAAGAAAAGTTCAATCTTAGAGGTGTGGCCTAATCTGGAAGTCTTCTTTCATGGAGCTGTCGCTTTCAAGCCTTATAAAAATTTATTCAAGTCTTTGATCCCGAGTGATCAAATGAAATATTGGGAAACGTACAATGCGAGCGAAGGATTTTTTGGTATTCAAGATCAAAAAGATTCTGAAGATTTGCTTTTGATGCTCGACTACGGAGTGTTTTATGAGTTCATCCCCATGGAAGAATTAAATAGAGAATATCCTGATGCCATTGCGCTGCAAGATGTGGAGATTGGAAAAAATTACGCCATGGTAATTACCACCAATGCCGGATTGTGGAGATACAATATTGGAGATACGGTTAAGTTTACCAGCAAATCACCCTATCGTATCCGAATATCAGGGCGCACTAAACATTTCATAAATGCTTTTGGCGAAGAAGTTATTATTGAAAATGCGGAGGCTGCCATCACCAATGCTTGTGAAAAAACGGGTGCCGTAATTGATAACTTTACAGCTGCCCCAATATATTTAGAGAAGTCAAAGCGAGGTGGGCACGAGTGGATTATTGAGTTTAAAGTACAGCCCAATAGCATGAATACCTTTTCTCATATTTTGGATGAAACCCTTAGAAAAGTTAATTCAGATTATGATGCCAAGCGCGCGCATGATATAGCTTTGGTAGCGCCTACTGTACACAGTGTTGCTGAAGGTACGTTTTATAATTGGATGAAACGAAGAGGAAAACTAGGTGGACAAAACAAAGTGCCTCGCCTCAGTAATTCGCGCGAATACATAGATGAGATTTTAGCGATGATAGCAGAGAAGTAATTCTACTTTTCATCCTGGATACCTATTACCGTGAAACAGGAAATCTTCCCATATCTATCAAATAATTCTAATCCGTGTAATAGTCTTTGTTCTTTCCATTATATCCACTAATATTTGAATTACATCCTTACCTGTCTTTAGGTGTTGAAAAAATAATTTAATCAAACTGAATTTTTTATGAAGCATATTCAAATCATTCTTTTCCTTTCGATTACCACATTAAGTTTTGCGCAACCCCAAAAGCCAATCGTAGCTTCTGATCTAATGAAAATTGCCACGGCCAACCAAATTCAAATTGCACCAGGAGGAAACAAGGCGGTGATGATTGTATCGCGCAAAGCCGTTAAAAACGAAAACGAATATTATTATACCCGCCATTTATACTTGCTAGATTTAAGTGGAAAGGAAGAACCAAGGCAACTGACATTTGGCGATAAAAATGATGGGCAACCCCAATGGAGCCCTGATGGAAAACATATTGCGTTTGTTAGAACAGAAGGAGAAAAATCGCAGATATGGATTTTACCAATCGAAGGTGGCGAAGGATATTCTATCACCAAAGCTGAGTTTGGTGCAACACGCCCACGGTGGAGCCCTAACGGAAAAATAATTTTATTTTCATCGTCCATTCCATTTTATGCAATTGAGGGAAACATGACTTGGACATACGAAAGACCAGGGCGCACGTTGGGTGATGAGCCTAACTGGAAAAAATTAAAAGCAGATGAAAAGAAAATTGTAAAGAATAGTCCGGATGGAAGTATAGAAGAAGTTCGTGCTTGGCTTGCTAAAAACACATTGGATGGAAATCCTAGAGTATTGACTCGCCAGCAATTACAAGGAGAATTGAATCTGCAACCTGAAGAAGATTTCACACACTTGTTTATTAAATCTTTTGGCAACGATGATAAACCAGTACAGCTAACCAACGGCTATCAGGATTTTGAAGGCGGTGAATGGAACTCTGATGGTAGAAAAATAATTTCTCAATCTAAAATTTACACTGTAGCTCCTGATGACGAACAAGATTCTGATTTATGGATGATTGATGTGGAAACAAAAACCGCGAAAGAATTTTTAAAATGGAGTGGGTACAGTTTATCCAATGGAAAATTCTCGCCCGATGGAACTCAGCTTCTTTTTTATGCCGAAACTATTTCCAATCGGCACGCTACGCAAACTCAATTGGCTGCAGTAAGCGCTAGTGGAGGAACACCTATTTCGCTAACTGCTTCTCTCGATCGCGATGTAAGTCAAGCTGTTTGGGCTGCCAATAGCAAGAGTATTTATTTTACCGCGCAAACAGAAGGAGACATTCCTATTTTTAATATCCCCGCAAAGGGTGGAAAGGAAATTAAAATTTTGGGTAACGATAGCGGAGTAAATGATTTTGATCTGTTGGGCGATAAAGTTGTATACGGACTAACAGAAACAAAAAATCCATGGGAAGTGTTTGTTACCGACTTAAAAGGAAAGTCGACCAAACAATTAACGAAGCTTAACGAAGATTGGCTGAAAGAAAAAAATATTATAATGCCTAAAGAATATTGGTTTACAAGACCCGATGGATTACGAATTCAATATTGGGTAATGGAACCTGTTGACAAAAAAGATGGCGTTACGTATCCAACTATTTTAAATATTCATGGCGGCCCAGCTGCCATGTGGGGGCCAGGTATTTTTTC
>JANYHI010000080.1 GCA_025359125.1 Cytophagales bacterium
AAAAGTGAAATTCATTTTTGTGAACAAGTAGCTGAGAAATTAGGCTACAAGAAAGGCGTAGTTGCAGAACTTTCTTCTCGCATTTACAGCGATCCTTCCATTACGGCCGATCGTAAAATGTTAATGGATCGGGCGCATAAGTTCATAAAATATTAAACGGATTTTATTTCAAGAAAAAAATAGCCACGCGAATCGCGTGGCTATTTTTTTGCCTCATATAAAATTTTGCCTCCAAGTATTGTCATTTCAACTTTGGTAGATAAAATCTGATCATCGGGCACCTTCATCAAGTTCTTATCAAACACAGTAAAGTCTGCCAGCTTGCCAACTTCAATAGAACCTTTTATTTTTTCTTCGAAAGCACCATAAGCGGCATCTAATGTGTAGGACCGCAGTGCCTGTTCTCTGGTCAACTTCTCTTCGGGCTCATATCCTCCTGTTGGTTCTCCCTGCAAAGTCTGCCGGGTAACCGAGGCATAAAAGCTTGCAAGTGGATTGATGGGTTCTACTGGGACATCGGTACCGTTTACCAACTTCGCGCCAGACTTTAATAATGATTGCCACATGTAAGCTCCGTCTTTTATTCTTTTCGCACCTATCCGATCAATTGCCCAAGGCCTGTCGGACGATAAGTGAATCGCTTGCATAGCAGGAATTACTCCTAGTTTTCCGAATCGAGGAATATCTGTTGGCGAGAGATGTTGCGCATGCTCAATTCTATATCGCGCATCTTTCGCTTTATCAGGATTTGCTTTAAAGGCCATCTCATACCGATCTAATATTTCTCTATTTGCTCTATCACCAATTGCGTGGGCACAAATTTGAAAACCATATTTTAATCCAAGAATAGAAATCCTTGCTACAGTATCCATCGAGAGGGTGGCCATGCCGCTAAAATCAGGTCGATCGGTATACGGATCTAAAAGCCACGCACCGCGCGAGCCAAGTGCGCCATCGCAATTCAACTTCACAGCTCTTATCGTTAGCAATCCGGTAGAATCTATCTCGGGGCCGTTCCTGAAATTTTCATACACCAACTCAGGATCAAAGCCGGTGAGCATTACATACAAACGAGTGCTTAACTTTCCTTCCGTTTTAAATTTTTTAAATAACTCGATGCTACTTCTGCTCGCGCCCGCATCATGAAAACTGGTGATCCCACTTCTAAGACAGGCATTAATAGCTAACTCAAGTGCTTGCGAATTCATCTCTTCAGACTTTTCGGGTATATGCTGTGCGATCAGTTGTTGAGCTCGTTCATTAAAAATACCAGTGGGGTTGCCCATTGCATCGCGAATGATTTCACCGCCTTCATTATGTTCTTTGCCAATTCTTTCTGGCGATAATTGATTTACCCCAGCCAGTTGCATTGCTTTGGCATTGGCAAATCCTGCGTGGCCACTAGCGTGTTTTAAAAAAACCGGATTGTTTGGAGAAACTGAACTTAATAATTCATGCGTTTGAAAACCTTTGATCATTTTAGAAGGCTTAGTGGTCCATTTATCCTGGTGCCAGCCTCTTCCTAAAATCCATTCGCCAGGCTTTGCTTTCGCAACTGCTTCCTTTACCTTTTCAACAAGCTCTTCATAACTTTTTACATTCATCAAATCTAATTCCAGCTCATTATACCCAAGGCCCATAAAATGACCGTGTCCTTCAATCAAGCCGGGTGTCATAGTTTTTCCTTGCAGATCGATAATGCGTGTTTGATCGCCTTGAAAATTTTTGATATCACTTTCTTTGCCAGCAAATACAATTCGATTAGCCGTTATGGCAACTGACTCCACTATCGGCTGGCGATCATCCATTGTATAGATAGTGCCGCCTTTAATAATTAAATCAGCAGGTGTCTTTCTTTCAGAACAGCTTAGGCTGATAATCACTACACAAATGATGAATAATAAAGGGCGCATCATAAAAGTTAAATTAAAAAATAAAGATAGTACAACTTGTAAATTTTAAGCGGCTATTTCCATGAGTGGCATGCCATATTGTTCTCTTATCTTTCGGAATTAATTTCAATACATGAAAAAATTATTTTTCTGCATAGCTCTTATGCTTGGCGCACTCGCCAGTAGCGCACAAGGTGTAGGTCTTTCTTTTTCCTATTTTATTCCACGCAACGGAGAGTTCTCAACACCTATTAGCCCATTCTCACTTAGAGGCGTTGGCTTTAATATCAATCGTTACATCGCATTCGAAACTGGTGCTTCTCTTTATCGTATGTCGGGTATGGGACTGATGGATTTACCCATCGAATCTACCCGATCTCTGCTAGGCCCTAACTTCACCATTTTTGTACCTGCCGAAATTGTTTTTCAGTTGCCTGTTGGCAGATCTCAATTCGATATAAAAGGAGGTGGATTTTTCTTCTATGGTTTTGATCAAAATTTAAATTACGGAAACTTTGATCGGGCTTTTCGAAAATTACAAAACTGGGATGTTGTTAATTCTAATTTATCGTTTGAAAATAATCCAGGGGTTGGAGTACATGCAGGAGTTGAGTTAACTATTCCAATAACTAGTCAGGTAAGTATTTCTCTCGAGACGAATTATTTAATGGGCAGTGCGAAGTTTCCTTTAAAAGGAAACTTCTCTGGCGGAACATTGAATGGTACCAATAGCTCTGTAGCTGTAGATTATAAAGATGCAAAAGTAGATTTTACCGGACTAGAGTTTTCAATCGGTTTGCACTTTAATGCAGGAGGCGGAGGAAAACCTTCTAAACCAAAAAGGAGAAGATAAAACACAAACCTTGTGCTGGCATCTCAAATGTTTTAACTCACAATCATATACATTCCCATTAGCTAGTTTTCATACCTTAATATTTTAAAGCTAAGGTGTACTAGATTTAAATTTAAACTCCCATCACCTTTCCATCCGCCAACACAAAAATACGTTCGTATACTTTCGGGTAAATCCGCGCCAACCCAGTAAATGAGCCAAATGCAGGGAGGAGTCCTTGTTTTTTTCCAAAATAAAAACAGGGAAGTAACAATGCTTGCTTGGCAGCCCCCTGAAGTCGAACACCGGGGTGAATGTGGCCTGCCAAATTGTAAAACCCTTCTGGTATTTTTTCAAAAGTCATTGGCTCGTGAGTTAAAAGCCATTGCCCCAAAGTCAAGCTTCCTTCATGCACTTTAATGGTATGTCGCACATATTGTTGCTTACTTAAAATATCATGATTGCCTATAACCAATTCAAAAGATACTTCTACAAAATGCTGAACAATTTGTCCAACCGTTTCCCACTCTTGATTATAATGACTATGAAATAAATCGCCTAAAAAAATAACGCGCTTGGGTTTCGTTTTTTGGATGACATCGATCAGCAAAGCAGCATTTTTTTCATTAGCTGAAACAGGCACCGCTATTCCAGATTTTCTAAAATGATTGACCTTACCAAAGTGAAGATCGGCCACCAGAATAGTCTGGTCTTTAGGAAGGTACAATACCCTCTCAGGCAACATGCAAATCCGCTGAGAAAATATTTCAAATTCCTGAATCATTTGGCAAAAAAATGAGTTGCTTTCAAAATCATGACCTGCTTAAAAAGCGTAACATTGAGGTAACATACGATCTAAAAAGAGATTCTACCTTTGGTTGCACATTATTAAAGTAAAAGGCATCTTAGTGCCTCAAAGTACGGAAATCAATACTTAAAACTCATGTTCGAATTAGAGACCTCTTATGCCATTTTATTAATTTTATGTTTAGTTGCTGTCTGTGCCTTTGAGTTTGTTAATGGGTTTCATGATACAGCTAATGCAGTGGCCACTGTTATTTACACTAATACTCTTAAGCCCTGGGTGGCTGTAATTTGGTCAGGAAGTTGGAATTTTTTAGGGGTAATATTCGGTGGGATTGGCGTAGCCATGAGTATCGTCAATCTCTTACCTGTAGAAACATTGGTAGACCAAAATATTGCTCACAGTATATCTATGGCGGCCGCTCTTCTTATTACTGCTATTTTCTGGAATTTATTAACCTGGTACTTAGGTATACCCTGCTCCAGTTCGCATACTCTTATTGGTTCAATTTTAGGAGTTGGTTTAGCGTATTCTTTTCTCCCTGAAGCATCTGGTGAAGCTGTCAACTGGGTTAAAGCTAAAGAGATAGGGTACTCTCTATTGCTATCACCTCTTTTTGGTTTTTCGGTTACTATCATTTTAATGTATTTGATTAGATCGGCAACTAAAAAAACTGAAACAGGAGATGCTTTATTTAAAGAGCCTAAAAAAAATCAGCCGCCACCGCTGTGGATTAGAGGAATATTATTTCTTACCTGTACGCTGGTTAGCTTCTTTCATGGCCAAAATGATGGCCAAAAAGGAGTTGGGTTAGTGATGTTGGTGCTCATTGGAATTGTACCTGCGTATTTCGCCATCAATCATAATGTGGACACTACAAAATTACCCGCTTCAATAACGCACATTGAACGTGTACTGTCATCCGTTGATTCTACCACTTTATCTAAGGCAGACAGAACAAAACTGGCAGATTCAAAAGTAATGGCCTCTAATCTCCAGTCTAAATTTGGGTTAATCAATAATGCTGCGTCCATTCCAAAAGCAAAAAGGTTTGAAGTAAGAAAAGATATTATGGTTTTAGATCGAAACCTAAAATCGCTTATGAAAGAAGACGACATTCGTATGAGTGAAGAAGATAAGAAGAGATTGACATCGGGACTAAAAGATCTAAGAATAGTTACTGACTATGCACCAACATGGGTAGTTATTATGATCTCTTTATCACTTGGATTGGGAACCACTATTGGTTGGAAAAGAATTGTTAAAACCATTGGGGAAAAAATTGGTAAAGAACATCTTACCTACGCCCAAGGTGCGAGTGCCGAAATGGTAGCTGCGATTACCATTGGTTTATCAACCGCCTATAGCTGGCCTGTGAGCACCACACATGTGCTATCATCGGGCATTGCCGGAAGTATGGTTGCCAATAAGGGAGTTAAAAATTTACAACCCGATACGATAAGAAATATTTTGATAGCCTGGCTATTGACCTTACCCGTTGTTATTATTATTGCAGGGGGTTTGTTCTTAACTTTTAGAGCGATATTCTAGTTGCCAGTAAACTTATTCTCCGTACTCAATAATCATTTTCTTAATTCTGTCTTCAATTTTTTCTGAAGTCAATTTCTCGCGCGTGCGGTCTACAATAATTGGAAAAGAGAATGGCGTGGGCTTTTCTGGATGAGTGATAATGATTTTTTGTTGCTCAATACGATCAAGCGCCTTTCTTAAGCGTGCTTCTTCCAACTGAAAATCCATTACCTCTTCATAGGCTTGCAACAGTAATAAATTATCAGATTCATATTCGTGAAATACATTAAAAAAAAGCTGAGAAGAAGATTGGAGATGTTTCTCTTTTACTTTTTTACCGGGCATTCCCTTAAAAACTAATCCCGCAATAGCGGCAATGTCTCTGAATTTTCTGCGCGCCATTTCAGTAGAGTTAATACTAGCGAGAATATCAGTTGATAACCCTTCTATGCCCAACACATTAATTTCTACCGCTTCCTCAATAGGAATGGGTTGATCTGATAGCAATTCAAATCCATAATCATTCATGGCAATGGAAAATGTAATTGGTTTTATTTTTGAAATACGATACGCTACCAATGCACCGAGCCCTTCGTGCACATTTCTTCCTTCAAACGGATACATCACTACGTGGTATCCTTCAGAACTTTGAAAGTATTCGATTAAAAACTCAGTTTGTGTTGGTAAATGCGAGCGGCTTCTTTGCAGATCCATTAGCGGGCGAAGGAATTTCATCTCGTTATCTGTTTCACTTTTTGTAGCTGCTTCATCAATTTTCAACCGAATCATTTCACTTAGCTGAGACGACAACGGCATTCTTCCTCCTTGCCAGGATGGAACCTTACCCGATTTTTTTTTAGAAGGCCTCACGTGCGCTTCCATTTCTTTAATGCGAACTAACTCTAAGCTTTTGCCGGCAAACCAAAATACATCGCCCACGTGCAAGCGAGAAATAAAATATTCTTCTATCGTTCCCAAATATTTTCCGCTGGTAAGTTTAATGTGCATAAGTGTATCGCCCACTATCGTTCCAATCGATAATCTGTGCTTATAGGCGATTTGTTTATTTTCTACCTGATAGAATCCATTTTGTGAAATTACTTTTCTGTATTCATCATAAGCGGTGAGTGCCGCACCACCGGTGGCAATAAAATTTAAACACCAAATCCATTCTTCTTCGGTAATAGAAGAAAAGCTAGAAGTGCTTTTTACTTCTTCATAAATAGTGGCTGCAAAAAATCCATCCGACACTGCCAGCGTAATTAAATATTGAATGAGCACATCAAACGAACGGATATAAGGAATTCTATCTTCTACAATTTTTCGCTTCATGGCTTCGCGCAGGCCAGCGGCTTCTGCCAACTCTAATGAATTAGTAGGTAAGAAATAAATTTTGCTAGTAGCTTCTGGCTGGTGCCCACTGCGCCCAGCTCTTTGTAAAAAGCGAGCCACGCCTTTCGGGCTTCCTACTTGTATAATTGTTTCAACCGGCCGAAAGTCGACTCCCAAATCTAAACTAGAAGTACAAACCACCGCCTTCAATTTTCCTTCGTGAAGTTGATCTTCCACCCAAGTTCTAATCTTTGCACTAATAGAGCCATGATGCATGGCCAAAACACCCGATAATTCTGGAGCTCTCGCTAGTAACTTCTGATACCAGATTTCGGCAAACGATCGTGTATTGGTAAAAATAAGTGTGCTCCTACTTTGGTTAATAATCGGAATAACTTTTTCAAGTAACTGAATTCCCAAATGGCCCGCCCACGGCATCTTTTCTACTTCATCAGGAAAAATGGAAATAATTTCAATTTTCTTTTCAATGTTAGCTTTGATAATCTCAATCTCATCAGAAGTAAAAGTGTTACCTATTAAAACCTCCACCGCTTGATCCATATTTCCGATGGTAGCCGAGATACCCCAAACTTTTAAACCAGGCGCAATAACTTTCAATCGCGATAATGCGAGTTCCACTAATACACCTCGCTTCGAGCCAATTAATTCATGCCATTCATCAATTACAATTGACTTGAGGTTTTTAAAATATTCGGGATAGCCTTTTTGCGAAAGCAATAGATGCAAACTCTCGGGCGTAGTAATCAAAAATTGTGGGGGCGTTTCTTTTTGTTTAGCTCGTTCGCGCGTAGAGGTGTCTCCGCTGCGCACGCCTACCTTCCACGCAATTTGCATTCCGTCAATAGCTTCATTGGCAGATAGCTCAATCTCTTTACCCAGTGCGCGAATCGGGGTTATCCAAACGGAACGAGGACCTTTTGATTTTGGTGCAGGGTCATTCTTCGACTCCAATAAAATTGGAACTAGTAAAGAATAGGTTTTGCCGCTACCAGTAGGCGCATTTACCAAGCCGCTCTTTCCATTTTGGTAGGCTTGCCAGGCGTCCACTTGAAACTGAAAAGGAGTCCACCCTAATTTCTTAAACCACTCTTTACCTATCTGCAAGGCCGACTCCATATTTTATTTTTAACACGAGCTTAACAATTTATAAATTCTGGTGTTTTTGTTTAAACTTCAGCTTTTAAAGATGGGCAAATATTCAATAAAAGAACTCGAAAGGCTTTCAGGCATAAAAGCTCACACTATTCGTATCTGGGAAAAGCGACACCGTATCATTGAGCCGCAAAGAACACAAACCAATATTCGATTCTATTCTGATGAAGATTTGAAGAAAATTATAAATGTCTCTGTGCTTAATAATCATGGTGTAAAAATTTCGAAAATAGTAAAACTTACCCTAGATGAAATAAATAAACAAGTAGGAGATTTAAGCGAAAAGGAAAACTCCATAGATATATATATCGAGCAACTTATTGTTGCCATGATTGATATGGAGGAAGAAAGATTTGAAAAGGTGCTTGCCACCCTTACCCTGAAATTCGGTTTTGAAAGAACGGTGCTAGAAGTAATTTATCCTTTCTTAGAAAAAATTGGAGTGCTGTGGCTAACAAACAATGTAACTCCCGCCCAAGAACATTTTATTTCTCATCTGGTGCGACAAAAAATAATTGTTGCCATCGATACCGTTGCTTTGCCAGATAAAAATAGTCGCAAAGCAATTCTGTTTTTGCCCGAGAATGAAATACACGAATTGGCTTTGCTATTCTATCACTACATCGCTAAAAAGAATGGTATACGAACTTACTATTTAGGTCAAACAGTTCCTTACTCTTCATTCAAGTCTGCCTGTAAAGATCATGATCCAGAACTAATTATTAGTTCATTCACTACCCATCCTAAGCCTTCAGAAATTCAAAAATTTGTAAACCAGCTATCCGAAGATTTTCCTAATAAGGAAATATTGATAAGTGGTTACGCACTCAGAAAATCATCTCTTTCTTATCCTAAAAATGTTAAGTTATTCTCTAATGCTTTAGATTTCAGGCAATTAATAGTATGATTTTTTGTTTAACTAAACAAAAAAATTAATGAACAAATATCTTGTAAATACAACTATTAAGGGTACATTTGTTAAGTATTCACACAAAAATATTAAACAATATGACAGTCAGTGAATTTGATAAAGAAATTGCTAGTCTCCGCCCAACCTTAAGAGGATTTACACATCGCTTTACTAGAGATCGTGAAGAATCTTTGGATCTAGTTCAAGATACAATCTTAAAAGCTCTCACCTATAGAAATAAATTTAGGGAAGACACCAACCTGAAAGGATGGCTTTTTACCATTATGCGTAATACCTATATAAACAATTACCGAAAGTCTAAAAGAGAGCGCACCTCAACTGACAACACAAAAGAACTCTATCATTTAAATGTGGAAGATGTTCATACGTTCAACCGGCCAGAAGGAAGTATAGAGTTTAAAGAAGTGTGGCGTAATATGAATAATATTAAAGACGAGTTATTGATTCCCTTCAAAATGCACACCACTGGTTATAAGTATCATGAAATTGCCGAGCACTTGAGTCTACCTATTGGCACCGTAAAAAATAGAATATTTCATGCCCGAAAAGAAATTCAAAAGAAATTAACAGGTTATCAATAACTAAGAACATCGTTAACTGACAAAAATCCTTCCAACATCGGAAGGATTTTTGTGTTTAATGGGGTATAATTGATTCATGAAAAAAGTAGCTGTAATTGGTTCGGGGTTCGCAGGCTTGGCTGCAGCTACATGCTTGGCCAAAAATAATTTTGAGGTTACGGTTTACGAAAAAAATTCTAGCGCGGGTGGTAGGGCGCGGAAATTTGAGACAGAAGGCTTTATGTTTGATATGGGGCCAAGCTGGTACTGGATGCCCGATGTGTTCGAAAAGTATTTTCAACTCTTCGATAAAAAGCCAAGTGATTACTACCAATTGAAAAGACTAGATCCCTCCTATCGTATCTTTTATTCTAAACAAGATATTTGGGATTTGCCTGCTGGCGAAAATCAATTAATCAGTTTTTTCGAAAATATTGAAAAAGGAAGCGGACAACAATTGCAGAAATTTCTGGCAGAAGGGCAATTCAAATACGAGGTAGGAGTTAATAAGCTGGTGTACAAACCGGGTCTTTCTATTACAGAATTATTTGATTTCAATTTAGCAAAAGGATTATTGAAGCTGCACGTGTTTCAATCTGTATCAGCCTATGTAAAAAAACATTTTACAGATCCTAGATTAATTCAGCTACTGGAATTTCCAGTTTTATTTTTGGGCGCACCTGCAGACAAAACCCCCGCTCTTTATACACTCATGAATTATGCAGACATGTCACTGGGTACTTGGTACCCAATGGGTGGCATGCATAAAATTGTAGAAGGGATGGTGGCTCTTGCCAAAGAACAGGGTGTAAAATTCGAATTCAATGCTGCCGTAGAAAAAATTGAATTAAATAATGATCATGCCTGTGCCATTCATATAAAAGGAAATTCAAAAAAATTAGATTACTTAGTTGCTGGGGCTGACTATCATCATGTAGAGCAAACTCTTTTACCGAAGTCTCACAGGCAATATGACGAAGCCTATTGGCAAAAAAGAGTAATGGCACCTTCGAGTTTAATTTTTTATCTAGGCATAAATAAAAGAGTTAAAAATTTATTGCACCACAATCTTTTTTTTGATAGAGACTTTGGAAGGCACGCCCAAGAAATTTATCAAAGTCCGCAGTGGCCGACTGACCCCTTATTTTATGTTTCGGTTCCTTCTAGAACTGACCCTACCGTTGCACCCGAAGGCTATGAAAACATCTTCTTACTAATGCCAGTGGCACCCGGGTTAGCAGACGATGAAACCATACGCGAAAAATACTTTAACTTGATGATGGATAGAATTGAATCGTTAACAGGCGATTCATGGAGAAATAACATTATCATCAAAAGAAGTTATGCACACAATGATTTTATTTGTGACTATCATTCATTTAAAGGTAATGCATACGGGTTGGCAAATACCATTATGCAAACAGCTAATTTGAAACCTTCTATTGAAAACAAAATGGTTAAAAACATGTTTTATACAGGTCAACTAACTGTTCCGGGGCCAGGCGTGCCTCCATCATTGATTTCTGGGCAAGTGGTAGCCCAAGAAGTGATAAAAAGGAACGGTATGGTAAGTAAAAAGGTAAAAAATTAGTACATAAGTATTGATGAGCAAAGAATTATTTGATAAGGTTTCGATCAAATGTAGCAGGCTTACAACCCGTGCCTACAGTACCTCTTTTTCATTGGGTATACGATGTCTTGAAAAAGAATTGCGCGATCCTATCTACTCCGTTTATGGTTTCGTGCGATTTGCAGATGAAATCGTAGATACCTTCCATGAATATGATAAAGCTACCCTGCTACAAAGATTCCGAGAAGCAACCTATCAGGCAATCAACGATAAAATTAGTCTCAACCCGATTTTAAATAGTTTTCAAAAAACAGTTAATGAGTATGGTATAGAAAAAGAACTATACGATCAGTTTTTGAAAAGTATGGAAATGGATCTGAATTTAATTAGTTATGATCAATCAGGAATTAATGAATACATTTTAGGTTCAGCCGAAGTAGTAGGGCTGATGACGTTGCGAGTTTTTTGCAAGAACGACAAAGAAATGTATGAGCGCTTAAAACCCTCGGCCATGAAATTAGGCTCGGCATTTCAAAAAATTAATTTTCTGCGCGATTTGAATGCCGACTACGCTCAAATGGGTAGAAATTATTTTCCGGGAATTGATCTTTCAAATTTCAATGAAGAGGCAAAGCTGGCAATTGAAAAAGATATTGCTACCGATTTTGCTGCTGGGTGTGACGGGGTAAAAAAATTGCCACGCTGTGCAAGGTTAGGCGTGTATGTAGCTTATCTCTACTATACCGCACTTTTTGAAAAAATAAAAAATACACCTTGTCACACCGTACTCAAAGAAAGGATCAGAGTTCGAAACAGAAGAAAGATTTCCATTCTCGCCTACTCATTTGTAAAACATCAACTTAATTTGATCTAAATCCAAAATGGAACAAGTAATTCTTGTTAACGAGGAAGATCAGGTAATTGGTACCATGGAAAAAATGGAAGCTCACTTACAAGGTGTGTTACATAGAGCATTTTCTATTTTGGTTTTTAATTCAAAAGGAGAAATGCTGATTCAGAAAAGAGCTAAGACAAAATACCACAGTGGTGGCCTTTGGACGAATGCTTGCTGCAGTCATCCGCATCCAGAAGAAGACATCAACAAAACCATTAGAAAAAGATTAAAACACGAAATGGGAATTGATGCGCAATCTGAATTTCTCTACAAGTTCACCTATAAAACCAAGCTCGATCAAAATCTTACAGAATACGAAGTAGATTATGTATTCAAAGCTATTTGCGATCAAGAGCCGATATTGAATCCTCAAGAAGTAGATGATTGGAAATTAATTTACCCTTTTGAATTAAAAAAACTAATCGATACTAAACCAGAAGAATTTACTTACTGGTTCAAATTGATTGTTCGCGAACTTGCTTAGCTTCTGTTGAGGTTACGCTGGGATTTACTTCTGGCTTCATCAAATCAAATCGTTTTAAAAATTGAGGCTTTAAATCTTTGTACGAAGATACTGCTCCTAATTTATACATCGAGTAAATATAGATCCACGCTAAGTCAAGCTGATAAGGTAAAAAACCAGCTCGAGCACTTTCCGGATAAAGATGATGATTGTTGTGCCACTCGCCTGATAGCGTGCCCGGACGCGATTGGTTGATCGATAAATTGCTTCTATCAAAATCAATTCCATCTACGTGTTTTACTTTACCTCCACCGTGACCTGTGTAGTTAAAAGCTCGAACCAGTACAAACCAAAAGAGTGCGGCACTAAATAATGTACATGCTAATGCATGCCCACCCAATAGAAAAAAGGCTGCATACCAAAAAGACCAATTAAGAATTAGCAGCCCCACCGTGTAGAAAGGCGCAGCGATTGATCCCCACTTTAAATATTGCGAGTAGCTATTTAATTGAACGCCCGTATGACTAATAAAATGAGATGCCTTTTTGTAATCATCTTCGCTTAAATCTTTGGCAATGGCTTGATGGTTAACATCTGACAACATACAATACATGATTCCGCCATAAGCGTTGTAAGGATCTCCCGGCTTTTCGCATTTAAGGTGGTGAACGTGATGCGAAACCACATAGACTTCTTCAGCAAAAGTTCTTAACACTAAATTTTGAGTTATGAAGCGCCAAATTGGTTGACTAAATGCATACGCTCGATGTGTGCTATACCGATGAAACCAAATCGTTCCATGTGTGCTCATAATGACCATACTATAAATAATAAAAGCGATCAGTAAAGGCCATGAGAAAAACTGAAATAGAAAAAAATAAAAAAAAGGCAGCATGCAAATAGCTGTAAACCAATTGATGAAAGGAATCCAGTTTTTTTTAGTCTTAAAAATATTAATTCTTGAAAAGGCTTCTGCATAAAGTTGCTTCACCGAAGGAACTACCAATTTTCCCTCTTTATCTGCCCATCCGTAAGAAGGAACTTGCAATACAATATCAATAAAAGCCATTAAATAAATTTAGGTAAATATTGGTTAAAGGTATCTCATTAAGTTAGTTATTCCAAGCTTAAAAAAGGGATTCAATATCAATTTTTTTAAGCCTATTTATTTTTTTAGCAAAAAGAATAAAAATTTTAATTGTCCTGATTTAAATACAATTTATTGCTTACTGTATTAGGCAATTTGCCCCATTAGTTAATCTAATTCTAACACGAGGGAACCCCATGGGGCAATCGATATAGTATTAATATTCGTAATCACCTCTCCTGTTAGTGCATTTTTAGCTTTACTTTTTCCTTTTAATATTTCATCAAAACGGGCTGTATCAATATTCATCGATTTGTTATTTCCATTTAGTACTACCATTACGGTTTCATTTTGCTTATTTGTTCTAAAATAAACATATACGTTATCGTTAGGTATGAAATGAGTTAGCTTGCCTACATGTATCACGGATTTTGTTTTTCTCCAGTCCAAAAGTTTTTTTATGAAATCATAAGCTTCATTCTGATCTTTTGTTCGCCCCGAAGGGATAAATGAATTCACGTTATCTTCCTTCCAACCCCCAGGAACATCGCGCCTTACCGTTGGATGAATAGAATAATCACCATCCATCAGCAATTCAGTTCCATAATATAATTGCGGAATGCCTCGTGTTGTTAAGAGAAAAACGAGACCCATTTTAAATTTATTTAAATCTCTACCCATATTATGGTAATACCGGCTCATATCGTGGTTATCTACAAAGGTGACGTTATTGTTGGGGTTGGGGTAGATAAAATCCTGAGTCAACACAGTGTAAAGTCTAGAAAGGCCGCCATCCCATGATCCATTTTCACTTAGGCCAACATTGATTGCGTTGGTGAGTGGAAAATCTATGACAGATGGTAAGTTAGATTGATAACTATCTTTATTGTTAGCTCCTTGCTGCCAATAACTAACCATTGGTTTTAAATTTACAAGTACCTCACCTACTATATTAAAAGCAGGATATTCATTCATTATTTGTTGTGCCCAATTCGCCATAAACATCTTATCTGGATAAGGATACGTATCCATCCTAATGCCATCAATACCAGCGTATTCTATCCACCATATTGAATTCTGAATAAGATATTTTGCAAATAGACTATTGGTTTGATTAACATCGGGCATCGTGTTATCAAACCACCCGTCACTCATCAACTTTACATCACTTGCCGCACTGTAAGGATCCGAAACCGCCTCGCTCCGATAATTTGATCTGGTAAATTTAGGGAATTGATGAATCCAATCTCTCTCGGGCAAATCCCGCATCAACCAATGTTCGATACCAATATGATTGATGACCATGTCTTGGATCATTTTTAACCCCATAGAGTGGCCTTTGTTTATCAATGCCAGATATTCCTCATTAGAACCAAACCGCTGATCTACTTTATATAAATCCGTTATCGCATACCCATGATAGCTCTCTCGTTTTTGATTATTTTCTAAAATTGGATTTAACCAAATGGCCGTTACTCCTAAGTCTTTGATAAAGTCTAAATGATCTGAAATCCCTTTAATATCACCCCCATGACGGCCAAAGGGTTGATCTCGATGTACACCTTGATAAAACCCGGAAAGTGAATCGTTTTTAGTGTCGCCATTAGCAAAACGATCGGGCATGATCAAGTAAAGTACATCAGACGAATTAAAGCCTTGAATTCGATTTTTATCTTTTGAACGCGCTCTCAGTTCATACGCATACGAAAGAGATTTTTTTCCATCTGTAAAAAGTATCGGTACCATTCCTGGCTTGGCACCATGCGCTATTGCAAGAGTTAGAAAAACATACCGTGGGTTTTCTGTTCGTGTTACCCGTTTTAGCATTACCGACTCGGATTGAATTTTGGGTTGGTACGAAGAGAGGTTCAACTCTTTGTGATAGAATAAAACTTCTACTTCAACATTGTTAAACCCTACCCACCAAAAGGCTGGCTCTACACGGGTAAATTGATTTTGTGCTTGACTAAATACCGTTATAAAAAAAAGAACAAGCAGTGATAGTATACGCATATATTATAATTTAATCACTTTTTTCCGAATCGAGGCACCGCCAGTAACAATCTCTACAATATATAGTCCAGCAGCGAGTTGCTTCACATCCCAAGTAAATGCGTCTAATCTTACAGGAAAACTTTTTACTCCTTGCAGAGAGGTCAAGCTAATTGATTCAATTGTCTCATTACTAGCCTCCACTTTTAACCATCCACTTGTTGGATTTGGATAGATGCTAATTTCAAATTTTTGCTCATCTGTGATAGCCGTAATCGGATTGGTTATTGCCACGTCTGAATACAGCTTGTATTGTCCAGGAAGCAAATCAAGTGTCAACGATGCAGAAGTAACATTTGTAATTGCACCATAAGAATAATACTCATACCAATTCCCCGTATGCGGGAAAGCAACATTTGCTGTTTGGTTTGTGACATCAAAATTTGCAACTGCCACCACATTCATTTGATCAGTAGAGGCAGGCGTAACGGTATACGGTTTATTCTTGAGCACTACTTGCTTAATTACTCCACTCCCCTGTGTTACAGTTGCATCTCCTTGCGTGAAAACAGAAAAAGTTTTTCTAAGGCGAATTAAATCAGCGGTTACCAAAAATAAGCTGTTTCGTTGTGGATCTTGTTGATAATCCCACTTGACGGGTTTAGGATATGTTCTACAATCATTACTAATGGTTGTTCCATCTGTGCAGGTATTGATACTTTTATCATAACCTAACTCACCAAACTGCCATAGCATTTTTGGTCCGGGTATTGAATAGAAAATTAAACTTGCTGCCTTTATTCTATCCAACCCTGTTGAATTAGTTTTTACACTGTAAGCTCCGCTTAAATTACCAAACTGAATATTCTTATACATTAATCTTTCTTCATCATGGCTTTCCATGTAGCCAACGGCACCGGGTACGGTAAAGGATCGATTTGCAAAATACAAACCACCAATATCGTTGCTAGTTGGATAACCCATGGTTAATTGATTGAATGAATTATTAAAATTCGACCAAAGCATCATTCCTTTCCCTTCGCCCGAACGATACTCAGCAAGCTCTTTCTCCTCTGAATTATCAGCGAAGTGTTCTAAAATAACGTAAGCACTTGGCGTGTGCGTCCAGATTTTATCGGCCATACGCTTTAAAATAGCAATACGAGAGGCATCATAAGCGCCCCACGCTCCAACATTTGTAGGATTATTAGTTTGGGTAAATCCTTTCGATAAATCATATCGATATCCATCTACTTTAAATTCGTTTAACCAATAGTGATTTATAGTGTCGAGATAGGATTTAGTATAAGGACTTTCGTGATTTAAATCATAAAAAACACTGTAGGGGTGCGTTGCTGTAACATTAAACCATTTGTTAGTTGGGTAGGGTTTGAAATTAGCGAAATCAAAATCCATAAATAAATATGAATTAGGAGCATCCTGTTGATTCATTACTATATCCATTATAACTGCAATTCCATTTTGATGGCATTTATCAACAAATTCCTTCAGTTTATTTTTTGTGCCATAAAATTTGTCGGGTGCAAACATAAAAGTAGGGTTGTAGCCCCAGCTGTCGTTACCATTAAATTCTGTAATGGGCATTAGCTCAATCGCATTTACACCTAGTCGCTTGAAATATCTAATCGTGTCGATCAGGCTTTGATAATTCTTTTTACTAGCACCAAAAAAATCGCGGATGTGTAGTTCGTAAATAACTAACTTTTCTTTTGCAGGTTTTTGATAATTTGATGCTTGCCAAACATAAGGTGTTTGGCCAGTTTGCAGAACAGAAGCTCTGTTGAAATACCATTTATCAGACACGGCCTTAGCTGGAAAAGTTTTTAGGTTGGGATAAGATTCTGTGGGAATGCTACCATCTTCGGTATCTAAAATTTTATCTGCGAATGGATCAGAAATTCGAATTGTTTCATCTACTAAATATTGAAACGCATATTCAATTCCGGAGGTAAGCCCTGAAATATCCAACCAAAAATATTCACCATCCTTTTTCATTTGGTAATTTTTGTTGATATCCCAATTGGTAAAATCGCCAATAACATAAACTGAAGACTTTCCTGGTGCGAGTACACACAAAGTGACTTTTGTAGGATCGGCCAAATTATAATTGATTCCTTTTTTTAGTCCACTGGGTCTTGCTTGGATTGACGTTGCAGATCGAACGGTGTAGCTGAAAGAAATAGTTTTTGTTTCCGTACCAGTAACGGCCGCACATTCTACTAGTGTAGTTCCGCTAGACTCCGTTACAGTGTGATTATATGTGAGAGTAGTTCCTGATTGAGTAGCCACAACATTACCGTTTATTCTTAGGGTGAGCGTTGCACTGGCAGATGCATTCACTATAATGGGAAATTGATCGTTTGTATTTTTAAAGAACGAAGTTTCTGTGGGTGAAGTAAATGAAGCGTTAAAGCCCGTTGTAAAATCGATGAATTTATCTGCACCGCTTTTCTTAGTGAAGTCTATATTTTTAATAAGCACACCTATTTTAGGGATTTCAGCAACAGACTTATTGAAAAATGTGATAGGCGTAATGGTTATTTCATATTTGTTTGTACTAATTCTATTACACTTAGCAGCTGCCTGAGCAGCTGTGGCTGGATTTATATTGGTAGCGGCATCAAAGTCTGTGCTGCCAGTTTTTTTAATCCAAGTCCATAAGTAAACTGGATTAGTATTATTATCCCATGCGAAATTTTCTAAGGTTGTTCCAGTTACATCAACTGTAATGGTAACAGGCTGGTTAGCCACCGGAAAGGCTGGATTTGTTGTAACAATTTGCCCAATTGTTAGAAACGGAAACAATCCGAGGCAGCACAATAAAAAATTTCTCATAAGCTTCACTATTATTAAAAAATGAAAAAATCAGATTATTACGTAAGATGGCTGTGTCTCCCACCCCTCAATCTCTAATTGGATTAGCCTCGGATTTATCTCTTTATTAGCGCTGTAAATCCGATTTGCTCTAACCCTACCATCTTGTGTCCCCTCCACCAAAGCCCACGATCCTTGTGTAAACTTATATTCGAAATAGGAGAGCGTGTCGGGTAAATCAATGTAATAAATGCCCCTAGAATCTTTTATTAACTTATAATTCTCTTCGGCTGGACTCCAATTATTAAAGTTGCTCGACAAATAAATACTTGAGTCACTTGCGGTGAATGGAGGGTGCTTTAATATCTCAATTCGGATTTTTTGAGCATGACTTTGACTGGGCAACGAAGCAATCGCGAAAAGAAGAAACAATATTCTATTTATATGACCTCAATTAATTTTTTTATAGGCCAAATGTAATAACAGACTTGATAATAAAAGCAGTATAGCCATTATTAAATCAACTCTAAATTAGAGAACCAGAAAATGGTGATGATCTTATTCTGCTGAATCCTTCTTTTTCTTAAACAAAAGATGAAACTCATCAAAAATAACATAGACGGTATAAGCAAGATTGTTTTCTACATTATTCTTTCCAAGCGATACCGAAGAATTAGTTGGTGTATTGGTTATGTTGTATTGAAAGATGGTTTGGTAGGTAATGCCTGCTTCAATTTTAATAGGAAAGCTGCTTTTTGTTTTATAGCCAAGCATGGCAACAAATCGGTTTTGGTTTAGCAATTTGGTATTTGGAATGTGACTGCCCACGCCTAGGAATAATTCATTCCATGAGTTAAGATACCATGTATTGTTTTCAATCTTTGTTTTTCCTTTTCCCAATGGAATCTGTACTCTGGCCTGCCATCGAATGCGCCCTAAATGATTATTTCCAAAGTAATTTCCGGTTTGATCTTGAATATCGGTTGGGGCAAAATTAAAGCCCAACCCAAAATCGGCCAATGAATTATCAGCCACTCTTCGCTCGCCTACAAAGCGAAATTCATAGCGAAAGCGGTTAATAAATTGTACTCGTCCTATGTTTTGGAAGAGGGTAACTTGAGGACAGATTCTAAATTCGGGAAACACACTTTGATGAGTAGGATCTTGATCTTTATTAATATATACAGCGGACTCTTCTTTGGGTGTCCACGTTACCCATAAACCAACAGGAGATAAAGAGAAGCGAACTATTTTAGGTATTGCCCAATAGTGAATCCACGGACGGAAAACTTGCTGCTGTATTTCATTAAATGGGTTGCTTGTGCCTCCTTTAACAAAACTGGCATCGGAGGCTCGCCTATACTGATAGTCCATTTGGTATTGCCATCTACCATTTTTAGAAAGTGTGCCTCCTAAATTGAACTCCGACCAAAAAGATTGACGCTCAACATAAGCGCGTGGGTCTACGCCAAAATTTTGAACCGGAACAGAGACCTGCGCAAATAGAAAATTGGTAGAAAAAACTCCTACAAAAAATAATAGCTTGATAATGCGGAATAGTTTTTTAGAGCTCATTTTCTATTTTTTTTACAAAATTAGGAGCCAACATTACCGAATTGTTACTTGAATATTACTATTTTAACAATTCGGTAAATATTTGGTAACAATGCAAATCTGCCAATAATTAGAACCCCCGTTTACGATCAAATGATAAAAATAAGAAACCTTAAAAAGAGCTACACCGCAAATCTCATCCTTGAAATTTCTGACTTAACACTCGCGGATGGTTTGTTTTGGGTAAAGGGTTTAAACGGCTCAGGGAAATCTACTTTACTCAAAATTATTGCCGGCATAATTCCCTTTGAAGGGGATGTAGAAATCAATTCCATAAATCTTCATAAAAATCCAACCGAGTACAGACGATTGGTAAACTATGTCGAAGCCGAACCTCTTTATCCTCCCTTCTTAGCTGGGTCAAATCTTATTTCATTCTTTAACAAAACTAGGGATGGAACGAAGGCGGAATCAGATAAATTAATTTCACAATTCGGAATATCATCGTTTATAAAAAATCCTATCGGAACCTACTCCAGTGGCATGATTAAAAAACTTTCGTTGGTGCTGGCATTCATAGGTTCGCCTGCGTACATTCTATTAGACGAACCGCTTGTAACAATTGATAAGGAGAGTGTTCCTATTTTATTTGAGTTGATAAAAGAGTTTTCGGGCAAAAAAGTTAATTTCCTATTCACCTCACATCAGGCATTCGATCTTACTGACCTTGTCATTTCCGAACTAGAAGTAAAAAACCAGCAAGTATGTTTTCTGTGATCAGAGTACTAACAAAGGTAATTGTCGCTAAATTTTACGAACGCAACGCAGGTCTTCTCTTTTTTGTGTTCTTCTTAATGTTTGGAATAGTAGAATCTACACAAATAATAAGCTACCACAAGGCTTTGATGTATGCCACACTTACCTCGCCCATTTTTTTACTTTTAGTTTGCGGAGTTTGGTTGTTATACCTAATCAAATGTGTTCAGTTTTTTCTTGCGCAACTTACAAGACCCGATCATACTTTTCTGTTTGAACTAGGAGGGTTAAACTTTATAAAACGATTTTGGGTGGTGACTCTGACAATTTTATTAATCTATGAGCCCGTGCTTATTTATTCCATTTTCATAATCGCACTCGGCATTTACTCAAAACTTTTTACAGCTGCCACACTGGTTGTCCTTTTTCATTTTTTTGGAATCACAGGAGCTTCGCTCATTCTTTCGTATCAACTCAATCATGCACATAAATTGATAAAAATTCTAACTCTTCCCTCTATTCAATGGCCCTGGGTTAAGCCCCTTCCACTTTTCTATATTAACCAACTTACTTCACAGTTACCGACTGTATTATTTTTCACTAAAGCGTTTTCGGTTTTCGCTATCTACGGTTTTTTTCAAATTCCTTTGGATCATTACGATAACAGGATTGCACTGATGGGTTTATTATTTGGGTTAGCTGCCCATTCTGCTATCGTTTTTGAATTGAGACGATTTGAAGAAAATAATTTGCGGTTCTTACGCAATTTGCCAGTACCCAACTGGAAACGTTTTGGAGGGCTTGCTATTGTTTATCTTTTATTACTACTGCCCGAGGCAGCCATGCTTTGCGCTAATCACATCCTCCTACCCGATGTGTTGGGGATTTATCTTTTTGGCGCAGGCTTCATACTTCTATTGCACTGTCTACTTTTTGTAGAACTTAATAACGACAAACATTTGCAATGGACAGTAGGACTTTTTCTTATATCTTTTATGTTGGTGCTCTTTAAAATATACTTTGCCGAAACGTTGTTACTCTGGATTTTTGCGCTCGTCATTCTGAATCGCCATTATTACCAATTTGAAAAATCAACCTAAGAGCATACTAATGCGATTATTGTAAAGACTTGCTACTAAGAATTATCATACATTCTAGTCATTACACCAACATGAGGGGTGGTTAGAGCAGCAATAAATATAATAGTTATCAGTACGGGTGACCAACTTTTTATATAAATAACTACTAACATGACTGCTAAGCCAAAAATTGAAATGATACTGAAAGGAATGGCTATCCTAACCAACTCAAGTGTTGTGCAATTAAGATGTCCACGGATGTGTGTAAGCGCATGAAGCGAGTGCCACAGTCCAAAATAAAAGGAGAATGCCGCCAATGCCGGTAACGGATATAACATTAATAACAGTAGTGGCGGAATAAATAATCTGATTTTAACAGAAAACAATGCTTTGCTTTTGATAAAGCAAACTGCTGAAATCAAACAGACAGCAAAAAAACAACCTGACCATAAAAAAACACGAAGATTGGTAATAGTTGATGTAAGTATATTGTTCGCTGCAAAAACAGGGCTGAGAAAATTTAAAATTCCCCACACGTCTTTAATCTGTGCAATTAATAAGCAACCCAAAATACCTAGTCCGTAAAGTGTAGTAAGAATACCGCTGGGCTTCAATCTAAATTCTGGCGAACGCAAATCTGTTTCTCCAAAATGGTAGCCCGAGAATAATAAAAAACTAATAAATCCTGCCGAAGGAGACAGTAGCCATATGACGCAGGTGATTAAAATTTTAAGAAAATAGTTTTTGAGGAAATCTGCGAGAGACCAATCATTTTTGTCAACAGATACTTGTTCTACCCGGTGGTCAAGCGCGCCATGTGGAAGGCCAAAAAAAATAAATGTAAAGGCAAGCAGAAAGATTGAAAAGGATAGAGAGATCGGTTTAATAAGCAGTTGATATCCACTTAGCAATATCGCTCCTGCAATCAACAGATATTTCAAAACTCCAGAAGCATCAATTAAAATTTTACTTTTCATATCTAACAATAAAAGAAATCTCAAAAGTCATCCTTCATTCAATTTTTTTTGAATTACTAAGATGAACTTTTGAGATACTTTCTTCAAGTAAAGTTTATGATAGTTCTATGCTGCCTTAACACTTTCTGTAGTTGCAATACCATACACTACTAAGCCAAAACCAATTTTGTTAATTGCATCGCCTATATTATAAATTAAATCCAAATCACTTGGCTTTAAAATTCCAGCACCATCAGCACCGAGCCAGCCACCAGGCATTGCCATGTAACCAATTGGATAAATTGCCCATCCTACCAAAACAAACCAAGCTAATGCATTGATACCTTTTTGTACTGATTCAGAATTTGATTTAGCCGCTAATTGTTTTGCTTCACCAAACCAAGCTGAATACAAGATATACACGTAACCAATAGTAGAAAGGAAACCGTACAATACTGAGTGCCCCATGGTGCCATCTGTAAATGCTTCTCCGATATAACCCATTACGAGCATCAATACCGAAGCACCTATTAATTTCCATAAAAAAGACTTTGGCGCACCTGCAGGCTTTAACAGAAGATAAAATTCAACGCACATCAATGGAACAGTAAGAGTCCAGTCAATGTATCTTAACACGGTAGGATTTGTACCCGTGGCTAGATAAAAATCGCGCATGTAATAATAATGAACTGCCGCAATGCCCGTGATCATACCAGAAACCAATAAAGAGGTTTTCCATTTGCCATCTACAGAGCCGCGTTCAAAAAGAAAAAAAACAGTTGCAGCAAACATGGCCATGTAGCCAATGAAAAAGGTAAACGCAACTGGGTCATCAACCTTTAAGGTCAGTACTTCAGATAATAGTGTAGACATAAATTTTTGTTTATAGGTTTAAAATGAACGTTGAACAATATATAAATTCAATAGTTTTCAAACGGTTGAAAAAATTTAAATTAATTTCATGTTTGTTCATTACTATTAACTTTTCTAAGAGAAAAAGTTGAACATATCAGCCGGAAATGATCGAATCGCAGTAAAATATTTTTTACTACAGCAAAATAATTTTGTGCAGTGTTTAGGCTATAGACACTCTAATTCCAAATTTTAGTAAACAGAATAACTTAGCATGATTAGATCTTTCTAGAAAAGCATTTTTTTTATGCAATAGCTTTTGTGAGGTGTTAGCATTAAACTTGCATAACATTATCAGTAACTTGCTGTTTCATAATCAAAGCTTTTCAATGTTTTCCCTTTTCAAAAAAGACCCCATCAAAGACCTCGAAAACAAACGCAAGAAATTGCTGGAAAAAGCTATGCACATTCAGCGCTCGGGAGATTTGAAGTTATATGCGTTAAAGATGGAAGCCATAGATAACTTAGAAAAACAAATCGATGCCCTTCAATCTGGAAATAGCACAAAAAGTAATTGACAGTCAAACGATTCTTTTCTGGTTCAGAAGAGATTTACGTTTGCAAGACAATGCAGGTTTATATCATGCATTAAAAGAAAATAAATCTGTAATTCCCATTTTTATTTTTGATACTCAGATTTTAGATAAGCTTGAAGATAAAACTGATTTACGTGTTGCCTTTATTCATGAGTCGCTTTCGCGAATGCAAACGCAATTAGAAGAATTGAACAGTTCATTGATTGTGATGCACGGAAATCCTCTTAAAATTTTTAAAGAGCTAAATCCAAAAGCAGTTTATACCAATCACGATTATGAACCCTACGCTATTGCGAGAGATGAGCAGGTAAAGAAACTACTCGAAGCAAAAGGCTGCATTTTTAAAACGTTTAAAGACCAAGTAACTTTTGAGAAAACAGAAGTAACGAAAGACGATGGCAAACCTTATACCGTTTTTACGCCCTACAGCCGCAAGTGGAAAAGTACGCTCAATAAATTTTATTTAAAGAGTTATTCCACCGAAAAATATTTCAACTCCTTTAAAAAAATAGCTTCGGTAAAAATTCCTTCCTTAAAAGAGATTGGTTTTCAGGAAACCGTATTTCAATTTCCAGAGAGAGTAGTGAAGCAATCAATCATAGATCAATATGACAAACAAAGAAATTTTCCAGCCATAGCAGGCACGACCAAATTAAGTGTTCACCTGCGCTTTGGAACTGTGAGCATAAGAAAGCTCGCACTAGTTGCGTTAAAGAAAAATGAAACATGGTTGAATGAATTAATCTGGCGCGATTTCTATCACATGATTCTCTGGCACTTCCCACACATCGAAACCAAATCTTTTAAACCGGCTTACGATAAAATAGAGTGGCGCAATAACGAAAAAGAATTTAATGCTTGGTGCAGCGGACAAACCGGTTACCCTATTGTAGATGCTGGCATGCGTGAACTAAATTCTACCGGCTTTATGCACAACCGCGTGCGCATGATTGTCGCGAGTTTCCTTACGAAACATTTATTAATCGATTGGCGCTGGGGTGAGGCTTACTTTGCAAAAAAATTACTGGACTTTGACTTAGCCGCCAACAATGGCGGGTGGCAATGGGCAGCCAGCTCGGGCTGCGATGCCGCTCCGTACTTTCGAGTGTTTAATCCAGAGTTGCAAACAGAAAAATTCGATCCCAAATTAGAGTATATTAAAAAATGGGTGCCCGAATTGGGAACGCCTATTTATCCCAAACCAATTGTGGAGCATAAGTTTGCTAGAGAGAGAGTATTGAAGACTTATAAAGAGGCATTGCAATAATCTTTGGTTACTGCCCTTTAGCACTCAAAATGACTGCAAACATTCTGAGGCAATAATGGTTTTAAAAGTATGGCAAATATTTTAATCGTAGGAGCTTCTTCAGGCATCGGATCCGCATTGGCAAAACAGTTAATAGCATCTGGTCATCAAGTATTTGGAACTTTTAATAAAACCATCCGCCCTGCACCAAATTTTGCAGCGTATCATCCGCTTAATGTATTAGATGAAAGTGTAGATCTAAGTTTTGTTCCAGATACATTGGATGGACTAGTCTATTGTCCTGGCGCAGTAAACTTGAAACCATTTGGTCGAATTAAACCCGAAGACTTCATTTTTGATTACCAATTGCAGTTAGTGGGGGCGGTTAAAGTAATTCAAGCTTGTCTACCAAAATTAAAAAATACCACTAGTCCATCAATCGTTTTATTTTCTACAGTTGCTGTGCAGACCGGATTTAATTTTCACTCGTTAGTGGCTTCATCCAAAGGAGCAGTGGAGGGACTGACCAAGGCACTAGCAGCAGAATTTGCGCCTAAGATCAGGGTTAATTGCATTGCCCCTTCAATTACAGATACACCTCTAGCGGGAACGCTTCTCAATACGGAAGAAAAAAAAGAAGCCAATGCGCAGCGTCATCCACTCAAGAAAATAGGCAAGCCGGAAGATCTGGCCAACCTCGCAGAATTTTTATTATCAGAAAAATCAAGTTGGATCACCGGACAAGTTCTTCACGCTGATGGCGGCATATCGAGCTTGAAAGTTTAATTAGTGATGAAACGCCCGTGGAATCTTGCAAACATCCCCGTGTATAGTCTGGCCACCTATGCTGGCGGATATTTGAACATGAATATTTGCACGTATGTCTCTGCTGTAAGTATGGATCCCAAACGCTACATGGTAGCGGTTTATCATAATACACAATCACTGTATAACATTCAGCGAAGTGATACAGCGGTACTACAACTGTTGGGGAAGCAACACTTTGCGCTAGTAAATACGTTGGGGAAGAAAAGTGGAAAATTATATAACAAAGAAAAGTACCTCACCAAAAAGAAAGAATTAGAAATTTGGGATGACAAGCTTGTTTTATCAAATTGTGCGGCTTGGGTAAAATTAAAAAAGCGTTGGGAGAAAGACGCGGGCGATCATATCGTCTTTTTATTTGACGTAACTGGATTCAAAACCAATCACGCCCATGTGCTAATGTTGGATGATTTACGAGAAAAGAAACTGGTTCGCATCTAGTTATGAAATGCTCACCTGTTAGTAGACCCAGAGCGGCACGACAGTTAAATAAAACAGTTCATGTGAGAATTAAAAAGTAATCAATAGCACATGAAAATGCAGCAGAAGCAAAACCTACCAAGTAAAACATGTATTGTGTGTGGAAGACCCTTTACGTGGCGCAAAAAGTGGGAAAAAGTATGGGGGGATGTGAAGTATTGCAGCGATAAATGCAGAATGAATAAATCTAAAAAATAATATGAGTGCTGCATCCATTATTTTTTCAAATCAATTGTTTGAAAAAAATCCAATCCTTCAAAAGAATAGGCTAATCTATATAGTTGAAGAACCTCTCTTTTTCACTCAGTATAAGTTCCATAAACAAAAATTGGTCTTTCATCGCGCCAGTATGAAAGCATATCAGAATTTTTTGAAAGCTAAAGGATATGAAGTAACCTACATTGAGGCTAAAGACAAAAAAGCTGACACCCGAAATCTACTTGTTCACTTAAAAGATACAGGTGTTAGTGAATTCCATTATTGCGATACAGTTGACAATTGGTTGGAGAAACGTATCGCACAGCAAGCAGCATCGTGTCAGTTAAAAGTAGTCCGATATAACTCTCCATTATTCTTGCTGAATAATGAGCAGGTAGATGGATACTTCTCAGGAAAGAAAAGATTTTACCAAACAGATTTTTATACCCATCAGCGTAAGTATTTCAAAATTTTAGTTGATAAAGAGCTACAGCCCAAAGGCGGTAAGTGGACATTCGATACCGAGAACCGATTAAAATATCCAAAAAATAAAAAGCCACCCACCGTACAATTTCCTGCACAAAACAGCTTTTGGAAAGAGGCCGTTGAATATGTAACCAAAAATTTCGCTGATCACTATGGCGAAATAAATAATTCTTTTATCTACCCCACTACCTTTGCGGAAAGCCGTGTGTGGCTCCAGAAGTTTCTGCAAAATCGCTTTGAGGAATTTGGCGCTTATGAAGATGCGTTACTTATCAACCACAGTATCTTGCATCACAGTGTATTGACGCCTATGCTGAATGTAGGTTTACTAACTCCTAATGAAATTATACATGAGGCCATTGCTTTCGCGGATAAAAACAATATCCCTTTAAACTCTTGCGAAGGATTTGTTCGTCAGATTTTGGGCTGGCGCGAATTTATTCGAGGCGTATATCTGCACAAAGGCTCTCAAGAACGCATAACTAACTATTGGAAGTTCAAACGAAAAATTCCTGCCTCCTTTTGGAATGGAACTACCGGAATACCTCCCATAGATAGCACCATAAAGAAAGTAGTAACTACTGGCTATTGTCACCACATTGAGCGACTAATGGTGTTAGGCAATTTTATGCTGCTTTGCGAGTTTGATCCAGATGAAGTTTACCAATGGTTTATGGCACTCTTTATTGATTCTTACGATTGGGTGATGGTGCCCAACGTATATGGCATGAGTCAATTTGCAGATGGCGGATTGATGGCCACGAAGCCCTACATCAGCGGAAGCAATTACTTGATGAAAATGAGCGATTATGAAAAAGGCAGTTGGCAACCGATATGGGATGGGCTATTCTGGCGCTTCATGGATACGCACCGCAGTTTCTTTTTGAAAAACCCAAGACTAGGAATGTTAGTGAAGACGTTTGATAAAATGCCAATTGAAAAACAGCGAGGGCACTCTGAGCGTGCGGAAGAGTTTTTAAAACAATTATCGAACAACTAGGTGAGTAGCCAACATATAAATATTGTTTGGTTCAAAAGAGATTTGCGATTAATTGATCATCTGCCTCTGCTCCGAGCGCAGGAAAGTGATACTCCCACTCTACTTATTTATTTCTATGAACCTTCAATAATGAGTTTTGCTGATAGTGATGAACGACATTGGAGATTTGTGCAACAGTCACTTACTGAGTTGAATAAAACGTTTGCCGAGTGGGGTCATCACATTTATACAATTCATGACGAAGCGTTGGCCGCACTCCGAAAATTGACTGAGTTATTTAACGTGACAACTCTCTTCTCTCACGAGGAAATAGGGAATAATCTAACATATGCGCGCGACCAATCGGTAGCTGCCTTTTGTAAGGAAAAAAAAATCGAATGGAAAGAGTTCCCTACTAATGGAGTTGTTAGGGGACTAGGCAACCGAAAATTATTCAGCCAGAATTGGATGCAAACAATGAGTGCACCACTTTATTCCGTAGACTTGAAAAATCTAATTAGTATTCAGCTGCCCGCTAATCTGCTTCCATCTTTTACCACTTATTTTCCAGCCAATCCTCGATTTCAACCCGGTGGCCCTGGGGCTGCTAACAAATATTTGAACAGTTTTCTTTATGAACGCAAAAGCAGCTATAGCAAACACATTTCTAAGCCAGAAGAAAGCCGTAAAAGTTGCAGTCGCTTGTCACCCTATTTGGCATGGGGCAACCTAAGTATGAAACAAGTGTATCACGCTACGCTGGAAGCTATTGCCAAAACAGGTGATAAAAGAAATCTTCAGTTTTTTGGTAATCGCCTTCTTTGGCATTGTCACTTCATTCAAAAATTTGAAAGCGAATGCCGTCTAGAATTTGAAAATTTAAACGAGGGATTTAACGAAATTAGAAATAAAACCGACAGCAATCTGGTGGCTGCCTGGGAGGCTGGGTGCACCGGGTACCCATTGGTTGATGCTTGCATTGAATGCGTAAAGAACACTGGTTATTTAAATTTTAGGATGCGGAGCTTATTGGTTTCTTTTTTTACTCATCACCTCTGGCAACCGTGGCAAGCTGGTGCTCACTTTTTAGCAAGACAATTTTTAGATTATGAACCCGGCATTCACTATCCGCAGTTTCAAATGCAGGCAGGCACTATGGGTATAAACACCATCCGGATTTATAATCCAGTCAAACAAAGTATCGATCATGATCCGACAGGATTGTTTATTAAAAAATGGATACCAATTTTGCGGCATGTGCCACCTAATCACATTCATCAACCATGGAAGATGACTGAATTAGAGCAGGAATTGTATCAAGTAAAAATTGGGAGTGACTATCCCCATCCTATTGTGTCCATTTCCGAAACTGCCAAGCATGCCAGAGAAAAACTATGGCAGACAAAAAAATCAAGCGTAGTACAAAAAGAAAATAGGCGTATTCTAAAACTTCATACCAACCGAAAGGCAGAAGCGGAGAAAACACTTCAAGTAGAATTATGAAAGAACCTCTACTCGAAACAGACGTTGATCGCATCATTCAAATGGCATGGGAAGATCGCACCACTTTTGAAGCAATTGAATTGCAATTTGGATTGAAGCAAGCCGATGTGATTAAATTAATGCGAAAAGAATTGAAGCCCACTAGTTTTAAATTGTGGCGGACTCGCACCAACGGACAACGTACCAAGCACGCGAATTTGAGAAGTGACGAGATTGATAGATTCAAATGTTCGCGGCAAAAAGCGATATCCAACAATAAAGTAAGTAAGAGATGATGGATGAATTATTTCCAACGGACTACCAATCTATATTGAAAAGAATAGATGAGATAAACCCCGCACAATATGGAAAGTCCAGAAACTTTATTGATGGAGCCGTTACCTATTTATCTCCTTACATTTCAAGAGGAGTAATCAGCGTAAAGCAAGTTCAAGAATCGGTTCTAAGTAAAGGGTATAATCGAGGCATTGTTGAAAAATTCTTGCAGGAATTGGCTTGGCGCGAATATTTTCAACGGGTGTGGCAAGCCAAAGGTGATGCCCTATTGCACGATATAAAGCAACCTCAACCCAATGTGTTACATACGGAGATGATCGATTCGATTGTACAAGCAAACACGGGAATTAATGCCATCGATGATTTGATAACAAAATTTTATGAAGTGGGCTATATGCACAATCATGTGCGCATGTATGTAGCAAGTATAGCTTGTAATATCGGTGGTGCACATTGGTCGTCTCCTTCGCAATGGATGTATTATCATTTGCTAGACGGTGATGTGGCCAGCAACACGTGCAGTTGGCAGTGGGTGGCTGGAGCCTTCTCTTCAAAAAAATATTATTGCAATCAAGAGAATATCAATAAATACACACACTCCTATCAACCAAGTACATTTTTAGATAGACAGCTGGATATTCTCTCCGATATATCGGTTCCAGATCAATTAAGGAAGGTAAGTAAACTCTTTTTAACAACAGATCTACCTACTACCGCAACTCCCACTATCGATATTACTAAGCCTACGCTGATTTACAACTCCTATAATTTAGATCCGCAATGGCGAAAAGGCGAAGACGTAAATCGGGTATTGCTTTTAGAGCCTTCGCACTTTCAAAAATTTCCTGTGAGCAAAAAGGTTATGGAATTTATATGGCGTTTATCGAATAATATTGCCGATATCCAAACCATGATTGGCGAAGTATCAGAACTTAAAAAAATGTATAGAGGCACCGAGTTGGGCGATACAGCGTTGATTTCGAAAGCACATCCCGCCTCTACGCATTACCCCGGTACTAAAGACAGCCGCGATTGGATTTACCCAACCGTTACAGGTTACTATCCTTCTTTTTTTTCCTTTTGGAAGAAATGCCAAAGGCAACTTCAATCCACTAAAGCATGAAAATTTTACTCACAGGCTCTACCGGCTACATTGGCCGAAGATTACTCCCCGTGTTGGTCGAAGCTGGTCATCAGGTAGTCTGTTTAGTACGTGACCAGCGCAGATTTGATTGGGACGATTTTTCGAAAGATTTTTTAAAACACATTTCCGTAGTAGAAGTTGATTTGAATGATGCTGAATCATTTAAAAAACTTACAACTGATATTGATGTAGCCTACTACTTAGTGCATTCTATGAGTTCATCACATGCTAATTTCATTGATACCGAAGCACAGTCAGCTCAAAATTTTATTACCTATATTAATCAGACCAGTGGCCGACAAATTATTTATCTAAGTGGTATCGTAAATGATGATGGCTTATCAGAGCATCTTTTATCTAGAAAAAATGTAGAAGAAATTTTAAAGCAATCAAGCGTGCCCGTAACGGTTTTGCGTGCTGCGATTATTATTGGTTCGGGAAGCGCCTCATTCGAAATTATTCGCGACCTCGTTGAAAAGCTTCCGATTATGATTGCGCCTAAGTGGTTAAAAACAAAGTGCCAGCCCATCGGCATTCGCAATGTTATACAATATTTAAACGGGGTAATGTTAAAATCAGAAACCTTTAATCAAACATTTGATATTGGCGGAACAGAAGTGCTTACCTACAAACAAATGCTAATGGGTTTTTCAAAAGTGCGTGGCCTCAAAAGATTAATCATTACTGTACCTGTGCTCACTCCAAAACTATCATCGTTGTGGTTATATTTAGTAACATCCACCACTTTTTCACTAGCCCGCACGTTGGTTAACAGCATGAAAAACGAAGTGATCTGTAAAGATTTTAGAGTTAGAGAAATTGTGCCCTTGCACTTGCTCAACTACACAGAAACACTTCAATTAGCATTTGATAAAATCAGTCAAAAAAATGTAATCTCTAGTTGGAAAGATTCCATCTCACTCACAACTATGGAGAAAAATTTTTTAGACTATGTACAGGTTCCAGAGCATGGTGTGTTTACCGATAAGCGCAAGATCTTTTTTGATAGAAAGAAAAACGAAGTGATTGAAAATATTTGGAGCATTGGTGGGAAACGGGGCTGGTATTTTGGTAATTGGATGTGGCGCATCCGAGGCATTATGGACAAAATGGTTGGAGGGGTTGGCTTACGAAGAGGAAGAAGAAGCGATACCGACTTAAAGGCGGGTGATGCACTCGATTTTTGGCGAGTGCTAGAGGCAGATAAAACCAATGGCAGACTATTACTTTATGCTGAAATGAAATTACCTGGCGAAGCGTGGCTAGAATTTAAGATTAAAGAAGAAAATAATCAGCAGGTTTTATATCAGACCGCAACTTACAGACCGCTGGGGCTATGGGGACGATTGTATTGGTATTCTGTCTTGCCTTTTCATGGATTGATATTTCCGAAGATGGCAAAGAATATTGTTGAGAGTTAGAAACTATTTATTGCAACCACGGTTTTACAACTGATGAAAAAAGTTATTAATAATTATTCATTCTTAGACAAACAAAGAACCGTTGGCGATTTAGATGCAGATAAATTAGTCTCATCTATTTTCAAACAGAATAGACAAGCAGAGCTTTACCAATTTTTTGCTTTATCTGAAAAGGAATTTATGCAGGGGAATTCGTTAGCAAACATTTTTCTGCAAATTCAAAAGCAACAGCCAACTTGGTATGATGAAGATAGAATAATAAAAGGGCAAACTATTTTTGAAAACTATGCCATGTCTATTATGACTTTGCTGGGTGTTATGTCGCTCCCCTATTGTTATGCAGCCTCGCCAGGTAACAAGGCATTGTATCTTACCGAAAAGATGCGAAAATCGCCCGGTAAACGGCTGGCAGAAACAGGTGAATTTACTATTAGCGTGCTGCGCAGGGGCAGCTTACAAAAAAATCAAGCGGGAATTTTTCACATTACTAAAACTCGACTCATCCATTCCATGGCTCGCTACTATCTTCAAAAAGACAGTTGGGATAAATCATGGGGAATTCCCATTAATCAAGAAGACATGGCCGGAACTAACATGGCTTTTTCGTATGTAATTCTTACCGGACTTCAGCTTTCGGGCATCATTCTATCGCAGCAACAAAAAGAAGATTTTCTGTTTGTTTGGAGATACATCGGTTATCATTTAGGAATAGAAGAGTCTCTTTTACCGGAAAATTTTCAAGAAGCAAGAGCGCTATCCGAAACCATTAAAAAACGAACGCTTCAAAAAACAGAAGAAGGAATTATTTTAACACAAGAGCTGGTCAATTATTATAAAAGTGTTTTACCTAAACGGCAAGCAGAATTTGTGGAAAGTCAAATTCGCTACTATTTGGGAAACGAAGTAGCAGAATACATTGGAATGCCAGCCTACAGCCTAAAAGATAGACTAGTCAATTTCACAAATTCCTTTAAAGAATTAGAAAATATTTTTTCTGTTCCAAAAAATAGTATGAACGAATTGACGCAGAATTACCAGCGCATGAAATCAAAGAGTGCGTACTAGTTTTTAGTTAGCTGTTAACACTACTTAACCATTCCAGTTCAATAGCTTTGCCAACGTAGGTTTTTCTAAAATTTCTTTTAGGAATGTGGCACATCTTTTCACTTCTTGATAAGGATGAGTTTGATAGAGCGTTTCCTTTAGCGCTTGGGCTTCTTCGCTTGCAACTGTTCTATGTTCATAATCCAATTGCTGTATTGTTTGCTTGTACGAAAGATTAAATTTAGGTTTATCCTTACTCACCAACCCCTTATCTACCCAAGTGCGCGTTTTCTTTGGGCAGCGGCACTCGTTGGCCGGGTTAATTAATCCGCATTTCTTATTAATAAAATTATAAAGCTCATTTCGAGTTCGTGCCAATCGTTGCCTGAAGTTATCGGGTGTTATAGAAAGTAGCGCTGCCCCAGTTTGATGATCCACCTCAAAAAAGTCTCCCAATATGTAAACCATCCGCTGCTCTCTGGTTAAACACATTAACATTCCGGTGGTGCATAAAATTTTGGTTTCTTCAATTTCCTGTTCCGACAAATCGGTTACTGCATCATCTGAAATTGTATTGAGTAGTATTTTACCACACCCTCTTTACCGTAGGTTTTTAAAACCCGCTCAAACCATTTCGGGGTAAACCATGCTCTCACATCTGCTTTACTACGCCAATAATAAATGCCACCAAACAAATTGTAATCTTCAGTAAAATGATAATTCTTTTGCCGCAAACCGGCAATGGCTTTGTATTCGGGCATCGACTCTTTGAATTTATTAACCGCTAAAAATCGAAATGCATACCAAGGTTTTTTAACATAGGTAATGGTAACCACAGCAGGTGAATTTACTATCATAGTTTTGTCGTTTATTTTATTAAGAGAAGGCTGACCGTAACTTATTACCGCGCTTATCGAGAGCAGTAATACACTTATTTTAAATAATGCCTTTTTCATTTTTCATTCTCGTTTTTCAATTAGACGCAGCAATTACTGTGGTGTGACAGAAGTGCGAAGAAAAAAAGTTAAGACTAAAAAAAACAACCAGCAATTTAGATAAAAAGGTAGATGCCGCAGCAGCTTTACACATGACAAGTCAATAAATAACCGATTAAACACTAAAGCTTTGTAACCCTTTCTATTTTTTCTTGTTCTAAAGACATGAAGATTTACAACCTCAAGCGCACTCAAATTTTACCAATTAGCCTCTCAGAAGCGTGGGATTTTTTTTCTACCCCTAAAAACCTATCGAAGATCACACCAGAACATATGGGTTTCAAAATCTTATATATTTCAGGTGGAGATAAAGCTTATGCAGGGCAAATTATTCGCTATCATGTAAGCGTATTACCCGGCATAAAAGTGCATTGGGTTACCGAAATCACGCAAGTAAAAGAGCCACTCCATTTTATAGATGAGCAACGCTTTGGCCCCTACGCACTTTGGCATCACCAGCATCATTTTAAAGAGGTTGCGGGCGGAGTAGAAATGACAGATGAAGTAAACTATGCTATTCCATTTGGAATTTTAGGCCGCTTGGCTCATGCAATTTTTGTTGGCAAAGAGGTTAATCGTATTTTTGACCATCGGTATAAAGTGCTGGAAGAATATTTTAAGAAATGAACGGGATTATTATTTTGATTTGCTCTCTCATTACCATCGGTACATTCTTGCTAATGGAAGGCGTGGCATGGTTTACACACAAGTATGTTATGCATGGGTTTTTATGGGCATGGCATCGCTCGCACCACAAAGTGCATAATCACGCACTAGAGCGTAATGATTTATTTGCATTAGTATTTAGCATTCCATCGATTGGGTTATTTGCCTTTGCCACTTACGTTTATCCTAATCCATATTTGTTATCTGTTGGGTTAGGGATTTTATGTTATGGAATTTTCTATTTAGTCTTTCACGATATTATCGTGCATCAGCGCATCAAATGGGTTCCTAAAAAGAGAAGCAATTATTTACAGCGGATGATTCACGCACACTATATCCACCACGCTAAACACACCAAAGAAAAATGTGAGGCTTTTGGATTTTTGTATGCACCTAAAAAATTTGAACCACAGAAATTTGTGTTGAAGCAAAAGCGTCAGCAGACTCAGTGATGCCGGAAAAATATTATTACTTCTGGATTGATTTTTTCAGCGCAATTTTTCCGCTGTTATTTTGCTTCTTCCCTCTCCGCAACCCCGTTTATAAAAGATGGAAAGCAATATTACCCGCTATCATTATTCCGGGAATTTTATTTTTGGTATGGGATAATCTCTATACCGGTTGGGGCGTGTGGAATTTTAATCCGCGTTATCTGACGGGAAGTTATTTATACAACTTGCCTGTAGAAGAAGTGGCGTGGTTTTTTTGCATTCCGTACGCTTGTATTTTTTCGTATGAGGCCGTGTTACACTTTGTTAAAAAAGATGTAATAGGAAAAAATCAAGTTTATATTTCTGCCGTATTGGTAATCAGTCTTGTATTGATTGCAAGTTTTAATATCGAACGAATTTACACTTCTGTCACCTTCTTTTTACTAGCCGCATTTCTTAGTTGGGTGCAATGGGGTTGGAAACCAGATTTTCTCGGAAGATTTTACGTGGCTTTCTTATTTATTCTGATACCATTTTTTATTGTGAATGGATTGCTAACCGGAACAGCTTTGGATGAAGCTATTGTTCGTTATGATGATGCGGAAAATTTAGGAATCAGAATGGGTACTATTCCGGTAGAAGATACTTTTTACGGAATGCTATTAATTTTAATGAATATTTCTCTGTTTGAGCTTCTGCAAAAAAGAAAAGCGCCAGAAAAACTCTGACGCCTCATCTATTTATTTCTTTAACTGAAATTAAGCCATTGCGACCTGCTGTTTCTTACTCTCCATCTTGCTTTTTACTTTAGTCAATTTCTTACGATCTTTCTTCAATTGTTTGGAAACAACCACCGCTAATTTCTTAGCGCTTCGCAATACTAATTTGTCAGCTTTTTTAGACGACTTAGAAACGCCAAGTGCCTGAATAGTTTGGTGCAATGAATCTACCAGCAAGTTTTTAACTTCTTTTTTACCTTTTAGAATAAGCTTTTCCATAGAATTTTATATTGTGGACTGCTAAATTATTATGTTACGGTAATATTACCAACCTGAAACAAAAACTTAACATTGGATTATTTTTTCTGCTCAATTCGCTTGATTTCAGGGTTTTTACGGATTAACTCAAACTGACTTTGAATCTCCGCCAAGCGGCCAGCGTTTATTTCATACACCTCTTGTTGTTGATCGGTAGGGGGCGAATCAGCACTCGCTATTTGACTTTCTTTGCCCAAGGCCAAAAATCGCTCAAGCAGTTGTGCGCCACTTCTAAATATATCCCAGCGCGCACCGGTTTGGTGAATATCAAAAACAGTTGATTCCAGCTGATATATTTTTTCCTCTAACGCTGCCGCTTTCTTATCATTTTTCTTGGCCAGTAATATTTTTCTCATCTTTTCCATTTCATCAATCAAAACCAAACTTGCCCTAACGGAGTTATATAACTTCACACCCAATGCATATTGCTTTTTTAAATTTTCGGCAGATGATTTAGTATTAGGATCTTTTAATACTGATAGCGATTGAGAATACTCTTTTCCATTTGCTTTCAATATTACTGTATAAATTCCAGGCGGAACAAGTGGCGGAGTTAGGCCAGGGCCAATATCTAAATCGGGAATAAATAAATTGCGCTCACCTTTCAAATCCAATTCTACCCACTCCTTATCTCTTGGCTTAGTTCTTAACTTGGGCATGTCGTGTTCTTGCAAGCGCAAGTTCCACCACACGCGTTGAATGCCGTTTTCGTTTTTAGCTTTAATTTTTTGTACTTGTTCGTTTTGAGAATTATAGATTAGTACTTCTACGCTGTCCTTTGATTTCTCTTTCAGATAGTATGTAATGTCTGCACCGTCTGGTGGATTTTGTCCATTTACGAAACTATTATCGGTTTTAATTCCATTGATATCTTGAAACCTATAAGAGTTTCTCAATGAAAACAAATGAGCTTCCGAACTTTGAACTTGCTCACTAAACTCGCGAATAGGTGTGATGTCATCTAAGATATAAATGCCACGTCCGTACGTTGCTAATACTAGGTCTTTAAAATTCTTTTGAATTTCAATTCCATAAATAGGCACTGGCGGCAAGTTATTTTTTAAGTGAATCCAGTTCTTACCCTCATCTGGCGAAAAGTAAAGCGACTTATCAGTTCCTAACCAAAGTAATCCGGCCTTGGCGGGATCTTCTTTTATTTGATTTACAAAGTTTGAATTGGAAGCAGGAAGATTGATAGCAAGCCGGTTCCAAGATTTTCCAAAATCAGTAGTTTTGTATACATACGATCCAAAATCATTTACATGATGTGCATCTACCGAAAGGTAACAAGTGCCAACATCAAAGTTAGAGGCATCTATATTCCGGATGGTACCCCACTTCGGCAAGTTTGGAATATTTGCAGAAACGTTTGTCCATGATTTGCCTCCATCTTGCGTTACGTTCACTTGGCCATCATTACTGCCAGTCCACAGCACTCCTTCTTTTACAGGAGACTCTGCCATCGAGTACAACGTGCATCCATCCCACGTCATTAAATTATCATTGGCAATGCCACCAGAATTTTGTTGATGTGTCTTATCGTTCGTTGTCAAATCAGTACTGATTACTTGCCAATTTTGTCCAACACTATTTGTCTCGTGTACAAACTGGCTCCCCACCCACACCCTACCTTTCACATGTTTGGAAAGTACCATTGGAAAATTCCAATGCCATCGGTAGCGTGCATCGGCAGGCTTGGCACCAATTTGCGTTTGCGGCCACACACGCACATCGCGCGCATGTAAAGTGGTAAGATCAAAAACATCTAGTCCTCCATCGTAGCATCCGCTCCACACAATATTATTATCAAACGGATCGGGTTGCGCAAATCCACTTTCGCATCCACCTACTCCATGCCAAGTGCTTAACGGAATAGAGTTGCTTCCTAAATACCTACTCGGCCCACGGTAGCTCCAGGCATCTTGTCGGTTGCCATAAACATAATACGGCACCCGATCATCAACAGCCACGTGATACATTTGCGCAATGGGCAGATTAATATTTCTCCATGTCTTTCCTTCATTGAAAGTCA
This sequence comes from Cytophagales bacterium, assembly GCA_025359125.1. Taxonomy (GTDB): domain Bacteria; phylum Bacteroidota; class Bacteroidia; order Cytophagales; family Cyclobacteriaceae; genus ELB16-189. Next base: position 38,454 of record JANYHI010000080.1, read on the forward strand.
TGTTGAAGCCACCATCGTGCGCACACATAATACGATTGCCGTCTTTCGGATCAAACCACATATCATGATTATCTCCACCCGGTGCCCATTGATTAAATTTTTTATCAAATGTTTTTCCCCCATCTGTCGTCTTCATAATACCAACAGATATAGTATAAACTATATTCTCATCAGCAGTAGAAACTCGTAAGCGAGTGTAGTACCCCGCACGCTGCCCCATGCCATGATGCTTCTGCATCAACTTCCAACTATCGCCACCATTTTCTGAACGATATAAGCGCGGCTCTTTATCTTCTACTAATGCATAAACTATTTTTGGGTTGGTAAATGCTAAATCGACCGAAGTTTTCCCAACCGGATGAGAGGAACCACTCTCCAAACCATTTCGCAAGGGCTCCCAGGTTTTTCCGCCATCTTTCGTACGATAAATTCCGCTGCCCCCTCCCCCACTTTTCAAACTCCAGGTTTTGATTTCTACTTCCCACATGGCAGCATATAAGATGTTCGGATTTTGCGGATCTATCGCCAAATCAGAACAGCCTGTGTTTTCGTTTACAAAAAATACGCGCTTCCAATTTTTTCCACCATCGGTAGTTTTGTATACACCGCGCTCTTGCTGCGGCCCATGGGTATGCCCTAGCGAAGCAACATACACTGTATTGGTATCTGTTGGGTGAACAATTACTCGGCTAATGCGAAAAGTTTTTTCTAAGCCAAGATGCTTCCAGGTTTTCCCAGCATCTGATGATTTATAAACACCATTACCCACCGCGTGCGCGGGGCGAATCAAAAACGTTTCGCCTGTGCCTGCCCAAACTTGCTTAGAGTATGTAGGAGCAACGGCCAACGCGCCAATGGAAGAGTCTTCTGTATCATCGAAAACAGATTTCCAGGTTGTACCCATGTCTTCCGTTTTCCAAATACCACCGCTTGCGGCACCTGCATACGAAACCATTGGGTTTCCGGGTTCGCCAGCCACCGCTATCGTCCGATTACCATCGGGCCCGATAAATCTAAATTTTAAGGATGAAAAAGTTTTAGAATCGAAAGATTGGCTAACCGCCAATTGGGTCATCAAAAGAACTAGAAGCGTGTTGAAAAATCTCATAATCAAATTTTAAAATCATAAGATAGAAAAAC
>JANYHI010000016.1 GCA_025359125.1 Cytophagales bacterium
CTTACCCGGGCCTCCATTCACTCTGGTAGTCGAAACAAAATAAGTATCGAAACCAATTGCCAGATAGTTTGTATTATCTAATTGTGTCGAGGCTGTATTCGCCAACACATTCGAGCCCACTGTGGTACGATCGTAGGTAAAAGTAAAATCACTCAATGGAAAATCTCCCGCCAGATTGCTCTTTACAACTCCATTCCGGTCGATCACCTGAACCTCCTTCACCAACAACTTACCATCGGCACTACACAATACCTGATCGGTAGGTGTAACAGCCTGCGTAAATACAGGTGTTGAATTCTTGAAAATAGTAGTGGACGCTGGCGAAATACAACCCGACTTATTACTCTGAACGGTCATGTTATAAGTACCCTCTTTCAACTGTGTTGGATTGTCTTCATCCGGCTCGGTGCCTACTCCATTACCATTGTTGCCGGCTGGGAATGCCGCTGCCACAATCGCAGATGGATTCGCTCCACTCCACAAATACGTAAAGCCTGCTGCTCCTATAACCGGACTATTGTCTACTACCTTAATGGTGATCTCTCCTTCTAAATCTGCCGGCAACGATGAACACGAGGTGTTCGCAAATGGCGTCAACGTTACTACCGGGAAAATACGCTTATCCAATATATTCACCTTGAAAGGTGCAGAGGAACAACCAGCGCCAGGGCTTCCGGTATTTCGTTTGGCAACAACAAAATAAGAATCAAATCCAATGGTAGGATAATTACCTACATTGAGACTGGTAGACCCCGAAGCAGCCAAAACAGTATTACCAATCGCGTTTCTATCGTACGTAAAAACAAAATTTCCAATACTAGGAACAGTTGCTCCTGTAAAGACTTGTGCCGCTCCTGTTCTATCGTTGAGCGAAACTTGTGTTACGGTCAAGCTTCCATCATTTCCGCAAATAATCTGATCTGTTGCTGTTACGTTTTGAACAAAAACAGGGGTAGCATTTTTTATTACTGTAGCAGAGGCAGGAACCGTACATCCCGATTGATTATTCTTTATCACCAAATCATATGTGCCGTCTATTAATTGTTTTGGATGATCTTCATCATTATCAATACCTACTCCATCAAAATCTCCACTACCAAATCCATCGCCATCACTCGCACCCACAGCAGCAGCAGCAATTACTTCTGGATTAGCAACACCCCATGCGTAAGTAAATGTAAAGCCTCCTACTGGTTTAAAGGCAGCCAAAGTGGCATCCGTTAATTTAATTTCAATCTCACCTTCATCTGTACCAGGCAAACACGAAGTATTACTGATTGGCTTCAACTGAGCAATCGGATTTTGATGTGTATCCTTTACATCTATCCGATACGGCTGCGCAGGACATCCTGCTGCAACTGCAGCGGTGGTTTTGCGAGTGGCAACTACATAATAAGTGCCCGCACCCATAGTCGCATATTGTCCGGCAGCACCACCCGAAATTAAACTTTGATTATTAATTGCTGTTGGGCCTGGTGTATCCATTAACTCTTGCCCTGCCGCTGAATTAAATGTGCCGGGCGTAGCGGGATTAGCTTTGTACCATTTAAAGTCATAATTAGTAGTCAGCGGAGTGATATTAGTTTCAACTACATTGGCAGCCGCAGCGGCACTTTCATCTATTGTAATATTGGTCAAATCAATCTGGCCATCTGCCAAACAAATGCGCTGGTCAATTACGTTGTGCGAAAGCACCGAAAGCACAAATGGTGCAGGATCTATATTGATAGAATTTACTACCGCGCATTTATTAGTCGAATTAGTTGCCGTAACCTGATAGGTTCCTGTACCTAGCTGAGGGATTATAAATACATTAGAAGAATGCTGAGGCGGAACAAGTGCTACATTTGAATTGGTCCAATCATAATCAAACCCTCCTGCTGCATTTTGATTACCTCCGGTAGCAGGATCTGCATCTGCCGTGATATTTATTTTACCGTCACCGGGCGTGCCGTTGAGAGCAGTAGCTAAACAAAATGAATTGAAGATGGCACTCAAGGCCATATCTGGTGCAATATGTTGATCAGTAATTACTACCTGCTTAATTTCAGTCTTACAGCCAACGCCCGTACCAGCCGCAGCATTCTTTACTCCTTGTACAAAGTAAGTCCTGCTGCCACTGCCAAAACCAACGGCACCCATCGTCCAGAAGTTACCCGGTGTGCCAGCCGTTGCGTGCGCTTGATTTAATAATTCTCCTTGCGTTGCACCATTCCCTGCCTGAACATAAACGGGAAGAGTTAGGTCATTCATCTGTGCCCAAGTAAAGTCAAAATGAGCAGTCGTTTCCGCATCTGCTAAGGATGTTAATGCCGACCCATTAGAAGAGTTTGCGCACAATGTCTCCGGAGTAATTGCCAAGTTCATCGCAGCAGGCACAGCTTGCGCATCGGGCACCGAAAAATTAATGGCTTTAAAGCAACCGCTCACATTATCTGTTACTGTGACAGAATAAGACGCTATAACGTTTTGTGGTTCTAATCCATTGATAGTAATAGATTGGCCAGAAGCGCCCGTTCCAACTGTAGCAGGTAATGCCAAGGCAACTACCGGTGCAGGGGCAACTGCACTGACAACATAAAAAGGTGTGCTAGAATCAGCAACATCCTTTTTAACGGTTAATTTAATTTTGCCGTCACCAAATGCATTCGGATCGCACGAAGTATTGGGAGTAATCATATCAATCGAAACAATTGGATTATAAGCAACACCTATAAGGGTCTTTTGAAAACCTTGAGGACAAGCTTTGTTAGCAACTGTTTCGTCTACTACTTCAATAAAATAATCACCGTTATCCAAAGAGTTTGCAGATAATGTAAAAGGATCGGGTCCGGGTGGACTTGCGATTAAGCCAGAAGTCGCCAATAGATTTGCGGGAACAGCAGCATTTCCACTATAAATATTTGCTGTGTACCCCAAAACATTAGTTGCCCCTTTAGTAATCTGTACAGAAACAACACCATTATTAGTGGGGTTAGACGCATTTACACAAAGCGTTGGCTGTGTCAAAGTAAAAACTACACCTGCTGGATTTGCAGTGGGAATATTCTCCACTGCAAATGCACCACAGCCATTAGCAGCATCTTGCACAATTACTGTATAGTCTCCTGCGCTTACACCTCCAACAGGATTAACTACTCCTAAATCCTCATCAGTTGTGAGCAGAGTAGATGCTCCCATATTAGGGGGATTGTTAAAGAAATTAATATTGTTATTTACGGGTGTTCCATCATACCACTTAAACCCACATGTAGCGCACGGCACTCCATTTTTATTAACTGTAATATCAATGCTTCCACCAGGTGCTATTACACTACATAACCCGGCAGCCGCTGTCCCATTTATTTGAAAAGTATAGAGTGCAGTCGCATCAACTATGGAGGCTGTGGTGGGTGCCGATTCACAACCTGTATTTTTATCTACCACTAAAGCAGTAATATATCCGGGAGCTAAATCATTCAAAGCAGGGGGAATTGCCCCTCCGGAATATTTTTCTAAGGATGCTTTAATCACTGCTGGGTTAGTTGGATAAGTACCTGCACCCACACCGCCTATTACAACTGTTCTTATATAAAAAACATCAAAATTAGGTGCAGCACTTATGCCCGTCAGTGTAGCTGTAGCCGTTCCATCAGGTGTAGGCCCACCCGGTGGGCCGCAAATAGTAACCGGACCAATGCTTCCGAAAGTAAGAGTTGGTTTAATAATATTATTAGGAACAAAATCAGTTAAGGTAGAAACACAACCATTAGCATCAGTCACCTTTACAGTATAATCTGCAGAAGGCAGCTGATCTATAATTCCCGAGTTTGCAGCTGTTTGGGCATGGGTAACTCCTCCTGTTCCTGTGCCGTCAAACCAATTATAGGTTACGACTCCAGCAGCATTAGCCGTCAGTTTTCCATTAGGAGTTCCGGTGCAAGATGTTTGATCCGCAACAATAATTGAAATGGATGGATAAGTGAAATTATCAATTATGTTTTGCGAATCATTAGAGGAAACACAACCCGTTGCGTTATCTTTTACATTCGCATTATAGGATGCGGCAGCCAAATTAAGATAGTGATCACCAGGGGCAGCAGACTGTGTACCACCTCCTGACCACGTTATCGTGAAGGCAGCACCTGCGTTGTTAACTGTTGCCAGTAATTCGCCATTTGGAGCACCTGTACATTTAGTATTATTCTGCACCACAGACAACGCTATTGTTGGAGTTACCTTTGCATCCACAATAGTCGATGTTTTGTTATTCTGGCATCCATTACGTTTATCAGTAACCTGAACAGTATATTGCGTAGCTGGGCCTGATAAATTACTTCCAAGTAAAGCAGTTGAAGTTAGAATTACTCCGGATGTAGTTCCACCATTATACCAATTATATGAATAGTTGGTAGTTGCACCAACAGCTGTACCGTCTACCGTTGTTACTTGAGCACTCCCGTTAGGGCTAACGCAATTCACGTTTGGAGTTACTGTATTAACTATCACTGGAAGTGTAAGATTATTTAATACCTCTGCAATAACAGGATCGGAAATACAACCCAGTTCGGTAATCTTGACTCTTGCGGCATATTTGGCATTACCCAACAAAGTAAGTGAAGCAGTAGTGTTTGTTGGAGAGGTACCATTGGCTGTAAGAGCCGAGGTTATTGGATTGACATCAAACCAGCTATAAGAAAGAGTAACCGGACCAGCATAGGCACCTGTGTTATTTGTAACTGATGTAATATCTACATGCCCGTTGTTTTGTTGAGGTCCTACTGTAATAAGAGTTTTATCGCAAACAGTATTATCAAAAGGCTGCAACACCAGTGTAGGCTTAGTGCTCAAATCCGCAACCTGCCCCGTTGAGTTATTAGAACAGCCAGTCGCTGTATTTGTGATAATAACTTTGTAAGAGTTGGGCGCATTAGATGGCCCGCCAACTGAAGTTGCTGTGGGCAAAGTTATATTGTTTGCAGCTGTTAGAGCAGTAGCCGGTGCAATGGCGCTCCACAAATAACTGAAAGGCCCCGCTCCGTTCACCACTGCTGTGTTAGTAACCGTTGCCGTGATGGTTCCGTCAGGAGTGATTGTTGGGTCACAATTGTGTGAGCCAGTCGAGGAAATTTGAATTACAGGATAAACTTTCTGATCTACTACCTGATTGGTAGCAATCGCTGAGATACAACCTGTCTTCGTATTTAATCCTACCACAGAATAAGTGCCCGCATCTAACTTCGGTAACGTAACCGTAGTAGCTGGGCTCGGTTGTGGTGCATGAGCTGTAGTGGTAGTGTTGCCATCGTACCAGGTAAACGTGTAATCTCCTATCACATAACCCGCTGGAATATTAGTAACAGATGAGGTCATGCTGCCGCTGAAGCTGGTAGTGGGAGAACATACTGAATTCGGATTCGTAACTGTACTCAATACCGGAATGCTACTATTATCAGGAACACCTGTGGTGGTAAAATTAGTACAACCTGTAACCGTGTTCTTTACTTCAACTGTAAATGGTTTTGGTGCACCTGTAGGGCCTCCTACTTTTATCGCTGTTACTGAGGTGCCGTTGTTTGCTACGCCTAATGCATTCACTGCTACAACCGCAGCTCCCGAATACCACTGCTGGCTAAATGGCCCCGGATCGGCTCCCAAATTCGTAACTGTGTAGGTGACTGTACCATCTGGTGTCAATGATGGATCACAATTATTCGATCCTGTAGCACTCGCCAATAACGCAGGAAATATCTTCGTGTTGGGCACATTGTTAGTAATCGGAGCAGATTGACATCCAGTCTTTGTGTTTTTCGCATCAACAGTATAAGCACCAGCATCTAATTTATTTAGTAAAGTCGTTGTTGATTTAGGATCAACAGGCGAAGCATTAGAATTTCCATCGTACCATTTAAAGGTATAATCAGCAATGGTATATCCCACAGGAATATTATTTACCTGTGCGGTTAAACTTCCATTGAAATTAGTAGAAGGACTGCAAATAGAGTTGGGAGTAATACTCGCAAATGATAAGACTGGAATTACACTGTTGTCAGCGACAAACTGAGTCGTATTATTTTCACAGCCAGTTGTTTTATTGAGAACGTAAACGGTATATGGATTAGGAGCGCCTGCTGGACCGCCAACTTTAATAGCAGTTGTAGAGGTGCCATTGTTAGTAGCACCTAATGTACCAACACCAACCACATTTCCCTTATACCATTGGTAGGAGAATACATCTGTGCCTATGGCATTAGTTACAGAAACCGTGACAGTTCCATCAGGAGTAAGTGCAGGATCACAATTATTAGAACCGGTTGATGAAGCAGCTAAAACAGGAAGTAAAGTAGCTTTTGTTATAGGAATAGTTTTGGGTACGGAAGTACAAAATAAATCTGTGCGAGTAACCGTTGCAGCATAGTTTGCATCTTTAAGTCCACTTAAAATATTGCCTGCTGAAGTGGCAGGTGTATGTGCAGTAGTTGTGGTGGTACCATCATACCAAGAAAAATTGTAATTCGGATCAGGAAGTGTTACAGAGCTTCCACCAAAAGTAACAGTCGCTTGCAGTGATCCATTGTAAGGATTAGTTGCTTTTGTAACATCGCATACGGTGTTAGGAGTAAGTTGAGTAAGTGTCAATACGGGAGTAACAACGTTTTCAGAAATAATATATTTAGCAGTAGCTGTACAATTAAAAGAAGTTTTGACTTTTACGGTATAATAGATTCCTCCTCCCGCTACTTGATTAACAGTCTCTCCTTTTGCCCCACTCGTAGTAAGTACTTTATTAGCTGGCAAAGTATTATCTCCTTTAAACCATTCAAAAGTAAAATCAACTGGGCTCGTTAATCCGGTAGCAATGCCTTGCGAGGTAAGTATACCATTTGGTTTAGTAGGATCGCAAGATGTTTGCGGAGCTACTTCTGAAATTGAAGCTGTTGGAATAACGGTTGTGCTTTTGACTTCTGTAAATGGCTTTTGAGTGGAAATGCATTTAGTAGCATTGTCAGTGATGACAACCTGATAAAATCCTACTGTCAATCCAGTACGAGTTTGACCTACTCCGTTTCCCGCAGGTAAGATACTGCCTGTCGTACTTGTTACGTTATTATAAAAATACCAGTCAAAGGTGTAGTTAGCCGGATTTTGCTTTACTCCATTGAAATACGCATCAGCCTGAACAGATCCCGTATTTGGATTAGAGCAATCTTGAACATTTGTTAAGGTAACAGCTCCCGCATCTGGAACTACAGGACCGCCCACTGTAACAGGTGTGGAGTTCTTTGAACAACCATCTTTACTGGCTCGTACAATATAATTACCTGCACTAAGATTTTTTGCGGTTTGACCTGTTATACCCAATGAGTTAAGAGAAATATCAAACCAATCGTACGTATACCCTGTGGTACCATCTGTTACCGTTGCAAATAATTCTCCGTTCGGTGGACTACAAACTGTTTGGTTTGAAACAACCGTAATACTTATTGGGGGATCATTACCTGTTCTAACTAAAGATCCCGGCACTATCGCGCTTTTACAACCCTTTTGTATGTTAGTAACCACTACTGAGTAAGTGCCCGCATCTAAATTCTGAAGATTGTATTGAGTTGCTCCGGCAATTGGACTTGCAGTTGTTATGCCCGTGTACCATTGAAAAGAGAAGGGACTATAATCTACCACCTCTACACCACCGATAAAAATACGTGATCGCAAAATACCATTGTTAGGTGCTGCATTGGAACACTTAAAGTTATCCTGTACTTTTTCTACTGTAACTGTAAACGGTGTAGGCGTAATAGGCACTGAATACATGTTATTTGAAATAGTACATTCCTTAGCGCTTGATCCCGTTAAGGTAATTGGCAAAACAGAGCCATCATTGTAAAGAACAATATATAACGTAAAATTTGTGCCTGGTCCATTAAATGAATAGACAGGAGAAGTATACGTCTGACTAATTCCTAAATTAGTAATGGGCACTGTTGTATTATACAGTCGGACGGCAGTAGTTGGGTTAGTGGTAGGGTCCGCAGTAAAGAAACTAACCGGCATGTTATCGGTAATGGGCAAGTCTCCATTGTTAACAATATTGAATTGTGCCTTGATATCCAGATTACCACAAATAGGCGGTGTAATAACAACAGTCGGTTTATACACTCCATCTCCATTCGAATCTACACCTGGATTCGCGGGGTCATCTCCGTAGAAAGTGAGATCTGGCGCAGGAAATTCAGGGCATCCGCTTTTGCTGAGGCGTGGCACCTGATCCATAAATAAATTCAATGGCCGCTGTGGACCAGGAACCCCATTGGGGCAAACCACATTTCCAAAAATTAAGCTTGGATCTATCTGTGGAAAAGGTAAAGTAATATTGTCATTTATATTAGTAACAAAATAGGGATGCTGATTCCACACGCTTCGAGTTGGCAGCCATGCATTGGTGGAGGAATAATACAATCTGGTTTGACCAAGAGATTGTTGCTGTGCGGTGCTTTTATTGATATCGAAGGATGAGTTGGTGTAGCAGGTAATGCAAATATCAGTTCCGCCATCGCCATTTACGTCTGCTATAATAGGCCCCTCGGTGAAAGTATGAGATTGACATGTAGCGCTCCATTTTGTTGTTGCGCCAGTCTTTCCATCGCATACTACTAATTGCTGTGAATCACGATAAACTACTTCCGGATTGCCATCATTATCAAAATCGTAAACCGTAACACTTAAAATACCTGAGAGTGAATCGTTAATAGTTCTCACCCACAGTTGAACTAAGTTTCCGCTACCATCTAATCCCAAACAATACAATTGATTTCCGGCAACAAATAATGCTTCAAGTTTTCCATCGCCATTTGCATCCACGAGATTGATACGGCCGGTTCCCCATATCCAACCCAACGGATAGGTTGCATTGGGAGGTGTAAATGTTTTGACCGTGTTTGTTTGAACGTTCCAATAAAAGATGGTGGTATTATTAGTACCACAAGGTGCCGCTTCATTACCAGAGCAATTAATTGCTCCGCTCATAAATACGTCTAAAAAACCATCTCCATCAAAATCTGCAGTACTAGATGTACTTGCTTGATCTATTCCATATTCATTAACATCATTGTATCCTTTCGGGAAAAACTTGCTAGCGCCCGCAAAAGAATTCATGTCTTTAAAAACAGTGAGCGTTTGTAAGGTTCTTGCTGCAAGACTAGGTACTGAATAAATAAAATTACCAACGACTAATTCGAGGTTCGAACTACCCGTCATATTAACAGCTACCGGACCAGCATTTATTTGAGTATCCCATACGCCTCCGGCATCAGCTAATTTAACCCCTGATTCTGCAGCATAAATCTGATTTCTAACATACACTTCAGCTTTACCATCTCCATCAAAGTCAGCCACGCCAATGCTGCCTGGGCGATCAGGTCCTAAATCAACAGCGTTAAACAATGGAACCAAACTGTTGTTAGCGTATCTAAATCCGGTTAAATAATATCTTACTGGTACGTTATTAGGACTCCCTCCACGCTCACTAGCAATAGCCCACATCTCACCAATTTTATCTTTATTGATATCTGCAATTGCAACTTCATGCTCAAAGACATAGGCAGAACCAGCCTTGGGAAATATTTTGGAACCAGGGGTTCTAAAATCCCCCATAATGTCACCAGGATTAAAACCACTGGCTGTAGCGGCTGAAACAACCTGAATAGTGCTATTCCATTTAGAGGTTACCGTTACATCGGGCACTCCATCGCCATTCATATCGCCAACAACAATTTTTGCAGGAGTATCGGCAGTATTTTGACTGGAGGTTTGGGGCGGTGCTATTGATGTGAAGGCTGTGCCTGGGGCAGGGGTGATACTACAGGTTGAGCCTGACCCTACGAACGTCAGTCCATAATAACTGGCGCAATCCGTATCGGCAGCATCAATTTTTCCATCACCATCGTTGTCTTTATTATCAAAGCAATTACAACCTTTTTCTACGGTAGCAGCAAATGAACAAAGTGCGTCTGCACAATCTATTTTTCCATCTCCATTATTGTCTTTGCCATCGTTACAAATTTCCGTTGTTTGAGAGAATGAAACAGCGGCTGTCGAAAGAAAGAATCCTATTAAAAAAATTCTCTTGGCAAAAAAATTAGAACTCGAGTTCTTATCTATCATATAATAAATTCAGTCTACAATCAAATCTACTTCACCACTAATACACTACCGGTTGATGGCGCCTTATCAGGGCATGAAAAGACATAAAAATATACTCCGTCAGGAACTTTGTTTCCATTCAACATACCATCCCACGGATCATTAGAATATCCTTTTTTCTCGAAGACTTGGCTGCCATGCCCGTCATAAATTGTCATTGTGCAATCTGAATTTGTTGCATTGGGAATAACCCATTTATCGTTATTTCCATCTCCATTAGGCGAAAATAATTTGGGGGGATTTAATGCAATATCGCCCGGAGGTAGAACCGTGATAGAGAGGGATGCTTGGGCATCGCATTTACCTGACTGCTTGGCAACTACCACATATGTTATAGTTGCCGTTGGGGTAGCTATGGGATTGTTAATAGAGACGCTATTGAGTCCATCTGGCGGACTCCACGCATAAATATCAGCACCGAGAGTAGCAGTCAACTGCACTGATTGACCCAAGGTAATAGTTGGTTTATCTGCAGTAGCTTTGAACGGTGAAATTACAGGTTTGGATTGAATTGTTTTAGCCGCAGAAGAAACGCATCCATTTGCATCCGTGGTATTTACAGAATATGATCCTGATTGAGTAATGCTAACACTATTGGTAGAACCACTAACTCCCACCCAAACAATAGTATTGTAGGCTCCGGTTATAGACAGTACTGAGGGTTCACCTGGGCAAATAGGATCAAAGGTCGCGCTGATGGTGGGGATTGTTGGCGTGAAAATGGTTATCGGTTTTGTTACAAAGTTAGAGCATCCCACCACACCAGAATAGCTTACCGTTAGTTTAGGATTGAATGGCCCCGCTGTTGCATAAGTAGCAGTAGGATTTTGCTGAGAAGATGTTGATGCATTTCCAAAATCCCATGCATATACAACTGTGGCTCTACTATCGACCGTAGAAGAATTTGTAAATGTTATAACAGCATCCTTACAGGTTGACGTAGGAAAACTAAAATTGGAAACGGGTACAGAAAGTAACTTTACAGAAGTCTTTGCTGTCTCTTGACTGCACGATGTAGCAATACTAGTTACTACAAGACTATAATCGCCTTCTTGTGTTGCGGCAATAGATGCAGCAGTCTCGCCTCCCACAGCAATACCACCTTTTAGCCATTGAAAAGTATAGCCAGATCCTGTAACGCTTAACGTAACTGTAGATCCTGCGCAAGCCGTAGCACCAGGAGATGCGGAGACAGGCAGAACAGGAACAGAAGCAACATCAATCTGTTGTTTGATAAGATTACTTGAACAACCACCTACGGTTACCTGTAATTGATAGATACCTCCTGTGTTAGTGGTAACAATCGGTATTGTTGGGTTTTGAGCGCCCGAGGTAAAGTTATTAGGACCTGTCCAGGTATAAGTGGCACTTGCAACTGCCGTAGTTGAAAGATTTAATGCATTTCCTATACAAGGTGTATTAAAATTAATGGGTGGATTTGCAGGAGCCGAACCAGTTCCGGAATTTAACACAACGGAAGGTGAAGTAACTGCACACGCACCTAATTCTCCTGTTGCCAAGATTGTATAGGTTCCTGCACTGGTTACATCTTTAAAATCGACTGTTCCCGCTGAGGAAGAAAAAGTAGTGCCGTTTAATTTCCAATCGAAAGTAACTCCTAATGCCGGAACGGCTTGCAGGCGGATCGTTTGTGCTGTACAAATGGTACCGGGTGTTGGGTTTGTAATTTTAGGACTCACACAATTTGCATTGCGAATAACATCCACTGAAAATGCACTAGAAAAGGAAGTTACAGCGATATCAGGTTTTCCATCTGCATCATAATCTCCTACTCTTAAATTCCGGCAAGGCTTGGCGGTTGGAATATCTAACTTGGTAAACACCAATGCGGCATCTTGTCGGAATACATTCACTTTCGCCTCGTTTCTATTGGCAACAATTAAATCAACATCCCCATCTCCATCCATATCACTGGCATCTACACCCCACGGGCCTAATGATGTTGTAAGTATTTGCGGAGGTTGAAATGAAATATTTCCACTCGAAGAGTTATTAATCAGAATTTGAAGATTGTTATCAAGCGTAGCCGTAACTGCCAAATCCATCAACCCATCCTTATTAATATCGGTGGCTATTACACTGTTAAACGCTGCAGTAATAGTTATTTTTTGAGAGGCTGCAAAAGAAATGGATCCTGTACTTTGATTTTTAAATACAAAAATATTATTTGTGTTGAACTGGTTAACCACAATATCTGCCAATCCATCCCCATCTAAATCCTGCACGTCTAGACCATACGTTGTATTAGCGGTAACCACAGATAGCTTGAGAGGGGTACCAAAAGAAATCGTACTAACCGTACTTTGGTTTGGGAACACGTAAATTTGATTATCTGTAGTAGGCGACCCATCATCAAAGGCATTACTTACAATAAGTTCTGACTTGCCATCTCCATTTAAATCACGGATAGATACGCGGAAAGCAAATTGCCCAACATCCAATAAAACTTTTTGCACAGCTGCGAAGGATAGCGTGCCAGCTACCGAATTCGTATTCTTTAAAATTAATACTTCATTTCTGGTGGCTCCATTTCTGGTGGCAACAATATCAGGCTTACCATCTCCATTTAAATCTCCGCAAGTAACATTTGCAGTTGGAGCTCCTAAATCTAAAGCTGCTAGATTGGTTTTATCAAATTTCGCAAAAGAAATTGTTCCAATCGCTAGGCTTTGGTTTTTATAAATAATTAGATCAGTAGCGGTAGCGCCATTGTTTGTTTTAGTTGCTATCAAATCCGGTTTACCGTCTAGGTCTAAATCTGAGCTGGCTATATCAAATAATTCAGTTAAGTCTATGTTGGTGAAAGGTGTTGAAACTTTTGCTTGGCTAAACTGCTCTCCGCCATAGCTCGGTAAAAATTTTAATGGAGACTTTGCCGAAAGATTATTAGTCAGATTCACCACCTCAATGTTAGAAAATCTGGCCTGAGCAGGAACCTGAACTTCGATAGAAAAGGCAGTAGAAGATACCACCGTTCCTCTCACATGATCGAACCACACAATCAATTTTGTGGGATCGGTGCTAAAGCCGCTACCCGTAACAATAACATATTGTAGTGGAGCACTCGATAGTGGGGTAATTGAATTAATAACAGGTGCTTGAGCTGAAAGACCCCACGTCAGCAGGCAAAGAATAAAGGTAATTCTGAACTTCATTTTACTTATGTACCGTTAGCAACCAACAATCTCTAAAAATCCTCAACTTCCTAAAATTATCCCGATTCTCCCTTGCTACATTAATGTCGTCAGTTTCTGAAACGTAAACGTACCACAGGTTTTTTTCCGTTAAAAAACCAAAATCAGAAGTAAACTGCATTCCAGTCAATCCTTTACTGAAGTGTTCCGCATTGGCTTTTGTTTTAAATACGCCAGCAATCACGTAATCACCATAGTCCATCTCCTCGTGGTGAACTCCCTTCTTTACAAACTCATGTCGTTCTTTATGAGGATGTTCTACCTCATTTTTATGCTCTTCAGTTGGGTTATCTGCATGAGCCTCCAATCGAGATAACTTATCCGCTTCCTCTTCATGCTGTTCTAGTGGTTTTGAAACAACAGGCGCGGTTACTACAACCAATGCATCACCTTTAGCTTTAAATCGGGGTCCTCCGTTATGGGTAGTGTCTTTAGGTGCCATACCAATTAAAGGCTTATCCACTACTTTTGATTTCTCAGTTGGTGTTGCTACTGGTTTAACTGGCAACTTAGCTTGTTGGCCAGCTTTCTGCTTAGCTAATTGAGCTTCATGTTTCTTTTTATCGTCTGCCATTTTCTGATCCAATATCTGCTGCTGTTTTTTACGATCGGCAACTGTTTTGGCCGTAGTCTTTTTAAGGGGTTTTTCCTTCTCTGTATTTACAAACGAATAGAGGTTCATGGCTTTCTTTTTGTTACCTAAAAGGTAGCCTAGTTGTATTTCATAAGATGGCGATGGAATCTGGTTTTGACCTGAATTTTGCAGGCTATACGAAAAACCGACTGCCAACTGATTTTTAAGCTTGAACCCCAGTAGTCCTGAAATTCCGAACTGCTGCTTATAAGATGCGCCTACCCAAAAGGTATGTTGAATATGAACCACGGAAGCAAATTCAAATTGAGTAGGTAAAGCCCCATTGATGCGATAAATCAAATACGGTTCAAATACATTCTTATCGTGATTAAAATAAAATCGATTGCTAGCATGCACAATGATATTTTGAAATGGCTTAACTGCCGCCAACGAAAAAGCATCTTTGCTTAAATAAAGAGGCTCAAAAATGTTAGGCATTGAAGCACCAATGTGAAATGTCTTTTTATGGAACGACAATCCTACATTACCAATCAACGAAGATGTTTTAGTAAGGAGTGACGAAATAGCTGGATCATTAAAGCTGGCAATATCTCCAATATCAACACTATTAAAACCATATCCGGCTGAGAGCCCAAACCGGAGCGAAGTAGTGTTATCAATTGTGGCTGTGTAACTTATTGAAAGCAAAGCAGATGATTGGCTTGTAATACCTCTCTTATCACTACTTGAACTAAATCCTACACCCAATTTTGTATTGATCGGAGTATGAGCCGAAAAATTTGCGATAGCTGGTCCTCCGTTTATGCTAGCCCATTGCTTCCTGTAGCCTAAAAATAAGGCGGTTTGCCCTTCTACTCCAGCATAAGAAGGATTAAGTGTGTAGGGATTAATAAAAAATTGAGTAAAGTTCGAGATATCCTGACTGACACTAGAAAAAGAAGCGAGAAACAAGAATATTAGTAGAAATAGAACTCTCATAGTTTGCACTAATTTATATAATAAATGTTGATCCCTATTCAATTTAATGATAAATGACATAAATATTCGACAGAAGGATCATCGGAAATATGGTTTGGGCAGTATCTACCTTTTTCAATAAGTTAAATGGATTATTAATTGGTTTTTTCTTTTGGCAAAACTTAAGCAACTTTGAAACTGTGATTTTTAGAGTTTTAATCATTTTTTCGATGTTGACTCGTCTTTCTATTTCTGAAGGATGGTCTCAAAAATTTTCTCTAGGAGCTAAAGCAGGCATTTTAGCAGCGTACACCAATTTTGCAGATGAAACCGTAAAAAGCCGATCCTCGGTTTTACCAAAACTCGGATTTTCGGTAGCTGGTATTATTGACTTTCCCCTCAAGAAAAAATATTCCTTCCAAACTGAACTGGGCTTTTCTCAGCAAGGAAGAATAATTTCTTTTAACTCTGACCAGCAGATAAATAACAGCACCTATTATTTTGCGGATATGGCTATGAATTTGCGAAAGACATTTAAGTTGAAAATAAAAGAAAATGTTGCAACTGATTGGTTTGTAAATATTGGACCTAACATTAACTATTGGATTGCTGGCAAGGGAACTATAGCAACAAATTACGGCATTCCACAAGATTACAGCATAGCATTTGACCAAACCGGAACTGCCTACGATAAAATGTATGTGAACAACAGCAACCGCTGGCTTTTTGGTTTAAATCTTGGATTTGGCTTTAGCGCTAATACCAGAAAAAATCAGAAAATAGTTACTGAGATTAGACTAACGTGGGGGCAAACATACCTAGGTACCAACACGAGCGCCTATTGGAATAACATTTCTTTTCAGGGGCAGGAAAGCTTAAAGTGCAATTTGAAAGTGTTAAATTTTTCTGTAGCATATATCTTAGATAAAGATTTAAGACTGGCCAAGAAGGGCAAAACTACGCTTAAGAAAAATCAGAAGTAGAAGCATGCGTTTCTATCCTTATTTATTTTTCCCTAATTTCTCTTACTACTTCTCTAAACTCATTCAACATCATAGCGGTGGCGCCCCATACAACCTCCCCTTCTATTTCAAAATGAGGAGCTACCATGTGATACAATTTTGCAGCTACAATTTCTTTGGTACGAATAGCATTGTAACTTATAATTTGTTCTAAATCAGCTTCAATAATTCTTGTTACCTCTGTGAGTTGGGCAGTAAACACAGGCTTCTGATTTAAATATCCAATTACAGGGGTAACCATAAAATTACTCGGGATTACAAAAAAATTACTTAGTTTACCGAGCACTCTAATCTCATTTCGTCTCACACCTATCTCTTCCTCCGTTTCGCGCAAAGCAGTTTGAATTTCATCTTCCCCTTCTTCGGCCTTGCCGCCCGGCAAACTTATTTGACCGCTATGTGCGCCAAGGTATTCGGGTCTTTTAGTAAGCGGGAATTTTAATAAATCGCCATCCTGATAAAGTAATATTAGTACACTGCCTGGTTTTGGCGGAACCAGGTGCTCAAACTTTGGCTTAATCATTCCGATTGGTGTAGCGCGCATGGGTTCATGTGCACGCGAACCGGGTAACGGGAGTTTTAATCTCTGCTCAAGCTCATCAATAAAACCCGTCCACATCATTTGCAATATTTTATAAGCTCAGTCGTCAGCATTTTATCGCCCCGCTGCTCCGATTGACTAAATGCCTGGCAAGCTTCTACCCTTTTATTATTCTTCCGGTAAGCCATTCCCAGATAAAAATAAATCTTGTCAATAAAGTTGTCCATTCCTTCCGCTTGCGCTAATAATCTTTCTGCCGAAGCATAATCTTGTTGTATCAAATAATAAATTCCTTTGTTGCGATATGCCCAACCATTGTACGGATCTGAGGAGATGCTTTGATTAATATCAGCGAGGGCCTTATCATATTCCTTCAGAGACAAATAAACAAAGCCCCGATTATTTAAAAAATAAGTTTGTTTCGGATCTAATTTAATTGCCTTGTTAACTAACTCCAACGCTTCAGCATAGTTTCCTTTTTCAATTTCTATCAGCGAAAGCGTATTATAAATATTCGGCTCTTCACTTTTTAACTTAGCTGCCTGTTCAAGTTCTATTTTTGCTTTTTCAAAATTTCCTTCATAGTAAAAAACAATGGCGCGATTAACTTTTGCATCAATATTTGCAGGATCAAGTTTCAGTGTTTTCTCAAAGGCTAATCTTGCTTTAGCAAAGCTCCTCATCTTTGTGTACACAATTCCTTGGGTAAAAAACGCCAGTGCAGTATCTGGCTTTAATGAAATTACCTTCTCTAAATCTTCAACGGCTTTATAATATTCTTTTAATTCATAGGCTGTGTTGGCACGATTGAAAAGTGCGTTTATAAAATTAGGTTTACATTCAATGGCTTTATCATATTTCTCAATTGCCAAGTCAAATCGTTTCTGATCGAAGTAGGTCGTTCCCAGATTATTCCAGGCATCAGCGAAGCAAGGTTCCAATCGAATGGCTTCACCATAATAATAAGCTGCTTGATCATAGGTGTGGTCTTTATTGGCAATGTTGCCTTTCAATAAAAACTGCTGTATGCGGGTTTCTTTAGAATCTGAACACGAGAAGAGAAATGCCAAACAAACGATTAGATACTTTATCATAAGAAGTAAAAATACAACAATATAAACCCCTATGTTTCTCAGATGTTTTCGGACTTGCGTGCCAAAATCAGAAGAAGATATTTTTCGGGCGCAATCGGTAACAAAAGAAAATCTTTAAATAATGTAGAGTTATTTTGCTTTCGCTTTTGATTAATACAAAATGAATCCTTTACTTTGTTCTATCAAAATATGAAATACACTCAAAATATCTTTCGCCAGCATCATGCAACCAGCTTGCTTGGCGGCTTTATGTTTTGATCTGAAATAAAGATTATTCCTAAAAGGCTTGCCAACAATGGTAAGCCTTTTTTGTTTCTAGTGATTAGTAAAAAAAGTAAAATAAATTTAGAATGAATCCACTCCGCATTGCCATTCAAAAGTCTGGACGTTTACAAGAAGACTCTTTAAAACTTTTAAAAGAAGCTGGTCTGCACTTTACCAATGGAAAAGATCAACTAAAAACACAAGCGCACAATTTTCCGGTAGAGCTTTTATTTCTACGCGATGATGACATTCCACAATATGTGGAAGACAAAGTGGCCGATGCGGGCATTGTAGGTGAGAATGTATTTATCGAAAAGCAAAAGAAAAACGAATTAGTGCGCAGGTTAGACTTTGCCAAATGCCGCCTTTCAATTGCCATTCCGCGTGCTGAAAATTATACCGGCATCCAATTCCTGGAGGGAAAAAATATTGCTACCTCCTACCCGGTTATTGTTCAACAGTATTTAGATAAACATAATATCAAAGCAGGCATTCACGAGATCAGTGGCTCGGTTGAAATTGCTCCTGGCATCGGTTTGGCTGATGCCATCTGCGATATTGTTAGTACGGGAAGCACTTTGTTAAGCAATGGATTAAAAGAAGTAGAAACAGTTATACAGAGCGAAGCTATATTGATTGCAACTCCTGACTTAGCGAGTGACAAAAAAGAAATATTAGATAAATTGATTTTTAGAATTAACGCAGTTCAGTCAGCCAAAAATAATAAGTACATACTTTTAAATTGCCCTGATGAAGCTATCGAAAAAATCACTAGCATAATTCCAGGCATGAAAAGCCCCACCATTATGCCATTGAGCAGAAAGGGCTGGTCTAGTTTGCATTCGGTGGTAGATGAAAACGATTTTTGGGAAAAGATTTATCAATTAAAATCTTTGGGCGCAGAAGGGATTCTAGTGATCCCAATCGAAAAGATGATTGCCTGAGCAATGTAAATTTTTTAAATGTTGAATACTGAAACGATGAAAATAGAAGATAATCCATCAAAAGATAAGTGGAAGAAATTATGCGAGCGACCGCAGCTTGAATTAGAGTACTTGGATAGCAGCGTAAGAAATATTTTGGCGCGCGTAAAAAAATCGGGAGATGAGGCCTTAGTAGAATTTACTAAACAATTTGATCAGGTAGAATTAGCTGAACTGCAGGTAACTAAAAAGGAAATAGCTGAAGCCATTAAATTTATTCCCTCTACTCTCAAAAGCGCTATTGAAACTGCCACTAAAAATATTGAGAAATTTCATCAAGCACAAAAAAGAGAAACGCTAGAAGTTGAAACAATGCCCGGTATTATGTGCTGGCGCAAAAGTGTTGCCATTGACAAAGTAGGTATTTATATTCCGGGTGGCTCCGCTCCTCTTTTTTCAACTGTATTAATGTTAGGTATTCCGGCAAAATTAGCTGGCTGTAGCGAGGTGATCCTCTGCACGCCTCCGTCTAAAGAGGGTAAGGTTAACGCTGCTATTTTGTATGCAGCATCGATAACAGGTATTACTAAAATTTTTAAAGTTGGTGGCGCACAAGCAATTGCGGCTCTTGCGTATGGAACTAAATCCATCCCTGCGGTCTATAAAATTTTTGGACCCGGAAATCAATTCGTTACCAAAGCCAAACAACTAGTTAATCAAGAAGGCACTGCCATTGATATGCCGGCTGGCCCTTCTGAGGTTTTGGTAATTGCCGATGAGTTTGCTGATCCCTCTTTCTTAGCTGCAGATTTATTGTCGCAAGCCGAACATGGCGCGGATAGTCAGGTGGTGTTGGTCACCAATTCTAAAAAAATTATTGAGCAAACCTCTATTGAACTAAATACACAAATTGAAAAGCTTCCTCGGAAAGAAATTGCCAGACAAGCTTTGAATAATAGTTTATCTATTTTATTCGATTCAGAGGTTGACATGATGGGCTTTGTAAATGAATATGCGCCAGAGCATCTGATCATCAATACAAAAAACTGCGAGCAATTAGCTGCTACAGTAATCAATGCCGGATCTATTTTCTTAGGTTCATACTCGCCCGAGTCGGTGGGAGATTATGCCGCGGGAACTAATCACACCCTGCCGACTAATGGCTTTGCAAAAGCCTACAGTGGTGTATCGCTAGATAGTTTTATTAAATATATAACCATTCAAAAATTGACGCAACAAGGATTAAATAATATAGGATCGGCAGTAGAAGAAATGGCAGAGGCAGAACAATTAAAAGCGCATGCAGAGGCTATTCGGATAAGAATGTCAAACCCTAAAAATTAAATATCCGATGAATTTTGACTTGTTGAAATTGGTTCGACCGAATGTATTAAAGTTAAAACCTTACTCCTCTGCACGCGATGATTTTAAAGGAAGCGCTTCTATTTTCTTAGATGCAAACGAGAATCCATTTCCAAATAAATATAATCGCTATCCCGATCCACATCAATATAAATTGAAGGAGAGAATCAGTGAATTAAAAAAAATAAAAGCAGAACAGATTTTTTTAGGGAATGGAAGCGATGAGGCGATTGATCTTTTATGCAGAGCCTTTTGTGAACCGGGAGTTGACAATGTCCTGATTCCGCAACCGACTTATGGAATGTACGCAGTAAGTGCAGATATAAATGCGGTAGAAATTATTTCCGGTAAGCTTACAAAAGATTTTGATTTGGATTTAGACGCAATTAAAAATCAGTGGAATCCAAATACAAAATTGATTTTCTTGTGCAGCCCAAATAATCCATCTGGAAATTTATTAAGCGTAGACAAAATCAAAAATATCCTCGGAAGTTTTAATGGATTAGTGATTGTTGATGAGGCGTACCTTGATTTTACTTCTTACGAAGGCTTTGTTCCCTTGTTAAACAAATATCCCAATCTGGTTATACTTCAAACACTGTCAAAAGCTTGGGGGCTTGCCAACATCAGATTAGGAATGTGCTTTGCCAGTACAGATGTCATAGCCATCCTTAACAAAATAAAACCTCCGTACAATATCAATGGTGTTACACAGCAAATTGCGCTAGAAAATTTGCAACAGGTAGAACTTAAAAATAAGTGGGTAGAAGAAATTATTAATGAGAGAGAACATCTCAGATCAGAGTTTTTAAAGATACCCAGTATAAAAAGGGTTTATCCATCAGAGGCAAATTTTCTTTTGGTGCAGATAAATGATGCCCAAAAGATTTATCAACAATTAATAGTAAAAGGAATTGTTTTACGTGATCGATCGAATGTAATTTTATGCGGAGATTGTTTGAGAATTACGGTTGGAACACCAATGGAAAATAAAGAGTTACTATTGCAATTGAACCAACTATGAAAAAAGTTCTTTTTATTGACAGAGATGGCGTATTGATTTTTGAATCACCAACCGATCCACAAATTGATAGTCTTGAGAAGCTTGAATTTATTCCTGGCCTTTTCAATTGGCTAGGCAAAATTGCAACTGAAACTGATTATGAATTAGTGATGGTGACTAATCAGGACGGACTCGGCACAGATATTTTTCCGGAGGAAACATTTTGGCTGGTGCAAAATAAATTAATTAAGACATTGGAAGGTGAAGGCATTAAATTTTCCGCCATCCATATTGATCGCTCGTTTCCTCACGAAAATAAAACTACCCGAAAGCCCGGAACAGGAATGTTGGAATCATATTTTTCGGTTGAATATGATTTGCAAAAATCGTATGTAATTGGCGATCGGCTTACCGATATTCAACTGGCAAAAAACTTGGGGGCAAAAGGAATTTTACTGCGCCATCCCGCATTGCCAGAATTAACTATACCCACCGATCTGGTAGACTCATGCGCACTATCAACCCACAACTGGAAAGAAGTGTATGAAGCGGTACGAGCAAAAAGAATAGGAATGGTCAATAGAAAAACGAAAGAGACTGACATTCATATTAAAATTAATTTAGATGGAACAGGTCAATCGTCAATCAAAACTGGTTTGGGATTTTTTGATCATATGTTAGAGCAAGTGGCAAGACATGGATTAGTCGATTTGACTATCACGGTAAAGGGAGATTTGCATATTGATGAACATCACACCATTGAAGATACCGCATTGGCATTAGGCGAGGCATTTTTACTTGCATTAGGCAACAAGAAAGGAATTGAACGCTATGGATTTCTTTTGCCCATGGACGAAAGCCTAGCACAGGTAGCCATCGATTTTGGTGGAAGGCCTTGGCTAGTTTGGGAAGCAAATTTTAAAAGAGATAAGATTGGAGAAATGCCAACAGAAATGTTCTTTCATTTTTTTAAATCATTTTCAGACACAGCTAAATGTAATCTCAACATAAAAGTGCAAGGCGATAACGAGCACCATAAAATAGAAGCGATTTTTAAAGGGTTTGCAAAAGCAATAAAAATGGCTGTAAGAAAAGATCCATATAGCGATCAACTGCCCAGCACGAAAGGAACTCTATGAAAGTAGCAATCATTAAATACAATGCAGGAAATATTCGCTCCGTAGCTTTTGCCATGGAAAGATTAAAAGTTGATTATTCTATTACCGACCACGAAGAAGAAATCAGAAAGGCCGATAAAATAATTTTTCCGGGTGTGGGCGAAGCCAGCACTACAATGCAATACTTAAAATACAAAAAGCTCGATCAGGTAATAATCAATTTGAAGCAACCTGTATTGGGTATTTGTTTAGGAATGCAATTGATGTGCGCCTTCTCTGAAGAAAATAATACACCCTGTTTAGGAATCTTTAAAGAATCGGTAAAATTTTTCATTCCCAAAAACAAAGAGAAGATTCCGCATATGGGTTGGAATTCTTTAGCGCAAACAAAAGGATGGCTACCCGCAGAATTAACGCATCAATTTGTTTACTTTGTACATAGTTATTATGTACCGGTTAACGCACATACTACCGCCATTACAGAATATGTGCAGCCCTTTAGTGCCGCTATGAAGCAAAAAAATTTTTATGCTGTACAATTCCACCCGGAAAAATCTGCACTAGCAGGTGAAATCATTCTTTCAAGTTTTTTAAATATTCCTTCCTAATTTCTATTTCTATCCAATGCGTATCGTTCCTGCCATCGACATCATTAACGGAAAATGCGTTAGGCTTACACAAGGCGATTATGGAAGAATGAAAATCTATAACGACAATCCAGTTCACGTAGCTAAAGAATTTGAAGATGCGAATTTAGAATATCTCCATTTGGTCGATTTAGATGGAGCCAAAAAAGGTGAGGTAGTCAATTGGAAAGTAATACGCGATATACAAGAAGGTACAGCATTGAATGTAGATTTTGGCGGGGGAGTTAAAACAGATGATGATGTGAAGGAATTACTCGATCTAGGGATTAGTCAAATCAATGTGGGCAGCCTTGCCGTAAAAGAACCCAATAAATTTATAGAATGGCTAGGTAAATTCGGTTCCGAAAATTTTATTTTAAGTGCCGATGTAAAAGGAGAAAATGTGTCTATTAACGGCTGGCTAGAGTCAACAGAGTTCAGATTGTTTGATTTAGTAACTGAATTTATTGAGCATGGTTTAGGATATATTACTGTCACAGATATTGCTACGGATGGAATGCTTGCCGGCCCTAATTTTGGATTATATGAAAAATTAAAAGACAAATTTCCCGATCTAAAAATAACGGCTAGTGGCGGAGTTGGATCGATCGATGATTTAAAGAAATTAAAAAAATTAAATCTCTATGGCGTCATTGTAGGTAAAGCCATTTACGAAGGAAAAATAAAATTGGATGAACTTAAGAATATCTAAGCTGTGCTAACTAAAAGAATTATTCCCTGCTTAGATATAAAAGATGGCCGCACTGTAAAAGGTGTAAATTTTATCAATATCCGAGATGCCGGAGATCCGGTAGAACTTGGAGAAGCTTACGCACGTCAAGGTGCTGATGAGTTGGTATTTCTTGACATCTCCGCCACCAATGAAAACAGAAAAACGTTTGTAAAGCTGGTAAAAGAAATTGCCTCTCACGTAAATATTCCTTTCACTGTTGGTGGCGGCATTAGTTCAGTTGAAGATGTTGCCCCGTTGCTAGAGGCGGGTGCCGATAAAGTGAGCATCAATTCTGCGGCTGTTAAAAATCCTGATTTAATAGATCAGTTATCGAAAGCATTCGGTTCTCAGTTTGTAGTGCTGGCAATTGATGCCCGAAAAATTGATAACCAATGGATTGTTCACACCCATGGTGGATCAAAGCCAACTGATAAGAAATTATTCTCGTGGGCTAAGGAAGGACAAGAGCGCGGTGCAGGTGAGTTATTGTTTACCAGTATGGATCATGACGGCACCAAACAAGGGTTTGCGATTGATCCATTAGCTAAATTAAATGAGTTGCTGAACATACCTGTAATTGCCTCTGGCGGAGCCGGTACACAAAAAGATTTTTTAGAAGCATTTGTGTTGGGTAAAGCAGATGCTGCATTAGCAGCTACACTTTTTCATTTTGGTGAACTTACCATCAAAGAATTAAAAGACTATCTTTTGCAAAGCGGAGTACCCATTCGAAATGTAAACGCATGATTGAAATTGACAAACTGAATTTTAATAAGGTTGGCGGGTTAATTCCTTGCATTGTGCAAGATCAACAAACCAATAAAGTGTTAATGCTGGGCTATATGAATAAAGAAGCATTGCAAAAGACACTTGCTGAAAAGCAACTTACCTTCTTCAGTCGCACCAAACAAAAACTTTGGACCAAGGGGGAAACGTCAGGAAATTTCCTTCTGTTGAAAGAAGTAATGATGGACTGCGATCAGGATACACTACTTTTTAAAGTAACTCCTATTGGCGCCACTTGCCATACCGGTGCAGATACCTGTTTTAACGAAAATAATAAAATAGATGGATTGGAATTTTTAGAATCTATCATTCAAAACAGAAAGAAGAATCCCAAGGAAAATTCTTATACGAACCAATTGCTTAATTCGGGGATAAACAAAGTCGCACAAAAAGTTGGTGAAGAAGCTATTGAATTAGTAATTGAAGCAAAAGATAATAACAAAGAATTATTCCTGAACGAAGCAGCCGACCTTATGTATCATTACTTGGTTTTATTAGCCGCCAAAGATTTCACATTGGAAGATGTGCTTTCGGTACTGAATAGTCGTCATAAATAAAAAATCAGCAAGCAAAATTGTCTGTGGCCTTACATGTATTTCTATTTTTTCTTTCTTACTTGAAAAGAAAAATGGAACTATGGATGAATCAACAAGAGTGATTAATGGCCACCCATTCGTACCCTATTCAAAAAAAACCTATTCTAAAGAAGAGGTTATAGCGCGGTCAAAGGATTTTTATAATTGGCTTGATCTAAGACGATCTGTACGCGATTTTTCTGATCAACAAATAGCTTTAGAAGTCATTGAAAATATTGTCAAAGCTGCTTCCACTGCTCCATCCGGTGCCCACAAACAACCTTGGACGTTTTGTGTTGTCTCTAGTTCTGAGATTAAAAAGGAAATTCGAAATGCTGCCGAAAAAGAAGAAAAAGAGAGCTATGACAATCGCATGAGTGAGGAATGGTTACAAGATCTTAGCCCACTTCAAACAGATTGGCAAAAATCATTTTTGGAGACAGCTCCTTACTTGATAATCGTATTTAAAAAAGTATTCGATATTTTAACAGACGGATCAAAGAGGAATAACTATTATGTAAACGAATCGGTAGGTATTGCCTGTGGTTTCTTGTTAGCAGCTATTCATCAGGCAGGGCTTGTAGCGCTTACTCATACTCCCAGTCCAATGAATTTTTTAACCCAAATCCTAAAGAGACCAGCCAATGAAAGACCCTATTTGTTAATTCCTGTTGGATATCCACATCATGATACGTGGGTTCCTGACTTAAAAAGAAAATCATTAAGTGAAATATTCTTTCATTATTAGTTTTTCAAATTAATACTGACGGGTTTTAGGCATTATTTCTTACAATATAAACCAAGGAAGCAAGGCCAAAACTAAACAAAGCAATAGCCAGAAAATAAAGCGCTTGTTCTTCTTGAATTCAATTGTCATGATGCGAGGTTTTACAGCTCAACGACTCGCCAAGGTTATGGTTACTCTGTTTAACAAAACATTAACAGTATAAGGGATTTGAATAGAGATTGATTAAAATTGCATTTCCATATAGTAAACTTCACATGACCAAATTCACTTTTACAGAAAAGAAAGATACTCGTTCAGGCTTTGGTGTAGGCCTACATGAATTAGGAAAATCTAACACTGAGGTGGTAGCACTCTGTGCCGATCTTACCGGATCTTTAAAAATGGATGCTTTCAAAAAAGATTTTCCGGAAAGATTCTTTCAGGTAGGTATTGCAGAGGCCAATATGATGGGGCTTGCCGCAGGAATGACCATTGGGGGCAAGATACCTTTTACAGGAACCTTTGCTAATTTTTCCACTGGCAGAGTATACGATCAAATACGCCAATCAATTGCTTACTCCAGTAAAAATGTAAAGATATGTGCCTCTCATGCTGGTTTAACATTGGGTGAAGATGGAGCTACCCATCAAATTTTGGAAGATATTGGAATGATGAAAATGCTGCCGAGTATGACGGTAATTGTTCCTTGTGATTACAACCAAACCAAAGCAGCAACTGTTGCGCTTGGAAGCCACGTAGGTCCTGCCTACCTCCGATTTGGGAGACCTAGTTGGCCAATCTTTATGGCAGCAGATAGACCTTTTACAATAGGAA
The DNA here is from genome assembly GCA_025359125.1 of Cytophagales bacterium. Lineage (GTDB taxonomy): Bacteria > Bacteroidota > Bacteroidia > Cytophagales > Cyclobacteriaceae > ELB16-189. The sequence continues at coordinate 26,555 of JANYHI010000016.1, forward strand.
AAGCGGATAAACTAGTTGATGGAAGTGATGTAAGCATCTTCGCGACCGGCCACATGGTTTGGCTCGCGATTGAGGCTGAAGCAAAACTCGCTGAACAAGGAATAAGTGCAGAGATCATTAATATCCACACAATTAAACCGCTGGATATAGAAGCTATTCTTGCTTCGGTGCAAAAAACAAAATGCGTAGTAACATGCGAAGAGCATCAGATTAATGGTGGACTTGGAGATAGCGTAGCACAAGTATTGTCGCGCTTCTTTCCTGCACCACAAGAATTTATTGCAGTGAATGATAGTTTTGGAGAAAGTGGAACACCCACCCAACTTCTAGCAAAGTACGGCCTCAGTACAGATGCAATAATAAAAGCTACGGAGAAAGTGATCAAGCGAAAATAACTGCTGGCTTAATAATTGCAGTTTAAAAGCTGAATGAGTGCTTTGAGAAAAATTTCTAAATGGCTAGCCTACACCGCGGTAACCCTTCTTGTTATTGCATTCAGTTTAGTTGGTTCAATCGACTTTACACCCCTTCATGAGCAGAAATTCTATCAGCGAATGATGCAGACGTTAGATACGCTGAGACTCAATAAATCTAAGAAGACGCACTTACAAGTTGGCTGGAGTAAGTTCAATCTATTGCCTGATTATGAAATGCCTATGGCAGGGTACACACCAAAAGATAAATACGAATCAGTCCATGATTCAGTGTATTGTAGAATTCTTTCTATTGACCAAGCTGATCAAAAAATAGTTATCATCAGTGTTGATCTTCTACTTTTCCCTCCGATTATTAAAGAAAGGCTCAACCAAAAATTAAGAGAACACGGTAAGAATTATTTTTTATATCTAAGTGCTACGCATACCCATAGCAGTATTGGTGGCTGGGATGATAGCGCAATCAGCAAATTTACAACCGGTAAGTTCCATGAAGAATGGGTTAATACTACTGTTAATAAAATTCTGACAAATATTGAGGCTGCAACTTTATCATCGCGTAAAGCAAGTTTACATTATTGGGAAGCAAATGCAGATGAATTTGTTGAAAACAGATTAGACGGAGCAAATGGAAAAGTAGATGGCACAATAAGAGGAATAAAATTTACTCGGGCTGACAGTACTTCTGGCATTCTTGTCACCTACAGTGGGCATGCCACCAATGTAGATTTACTCAGCAGAATTATTTCAGGAGATTATCCCTCTGCTCTCAGTTTAAAACTAGAAAAAAAAAATACCTTTAGCATTTTCCTTGCGGGGATGGTGGGCAGTCATCGATTAAAAGGATTTGACGGAACTGATTTTGAAAGGATTGAAAAAGCTTCTGAGGCACTTTCGCAAAAAATTAATAATACTAAATCAGATGGTGAATTGGATTCGGTTTCCATTACCACCAAACACATTCCCATCGAATTTGGCTCTTCGCAATTACGCATCGAAAAAAATTGGAAAGTAAGAAACTGGGTTTTCAGTTCGTTGATCGGCTCTCTGCAAGGAGAAATTACCTATTTAAAAATTGGTAATATTATTATGATGGGTACACCCTGCGACTTCTCCGGAGAAATTTTTGTCAATCAAAAAATGGATAGTATAACCTCATCCACCAATAAGCATCTTATCATTACCAGCTTCAACGGAAATTATACCGGTTACATTACCGAGGATAGTTATTACCTAAATGGAAACGAGGAAGAAATCATGGCCTTAAATTGGGTAGGTCCCTACTATGGGCAATACTATGCCAACATGATTACAAAACTGTTAGAAAAAAAATAAACCGAGTATATTTTAATAGTATACCGTACGTATATTTTCTGTTGCAGGTTTTGATAAAAAAATTCATATTGTTGACATATTACACAATGAATTAATAATAGTCAATCCATATGAAATTTACGTGCTCTTTAGTATTTGCTCTCTTCACTTCGCAATTATTTGGTCAATCTTGGACGGAGAAGAAAAACGATAAGTATTCTATTGTTACTAATCCCAAAGGACAAACATTAGGATACGCTCCATCCTCCGGTATAAAACTTTTAACCGTTGATGGGTATGCATTTAAAGACCTCAACAAAAATGAAAGACTTGATAAGTACGAAGACTGGCGCTTGTCCGTAGATGAGCGCACAAAAGATCTGGCTTCTAAAATGACGGTGGAGCAAATTGCCGGTTTAATGTTGTATAGTGGCCATCAATCTATTCCTGCAAGAGAAAAAGGGTTCGGTGCCGGTACCTATAACGGAAAACCTATTTCTGAAAGCGCTGCGCTTATGTCTGACCTTTCTGATCAACAAAAGACCTTCTTGACAACCGATAATCTTCGCCATGTTTTAATCACCACGATAGAGAGTACGGAAATCATGGCAAAATGGAATAATAATGCGCAAGCTTTCGCAGAAAGTTTGGGATTAGGAATTCCTATCAACACCAGTTCAGATCCACGGCACGGTGCCGTTGCCAGCACAGAATATAACTTAGGTAATGGCGGAACAATTTCAATGTGGGCTGAGTCGCTGGGTCTCGCTGCTACGTTTGATCCCGCATTGGTACAAAAGTTTGGAGAAGTGGCCGGCAAAGAATATCGCGCCCTTGGAATAACTACCGCACTTTCACCTCAAATTGATTTAGGAACGGAACCACGTTGGAACAGGATTAACGGCTCATTTGGAGAAGATCCTACATTAGCAGCAGACATGGCGAAAGCGTATATAGATGGCTTTCAAACTTCAACAGGCAAAGCAGAGATAAAAGAGGGTTGGGGTTATAACAGCGTAAATGCCATGGTTAAGCATTGGCCCGGTGGTGGCCCGGAAGAAGGCGGAAGAGATGGCCATTTTGCCTATGGAAAGTTTGCCGTTTATCCGGGTAATAATTTCAGCACGCAGCTTATCCCCTTTCTAAAAGGCGCCTTCAACCTAGCAGGAAAAACAAAGATGGCTTCTGCCGTAATGCCTTATTATACGATCTCTTACGATCAGGACAAAATGAATAACGAAAACGTAGGGAATGGATTTTCTAAATACATTATTGCTGATTTGCTCAGGCAAAAATATGGCTACGATGGAGTTGTTTGCACGGATTGGAGGATCACCGCTGATGAAGGAAAAAAGCCAGACCAATTCTTAGGTAAATCATGGGGAGTAGAAACTCAGACCGTGGCAGAGCGCCATTTCAAAGTAATCATGGCAGGCGTTGATCAGTTTGGGGGCAACAACGCAGCAGCACCTGTATTAGAAGCCTATCAGATGGGTGTGAAGAAATACGGTGAACCCTATATGAGAAAGCGATTTGAAGAATCAGCCGTGAGGTTGTTGCGAAATATTTTTCGCGTAGGACTTTTTGAAAATCCATACATCGACCCACTAGTTTCGAAGAGTGTAGTTGGCAACGCAGAATTCATGACTGCCGGCTATCAAGCACAGTTAAAGTCAGTGATACTGTTAAAGAACAAAGGGAAGATTCTTCCACTGCAGAAAAATAAAACGGTTTATATCCCTAAGCGAGCTATCCCTGCGGGCAGAGATTGGTTTGGAGCCATCACTCCAGAAAAAATTGAATATCCGGTAAAAATAGAAATTGTAAAGAAGTATTTTACCGTTACAGAGGATCCCACAAAGGCAGATCTCGCGATGGTTTTTGTGAAGAGCCCCGATGGCGGTGTAGGATATAGTAAAGAAGACCGAGAAAAAGGAGGTAATGGGTATGTTCCTATTTCTTTACAATACGGTCCTTACACAGCTACTGCCGCGAGAGAGAATAGTATTGCAGCAGGTGATCCGGTGATAGATCCAATGATTTTGAACCGTTCGTATAAGGGAAAAGAAACAACAGCCAGCAACGTTACCGATCTAAAATCAATACTCGATGCAAAAACAGCTATGAAAGGAAAACCAGTAGTGGTGATTATTAGCGGCACCAAGCCTATGGTGTTTGCTGAATTTGAAAAACAAGTAGATGGTATTTTATTTGGCTTTGGCGTGATGGATCAGGTAATCATGGATATTGTTTCTGGTGAAGCAGAACCTTCTGCACTGCTGCCGGTGCAAATGCCCGCAAATATGGAGACCGTAGAAAAACAATTTGAAGATGTGCCACACGATATGAAAGTACATGTTGATAGCGAAGGTAATAGGTATGATTTCGGTTATGGCCTAAACTGGAAAGGTGTTATAAACGACAAACGCGTAATAAATTATAAAAAGAAAACCCCGAAATTATAAATTGTAACAGAGCATAAAGTAATTCTAATGAAGACTAACTTTTTTATTGCTACCATTTTGTTAGGTATTGTGATCTTGCTTTCATCGGCCGTTTTTATAAGCCAAAGCCCACAAGAAGCCTTTCTTGAAAAAAGTGCAGAATTAGTAATTCGACAAATTGGCGATGAAGTGCTACGGTATGCTGGAGATTCTACGTCTCGTGTTTTAGTTGTGAACAAATAAGCCCTGGTGTTTTTCAACTGATACGCTTATAAAAATTGTAAAAAGTAATCTGGCACAAATCGAGGTACCAGTAGGCTACCTAATAAATGTAGTTGATTGTAGCCGCAACAAAGAAGTTATCTATGGCTTTGAAGTACGCCCCCACTATAAAGAGATTGTTCCTTGCTTAGGCAGAGTGCAGCCAAAAGGTTGTTATTCTATTCAAATAGCTTTTACTGATTATCAGAAGGCTAAAAATGTAACTAGCCGCTATGCGCTGGTTATTATGGCTTTGGCTAGCCTGTCGCTAATCGTATTTACTGGAAGATATTATTTAAAAAAAGGGAAGGAAGAAACGAATGGTACACTCACCGATGGTATCCTTATAGGTAAGTACACCTTTTCATTGAGCAGTCAACTGCTTACATTCAATTCAGAGATAATCGAATTGTCTGGTAAAGAAGCGAAGCTACTATCTATATTGGCGAATCAACAAAACCAGTTAATAAGTCGCGAAGAACTACTAAAAAGAGTATGGGAAGAGGATGGGGTTATTACCGGCCGCAGTTTAGATATGTTTATCTCAAAACTTAGAAAAAAATTAAAGAACGATTCTAGTGTGCAAATAACCAATGTGCATGGCAAGGGGTATAAACTGGAAATGACCTCTTCGACTTCCCTCCCTTCTTTAATAAAGTAGAGAGCAGATAACTGAATAGATTCTACAGATTAAAAGAGTAAGCGAAGAGTGGTTGTTTTACTAAAAGCTACTCTTTTTGCTTACTACCAAAACGGATCGCCTCTATCAAAATATCCAGGTTTATATCCTTCAGCGTTTTAAATTTAATACAATATCCACTCACACTTGCCTTGCCTACTTTCTTACCATAGGCCTGCGCTAAGTGTTTCTTATCTTCCAGGCCCAGTATATAAACAGAAATTCCCGTTTTGTTGGCGCTGATACCAATTCGGTAAAACAATTTAGTTTTTCCATCTGCATATTTTATGGTGTAACGTCCATACCCAATAGCAGGGTTACTAACCGTTTTATTTTCACTGTCCTTCCCATCTAAGAACCATAATTTACAAGCTGGCATCAGCTGCAAGATGGTTTTATGCAGCACTTCCATATCACTGCGTTTGGGTTCCAACTGGCCATTGATATACTCTTTGATCTGCGCTTCTAATTCCATATAAAATTTAGTAATGCCTTTTTTGCATCCACTTTTAAATTAGCCGCCATGATTTAAGTTTAACCACGCTTAGTAAAAACCCTTTTACGATCATTTTACAAACCATTTACAATCATTTTACAAATGGAATGGGGTGTAACTCCTCCATGCCGCCTACTTTTGAATCATTATTTCATTAAATCAAATTTAGTATGAAGCTCCTACTGTTAACTTTTTTGTACTGCTCAGTGAATGTCCTCTCGATAAACCAAGGTATGAATTATTCACTGTCCTTGCCCACCGATAGTATAACATTGGTAACCCATGCAACAACCAACCCCTCTCCTACGAACCCTGCTGAACCAGGAGCAGCTAATTTCATTTTTCAATCTAAAGATGGCGGCCTCACTTGGTATGACATTAGCCAGACTTTGCCTGTAAATGAGGAGCCTCAAGGTTTCTTTGCAGGAGGGTCAGAGATTTATCTACGCACTAAGAATAGTGTGTACTACAGCAAAAGTAATCTTAGCATTCCGGTTTGGAAGAAAGAGGACGGACTTGATCTGCCAAACAGTTCCATTGCTTTCAACAACTCTGGTGTGACAGCTTATAATTATGAGGGACTGGTTTTTCAAAAATCAACTAC
>JANYHI010000017.1 GCA_025359125.1 Cytophagales bacterium
ACGATTTCTTTGAGGTCGATCTCCAAGAACTCAGATAGTTTTAAAACATTAATCAGGTTGGGTTGCTTGGCTGTTCCGGTGATCAAGTCGTTGAGCGTGTCCTTGTCTATGTTCAGGATAGTGCAGACTTTCGTCTTTGTAATTCCGTATTCCTCCAGTTTTTTGTCGAAGATTACTTGTAGGGATTTTGCTTTGTTGTGCTCAAATGCCTTCTTAAGTAGCTGGTTTATATCATTGTCGCTGATCTCACTCATATAAGTAGGGGGGTAATTTCCCCCGTAAATATATGATAAAATAGATATTTTTAAGCTATTAGGGGAAATTACCCCTACTTTATATAAATTTTTTCAGCATTTTTAATTTAATGCAGTTTTCGATCAAAGTTCCATGCTGAAAGCTACTGCGTAAGAACAGTTTCAACCTAGCAGTAGTGCAATTACAAATAAGCATAAGAACAGTTTCAACCAAGCAGTAGAGCAATTACAAGTGAGCATAAGAGCAATCTAAACCTCGTAGTAGAGCAATTACAAGTAAGCAGTAGAACAATCTCAACCTAGCAGTAGAGCAATTACAAGTAAGCAGTAGAACAAACTAAACCTTGCAGTAGTGCAATTACAAGTGAGCAGTAGAACAATGTCAACCTAGCACTAGTGCAATTACAAGTAAGCATAAGAGTAATCTAAACCTTGCAGCAGTGCAATTACAAGTAAGCAGTAGAACAATCTAAACCTAGCACTAGAGCAGTGGCCGCCAAAAGAAAAAAGAGGAAATAAAAAATGGCAAACCGAACATCGCACCGCTACAACCGCCTACCCTTGCTACCTTCCGATCCTGGGGGAGTTCAGCAGGAGCTGGTCGTGCCAGTTTGCCGTTGCAAAGATAGTAATCAGAGCAACCCCGCCAAATAAAGATTAAATTCTATCGCGTTTACTTCTTCAAAGCCATCGGCTTTTAAGTCTTCAAATATCTCAGTATCAAATTCTAGGTCGCGCATTTCTGAGCCTTCGCCAGTCACCGTCAATTCTGTTCCTGTCAAATGAATAGGATTTACTTTCACTAAAATCTTTGTGCCTTCCAGTTCTTTTTTGAAATATTGGTGAACGATATTTTTAGAGTTTGCCATGAGGATGCCAGAAAGATTTGAAACGGAGCGATTGGTTTTGCAGCGGCTAAGGTACGAAGATGCCTCTGAGATTTTTTATACCTACGCTAGTAAGATTGAATCAACCAAATTTATGACTTGGCCTACCCATAAAAGCTTGCGAGATACGACCGATTTTTTAAAATATGCTGTTAGTAGTTGGCGGTCTAAAACTGACTTTTCTTATTGCATAAGATTAAAAAATTCAAATCGGCTGATTGGCAGTTGTGGTATTTTAAATGATTTGGGCAAGATTCAATTTGGATATGTATTTGGGCCATTACATTGGGGACAAGGATATGCTACAGAAACATGTAGAAAGCTGGTAGAAGAGTTAAGGAAGGTACCAGAGGTTTATAGAGTGAATACTTTTGTGGATACCGAGAACCTTGCTTCCATGAAAGTATTGCGTAAAAGCGGGTTGGAAGAAGAAGCAATACTCTTAAAATGGTTTCGGTTTGTTAACCAAGGAAATGAACCAAAGGATTGTATTTTATTTAAACTTCCACTGTAATTTTCTCTTCTACTTCTAAATTCAAATGGATATGCTCAATTAACTGATTCTCAAGTAGTGTAGCCCAAGTACGAATGTATTTTATAACATCTTTCTTAAGATTGTGTTTCAGATCCCTCTCATCAAAAGGCAACATTCTTATTACTCGTCCATCCGATAATTTTTCTAAATGCTTCAGGTCATCAGAATCGAAGCCGAAAGAAATTAATTCTGAAATTAGATCGTCCATAGGAAGACCACTGGTGGGGCAGTAGTCATTTAATTGCTCGTTCCAGTCACCATTGCGCTGCATGGCACGCGTATGAATTTGCTCTTTGGTGAGGCGCGTAATCTGCTGAGCCAGAAAGCCACAGTTGCAGAGCCCCATGTGGCCCCATTGGTAATTTGAGCTCGATTCTATTTTATTAGCTGTGGTGCGAAGTATTTCAACTATTTCGGGTCTTACTTGTGCCATAGTTTAATGTTTGATTATATAAATAACCGATTTAAGTAGAATTTGTTTGTGCTAACTTTTTTATTTCTAAGAAAGAGTGTTTATCATTGCGCCACAATTAGTAATTATTAAAAATGGGAAGAGGAGATAAAAAGTCTGCAAAAGGAAAAAGAACTATCGGATCGTTTGGTAACAACCGTTCTAAGAAGAAAATAAAGGCTCGTTTAAAGCGGGTGGCTAGTGTTAAGAAGTCAGCATCAGTAGCTGAGGCTAAACCAAAAGCAAAAAGAGTTGTTAAGAAGAAAGAAGCAGCAGAATAAGAAAATGAACGTAACGGTTAATATCATGATGTGGTGGTGGCACAAATCGAATCTCGATCGGTGCATGGCTGCTATCTAATGTATTAATAGAATTTAATGAATAAAGCCCGCCCCGATTAATCGGGGCGGGCTTTTGTTTTACACTCAATGAAGCAGGTATATGAAGTATAAACTAATTACAAAAACCAAGAAGCTACTAGCTGATACACTCACGCCTGTGAATATTTATCTGAAGCTCAGAGATGTATTTGCCGGAAGCATTTTGTTAGAAAGCTCAGATTATCACGGCAATGAAAATAGTCTATCGTTTATCTGTTGCGATCCTATTGCTTCCATCACTGTGAAAGAAGAAAAGATTCGACTTCAATATCCTGATGGAAGTGATGTAAAGTTTGCAATAACCAAACACAGTCAGGTATTGGAAAAATTTGAGGAGTTTAGAAATTCATTTTCAACAGAAGAAATTAATTCTAAATATCCGTTTACCGGACTGTTTGGTTACATGACGTACGATTCGGTTCGCTATTTTGAGAATGTAGATATTAAAACAACTCCCGAATCAATACCCGATATGCTTTATAAAGTGTATCGCTATGTTATTGTCATTGATCATTTCAGTAACGAACTCACGCTTTTTGAAAGCAATTGGGAAGGCGAGAAGGGGCGACTATCTGGATTGGAGAAACTAGAGAAAATTATTTATAGCAATCGCTTTTCAACTTTTTCATTCAGCATAACGGAAGAAGAAAAATCCAATCTAACTAATGAAGAATATATTCAAATGGTAGAAGCTGGTATAAAACATTGCAAACGAGGTGATGTTTTTCAGATCGTACTTTCCCGAAGATTCAATACTCGGTTTCAAGGAGATGAATTTAATGTATACAGGGCGCTGCGGTCTATCAATCCTTCGCCTTATTTATTTTATTTTGATTACGGAAGCTTTAAAATATTCGGTTCATCGCCAGAGGCACAGATACAAATTGCCAACGGACAGGCCTACATTTATCCAATAGCAGGAACTTTTAGACGAACCGGTAATGATGCGGAAGATGCTGCAATAGCAGAAAAACTTTCTCAAGACGAAAAAGAGAATTCTGAACATGTGATGCTAGTTGATTTAGCTCGGAATGATTTAAGCAGAAGTGCTGAGAATGTAAAGGTGGAAGTATTCAAAGAAATCCAATACTACTCACATGTTATTCATTTGGTATCTAAAGTTTCGGGCAAGCTGCAACCACAAGCATCGCCTATTCAATTAACAACTGATACCTTTCCGGCCGGAACCTTATCAGGTGCACCAAAGCCTATGGCTATGAACCTGATCAATCAATATGAAAATAGTAACAGAAGTTTTTATGGAGGTGCTATCGGATTGATTGGCTTTGATGGAAATGTTAACCAAGCCATTATGATTCGTACATTTCTAAGCAAGGGAAATAGTTTAACCTTTCAAGCTGGCGCGGGCGTAGTAGCAAAATCGATACCCACCAGCGAATTACAAGAAGTAAATAATAAGGTAGAAGCCTTGCGTAAGGCAATTAAGTTAGCAGTACAAATTTAACAGAGATGAAAATTTTAGTTTTAGATAATTACGATTCGTTTACCTACAATTTGGTTCACATGCTTCGTGAACTTGGTTTTTCACCAGATATTTTCCGGAATGATAAAATTGAATTGAAAGAAGTTGGTGCCTATGATAAAATTCTTCTTTCTCCCGGCCCTGGTATTCCTGACGAAGCAGGAATTTTAAAACCGTTGATCAAAGAGTACGCTGCAACTAAAAGTATTTTTGGTGTTTGCCTTGGCCATCAAGCTATAGGTGAAGTGTTCGGAGCAAATTTGTTCAATATTCCAAATGTGCTACACGGTGTCACTTCAGTTATGCAGGTTATTAAAAAAGATGAGAAACTTTTTAAGGGTATTCCGGTTGATGTTAAAGTCTGTCACTATCATTCTTGGGCGGTGAGTGATGTTGGTTTTCCTGATGAGTTAGAAATTACGGCAAAGAATAAAGATGGATTGGTAATGGCTTTAGCCCATAAAAAATTTGATGTGAGAGGTGTTCAGTTTCATCCTGAATCGATTATGACAGAACATGGAATGGACATGATGAAGAATTGGTTATTTGAAAATAGATGAAAGAGATACTTACCGAATTAATCGAGCATCGTTCGCTTTCTAAAGAGACAGCTAAACAGGTATTGGTAGATATTGCCTCGGCCAAATACAATGCAAGTCAGACGGCTTCTTTTATGACCGTGTACATGATGAGAAGCATTACGATTGATGAGTTAGAAGGCTTTCGCGATGCGATGCTAGAACTTTGTATTCCGGTTAAAATTGATGCGCCTGTAATGGATGTCTGCGGAACGGGTGGAGATAGTAAGAATACATTTAATATTTCTACTCTCAGTTCTTTTGTAGTTGCCGCTTCCGGGCAGCCTGTAGCCAAGCATGGCAACTATGGTGTTTCTTCTGTTTCCGGATCTTCTAATGTGTTGGAATATTTTGGGTATAAATTCACCAATGATATTGATGAATTAAAACGAAGTATCGATCGTGCTAATATTTGTTTTATGCATGCGCCTATGTTTCATCCGGCTATGAAAAATGTAGCGCCTATCCGCAAGGAGCTAGGCGTGAAAACTTTTTTCAATATGCTGGGTCCAATGGTAAATCCCACTTTCCCGACCCGACAATTAGTTGGTGTATTTAGCTTGGAGTTAGCGAGGCAATACGGCTATTTATATCAACAAACAAAAAAAGACTTTGTCATACTTCATTCGCTGGATGGATATGATGAGATTTCGTTAACAAGTCCGTTCAAATACTTTTATAACGGTGGCGAAGTATTGGCAGAGCCCGCAGATCTTAATTTTAATTTGCTCAATCATATTGATTTGAGAGGAGGGGAGACGGTGGAAGAGTCAGCTAAAATTTTTATGAAAATATTAGAAGGCAACGGCACTGCTCAACAAAATTCTGCGGTTATCGCAAACGCGGGTATGGCTATTTATTGTGGCCATCAGCAAGGGGGTTTACCCAGTGCGTTATCTACAGCTAGAGAAGCATTAGAGTCTGGCAGAGCATTAGCTAGTTTTAAAAAATTATTGAACCATTAATTAAATATTTTAAGATGGATATTTTGGCGAAAATTATTGAGCACAAGAAGAAGGAGGTTATCGAACGCAAAAGCTTATACCCCGTTAAGCTGTTAGAGCGAAGTATTTTCTTTCCATCGCCAACTGTCTCTTTAAAAAAATATGTGCAGCGAAAAGATAAATCAGGTATCATAGCGGAGATCAAACGCAAGTCTCCATCGAAAGGGATCATTAATAATTCCGTTTCAATTGAGCGCACGTCTATTGGCTACATGCAAGCAGGAGCTTCTGCACTTTCTGTTTTGACTGATAAAGAATTTTTTGGTGGAACCAATGATGATTTAACTATCGCGCGGAAGTTTAATTTTTGCCCGATCTTAAGAAAAGATTTTGTAATCGATGAATATCAAATCATTGAAGCAAAATCGATAGGTGCGGATGCTATTTTACTAATAGCTGCTGTACTGGATGCCAAGGCGATTAAGTCGCTTGCTACATTTGCTAAAAGCTTAGGCTTAGAAATATTACTCGAAGTTCACAATGAAAATGAACTCCAAACAAATCAAGAAGCAGCTGTTGATTTAATTGGTGTAAATAATCGCGACTTAAAATCATTCGAAGTTTCGTTAGATGTTTCTAAGCGTTTAGCATCCTTAATTCCCAAAGGAAAAGTAAAAGTTTCTGAAAGTGGAATAAGCGATCCGGCTTCTATCATAGAGTTGAAAAAATATGGTTATGAAGGCTTTTTGATGGGGGAGACTTTTATGAAACATAGTAGACCTGAGCAAGCTGCACGTGAGTTTATAAAAATTTTAACATTGCTTGAAAAAGCAAATTAATGACTGAAGATCATTCCATATTATTTAAAGTATGCGGCATGCGCGACACTGAAAACATTAGTGAGGTAGCCGCACTGCTGCCAGATTTTATGGGTTTCATCTTTTATAAAAAATCACCTCGGTATGTGGGTGATGATTTTCAAGTACCCTTCAATTTTCCTTCATCTATAAAAAGGGTAGGTGTATTTGTAAATGAAAATATTGAGGTTATTAAATCTCTGGTAGAAAAGCATAAACTTGATTACGTTCAATTGCATGGCGAAGAACCAGTTGTCTATTCGAGTGAATTAAGAAACTCCGGAGTGGGTGTAATCAAAGTATTTTCAATAGATAAGGATTTTGATTTTGGAACCACCACAGCATACGAATCTGTTGTAGATTATTTTTTATTCGATACCAAAGGCAAATTTTATGGAGGCAACGCAGTTACTTTTGATTGGAATCTTCTTTCACGGTACAATCAAAAGATTCCATTCTTTTTGAGCGGAGGATTAAATGAATCGAACTTGGGAGGACTCGGCAAGCTTCTCGAATTTAATCTTGTCGGTGTGGATGTAAATAGTGGAGTGGAAGTTTCTCCAGGTTTTAAAAACATCCAAAAGATTAATTCAGTACTCAAACTAATAACTACTAACAATTAACTTATGTCTATTTATCAAGTTAACGAGAAAGGATTCTACGGTCAGTTTGGTGGCGCATATATTCCCGAAATGCTGCATCCCAACATTGAAGAACTTAGATTGAATTATCTTAAAATTATAAATGAACCGGATTTTAAAACGGAATTTGATCAGTTGCTTCGCGATTTTGTGGGCAGGCCGACACCGCTCTATTTCGCCAAACGGTTATCAGAGCGTTATAAAGCCAAAGTGTATTTGAAAAGGGAAGATCTATGCCATACAGGTGCACATAAAATCAATAATACCATTGGTCAGATTTTAGTGGCGAAACGTTTAGGTAAACAAAAGATAATAGCTGAAACAGGTGCCGGCCAACATGGTGTAGCAACAGCCACAGTTTGCGCATTAATGGGGATGGAGTGTATTGTTTATATGGGGCAACTTGATATTGATAGGCAACGCCCAAATGTAGAACGGATGAGAATATTGGGCGCAAAAGTTGTGCCTGCAACCAGCGGCAACATGACGTTGAAAGACGCAACGAATGAGGCAATGCGCCATTGGATTAATCACCCTACCGACACGCATTATATTATCGGATCTGTGGTGGGGCCACATCCATACCCTGATATGGTAGCTCGATTTCAATCTGTAATTAGTGAAGAGATCAAGCATCAGCTTAGTATGGAAATAGGAAATCCATTTCCGGATTATGTTATTGCTTGCGTGGGTGGTGGGAGCAATGCAGCTGGCGCATTTTATCATTTCTTAAACGATGAGCATGTAAACCTAGTAGGAGTAGAGGCGGCAGGAAAAGGTGTTAATTCTGGTGAATCAGCAGCCACAACGGCTTTAGGAAAAATAGGTGTATTGCATGGAAGTAAATCATTGTTGATGCAAACAGAAGATGGACAAGTGATAGAACCTTATTCTATCTCTGCCGGATTAGATTACCCGGGTATTGGGCCAATGCATGCACATCTTTTTGAAACAGGCCGCGTAAAATTTTTGAGCGTTACAGACGATGAAGCAATGAATGCTGGAATTGAATTGAGCAGAACTGAGGGAATTATTCCTGCTATTGAAACTGCTCATGCCATTGCTGCATTGCAGCAAATGGAATTAGATGCAGATGATGTGGTAGTAATTAATTTATCGGGTAGAGGCGATAAAGATTTGGAAACTTATATCCGTTGGGGGAAATATTAGAATACCAAATTCTTGAATGTTAAATGTTAAATGTTGAATGTTAAATGTTAAATTTTTGAATGGAAAATATGGCGAATCGAATTAATACTTTATTTCAAAAGAAGAAAGAGAAGATACTTTCTGTGTTTTTTACAGCTGGATTTCCAAAGCTAGAAGATACTATTCCAATAGCTGTTGAATTAGAGAAATCTGGTGCAGACCTAATTGAAATTGGAATTCCTTTTTCAGATCCGATTGCCGATGGGCCGGTGATTCAGGACAGTAATAAGATTGCGCTGGATAACGGAATGAATTTGAAATTACTTTTACAACAGGTAAAGGAAATTCGTAAAACTGTCAAGTTGCCTATTTTATTGATGGGCTATATAAATCCGGTTATGCAGTATGGTATTGAGAGTTTCATAAAAGATTCTAAGGCAGCGGGAGTAGACGGTTTTATTTTGCCAGATCTGCCGATGGCGGAATATGAGGATCAGTTTAAAGTATTAGTAGAAGAGAATGAATTGGTTAATGTATTTCTGATTTCACCAACTACATCAGAAGAACGGATTAGAAAAATTGATGGAGTTAGCAACGGCTTTATCTACGCAGTGTCATCTTCCAGCACAACAGGTACCAAAACTGGCTTTACAAACGAACAAGAATTGTATTTTAAAAAGCTTTCTGAAATGAAATTGAAAAATCCATTTTTAATTGGATTCGGAGTTTCAAATAAAGAGACATTTACAGCGGTGACTAAATTTGCAACAGGTGCTATTATTGGTAGTGCGTTTATTAAGCTTCTAAAGTCTTCTAGCAATCTTTCAACAGACATTCACGATTTCGTAAATAATCTCAACTAAAAGTATGATCATTCAACTTTCATCAACAATCAATAATTTTCAAAAGGATTCTATCGTTAAAAAAGTTTCTGAATTTGGATACAAAGTAAGTGAAGTCAAAACACAGAAAGGAACTTACCTTATATCAATAGGAAAGAAAGAATTTGATATTCGTCAATTAGGATTTCTGTCAGGCATTGAAGATATCCATCGTGTTTCAGATGATTACAAATTAGTCTCTGGAAAATGGAAAGTAGATCGCTCCGTTGTTGATTTAGGCGATGGCGTTTTTATCGGTGGAAATTCTCTAGCTATTATGGCGGGGCCTTGCTCGATAGAAACCGAAGCGCAAGTAGAATTAACCATTAATCACCTAAAAGAAAATGGGGTACAAATTATGCGGGGTGGTGTATTTAAACCGCGCAGTTCACCTTATGCATTTCGTGGGTTGGGAGTGGAGGGTTTAAAGATGTGGCATAAAAAAGCCAGAGAAGCTGGAATAAAGATCATTAGCGAAGTAATGCAAGTAAGTCAGATTGCTGACATGTATGATTATGTAGATGTGTTTCAAGTGGGAGCAAGAAATACTCAAAACTTTAATTTGTTGGATGAGCTCGGTAAGGTTGATAAACCAGTAATGATTAAGCGCGGCATATCGGGTACCATTGAAGAGCTTCTATACTCGGCAGAATATGTTTTTTCTGCCGGAAACGAAAAACTGATTTTATGTGAGCGCGGCATTCGCACGTATGAGAGAGCAAGCAGAAACACAATGGACGTAAACGCTATTCCAATTTTAAAAGAGAAAACTCACTTACCTGTGGTGGCAGATCCATCGCATGGCATTGGTATTCGCGAGTTTGTGGAGCCTATTGCGCTTGCCGCATTAATGGCAGGAGCAGATGGTATTATTTATGAAACCCATCAAAAGCCAGAGGAGGCTTATAGCGATGGGCAGCAGACATTAGATTTTAATGAATCAGCCAGATTAATTAGAAAACTACTGAAGGCTTACGAGTTGAGAGAAACCGCTTTCTAATTTTGAACTTTATGACTTTCGCTTAGAATATAAATGTGTGCAGCTTCCAAATTATCAAAGAACTTTATTCTGCCCTGATAAAAAGAAAATAGTTTTGTTTTATATACTTCAAAATCATCGGGTTCATTCTCTTTTGAAATAACGTAGGCAAGTCGCTTCAGGTTAGTGCGTTTCATTTCATTAGCAAATAGCATTCTGGCTTTTGTATATTCTTCGTCCGCTTCATCAGCCTTTGTGCCTTTCTTAATTTCAACAATCCAGTTAGCGCATTTTTGCGAATGGCTGAATTCAACACATCGCTGGAAGAATTCTTTGAACTCATTTACATGCAGGGCTCTTTTCCAGATTACAAAAGTGCTATCAATAATGGCATCATAATATAGTTTACCATATTCGTTATCCATTATTACTTGATGTTCTGGATTGGTTGCATCTGGAATATAAATTGAAATTTTTGAGCCAATTCCTGGAGTACTCTCAATTACTACTCTACCTCCCAAAGATTCTGTTTGAAGTTTTACAAGGAATAAGCCAATCCCTTTTCCCTCCACATGCGTATGAAATCTTTTGTATAAACCAAACAGCTTTTCTCTGAATCGATCTAAGTCTATCCCTATGCCATTATCCTCCACTTCAATAATGATCATTGAATCCATTTTTTGAGAGGATATTTTCACTACCGCACTTCTATCTTCTGATTTATATTTAATAGAATTGCTGATTAGATTGTAAAGAATGCTATTGATCATCGGCCTAACAGAGTAAATCTCTGGACTACTCATAACATCAATATCAATTTTTACCTGATTCTCTTCAATTCCTTTTTGTAATAAATTAAGCACCTGATCAATTTCTTCCTCCAACGTTATTCGCTGCTTTACCTTTGAGACACTATTACGAATGTCTATAATATTTCCAAGGTCGCGGATGGTAGTATCTAAAGTAGTAACGGCTTTTTGTAAATGACCAAATAGGATCTGATTTTGTTCTACTAATGAATCCTTTTCTACTAATGGCAATAATCCAATCAAGCTTGCCACCGGGCCTCTAAGATTATGAGATACTGTATACGAGAATTGCTGTAAATCATTGTTGTGTTTAATTAATTCTTCATTGGTTTGTATGAGTTGATTATTTTTTTCTATCAACTCAATGTTAAGGCTAGCGTTTTCGTTAGCCAGTGCTTGCTTTTGATTTTCAATTAGCGTGTTGGCTTTTAATATTTCCTGTTGTTGAATTGATAGGCGATCAATAAACAGTTGATTTTTGTTTTCGGATTTCTCAAAACTATTTTTCAAAAAATAAGTGCAACCAGCTAAAATAGTGAAGCAAGCGATTGATATAAAGTTGATGAAATAATAATTAGGCGCTGTAAAACCTAATTGATAATAACCAACATGAAATAGGATATGAATTGGATCATAGACGATAAGTAATGTGATGTTAAATAAGATGGCGGGTATCCAATATTTTCGTTCTTCCAGTCGAAATACAATAAATGGAAGCAGTCCTGTTGATAGCAATGTAATTCGAAACTCAAAAAACTGTAACTCTTCTAAAAGTTTATAGTCGAATTTATCGATAACAGAAATGGAGATAGACACCAAGCCTACCATGGTAGAAAGCATAAACCTGCTAAGATTGGTATAGCCTAAGAAATTTGCAGTAATGGGTGCAAGAAAAAACAGAACAAAGAAGCTGGCGACTTTTACTGAAAGGATAAAGCCAAAAAATGCTATTCCGGCTAAGGACATTGAAAATGAAAAGAGAGCGATAAGTAAGCTAATTCGGTTAGTGATATTTACATAACGCTGAATATTGAGTTGCTCTGTAGTATCAATACCTGCATTGACTAGCTTTTTAAATAATTCCATGAACGCCAAATTAACCACCCCTAGTTAATCTTTCCTAGTCTTTTTTGAAGTCCCTCATGCTTAATCTTATATTTGAACTTGCTAAAAGTGACCATGCAAATCGAGACCCGGAAAGAAACGCAAATTGTACCAAGGCAACTCGTACTCAAAGCATTTGAGTGGATGAGTGTGGCGCGTGCTATGGCGCAGCTTTATGATGATAATAAGGATGTTTGTTCTCGATATGTTCATAGCACCTCCAAGGGGCATGAGGCTATTCAAATAGCTGCGGGTATGCACTTGAAGCCTATCGATTTTGCCTCGCCTTATTACCGCGATGAATCGATCTTATTAGCATTAGGGCTTCGGCCATATGAACTAATGCTGCAACTACTAGCTAAGCAAGATGATCCCTTTTCGGGAGGAAGAACATATTATGGGCACCCCTCTTTGAAGCGAAAAGGATTTCCTATAATACCGCATCAAAGTTCGGCCACTGGTATGCAGGCAATCCCGGCCACCGGCATGGCACACGGAATTTCTTATTTAGAATCGCAAGGATTAATTCCAAAAGATCGCTGCCCTGTGGTGCTTTGCTCATTGGGCGATGGCTCGGTAACAGAAGGAGAAGTGGCCGAAGCATTTCAGATGGCGGTGTTGAAGAAGCTGCCAATTATTTATTTGGTTCAAGATAATGATTGGGGCATTTCTGCCAAGGGCGAAGAAATGCGAGCCAATGATGCGTATCAATATGCTGGGGGCTTCACCGGCCTGGAACGAATGCGTGTAGATGGCTCTGATTTTATTTCGAGCTATGGAGGCATGAGTAAAGCATTCAATTTCGTGCGCGAGCATCGATCTCCAATTTTAGTTCATGCAAAATGTCCTCTGCTTGGTCATCATACTTCTGGCGTGCGTAAAGAATGGTATAGAGGAGATGACTTAAGTATCCATGAACAAGATGATCCCTTGAAAAAAATAACGGATTATCTTTTGAGTATTGGCGAAACTCATGAATCTCTTTCGAAAATAAAAAATAAAGCCATTCAACTTGTTCAATTAGATTTTCAAGAAGCACTTGCCTCACCAGATCCTGATCCATCAGATTTCAACTCGCATGAGTTTGCGGAAACAAGCATTACCGAGGAGCGCGGAAATAGAATGCCACCACATGCTGAGAAAGTAACAATGGTAGATGCTGCGTTGCATGCGGTAGATGAAATTCTAAGGAAGCATCCTGAATCAATATTCTATGGGCAAGATGTAGGAGCAAGGCTGGGGGGGGTATTTAGAGAGGCGGCAACACTCGCACAAAAGTATGGCGACAATCGGGTATTCAACACGCCCATTCAAGAAGCTTATATTGTTGGGTCTACAGCTGGTATGTGTGCAGTAGGAGTGAAGCCTATCGTTGAAATTCAATTTGCAGATTATATATGGCCTGCATTAAATCAATTGGTAGAAGAGCTCTCTAAAAGTTGCTACCTATCAAAAGGAAAATTTCCGATTCAAACTTTGATACGAGTGCCGATTGGTGCATATGGTGGCGGTGGCCCTTATCATTCGGGAAGTATCGAATCAACGCTTCTTACTATCCGCGGAATAAAAATTGTTTACCCCAGCAATGCGGCTGATATGAAGGGATTGATGAAGGCTTCCTTTTACGACCCTAATCCGGTAGTGATGCTGGAGCATAAAGGATTATATTGGAGCAAAGTACCCGGCACACTGGATGCCAAAACGATTGAGCCAGACGAGGACTATGTTATACCGTTGGGTAAAGCAAATCAAGTACAGTTGGCAAAACAATCGGCAGTAGATTCTGGCGAAAGTGTGGTAATTATCACCTATGGAATGGGTGTTTATTGGGCCAAAGAAGCTACTAAGTCATTTGAAGGTAGAATAGAAATTATCGATTTACGTTCACTCAACCCAATTGATTGGGATATGATTTCTTTTTCTGTAAAAAATCATGGAAGAGTGTTAGTACTTACAGAAGAACCTTTACTTAATTCCTTTGCTGAATCATTGGCAGGAAGAATTTCTAAAGAGCTATTTCAGTATTTAGATGCTCCCGTCTGGACTTTCGGTGCAGCAAACCTTCCTGCCATTCCTCTAAATACAGAGTTAGAAAAAATGATGCTGCCCAACGCTGAAAAAGTGAAAGTAGAAATAGATAAGCTTCTTCTCTATTAACGAGATCAAAAAGGATAACCAATACCGATGTTGTATATCACCGGCTCTCGATCTATCCCGTAAGGCCCTATAAAGCGGGTATTTGCCAACACAAATCGCTCACCTTCTGGCCTGGCAGGATCCCATGCCTTTACTCCCACATCTAAACGAAGAATAAGAAACGAAAAATCAAATCGTAATCCGAAACCGGTTCCTATTCCAAACTCCTTATAAAACCGGTTCAAGTTAAATTCAGTGGGTTTGTCAATATCAGAACGAAGAGCCCACACATTACCTGCATCAATGAACAGTGCATAGTTGATAAAGGCAAATAATTTCTGTCGCCATTCCACACTTCCTTCAATCAAAAATTCTCCCGGCTTCTCAAATCGATAGTCATAGTATCCGCTTTGAGCCTGGTTTGGGTTGAGTGGTGGGGTGTCGGACCCAACACCTAATCTTCGCGGGCGCCAGGCACGAACACTATTGCTTCCACCTACAAAAAAATTCTTTTCATAGGGGAGAACTCGGTTAGAACTATAAGCATATCCAAAACCAGTATTAATGCGGTATGCAACGGATGTGTTTTTATTAATAAAAATATTTCTTCTAAAATCTAAACTGAAGCGAATATATTGATAAGGTTCTAAGCCTTGATTAATAATAATTTGTGGTGTATATAAATTTAAAAGTGTTCCCCCACTTTCAATCGTTCCCCTTAGCATGAAAGAATTCTTTTGGTTGCTGCCATAATTGTTATTCCATGTAACAGAAAAAATCATGCTGCCCACAAAAGAAGGTTTAAAAGCCCTTATTAGATTATTTCCTTGGCTGGCAAGATCATTCAATCGTTTTGTAAATGCACTATCTAACGAAGAACGAATGATGTTTAAGTTGGTGGGCGTAAATGCAAATTGAAGTCTCTGATTGATATCCCAAGTAAAAGTGGCAGCCAAGGCTGTGATGGATCGTTGATATTCCGGACGATCAGTATACGTATAACTAGAAGACAATCGAGTACGTGGATTGTACTTTGCATATCGAAAAGAGGCTGCTCTGCTAAATGGAAATAAGAATTGTGGAAAGGTGATAGATGCACTTCCAATCGCTTCTGTGCTTTGGTAGAAGTTTCCGGTTTCAGTAGCAGAGGCAACACCTTCAAATCCAAACCTGCCGTTTAGTTCTAAAATTTCTAGACCACCTAAAAGGTTCCTCTTTTTAAAACTGGTGCTTATATATGGCCCGGGAAACCCTTGCGTAACAGTTACACCAGCCTCATTTGACCACGCGTAACGATCTTGCGGGCTTGCAAAAATATTGGCTATAAATCTCCCACCCGAAGTGTCATAATTAATATTTACAAACTTGAACATATCCAAGTTGGCCATCTGCCGCTGCGTGCTAAATGTTTTGGTGCGACTGTACAAACTATCTTTCGCAATAAATACACGCTGCGCTAAAATCCTTTTGCTAAACTCTGATCGATAGTAGTTAAAAATAATATTTTCATACGGATGCGAGGTTCTCTTTTTAAGATCGCTCTTCACGCCAGCATCGGGTGTAAAACTTAACGAGTCTATTCTAAATTGTTTGTGATGATCAGATTTTCCGGGATTACGAATATCCAACTTTAAGATAATGTGATGATTTCTTCGGGTTAGGGTGTCTAGTTGAAAGTCGATATACTGCCTACTAAAATCATAGTATCCATTGTCTTTTAATAAAAAATCGATACGCTCTCTTTCTCTAGTCAGTTTATCTTGATCGAATTGATCTTTAAGTTTAATCAAGCTTTTCTCATTACTTTTCTTCACCAGCTTTAACACTAGCGTATCAGGAACAGCATATAGCAGTGTATCGATAAAATATGCTTTGCCGGGTTTTACATCATATACAACTGAAACTCTTTTTTTGGTTTCTGTAAAACTAGCCAATGCTGTTCCTCTAAAATACCCTTTAGTAAGAAAGTAGCTATTAATCCTGTCAACAGTAGCAGCCATTTTAGCCGAATCAAAAATTGAAATAGGTTCTCCCCACTGCATGAAGTTGTTTCCATTTTCAATTTTACTATCCAGCGCATCTAATTTTTTCTTTTTCCGGAATTGTAAATTATCTCTTTTTTTAGGGTTGGAGGCTTTGTTGATCTTGCGATCGAACTTGCTTTCTATCTTATCCTTTTGGGCTAAAATTTTTTCTGGATTAAACCGATTCTTACCCACATGATAAATCCAGGCAGATGGGCTTATACGAAGCCCGAAAAATTTGCCATTTACTTTTTGTACATACAAACTTGTTAGTGGTTTTGCAGAATATCCTTTAGGGGCAACGATCGTTTGGCGGTACAGTAACTTTTCATTTTCTTGGAGGTACTTTGTACCCAGGCATCCACTTAGTGCTGCCGCTACAGCAAGTAAAAGGGCAGTTTTACGAATAGATTTTTTTATGATCTCCAAAGCGAAAGTTAAATTCATCAAATCTCTGCAAGTAAAGAAATACCGAAAGGAGGAACAATCTTTTATTGTAGAAGGAGCAAAAGGAGTAAAAGAACTTTTACAATCTGATTTTGAAGTATGCTGGCTGGCTGGCACATCCGATTTTTTGGATTCTGCTAATGGATATGAGGCTTTTAAAAAAATAGAAGTAGTAGAGACGAGCGAGATGGAATTGTCGGGCTTAGGCAGCTTTAATACCAATAATTCTGCGCTGGCAATTGCACGTATTAGACCCAATGTTGCTCCTAAGCTCACTGCTGAGTATGTTTTGGTTTTGGATGATATAAGAGACCCGGGCAATTTAGGTACCATTATTCGCACGGCAGATTGGTATGGGATAAAGCACATCATTGCTTCGGAAGAGACGGCTGATTTCTATAATCCTAAAGTGATTACTGCAACTATGGGTTCGTTCTGTCGGGTGCATGTTTATTATACATCGCTAACCGATTATTTATTCGGAATTGATTGGCCGCTTTATGGCGCTTCATTAACCGGGCATTCGTTATATGAAACCAACTTTGGTAAAGAGGGTTTTATTGTAATTGGTAATGAGTCTCAGGGTATTTCACCAGCTATTCATAGCCTAATAAACCAGCACATTACAATACCCCGAATAGGCGAGGCAGAATCTTTAAATGCATCTATTGCTACCGCCATTATTTTAGACAATGTATTTCGGTTAAAGAAATGAACTGCTCTGTTGAGAAGCTTCTTCCGATAACTTCTCAGCGTTTTCTTTTCCTAAGTACCGATCTATAACATAATGGCCTAAATAGATGAGCGGAGTAAGTAGAATGGCAACAGAAAATTTATAAAGATAATTTGTAAAACCAATTGCCAGTATTTGCTGATTAGAAAAAATACCCGAAAAGGCTAAATAAAGAACTACGAAGCTATCTACAAATTGAGATACAAGTGTAGAGCCGGTTGCCCGTAACCAAAGCATCTTTGAGCCGGTTAATTTTCTAAGTTTTTGAAAGATAAAAACGTCTACCAACTGACCAATTAAAAAGGCAGCTAATGATGCTAAGATGATTCGTTGGCCTTGCCCTAATATTTTATTGAAAGCAAAGTCCATATTAAAATAATTGCCAGCTGCATCTTTACTGTTGGCATCTAACCACCACTGTGCAGGCGGCAACTGAATAGTCATAAAAATTACCAGAAAAGAGTAGGCAATAAATATTGCTGCGAGGTAGCTAATTCGCTTTACTCCTGGCTTGCCAAAGTATTCGTTAATTAAATCTGAGGTAATAAAAACCACGGGCCAAATAACAGCTCCGGCCGTCAAGTTAAAATCCATCTTAAAGCCCATGATGTCTAAGTGGGCCGGCTGTAAACCCAACGAACCCTCTCCGGAAAATATCTTCACTCCAATTAATTCGGCAATGATTGCATTGGTTAGAAATAAAGATGCTAGAAAAATGAATAATCTATTCTTCTTTTCGTCTGTCGATAAACTCATGAGTCAAGATTAAAAGTTTGTCCTTCAACTGCTAAAGATGTATTTGGAAAAACCATCAGGGCTTCATCCAAAATTGGTTGCAAATCGCGGTAACGCGCAGAAAAATGACCGATGACTAACTTTTTCACATTGCTTAAGCGAGCTATTTCAGCAGCCTGCCTAGCGGTGCTATGTTTTGTTTCAACTGCCTTGTCAATTTCTTGCTCCATAAAAGTTGCCTCATGATATAAAAGGTCAACATTGGAAATTTGTTTAACCATGGAAGGATTAAATGCTGTATCAGAACAGTATGCATAGGAGAGCGATGCATTTGGACTTAATGTAAAGTCTATGTTTTTATAAAGGATGTTTCCGCTTTCGTCTACTACATCTGCTCCCTTTTTTAATAATACGATATGTTGTAGTAGCACATCTGATCGCAACTTAGATTTATCAATTCTTCTAGGCTTTTCTTTTTCTTTAAATAAAAAGCCAGCACATGCTAGCTTATGAATTAATGGAATAGTTTCTACGGTTACAACATCATCTTCCCAAATCAAATTTTTTTCTTCCGGATTGAATGGATGAAAAATGATTTTGTAATTGAGTACTGATTTAGAATACTTCAACTGTAAAAGAATGATTTCATTTAAGCCGGGCGAAGAGAATAGATGAAGATCGGCTTGCCTTTTTTGCAAGTGCATTGAAAACAGAAGGCCCGTTAGGCCAAGGTAATGATCGCCATGTAAATGGCTGATGAAGATGTGAGTTACCTTATGAATAGGAACTTCAAAAGCAGTAAGTTGCATTTGAGCACCTTCGCCACAATCAATTAGAAAGTGACGGTTTTGTATGGTTAGGTATTGACAAGATGGAAAACGCCCGTAGGCAGGAAGTGCTCCGCTTGAGCCGAGAATAGTTAGACTGAAGCTATTCAATTTAAAACGAAATCAATTTGAAAATGTATTGATTTGAAAATTTGAAAATGAAAAACAGACTCTTAAAAAGATTTGAGTGATCCATTCAATTTTCAAATTATATAATTTTCAAACCTTCAAATTAACTAATCCTCATCCTTCATGTCTTTTTCTATCTCGTGCATAAACACAGCGTCAATGCCTTCTTCTACTGTAAGAAGAATATTTAATACGCTATCGAGTTGAGAAATCTTAATGAGTTTAGCAGTGTGTTCGGATAAGCGACAAAGAACGAAAATGCCACCATCTTCTTGCAAAATCCGATTGCCAACCAACAACGCACTGAGGCCAGAAGAATCGGTATACTTTACCTCGCTCAAGTCTAAGATAATGTTTCTAACACCCTCAGCATGCAGTGTAACCATTTCTGATTTTAATTGAGGAGCTGCAGTAGAGTCTAGCTTTTCTTCGTGCAGACGGATGAGGGTGTATTTTTCTTGCTTGTCGATCGTGTACTTCATTAGTAAAAGAATATAGTAGTGAGAATATAGAATTTAGAATGATATTGATTTAAATAATAACTGCTAATTTAATGATTTAACAATACTTTGTTCAATTCGCTCTTCAATCTTCGCGTAATCTACTGGACGCAGTTTTTCGCCTGTCATCTGGTAATATAATTCCTGATAGCGCTCCGAAATAGATTTTACAATGTCGTTGGTCATTTCTGGCACTCTTTGTCCGTCTTTGCCCTGAAATCCATTTTCAATCAACCATTGTCGAACAAATTCTTTTGACAATTGTTTCTGAGCCTCACCTGCATTTTGCCTAGCTTCGTAGCCTTCTTTATAAAAGTAGCGCGAGGAGTCTGGCGTGTGGACTTCGTCAATCAAATAAATTTTTCCATCATGCTTACCAAATTCATATTTAGTATCAACTAAGATTAGTCCGCGCTTAGCAGCAAGCTCAGATCCTCTTGCAAAAAGCTTTAAAGTATAGTCTTCTAAAATTTTATAGTCAGCTTCTGAAACGATATTTTTAGCTAAAATATCTTCTCTGGATATATCTTCATCATGACCAACTTTGGCTTTAGTGGTGGGCGTAATAATAGGGTGAGGTAATGGATCGTTTTCTTTTAATCCTTCTGGTAATGATACCCCACAAATCTTTCGTTTGCCAGCTTTATACTCACGCGCTGCATGACCTGCTAAATATCCTCTCACCACCATCTCCACGGCAAAAGGCTCGCACTTAAAACCAATGGTAACATTAGGATCGGGCGTACTCAGTACCCAATTAGGAACAATATCTTTTGTAGCGGTAAGATTAATGGCCGCGATCTGGTTTAAAATTCTTCCCTTATCGGGGATGCCTTTCGGAAGCACCACATCAAAGGCTGAGATCCGGTCGGTGGCAACTAAGGCCATCTTATCATCAAAGTAATAGACATCTCGTACTTTGCCTTTGTAAAATCCGGTTTGACCAATAAAGTTAAAGTGGGTTTCTTCGATAGCCTGCATGTGAGTTTTTCAACACGCAAATTAAAAAAATGCTATCAAAGTCTTTAGTGTGATTTTACCGACTATAAAATTAAAATCGAGCAGCCTAACAAGTGTTGGTAATTCAGATTAATCCAATTACTTTGTTCACCCTATTTGAACTGAGATGAATTTAAAAGAGAAAGCTAAGGAAATTATCACAGGCTTTGTGCCCACATTTTGGGTAGCCAATATTTTGGAGCTTTTTGAGCGGCTCGCTTACTATGGAGCCAAGGCGGTGCTCACAATTTATCTAGCAAATAAAGTTGGCCTAGATGAAGAAGCAGGTTTTCTGGCAGGATTATTCAATGCCGTATTATTTGGATTGCCAGTAGTGGCCGGTGTGTTTGTTGATAAATATGGGTTTAAGAGAACCTTGATGGCATGCTTTGCTATTTTTTGTATCGGATATTTTCTGATTGGATTAGCAGGCATGGAGTATGGCCAATCGATAGTAGCTGTTGTTGGCAAAAGGCCTTATGTAATTGCTGTGCTGATGCTTACGGCAATTGGCGGTTCGTTGATTAAGCCGTGCATTGTTGGTACAGTTGCCAAAACATCAAAGCCAAGCGCACAAGCACTCGGCTTTTCTATTTACTACACTCTCGTCAATTTAGGTGGCGCCATCGGTCCGATAATCGCTTATTATGTAAGACAAGATTTAGGAATTGAGTTTGTATTGGTAATGTCGTCCATCACATCGCTATTGTTATTTTTTGGAACGTGGTTTTTTTATAAAGAGCCAGCAGGAGAAGTAAGTGAAAAGAAAACTTTCTCTAAAGTGTTTAGTGATATGGTGTTGGTTTTTGCCAATCTCAAATTCATGACTTTCTTATTAATTTTTTCAGGATTTTGGATAATGTTCTGGCAGATTTATTATTGTCTTCCATTCTATGCAACCGAGGTATTGAAGTACAATGCGTTCGAATTTTTAGAAACCGTAGATGCGTGGACGATCATTTTAATTACTATCCCTATTACGGCATTAGTTAGTAAAGTAAAGCCTATTCATGCCATGATTTTTGGAATGGGCTTAGCAAGTTTTTCGTGGGTTGTAATTGGTGCAGGCGGAACGCTAACTGCTACCATCATTGGTATCATGCTTTTTGCAGTAGGTGAAGCAACCCAAGCACCACGCTTTTATGAATACGTAAGTTTCATAGCTCCTAAAGATCAAGTAGGTACGTTTATGGGCTTTGCCTTTTTACCAATTGCTATAGGCTCTTTCACCGCAGGTATTCTTTCCGATTGGCTGAGAAGCAATTATCTTCATACCAATCCTGCTATGATGTGGTATACTCTATCCGGCATTGGATTAACTTCAACTTTCTTATTATTTATCTATAATTTTTTTGTGTCAAAAAGTAAATAAATCCCTAATGGAAGCCCCTAAACTTTTCAAGCCCTACATCGCAGCAGAGCAGAACGTTGCCGAGTTTACCGTCAAGTCAGTAGTCTTCGGTGTGCTATTCGGTATCCTGTTCGGCTGCTCCACTGTTTATCTTGCATTGAAAGCAGGACTAACTGTAACAGCTTCCATCCCAATTGCGGTGATTGCAATCACGCTGGGGCGTAAATTTTTAAAGACAACGATTTTAGAAAATAATATCATTCAAACTACGGGTTCAGCAGGGGAGTCCATTGCTGCTGGCGTTGCATTTACACTTCCTGGTTTTTTGTTTTTGTCCACGGGGGCTGATGGTGTAAGTGTGGGCGAAGGTTATTTTAATTATTTGACCATCCTTATCCTCGCAGCTTTCGGTGGTATGCTAGGTACATTAATGATGATACCTCTCAGGCGTTCATTGATTGTGAAAGAACACGGCACGTTGCCCTATCCAGAGGGCACAGCATGTGCATCGGTGTTGCAGGCAGGGGAGAAGGGTGGGGAGTTTGCCAAGACTGCCTTTGTGGGGATGGGTGTTGCATTTGTTTATGCGATGATGCAAAAGGCATTTCACATCATTGCAGAAACCCCATCTTATGTCACCAGCCAAGCAAATAAGTTCTGGCCATCAGCTGCTACACGCGGAGAGATCACGCCAGAATATTTGGGCGTTGGCTACATCATTGGTGCAAAGATTTCCGGAGTACTATTGGCTGGTTCTGTACTTGCATGGTGGGTGATCACTCCATTATTGGCAACATTAGTTCCCGCTGATACAATTGCTACTCAATTGGTAAAGCTTGGATACCTCGCAGACATCAGCACAGCCGGTGGTCCAGGGAGCTGGGATCCTTCATCGCATAGTTTTACAAGCTATGCAGATGCGATTTATCGCGCATACATTCGTCAAATTGGCGCAGGCGCAGTGGCTGCTGGTGGTTTTATTACATTGATTAAAACTATTCCCACTATTGTCAGCTCTTTTCGCGAAAGTATCGGCTCAATGAATGAAAGAGGAGCGAAGGCTGTCTTGAGAACGGAGCGCGACTTGTCTTTTAAAGTGGTGATCATCGGAAGTGTTATTTTGATTGCTGTGCTTACTATCATGCCCAATATTCCAGGAGATGGATTTTTTCAAAAACTGCTCATTGGTATTCTCATTATTATTTTTGGTTTCTTCTTCGTTACAGTTGCCAGCCGTATAGTAGGTTTGGTAGGTACAAGTAACAGCCCAGTATCAGGAATGACCATTGCGACCCTCATGGGTACATGTTTAATTTTTACAGCTGTCGGGTGGAGCGGAAAGTTTTATGAGCCATTAGCATTGGTAGTGGGTGGAATGATCTGCATTGCGGCATCAAATGCTGGTGGCACTTCACAAGACTTAAAGACTGGATACATTGTTGGCGCTACTCCAAGGTATCAACAATTAGCATTGTTCATTGGAGCAATTACCTCTGCGGTCGCTATAGGAGTAGTCGTAAAAGTATTAGATACCCCTACGCAAGCCATGTTAGATCAAGGATTGAAACATGCTATCGGAAGTGATGCTTACCCTGCCCCACAAGCAACCTTGATGGCCACTTTGGCTAAAGGCATTTTATCCTTTAATCTTGATTGGCAATTTGTGATGGTGGGGGCATTTATTGCAGTGATGATTGAGCTGTGTGGCATCAAAGCATTGGCTTTTGCCATTGGATTGTATTTGCCGTTGGCCACTACACTTCCCATTTTTATTGGTGGAGCGATCAAAGGCTTTGTAGATTACCGAGCAGAGCGAAAAGGAGAGGTAACCCTAGAAGATGATTTAGGTAAAGGGAATTTGTTTGCCACTGGTTTGATTGCAGGTGGTGCGATTACGGGCGTGTTTGTAGCAATCTTAACTGTATTTCTACCAGAGTTGATGGGCACATTAAATCTTGAACACGAACTCGTAGATGTATTCGGTCAGTCTGGTTATTTTATAGCAGGTGTTTTATTTTTTGTAGGGATGGTTTCGATACTTTACCGGGAAGCAGTAAAGAAATAGTTATTTTCTTCTTGATTTTCAAAAAAAGATTATACGGTACCTGAGCTTTTTATACTTTTCAAGACTAGAAGGAAAGCTAATGCCTTTAGATAAATACCTTCATATTTTTCTTTGGCCAATTTTTTATACAGTAGTTTAGCTTCGTAAAAGTTGATAGGTGAAAGTTCTAGATTTTCACTTTCGACTTTGAGCTTTTAATTTCTTGTTTATCTTTTTGCTAGATCCAACAAGAAATTCTTAAACTTTTTAGTATTAAAATTAGTAGCTCCTACTTCCTTCAATACTATTTTACCTTGTTTGTTAATAATAAATGTAGTGGGTATAGAAGGAACATTTAGTTGTGCTGAAAGATAGCCCGATGGCATGTAAATTGGAAAAGTAAAATTCTTGTCGGTTTTATACCTCACCACTTTATCTTTGAACTTATCTTTATCTAAAGAAATCATTACAAACTCAATACTATCTTTTGCTACCGAATTATACAAATCTTGTATGCCGGCCATCTCCGCTTTGCATGGCCCACACCAGGTTGCCCATAGGTTTAAGAAAACAACTTTTCCTTTAAACTTTTCAAACGCTATTTTATTTTCGTTTAAATCTTTAATAAGAAAATTATAGTCAAATACTTCTTCTTCGTTAGGTTCACTTGCAGCATCTAGCAAACCCGTTTGCATCACAACCGCGTTAGTCATGGCAGAAAAACTACTCAGCAATCCTGTAACTCTTAAAAAAAATAGAATGGCCAATGCCCCAATTAAAGTAATAGCGATATCTTTTAAAGTTTTCATTTTGGCCTAGTTATTGGGTAGCTTTTCATCAAATGTCTTTATTTTAATAACTTCGAACAATTAAATAGAAAAATGATACAAAAAGTTTCCCTTTTATTCTTTTTAGCAATGTCTTTTACTGGATCAGTGTTTGGCCAGAAGGTAAAGTACAAGGATTTAATTGTTCTATTAGAAGCAAAGCAATTTGAAAAAGCAGAGCCGTTTTTAAAAAAATATCTTAAAGATAATCAGGATAACCCCAATGCATTTTTATACATGGGGATGATCTTTCAAGAGAAAACTTTCTCAAATGATATTTTAAAACTTACAGATATTCTAGTATCAAATTGTGATTCAGCTTCTCTATTTTTCGATAAAGCCTACAATACTATAACTGAAAAGGAGATTAGACGGAATGATGAATACTATCAAATGTACAGTCGAAGAGATTTACGCACCGGAGAATTTGGTATAAAACTTTCTGATGTACGCCTAGATATTGAAACACGTGTAAAATCAGTTAAAGAAAGAAAGGAAAAAGTAAAAGAGACGAAGAGGTATTTTGTAGCCGCAGAGAAATTATTTTTAAAGAGTGTCCAATCTTTTAAAGAGATTTATGATAAGTACGAATCTGAAAGTGCGTTTTATTTGAGATCAGATGATGGGCTGATGGCGAACCTACATAAACTCACCAATACTTTTGATTCTGCCCAAAATGCTTTTAATAGCTACAGTGCTTCGCTGAAGCAACTTTCGAAAGCGGGCTACAATCAGCAACTTAATTTGCAGGAGATATTGAACTTAAAAAAAGACGGACTGACAGCTCCTGATTTTATGCAAGACGATCTTAAAATTTGGGATTATAAAAGATGGAGTAAAAGCGCAGTAGAAACTATTGAGAAAGTAATTAATCCGTTGCGCGATAGGTTAATCACTTACGATATCGCTCTGAATAAACTACATGAGAAAATAAAGAAGGATTCTGTTTCGGTAAGTACTGAGCTACTTTTATTGGACGATGGTTTATTTTATGGCCAGCTTAAAAAGTATGATGCAGACCCAATGCCAATAGAATTTTTTGAAATGAAGAAGACCGAAATGAGGTATCAATCAAATATGATCTCGCACAAACCTATTCGCGATACCAGCAATGTTAAACTTAAACTCGCCTATCTCACAGAAGAATTGGGATATATCAGAAAATTAGATAGTGTGGCTTCTCAGCTGGCAAAGCGTGATTTAGAAACTGACTCTAAAAACTATCAGCACTTTGTCACTAAATCTTTTGGTACTAAAGCGGTTTTATTAAGCCTCATCAATTCAACACAAGACTATGCGAGGCGAGAACGATTAAAAAAACAGATAGAGTGGGAGGCAACCATTCAGGCAACCAAATGGGTTATAAGTGGTGCTGACTCTATTCCTGTTTTTGCAGAGCAAAGTAAGGAGCTGCGATTTAAACCATTGGTTATAGTTGATGAGAAGTATACTGTTGGATTAAGTTTCCGCGATTCGGTTGCCACCGGTTATTTCTATTCGATTACACCAACCCGTCTACCAGACGTGAAGGCAAACTTTGAGGTGGATGCTGTCAGCTTCACTAAGAGAAATTTACCTATCACAAAGTGTTTGAGTTACGCTGATGTCGGTAATCAAATTTACTATGCTTTGATTTATTCAGAGTCTAAAGTAGGAGATAAATTTCCGGTAACCTTGGTTAAGATTTACAGGACAGGAGGTTTAGCGTGGGTAAATAATTACAAGGTAGTCTTTACCCCAACGGAATTAACGTTTTCAAATGAAAACGGAGAATTAACAATTAAAACTACAGCTGGAAGCGAAAGCCGCTTGGTGGTAATTGATAAGAACGGAAAGCAGATTCAATAACTAGTTACCGGTTAATTTCTTCCAATCACTATGTCGCATGTCAATGCGAACTCTCATTTTTTCGTAATTATCCCAACTGTCAGTAACATGATAAATGCTAGGGAGAGTCTTTACTAATATCTCATCATAATCTGCATGGTATAAACCACCTCCATAATAGTAGTAAGTAAACATGTTGCCCATGCGGCTAAACAATTCAAAACCTAAATACCCATCCCATATTTCACTAAGAATAGTACATGAAATCTCTCTGCGCTTAAAGCGGAAAATCTGACCAGAAGCCTCGTCTTCAAAATATTCCGAATAAAGTTCGGTATCAATTACCCATCCTAAATACATACCAATGTGAACATAGGCTTGCTCTATCGGAAGTGAATCTGGGAAATTGCCAAGAAAATGAGATTTGGCGTTGTCGTAAATGTTCTTTTGAATTTCAGCTTTCTTTTCCATGATTCAAGTTTAATAAAAATAGTTGGAAATGACTTTACTTAGTGGGGTCAGAATAAGATTTTATTTCTGAAAGGCTTACCCTATTATTCTTTCTGTTTACATCAGCCATTCGCTGAGACGGATCAATTTCTATGCTCTCAATGTCAGATACTTTTCTTGAAATCTTCAATGTATAAGTTGGATTTACCCACGGCCATATTTCGGCTACTGTCCGCTTAATCTCTTTACTATCAGCTACTTTATTACCCATTAGTTCATTCATGGGTATATAGAATAATTCCTTGCTGCCATCTTTATATGTTATCATCAAATCAATTGGCATAGGAAACTCACCTAGGCGATTGATATCCAAAAGGCTATTGCCATCTTTTTCAAAGAGAGTTCCAATGGAGTAATCAATTCTTTTAGTAGTGTTAATCCAATATCTTAAATACCAGTGCAACTGTAACCCAGATGTCTTTTCCATAATTCTAATAAAATCGTTCGGCTCCGGATGTTTCATTTTCCATGTATTGTAATAGCGCCTCATGCCTTTGTAAAAAAGATCTTCACCTATTAAGTATTTGAGCTGCTCTAAAAATATAGCCCCCATACTGTAGGCCATTGTACCGTAGGCTCGGTTGGTATTAAAATGATCTGAATGCTGATTAGCGGGTTCTTGCAAGCCACTATTTATTAGGCTGAAATAGCTGGCATAACTTCCTTGATGTGGCGGTGTGGTTTCGTTTAAGGTAGAGGCCATTGCCTCGCTGCTGGCAAAGTCTGTAAAGCCTTCATCCATCCAGGCATGTAATCCTTCATTAGATGCGAGAGTCATTTGATACCAGCTATGAGCCACTTCGTGCGCCATCGTGCCGCTTACGCCAGCTAACGTACCTTCTCCTAATATTAATGTACACATTGGGTATTCCATCCCCCCATCGCCACCTTGAATGATAGAATACCGATCAAATGGATATTTGCCAAAGTGTGTATTGAGGTATTCAAAAACGTTAACAGCGTATTCTTCCATCTTTTTCCAAGTCTCAGATGTCTTTTCATTTTTTTGATAGAAGAAATGTAGTTCGGGGCCACTAGGCACTTTCGCAATATCATGGGTATAATCAGGATCAGCCGCCCAGGCAAAATCAATAACGTCTTTTGCTTTAAAGTGCCATGTCAAATCACCAGTAGGCCGTTTTACCTGAACCCCTGCGTCTTCATATCCATGACCAATCTGTTCAGGGTTCTGCAAAGCACCGGTTCCTGCAATTACAAATTTAGGATCAATAGTAATCTTTACATCAAAATCGCCCCAAGGGCTATGAAACTCGCGCGCCACATAAGGGTAGGCGTGCCATCCTTGAAAATCGTACTCCGCCATTTTTGGATACCATTGCGTCATAGAGTAAGAGATGCCTTCTCTATTATTTCTTCCACTTCTTCTAATTTGGTTAGGAACCTGAGATTCAAACTTTAAATCAAAAACAGTCTTGGTTTTTGGAAGTATGGGTTTGGCAAGCGTTACCTCCATCACTGTTCCTGTTATTTTATAAGACACATCTTTTCCGTCTTGCTTCAACGATAAAATGTGTTGGTATCCGATTTCATCTTCTTTTAGTTTTGAGATACGATCCATTACGCGCCTATCCGGATCGGGTAAATTTCGAGAGCGAACATCCATCATACTTCCCGGCTGAAAGGCATTGAAGTACAAATGATAATAAACTTTTGTAAGTGTATCTGATGAATTATTCGAATAGATCAGCTTCTGAACTCCATCCATTCTATGATTTGTGGTATTGAGTTTTACATCCATGGTGTATTCAACTCGTTGCTGCCAATAATCGCGCTGAGCATGTGTTAGTTGAACTAGGAATAAAATTATAGTAGTAAGTAAAGTTGATTTCATAAATCAGGTTTATTAAGGTCGGTAAAAATTTGCTCTATTAACTGAAAAGTATAGAAAAGAAGTAACCAGAGCAAAAGATATTATCCTAGCGGGATTTAAAGTTGATCATCTTAGAAACCGTGAAGGAGGTATAGCTATTTTCTGGCAATGCATTGTCTTCACCTTTCAGAGCTACTGGCCAATTATAAGTGTAGGTGACTGCGAGTGACCAATTCTTCTTTGTAATTCTAAGCGGAAACGAAATAGCATGGTTCATTAATCCAAATTGATCTTGATTGAGTTGTTGGACAAGAGGCACCTTCCGTCCTAAAACGGTGGTAGTGCGCTGCGCTAATTGTATAGTAGTGATAGTGGCACTACCGAATAAAATCTGATAAGAAGGAGTGAAGGAGATTCGGTCGAGACCTAGGAAATTATATTTTCTCAAACTCAGAACAATGCCCGGGGTTAATCGATGAGCATTCTGATCTCCAAAATAAAAGGCATAATCAAGCCGAACTGTAACTGGTTTAAAATCTAGAAAATTGGAAAGACCAACCATATTTCGAAGCGGATTTTCGACATTAATATCCGTTGTATTATAAATCAACTTATCGTACGATCCCATGATTGAGTAATGCTTTGAAATAGTTTTTAAATAGCCAAGAGAAATAATTGTGAGGTATAGGTTAGGATTATACGCCTCGCTCCAATAAGAACTTACATCTAGAAATAAACCTGTTTTATGGTAATACGATCCTCCTAAGGTTGCACCATATTGATTCACGCCTATCGTTCTTCCAGCAGAGATAATATTGCTGTTGAATCCTGCCCTCAAAACTAATGATGAACCGATATTAGCCTGCTTTTTTAACAAGCTGTCGATCATATTAAAAATGGAAAGCGAATCGGAATAACTAAATATTTCATCCAGCTTATCAACCGAAATTGAATCGGTAGAAAAGTTTTTTTCGGCAGAAAGAGAATCTTTCTTCTGGGCATTGGCTAAAATAGCGATAGTCATCCAGTAAAACTGAATGACTACCAATACTTTTATTTTAAAACTCATCAATTATTTTTTTCCCTTGCGCGTTGCTCTAATTTATTTCTGATATTTTCTCTACTCTCTTTCCTCATCTCTCGCATGTCTTCGCGGTCTTGCAATCGCTGCAAAAGCATTCTGCGAAATTCTTCTTCTGCTTTTGGCAAGGTAAGTAGCTGTTGTGCGGATATTACTTTGAGCAATCTTTCTGAATAATTCTTTTCTAAGTCAACATTCTGTTGCTTTAATTGAAACCCTAACCTAAGTAATTCCTGATCGCGATCTGCCTTTGGCTTGGTTACATCCTGATTTCGTTCAGCATCTCTAAATTGCTTGCGAAGCTCCATCCGATTTTCTGTAAACTCTCTGTATACGGGCCAGAATTTTTCTGCTTGCGCGGGCGTTAGTTTCAGCTTCTCAGAAATCAACGCAATTCGTGCTGCCTGAATCTTTTCTAAATTCTTTGGGTTTTGCTTCTCAACAGGGTTTTCTTGTGCCGCTAAATTTCCAAGGCAAAAGAGTGTTAAAATTCCCATCAGTAGCTTCTTCATATCTTCAAGTTAAAAATTAAAATCATACTGTTTACTAAGTTCATTCAACTGCTCAACCGAAATCTCTTCGTGCGATTTATCTAGTGATTGGATGGCCGAGTGAGTAAAGGAGGCGTTTTCAATTATTTCTTCAGTTGTAATCTCCTCCGACTCTAAATAAGCCAGCAACTGCTCTGATGGAACAGTGTCTAATTTCGTAAACACATCTACTTGTTCTGGCAAGGCATTCCAAATAGAAATAGAAACAACTGCTACTACTGCCAATACCGGAAGAGCCACCCGTAATGCAAATCGATTGCCGAACGACCATTGTATTTTGCTCTCTGGCTGCTGAATTTTAGCCTGAATACGCATCGGTAAATCATCAAAGTAGCCATCAGGCACTCTAAATAATTCTTCTTTCGGTATATCGTCCAAGCGGTTCATTTCTTTCTATTACTAATTTATGTCTTTAAGATTACGTTTTAGTCAATTGGTTTAATCAGGCGTTTAAAAAATCTTCTACTTTCTTAACGGCATGGTGGTAGCTCGCTTTTAGTGCACCTACGCTGGTTTTTGTTATTTCAGACATAGCTTCATAAGTAAGATCGTCATAGTATCTCATGTTAAAAACAAGCCGCTGTTTATCAGGCAGTTTCAGAATAGCTTTTTGCAATTTCTTCTGTATTTCGTCACCATCAAAATCAGTAGAAGAGTCAATCTTTGCCGAGAGCATATGAGAGACATCTTCGATAGGAAGAAAGAATCTCTTTTTCTTTTTATTAAGAAAGCTAAGGCATTCATTAGTGGCAATGCGATAAATCCACGTAAAGAGTTGAGAGTCTTCGCGGAAGCCATCAATGTATTTATGAATTTTAATGAAAGTCTCTTGTGTTAAATCATCAGCATCATCATGGTCGATAACCATTTTACGTACATGCCAATACACGCGTTGCTGGTATTGCCTAACTAATAAATTAAAGCCGTAGGCTCGCGTATCCGGATTTCGGATTTTGAGCAGGAGTTCTTTATCTTCCAAAGGCTATCAGATTCAATCAGCAATTTAGACAAAATCAATCGCTTAAGGTTTAATAACGATCACTTTCAAGTTTGCAGAAGTATAAATATTTTAATTAGCCGTACATTTAAGTCTTAAATTTACAATGAATAAGCTTTCTTATATTCTATTTTCCATTCTGTGTGTAAGTGCTTGTGGACCAGATTTAAGTCCAGATAAATACTTGGTTAAAAGTATAGTCTTAAACACGTATGAAGAATACGATTTTCAATATGCTGGCGGAAAATTAATTGGAATTGAAGGCACAGACTCTATTCGCTTATCTTATACTTATTATAAAGATTCTGTTTCTATTAAGCATACTAAAACAGGCAGGCTC
The DNA here is from genome assembly GCA_025359125.1 of Cytophagales bacterium. GTDB lineage: Bacteria > Bacteroidota > Bacteroidia > Cytophagales > Cyclobacteriaceae > ELB16-189. Next base: position 31,822 of record JANYHI010000017.1, read on the forward strand.
TTTCAAACTACTCGACTTACTTATTCAGGCGGAGTGCTAGCGAAGGTAAAAGTCAAATGGCTCTTTGATAAAATTTGGTATAAAGATTCGATCTCATTTACCTACAGTGGAAGTAATCCAAACTCATTTACTTATAAGAAAAATAATTATCAGTTGGCTATTCAAGGCGAAAATGTTACCAGTATTAAAAAGGGAGTATTGGGTATTGGAGGGACTTATGCAATTACTTATGACCCGATTACAAATCCTTTTAAATCTGTTTACTGGCTAGATCAGTTTTTAATGCCAAGTGGATTTACTACCGCCCTACAACTCAAATCAATCTCGCGTTATTTTTCAAAAAATAATATTAGTACTGTCTCAGCTACAATTTTAGGTATCACAGAACTAGAGAAGTACTCATATATTTATCTGCATGGAATATTGCCAAAATCTATTTCAGTAAATGTAGAGTCTGGAAAAACCAAGTATGAGAACGTGGTTTTTATTTTCGATATTCAATACGCAAATAAATCTGCTTCAGGATTTTAATTTACCCGCTAAATTTCTCCTAGTAGGTCAACCAGTTGCTCGTACTGCTCTTTTGAATGAGCGGGGAAATTCGCAAACCGTAGCTGCGATTTTTTCTTTTCGCCATAGCCATCGCCCGGAAAAAAACCATGGCTATTAAGATATTCATTAATCTTTGAAATATTCTCTCCACACTCTGCAACAATTACAGTTTTTGATTGAGCAGAAGTCTCTGTCACAAAAGCCTTTATAAGTGGATGGCTTGCTAGTGCCTGATACAGTATTGCGGCTTTGTAGTCAGTATCTTGTCTTAATTTTTTAATTCCTATTCTCAAGAAATCTTCCACTATGCAGCTTAACAAATAAATGCCCAGCACATTGGGTGTTTCGCTCGTCTGATTTTTTTTTGCATTGAGCAAAAGTGTTGGAATGTTATGATACGATCCGATGGATAACCCCTTTGTTAAAAGTTGATCTGCTTTTTCAATACATTTTGGATTTACCATCCACACACCTAACCCTGCCGGCATTCCAAAACCTTTTTGCACAGAAAAGAAAACAGAGTCTACAATGCTATAATCGATTGCCGGATAGGGTAGGGAAGACACTGCATCAATTACGATGAGTGCTTTGGGGTTTGTTGCTCTTACTTGCTTTATAAATTCATTAGTCAGCGCAACTCCTGTGCTCGTTTCGTTTTGAGTTAAAGCGATTAGCTCAGTTTTGTATTCAGAAAGAGTAATAGAAGAAAAGTTATGCCCTAATTCCACTTCAATCTTTTCTGAACTTTTACCAAGTTGTTTAGCGATCTCAAAGTATCTTTTAGAGAAGGCACCATTTACAAAATGTAAAGAAGAATGTTCAACCAAATTCTGAATTGATTTTTCCCATATTTCAGTAGCAGAACCAGTGAAGAAAATATAATAATCAGAAGGTATTCCTAGCAGTTCTTTTAAACCATCTGTAGCTTTTTGAAAGATAGTTTCAAAGGCTTTACTTCTATGAGAGAGCGAAGGGATACCATCTTTAAATGCAACTTTGGCATGATCTGCCACGGTATAAAAAAGTTGTGATGGACCAGGTGTAAAATTTATTTTCATTTTAATAGGAATGACTTTGCAAAGAAAATCAAAACATTTTTAGGATAATGAATTAATTTTTTAAAATTAAGTTTCTGGTTTAGAGCTCTTGTTTCCACAATACAATTTTGTACGTTTGAATTATAATTCCCACTTGGATTTGGGACACGTTTGCTGAACCTAACAATTATACAATACCGGGTAAAGCGTTCGGACAAAATCAGGCCTCATGCTGACGTAATAGTTAGTACCTCGCCCAAAAAGCAGGTTAACAGTGGAAGATCGCGACTAGAATGCAGCCCAAAACTTGTCTTTTATGGGGTTCAGAAACCACCACCAAATTCAGTGGGTTTTATTTTAAAACCTTCCTAATATAGAACTCTGAATTTAATTGTATTATCAATTGCCCGTAAATCCTTAATCATTTCTTTATTGTATTCTTTATTGATATCCGTAATCACATAACCGATATGCTCGTTAGTTTTTAAATATTGCCCAACAATATTGATGTCATTAGCAGCTAATATCTGATTGATTTTTGCCAGAATACCTGGAACATTATTATGAATGTGAATCAACCGGTGTGCATTTTCTAATGTTGGCAAGGTAAGATTTGGGAAATTTACACTGTTACTCGTGCTGCCTGTATTGATATAATCCATCAATTTATTGGGAACGAAGTTGCCAATATTTTCTTGCGCCTCAGAAGTGCTTCCTCCAATATGTGGTGTTAAAATGGTGTTGGGCAAACCACGCAATTCAGATTTAAATTCTTCGGCATTGCTAATGGGTTCGTACGGAAAAACATCAATTGAACATCCTCCCACGGTACCGTTTAAAATATTTGTGCGAAGTGCTGCTACATCTACTACATGCCCGCGGCTTAGATTTAAGAAGATGACACCTTTCTTCATCAACTCAAATTCTTCTTTGCCAATTAAGTTAGTGTTAGATTCCTTTCCATCTACGTGCAAGGTAATTACATCAGCTAATGCTAATAATTCTTTTAGCGATTTGCATTTAGTAGCGTTACCGAGCGCAAGCTTTTCTTCTTTATCGTAATAGAAAATTTTCATGCCCATATTTTCTGCTAACACAGAAAGTTGTGCGCCAATATTTCCATAGCCAATGATGCCAAGATTCTTGCCTCTTATTTCAAAACTCCCTTTGGCCGATTTATCCCACTTGCCTTCGTGCATTTTTGCTGACTTATCTGGAATGTTGCGCATCAACAAAATCATTTCGGCAATCGCCAACTCCACTACAGAGCGTGTATTGCTAAAAGGTGCATTAAAAACCGCTACTCCTTTCTTAGTAGCGGCTTTCAAATCAATTTGATTGGTGCCTATGCAAAACGCACCAATCACCATCAACCGATTAGCATTGTCTAAGACTTTTTCAGTTACCTGAGTTTTTGAGCGAATACCCAAAACGGAAATATTCTTGATTTTTTCACATAGTTCATCTTCATCTAATCCAGCAGGGTAGCTCTCTACATTAAATCCTTCAGCACGCATCAATTCAATGGCAACCGGATGGACATTCTCTAGCAGTAAAACATTAATTCTATTTTTTGGGTAGGAGATAGCAGTATTCAACTTATTGAGATATAAAAATTCATCTAAGCTTGGGGCAACATGATCGGCTTTGCTTAGAACGCTCTCGCGCTCTATATTTTCAGTAAACGCAAAAAACTTATTAGCAAGCCCTGCATGTTTTATTTCGTAATCAGTGTAGCCATCGCCAATAACATAAACATCACCGGGTAGGTTTAATCGCTTTAGCTGTTCAACCTTTCCATTGTTTGCGCTCAGGGGATTATCTAAATCAAATCCTATCACTTTATCAGAGCTATCAAAGATGAATTCATTCGCTAAAATATTTTCAGGTTTTACGCCAAACGCAGTCACCACGGGTTCAATAAACTCTCGAAAGCCATTAGAGATTATATAAATGTTATCAGCATAAGTGGTAAAGAATTCTTTATTTCTTTTAAAGGATTCTGAAACAACTCCTTTGAGTTGCTTGATAAGCGGGCTTAAGTGCTTGCGCTCAGGATTTAAAATCGAAATTCGCTGCGCGATAGATTCACGTAATGAAAGCTTGCCTTCCATACCCAGATTTGTGATATCTACTATCTGTTTTTTGATAGATTCTGCTTGCGGATGATCTTTAACGATGATCTCAGCCAATACATCAAAGGCTTCCACTTTTGTAAAAGTGCTATCGAAATCGATTACGAAATACTTATTATACTTCATTGAATGATTATAATGAAGCAAGTTAATCACTCACAGCAATGGTTCCTATAATTTTTGATTAGGTAGAAGTCATTTGCAAGCTAACAAGTGTTTTATCCATACTGAAAATAAAATAAAAAGGGTCACCTATTGGCGACCCTTTTAGACTGAATGATTTATCTACTACGGCTTATTAATAGGAAGTGCTGTTCCTTTATATTTTGAGATATCTGCAAGCGGCACATTAGCTGTAAATTTCTTGTTGATGGCATCAATAAAAATATTTGCCATAAATGCGTAACCTCTGCTGTTGGGATGAACTCCATCTTCAGAAAATGCGCCAGTAGGTGGCGCAAAAGATGGCGTGATCGTAACACCATTATAGACACCTGCTTTTGCAGTAACTAGTGCATTAAAGGTAGCATTAACATCAGCTAAGGCTAATCGGTTATTACTTCCACTTACCACTGCACTTATCACTGCATTAAATGCACTTGTCCGTGCTTTGATCTCTGCTGTTTCCGTGGGTATCAAAACATAAGAATCTCCAACTGGATATGAAACACCATATACTGCAGTTCCGCCCGTATTGGGTACTGCGGTTCCTAAAATACCACCAGCCGATAATGTTACTAGATCAGTCGCTGTAGCTTGTCTAGCCCTGGCATAAGGAATTAATGGCTGAGTTGATGGACTAGCGTTCATGTAGTTGGTAAGATCTGTCAAAGTCTCATCGGTCAACAGCACACCATTCTTACCAGCCGAAAATGTTAATACTCTCTTGTCGTACTCAGCTTGGGTAATAATGTTATTGGCTTTCATGCCATTGAGAAATGCGTTGTAACCGTCTGCCAACCCTGCTTTTAAATTTTTTGCAGTTGCATCATCAAGTGCAATAGAGTTCCAAGCTACCGTAGTGAAGAATGGTATTGAAGTAACATCTGGAATATTGGCAACAACACCTTTCAAATTTGCGTTGGGTTGTAAAATAGAATTGATTGCTGTGTTATAATAAGAAGTAAAATTGTCCACAGAAGTGAATATTGCTGCATTAGAAGCGCCTCCAGTAGCATAGCCCAAAACGTCATTATTTCCTAAGTCAAATAGGAAAAATGATGGTTGTGCAGCTAATGCATCTCCTAAAATAGTGGATGTCCCTGGGTTAGAAGCAAATCGGGCATATAATGGATTATAGTATGGATTATTAGTTGAAGGTCCACCAGTTGCAGCTAATAAAACCTGTCCTAATAAAATTCCAGGAACAGCAAAGTTGTTGAGAGGCTTACCACCAGTATATGGAGTAGGAATATCACCTCCTTTTGAATAAGGTGCTGGCATTCCAGGAGTTCCAGCAGGAGCAGGTGCGGCAGTTTTAGGGCCAGCAACTCCATCTGCATCATACAAGATCAACCTACCCAGAATAATAGATCCTGCGGTTCCGTAGAATCCATAATCAGAATTAATATCTGGCTGATTAAATGCTAAGGTTGTACCCTGAGCCAATGAAAATTGAGTGGAAAGAATTAAAGGCAACGAGTTGGCTTGGCCTTCAGTAAACAAAGCTCCAGCTTGATAGCCCGCAGTCAATGAGTTTCCAATGGCAACAAACTTGGTAAAATCAGCAGTGCCTTTAGAAGGGGCTGTAGCAGCCGGTGTCTCCGGAGCCACTGGCTTAATCGGTTCTTGCTTACATGAGCCAATTAAAACTGCTGTAGCTAATGCTAGATATATATATTTCGTTTTTTTCATAATCGTAATTTTTTACGTGGATTAATTTAAGAATTCATCAAACGTAATCGTGATATAATACTGCTGACCCACAAAAGGTGAACCTAAGTTGGTGCGATAATCACCTCCTCCAATATTTGTGGCTCCTAACTTAAACATAGATTTAAGTGCAGAGACTTTATAATTAACTTGTGCATCTACCACACCATACGATGGAACTGTCCAAAGACCGTAAGAAGATTGCCATTGGAAAGCATCTTGGTATCTATAATTGACATTGAAGCCAAGATTCTTAACAATTTTACGATTGCTAACCCCTACACTAAATCTGTTTTTAGGAGTGTTAAATCCAGCTCTAAAATCTACACTTTCTGTAGCATTGAAATCAGCATAATTATAATTACCATTAACAACGTAGTTTTTAGGTAGACTATAGCTTAAGCCAAGGCCAACTCCATAAGAGGTAACATCTTGAGTAGAATTTGTATAAGGCGTAAATAATGTACCTGGCAAAATATCTTTACCCTGATGTTTATAGGTATTGCCCTGCGCATCCTTTGGAAACCTACTAGCCACAGTTTGTGAACCAATGAAGTTGGTGTAATTAGTATAGTAACCATTTAAATCAACTAACAACTTGGTCATAAGAAGACCTTTATACCCAAGCTCAACAGATTTTAATTGTTCAGGTTGAACATATTTTAAATCTGCAATAACAAGCTTGGTTGGGTCACCACCAATAGTTGCACCTGTAGTCGCATCTAGCTTACCACCCGATGCAACATATGCGTTATAGGAAGTTTGAGTATAAGCACCCGTCTTATTCGCATCGTTGGCGTTATGAATACCATATCTTGACGCATTTCTTTCAGTACTTCCCAGAAGTGTTCCGCTTGATGAAGGGAAATAAATAAATTGTGCTTGAGTGTCTGGATTTCTGAATCCTGTTTGGAAGGAAGCACGGATATTGTTGTTTTTATCAATCTCGTAAACGGCACTTACTCGTGGGGTAACTTGCCCATTGAAATTCTCATTCTTATCATAGCGAACAGAG
>JANYHI010000084.1 GCA_025359125.1 Cytophagales bacterium
TCAAGGTGTTACAGGCTTTATGAGCAATGTAGGCGACACAGAAGACATGACACGCAAGTCGCTTTTCGTGCTGGATAAAAATAATCTTCCAAAATTTAAAGAGAACGCATTGAAGCGAGCGAAGGAATTTGACATCTCTAATATTCTTCCGCTATATGAAAACTATTACGAGCGCATTTTGGAAAAATCGCGAGTAGAAATTCTCTAATTTAGAAAAATAAAAAAAGCCACGCATTTTTGCGAGGCTAACTATTCTGCTAAAGCTCTACCTATTATATTCTGGCTTGCTTAACGGGCTTAGCTTGTGGAGCCTTTGAATACGTAGGGCAAGTGTAGGTGCTACAAGCCGAAACGAAGGTGGCCACTAAGATTAAAAGCGCAACTGACTTTTTCATATTTGATAGATTAAAATTCTTTACAAAAATAGACGCAGTAGTCTGTATAATATTGTTTTCAACGGTTCATTCCTTACATAAGTTCCATAAAACAACAGATTTAACCGTCAGACTACATCTTATAGAATAAAGTTTAACCTTATCGGAAACAGATTGCTCTATTATTTGGTTATTTAGCCATTACGAATTCTCCGTTAAAATGAAAGGACATCGATTCTCAAAATACACACCTCCTCCAGAAAGCGAAAAAAGTGATTTTGAGCGCTTGCTTAAGATTTTTATGCAGCTCGTGCTATTAACAGCAGGCAATGTGTCCGAGGCGTTGCAATGGCTCACCGAGGTAGATAAGCAATATGGTTTAACTAATGATCAATACGGCATTGGAGATTTTATTGAAGACCTGAAAAAAAACGGGTACATATCTGATGAAGGAAAAAATGGAGAGTTTAAATTAAAAGCAAAAGCAGAGCAAAACTTACGTCAATCGGCACTCGAAGAAATTTTTGGAAAACTTAAAAAATCAAAGACGGGAGATCATAAAACTCCACACAGTGGCAGAGGAGATGAGTCTACTACCGATAGGCGGGATTATGAATTTGGCGATTCAGTAGAACAAATTTCGATGACCGAATCTTTGCGCAACGCCCAAATCAATCACGGCCTCGAAGATTTTAGAATGACGGAAGGAGACTTAGAGGTAATGGAAAGTGAATACAAAACTCAAACTTCCACTGTTTTGATGATTGATATTTCGCATTCGATGATCTTATATGGCGAAGACCGCATTACGCCTGCCAAAAAAGTGGCGATGGCTTTGGCTGAGCTGATCAAGAAAAAATATCCGAAAGACACATTAGATATTTTGGTTTTTGGTGATGATGCTTGGCAAATTGAAATCAAAGATTTGCCCTATTTACAAGTGGGGCCGTATCACACCAACACAGTGGCGGGCTTAGAATTAGCCATGGATATTTTAAGGCGCAGAAAAAATTCCAACAAACAGATCTTTATGATTACCGATGGGAAGCCCACGTGCATCAAACAAGGAATCAAGTATTACAAAAACAGCTTTGGGCTCGATCATAAAATTCTAAACAAAACGCTTGATCTGGCAACTCAACTTCGTAAAATAAAAATTCCTGTCACCACTTTTATGATTGCCACCGATCCGTACTTAAAAGCATTTGTTCGGGAATTTACAAAAGCCAATAACGGCAATGCCTACTACAGCAGCTTACAAGGATTAGGCAATCTGATTTTTGAAGATTTTAAAAAGAATAGAACAAAAAATTTATAATCAGAATAAAGTATGATTATTCTCAACAACGTTGATCAGATATATTTAGCAGATAACCAATAACCATTAACCATTAACTTGTAACGACTAAAAATGAAAGGCCATCAAAACATCAAAACCCTTGCCCAACTAAAATCATCTGGTTATACATTCAAAACCATAAAAGATGAATTACGCACAAATTTGATTGAGAAATTAAAATCAAAACAAAATGTATTTGAAGGGATTTGGGGCTATGAAGAAACCGTGATACCCGATTTGGAAAGAGCCATTTTAGCAGGGCACGATGTAAATTTGTTAGGGTTGCGCGGACAGGCAAAAACACGCTTAGCGCGATTGATGGTAAATCTACTAGACGAATACGCCCCCGTTATTGAAGGCTCAGAATTAAATGACGATCCGCTGCACCCCATCTCTAGATATGGTAGAGATAAAGTAAATGAATTAGGTGACAACACGCCCATCAGTTGGCTGCATCGCGATGATCGCTATACAGAAAAATTAGCAACGCCCGATGTTTCCATTGCAGATTTGATTGGCGATGTCGACCCCATCAAAGCTGCTTCTTTAAAATTACCTTATTCAGATGAGCGCGTTATCCACTTTGGGTTAATACCCCGATCGCACAGATGTATTTTTGTAATTAACGAGCTTCCCGATTTGCAAGCTAGAATTCAAGTGGCGCTTTTCAACATTTTGCAAGAAGGAGACATTCAAATTCGAGGGTTTAAGCTTAGACTTCCATTAGATCTTCAATTTGTATTTACTGCCAACCCAGAAGATTATACCAACCGCGGAAGCATTGTTACGCCTTTGAAAGATCGTATCGACAGCCAGATCATTACACACTATCCTAAAACAATGGATATTGGTAAAAAAATTACGCAGCAAGAAGCACGCATTCGCGAAGAGCAAAAGAAATTAGTTTCAGGTGTAGAAATTACCAAAGACTTGATTGAGCAAATTGCTTTTGAAGCACGCAAAAGTGAATTTGTAGATTCTAAAAGTGGTGTGTCTGCTCGATTGACAATTTCTGCCTATGAAAATTTAGTGGCCGCTGCCGAGCGCAGGTGTATTATCAACGGAGAAAAGAATACCAACATCAGGATTTCTGATTTTATAGGAGTGGTTCCTTCTATCACTGGAAAAGTGGAATTGGTTTATGAAGGTCAACAAGAAGGACCCGGCATTGTGGCGCAGAACCTGGTA
>JANYHI010000037.1 GCA_025359125.1 Cytophagales bacterium
ATCTTCTGAGCTGATGAGCACATCTTCTAACACTACATCAAAACCATCTTTAAAAAGTTTTCCTGTTTTTTCGAGAGTAGATATTTCTTCTTTCACCAGCGCATTTATAACAGCAGATACTTCTTTCATCTTCGGGCCATATTGCTTGCCTAGCTTCGCGAAATTTGGTTTTACCTTTTTCACGAGCAAGCCTGAAGTATCATCGATGTACTCAATTGACTTTACGTTTACTTCTGCTTTGATGATGGCTTCAACGCTACGCACACGAGCCGCAAACTTTTCATCTAACACAGGGAGCAATACTTTCTGCAGCGGAGTGCGCACTTTGATTTTGCTATTTTTACGAATAGAATGAACCAGCGAGCAGATGCGTTGCGCATAGCTCATTGAAACTTCTAATTCCGAATCTTTTCTTCTTGCATCTGCCTCGATTAGCAAAGTATGATGAATGGATTCATATTGAAGTGGAGTATTATTTTCTTTTGCTTTCGCGCGGATGTTATCCGTTAGACTCTTGTATAACCACTCGCTAAAAAATGGCGCAATAGGTGCCATCAATTGCGCTGTTACCATCAAGCATTCGTATAAGGTTTCGTAGGCGGCTCTCTTATCTTCCGTTAAAATTCCTTCGGCCTTGGTAAAAGAAGGTTGCCAAAATCTTTTTCTGTTGAGGCGCACATACCAATTAGAAACATGATCGTTCACAAAATCTTGAATGGCGCGCGCTGCTTTGGTTGGCTCGTAATCTTCGTATGCAGCGGTAACTTCTTCAATCAGCGATTGCTCTTTGGTGATGATCCATTTATCCAAAGGAGCCAGTCGCTCGAACGGAATATTTTTCATTTCATCTTTTACGAAGCCATCAATATTGGCATACATGGCAAAGAAAGAATAGGTGTTCATCAACGTGCCGAAAAATCTGCGTTGCGTTTCTTCAATGCCGGCTAAATCAAATTTTAAATTATCCCAAGGCGGAGCGTTCTCAATCATGTACCAACGCACCACATCGGCTCCGTATTTACCAAGCGTTGCATACGGATCTACCACATTACCTTTGCGCTTGCTCATCTTTTCGCCATTCTTATCGAGCACGAGTCCGGTAGAAATTACATTTTTGAAGGCTACGCCTGGGTTGCCAACTTTTTTATTTACTGTTTTTATTTCTTCGCTGCTCTCGCTGAGCAATGCGGCAATGGCATGAAGCGTAAAAAACCACCCACGCGTTTGATCTACTCCTTCTGAGATATAATCTGCTGGATAAGAATTTTCAAAAACCTCTTTGTTCTCAAACGGATAATGCCACTGTGCGTAGGGCATGGCACCAGAGTCAAACCAAACATCAATTAAATCCGGCTCGCGAAACATTTTTTCTCCAGTAGAACTGGCAAGAATAATTTCGTCTACAAACGGCCGATGTAAATCAAAGTCCTGTGCATTGAAAGTTGAATTTTGAATTCCTGCCTTCTTCGCCTTTTCAATTTCTTCTTTTAGCTGAGCGATAGAGCCAATGCAAATTTCTTCTCTGCCATCTTTCGTTCTCCAAATTGGTAGAGGAGTTCCCCAATAGCGCGAACGCGATAAATTCCAGTCTACCAAATTCTCTAACCAATTACCAAAGCGGCCAGTGCCTGTTGATTCCGGTTTCCAGTTAATGGTTTTGTTAAGCTCTACCATTTTATCTTTAAGCGCAGTGGTTTTAATAAACCAGGCATCGAGGGGATAGTAGAGCACTGGCTTATCGGTGCGCCAAGAGTGCGGATACGTGTGTTCGTACTTTTCTACTTTAAAAGCTTTGTTCTCTTCTTTTAAAATAATGGAGAGGATAACATCGGTATTCTTGTAGTCAGGATGTTTCTCATCTTCATCTGTGTAGTTCTTTACATAAAAATCATCTGCGCCAAGCGGCTTGTGCGTTTTGATTTTATATTTCGATACTCCTTCTTTCAGCTTCTCGCCAATAGCGGTGATGAATTTTCCTTTTTTGTCTACGGTGGGCAATTCGTTCCCCGCTTCGTCTTTAACAGTTAGTGCGGGCACTCCGTTTTGTTTGGCTATACGAAAGTCATCGGCACCAAAAGTTGGCGAAGTATGTACTACGCCTGTTCCATCTTCTGTGGTTACGAAATCTCCCCCAATAACTTGAAAAGCTTTCTCAACTGCATAAAATGGTTTTACATACGGCATTAATTGCTCGTACTTAATTCCCAGCAGTTGCTTTCCGCTAAATTCATTTACAATTTCGAATGGAATATTTTTATCGCCCGATTTATAATCGGATAGTTTCAGGTCTTTATTTTTTTCAATAAAATATTTTCCAACTAGGTCTTTGGCTAATACAACGCTGGCAGCTTTGAAGGTGTAAGGATTAAATGTATTTACTTGAACGTACTGAATTTTTTCTCCTATGGTAAGAGCCGTATTAGATGGAAGTGTCCAGGGTGTGGTTGTCCATGCTAAAATAAAAACATCTCCTTTGTTTTGCTTGAAAAGAAATTCTGATTTAGCATTTTGCTCAACTTTAAACTGTGCTACCACGCTGGTGTCTTTTACATCTTTGTAGCAGCCCGGTTGATTCAACTCGTGCGAACTCAAGCCTGTGCCATCCGAAGGTGAGTATGGCTGAATGGTGTAGCCTTTGTACAGCAACCCTTTATCGTAAAACTTTTTTAAAATCCACCATAGCGATTCAATGTATTCTTTTTCGTAGGTGATGTATGGATTTTTTAAATCTACCCAGTAGCCCATCTTCGTAGTAAGATCGTCCCACTGGTCTTTGAATTTCATTACTGTTTCGCGACACTTCTTGTTGTAGTCTTCGATAGAAATTTTCTTGCCTATATCATCTTTAGTAATGCCAAGCTCTTTTTCTACTTGCAGTTCTACCGGCAAGCCGTGTGTGTCCCAGCCGCCTTTGCGTTTTACCTGAAAGCCTTGCAATGTTTTATAGCGACAGAAAATATCTTTTACCGTGCGCGCCATTACATGATGGATGCCGGGCGTGCCATTAGCAGAAGGCGGGCCTTCATAGAAGGTAAAAGTTTTGGCACCTTCTCGATTGCTCACCGATTTTTCAAAAATCTGATTCTCTTTCCAAAACGCCAGCATATCGGTGGCAATGTTGGCGTAGTTGAGTTCTTTGGTTTCTTTATACTTGCTCACGGGTGTCGAAAAATAGTGCGCAATTTATAAAGAATCAGCGATATTTAGGGGTCTGAATTTTAACTTATGACCGAGAAAGAATTGCTTGGGGAAATTGTTACTTACTTCGAAAAAAATATTTTCGAGCAGCACATCATTGCTTCTTTAAAGGTTCATTCTAGGTTAAAATCATATAGCATCAATCCAATTGTCGTGAAGTATTTATCCAAAGTTCTAGATGATAAATATAGTGCTGAAGGCGTTGCAAAAGCATTGTATTATCCAAGGGTTTTAGGAACTTCAATTAATACATCCTTCGGAACACGTATTCAAAATATGTTTGTGGATTTAGAAATTGCCAGTGGATCTTTGATAAAAGGAATGGATATTGAGTTTACTGATACGGAAGATGGGAGAAAAAAATGGTGTCAGTTAAAGTCTGGCCCTAACACTATTAACTCAGAAGATGTAAAGCCATTGATCAAGAAATTTACTGATACCATTCGGTTGGCTAAAACAAATAATGCCTACTTAAGCAATACAGATTTTATCGTGGGGGTATTGTATGGAGAACCCTCAGAATTAAGTATGCATTATAAACTTATTGATAAGACTCATCCTGTTTTTGTTGGCAAAGAGTTTTGGTATAGGATAACGGGATTTCCTAACTTTTATCCAAAACTGGTCAAAGCATTACATACGAGTATCTCCAATCTTGACACAAAAGACATTTTCAAGAAAGGTTGTGATGAACTGGCAAAAGAAATTAAATCATCTCCTCTTTTTCATTTTTAGTTCCTTGTAGTAGCTGTTCAAAAATTTCACGATTGAATAGCCAATTTCTTTTCCAAGGTTAACCGGAACGGCATTTCCAATTTGTTTGTACTGTTGAGCCAATGAACCTACAAATTCCCATGAATCCGGGAAGGTTTGAATTCTCGCATACTCCCTAACCGTAAATGGTCTAGTCTCAGACGGATGACATCTTTCAGTCTGCTTTTGAGCAGGGCTGCAGGTTAAAGTAAGACATGGTTCATCCCATCCTATTCGCCTGGCAATACCAGTCTTTCCACCACCCAAATAAAAACTGCCACCCATAAATTTCTTCTGAATAGGCAAGGGCAAGTCTCTCCAATAACCTTTCGGAGGAACTAAATCTAACACATCTTTTTTGCTTTTTGGATAAAGAGCTCCCTTTGATTTGGGAACATTGGACTCAAAAAGTTCGCCTCTCTTTAACGCATCAGCAAGCGTATAGATTTTTTTATACGGTTTAGGATATTCATACTTTGATTTGATGTCTTTCCGAACGCCAACCAAAATTAATCGCTCTCTCTTTTGAGGCACTTTAAAAGTAACTGCTTTTAAAATTTGAACGGGGACTACGTTATATCCGATTTCGTCCAAAATGGAAATCATTCCTCGCAACGTCTTCCCATTATCATGAGAAAGCAAACCTCTTACATTTTCTCCTATGCAAATAGGCGGGTTTACTTCTTGAACTACTCGAGCAAACTCGTAAAACAAAGTACCTCTGGCATCTTTTAATCCAAGCTTTTTCCCAGCGTAACTGAATGCTTGGCAAGGGAATCCACCAGTTACTACATCTACCTTATTATAATATGCTGAAAAATCAAAAGACTTTATGTCTCCTTCAAGTACCTTCCAGTTCGGACGATTGTGTCTTAAAGTTTGACATGCCCACTTGTCGATTTCATTTAGAGCCACACATTTCAAACCTGCGTTTTCCATACCAATTGCTAAACCACCAGCACCAGCAAAGAGCTCTAATATAGAATAGGGCTGATTTGGTTTCTCATAGTTAGTTGTGGTATCCCTGATGTCTTCAGAGAAAAAATCCGCAAAGAGAGTTTCAACCGCTTCCCTATGATAAACTCGATAATTACTCATAGGTTCTCGAACAGCAGTCAATTTGCCTTCACGATCCCATCTTCTCAACGTTTCTTTACTTTTTCCGATTAATTCTGAGGCCTCAGACAGAGTTAAGTATTTATTCATAACCAAATTATATAACCTTATACAATGGTTACAAATCTATATTTAAATTTGGTTTCAATAAAAAAAGCTGGTGAAATAATTTCGACAGGGAATCTGAGTGAACTACTCTGCCGACCCCGACCGATCGTGAATTTTAATCTTACTTAAATCGATGGCTTCATCCTCTTCTTCGCCATAGAAGGCCGGGTCGAAGTCATCGATTAATAATTTTTCGCCCTTCACTTTCTTCGGCTTATCAAACGTCATGATTAATGCAGGCAACAAAATTAAATTGGTAAACATTGAAATGACCAAGGTGGTAGAAGTCAACAATCCTAATGCAATGGTTCCACCAAATGATGAGAAGGCAAACAAAATAAATCCTGCAAACAAAACGATAGAAGTGTAGATGATACTCTTGCCCGTTTCTAAAATACTTTCACTTACCGAAACGGGAACAAAGAACCCATTCGCTAGTTGCTCTTGCCTGTACTTTGCTAAAAAGCGAATAGAGTTATCAACAGAAATACCAAAAGTGATACTGAAAATTAATGCCGTGCTAGGTTTTAAATCAATACCCAAATAACCCATAATGCCCGCGGTAATCATTAATGCAATTAAATTTGGTACTAATGAAATGATAATCATGCGCACATCTGAAAAAAGTATGGCCATAGAAAGGGTAATCAAAATGAAAGCGAGCAAAAGACTTTCTTTTAGATTGGAGATTAGAAATTTATTTCCTTTGATGAAAAGTTTAGTAGTACCTGTTACACTTGTTTTAATTTCAGAGCCTTCGAAGATTTTATTCATGCGCGGCTCAATTACTTCATGCACTAATGAATCTAAGCGCTTCGATCCGATGTCGGCAATTTGCATCGAGATTCTCATCCGGGTAAACGTAGAGTCTACAAATGATTTTAATAATCCCGAATTATCGGTTTGTCCTTTCATGTAACGAAGAATATAACCGCTCTCTGCTTTGCTTGGCAATTCGTATTTCGCAGGATTGTAATTGTAGAAAGCTTGCTTAGATGCCTTTACTAAACTGATTACAGAAATAGGTCTTGATACAACAGAAATAGAATCGATAAAATTTTCAAATTCATCTATCTTTTGTAGATTTTTAATATTCAATACTCCTCTGCGCTTGCCCGTGTTTACTTCAATTTCTAAAGGCATAATGCCACTAAAGTTCGCTTCAAAGAAATTAAGGTCTTTTCTAATCTGACTTTCTTTTGGCACATCGTCCATCATAAAAGAAACAGACTGTAGGCGGGTCATTCCCAACACGGCAAAAAGTGCTACTGCCACGGACACAATATAAATTGCAGGACGATACTGATGCACCAGTAGGTCAATGTATTTTAAGAATGATCCAAGAATTTTAAAGTTAAGATGTTTAAGATGTTTGGGTGTGGGTTCGGGCAACCACGAAAAAATTCCTGGAATCATAATCAGGCTCACCACAAATAAAGCCATAATGTTGATACCAGCTACAATTCCGAATTCGCGTAACACCAGAATATCGGTTGTCAATAAAGTAAGAAAGCCGATGGCAACTGTAAGGTTGGTAAGAAACATGGCAAGCCCCATCTTATTTACTACGGCAGCAATGGCTTCTTCTTTATTTTTTCGCTTCGAATATTCGAGGTGATATTTATTTAAAAGGTAGATCGCATTGGTAATACCAATGGTAACAATTACAGGAGGGATCAGCCCGCTTAGTAAAGTAATTTTATAGCCAAATAAAGCTAGTGTGCCCATTACCCACACCACCACAATTCCGATGATGATCATTGAGAAGAGAACTGCACGGAAGGAGCGGAAGAAAAAAAACATGATCACGCCAGTTACCAATGCCGAGAGGTAAAGGAAAATCTGCATTTCTTTTCTTACCTCAGTTGCCATCATCGAGCGGATAAAGGGTAAGCCCGCATAGCGTAATTGAATGCCCGTATCTTTTGTGAAAGAATTGCCTTGTTCTACTAAAGATTTGGTCATGGCAATGCGCTTCTCAGAGTTCATCACTTCTTTGGTGATAGAAATCAGCATCATGGTTGCCCCATTCTGTTCATTCACTATTTGCCCCATATAAAATTTCTGATTGCGCATGGCACCCATCAGACTATCTAATTGTGCTTGAGAATTTATTTCTTTAGGAAATAGTGCATCTAAAAAGAAACGAGTGTTCGCGGTGTCTTTGCGAATGATTTTTATTTCCGGAAGACTCAACACATTGTTCACACCAGAAATTTCTTTGACTGATTTATTAAGGGAGCGAAAGCGATTGAAGTTTTGAAGCGTGTAGATGGCACTATCTCTGAAGCCAACGGCAATAATGTTTCCATCTTCGCCAAACTGTGCCTTAAACTTTTGGAGAAATACCATCTCAGGATCATCGAGCGGAACAGTTCGAGCGAGGTCGTAGCTCATTTGCACTTTGGTGGCATGATACCCCATGAAAAGGGTAATCAAAAGTATTACCCCAATAAGGGCTAACCGAAATCGAATAATGAAATTAGCAATACGTGTCCACATAGCCGCCAAAGCTAAGAATTTTTAGTCTCACCAAAACTCTTGACACGCGCAAACCACACGAAACATAATTAAAGGGGATCGAGTAAATATCTGATTTTATGCCTAACATTACTTGAGTTAGCGTCTACCTAAACCTAACTTTAGTTTAAAATGAATTCCTCTTTAAAGAAGGCAGCCATTCTTATGGCTACTATTTCATTTATATCAGTACTATGTTGGGAGTTATATGTGCGAAGCATTGGCTTTGATGCATCCTTTGATGACGATCCATCTATTTGGGCAGATAAGAGACGTGAAGTATATAAAACCGTGGAAGAAGCAACGGTATTTATTGGCTCGTCACGCATCAAGTTTGATTTAGATATTGCTACATGGGAAAGTGTAACGGGCAATCACGCAATTCAATTAGCCTGTGTAGGAAGCAACCCAATTCCGTTGCTGAGAGATTTAGCAGATGACGAAAATTTTAAAGGACGCGTTGTTGTTGATGTTACAGAGGGGCTATTCTTCTCACCTTCAATGGGAAGTTCCTCTACACCCAATAAAAATCTGAAATTTTATAAAGACGAAACGCATGCGCAGCGCGCAAGTTTTTTAGTGAATACAGTCGTAGAGTCGCAATTAGTTTTTTTAGATAAAGACAGATTGTCGCTAAACGCAAAACTTATTGAGTTGAGAATACCCAACCGCCAGGGGGTGTTTCAATTTCCAATTTTTCCTCCCGATATAGGTAGATGTTATTTCAGCAGGCAAGAATACATGACCGATAAATTTTTGACTGACACAAGTCAACAAAATCAAACCAAAAAAATTTGGGCATTCTTTAGAAAAATGAATAGAGATAAACCCCCACAAGGTGCTAAGCTTGATTCAATTTTCACAGTGGTTAAAACAGCTGTAGACAAAATCAGGGCAAGAAGCGGGCAAGTGTTTTTTGTGCGCACTCCTTCCAGCGGGCCTTTGTACGAAGGAGAGAAAAGGGGATTTCCCAGAGAAATGTATTGGGATGAATTGTTAAAGAGAACCCAATGTGTTGGAATTCATTTTGCTGATTATGCCGGTATAGATAAACTACAGTGTCCGGAGTTTTCGCACTTAAGTCAGCCAGATGCAATCTTCTATACCAAAAATCTGATCAAAATATTGAGCGAAGAGAAGGGATGGAAATTTTCTAAGATAACTCACCCATAAACTTGCTGCAACGCTAACCTTTCTTCGATATGGTATTTAACTCATACACGTTTATTGTTTTTTTTGCTGTCGTATTGTTTTTGCACAATCTTCCTTTTACCTGGCAGGTAAAAAAAATAAATCTGCTGCTGGCCAGCTATCTTTTTTATGCTGCGTGGAATCCTCCATTTATTTTACTGCTATGGCTTTCTACGGTTATAGATTTTTATGTTGGTAGAGCTCTGTACACGCAACAGAATCAATACAAGAAACATTTCTTACTCGTTATTAGCTTAATTGGCAACTTGGGTATGTTATGCTTTTTTAAGTATGGAACATTCTTATTGGAGAATTTTACTTTTTTAGTAAATGCGCTTGGCGCGGATTTCCATCCGGCAAAGCCTAACATTATTCTTCCTGCCGGAATATCTTTTTACACCTTCACTACTTTGTGTTACACAATTGACATGTACAAAAAAGAGAGCGCACCAGTTAAATCTATGCTCGATTTTTCGTTGTTCGTAACCTTTTTTCCGCATTTAGTTGCCGGGCCAATTGTAAGACCTCCACAACTAGTTCCACAGTTTGAAACAGAACGTAAAGCTAGTCAGAAGCAAATGCTGCAAGGCTTACTCTTAATCTCACTTGGCTTATTTATGAAAGTGGTTTTAGCCGACAGCATGTTGTCGCAGGTGGCCAACGATGTGTTCGATTCAAAAGCTATGCTAAAGACACTTGATGCGTGGATGGGTGTATTGGCGTTTTCAGGGCAAATATTTTTTGATTTCTCAGGCTATTCAACCTGTGCGGTGGGCGTAGCATCTTGCCTTGGCTTTGTGCTGCCAGAAAATTTTTTATACCCCTACGCGGCCATCGGATTTTCCGATTTCTGGAGACGCTGGCATATTACTTTATCAAGTTGGCTAAGAGATTATTTGTATATACCAATAGGTGGAAATAGAAATGGACAATTTAGAACATACATCAATTTAATGATTACCATGTTACTCGGTGGCTTGTGGCATGGTGCCAACTGGACGTTTGTGGTTTGGGGTGCTCTCCACGGTTTGTACTTATCGGTAGAAAAGTTAATGGTAGATTTTAGGAAGAAAGCAAACGTAACACCTTTAGAAATCAAAGAAGTAAAAAGCAAAACTCTTCCTAATTTTTTATTGGCTCTGCTCACTTTCTTTTTTATCAATGTAACGTGGGTCTTCTTCCGAGCCCCCAACTTTACATCAGCGTGGCAATTACTTACAGCCATGTTTACAGCAGCGCCAAAAGCAGAAGTGCTATTGACTACTTTAAGCATCATTAAAGTTTCTTTAATAATTTTTTTGTTGGTTCTATTTCATTGGCTGATGCGCGATACAAGAATATTGGTAGTGGCGGAAAAAATGCCGTGGTGGTTGCTAGGAATAATCTGGTCTGTACTATTGTTATTACTCATCTGGAGCCAGGAGAGCAGCAGTTCATTTATTTACTTTCAGTTTTAAAAAGTAAACAAAGAGATAATCAATCGGCAGTTTTAAGGCTCTCTTGATCTTTTTGTTGAAGCGCAAAGTAAACGGCTCCGCCTATTGAAAGAATAAAATAGGCGATAAGAACATGACTAATTCCATTAACAAAATTATTAGCACCGAACCAATCTCCATTTGTTAGAATCAAGTAAACTCCAAAAGCTCCTCTTACGCCTTCCCAAAAAATGGAAGAAAAGTTATTGTCCATTAAATCGGTGAGAGCATAGACAGTGAGAAAGATGAATGCGCCATATAAAAAAATATTTGGTGTGCCAATGCTTGCCAGATTACCGAATAGATAACTTATAAAAAGTAGTAGAGTTACTAATTGAAACCAGCTCCATGCCATCGATCCTTTGGCGTTTGCCGGATCATACTTTTGATAACTGTAAACGTCTTTAATTTTTTGTAACGGATATTTTTCGGCCACATCGGTTGGTCGCCAGCCCAACGGCATAAACCAGATTTTAAATTTGTCTTCAATTTTTTTGGCATGCCATGCATCTTTAATCAACAGCCATAAATGCATAAAATTAATTTTGATAGGGTTCCAAGTTTGAACAGGACGCGTAACGCCATACACTGCGGGCACATCTTTTATCTCTTCTTGATAGGTATTAAAAAGCTTATCCCAGAAAATGAAAATTTGACCATAGTTTTTATCTAAGTATTCCGGATTGATGGCGTGATGAACCCGGTGATGAGAAGGGGTAACAATAATTTTTTCCAAAAAACCCATTCTGCCAATATGCTGAGTGTGATACCAGAACTGGGCGAACAAATGAAGCGGAGCAACAATTGCAATCACTTGAGGTGGCACTCCTAAAATAGCAGCAGGCAATAAGAATACTGCAAATATTTTTACGATAGATGAAATGCTTTGGCGTAGCGCACAAGCCAGATTAAATTCTTCGCTGCTGTGGTGAACAATGTGATTGTTCCAAAAGAAATTATACTCGTGAGCGATACGATGCACCCAGTAGCCTGCGAAGTCTAGCGCTACAAAAGCAATTGCATAAGTGAGCCATCCGCTAGGCACTTGAGCGATTTGAACTTTTTGTAGTAACCAAGGATAGGAAATGATGACTACACTTAAGCCTAAGACATCTTTTGTGGAATTGGTAATGCCCGAGGCAAGACTTGAAATAGCATCGTTTATTCGAACGGTATCATTTCCTTTTCGCCAACCCCACCACTTTTCAAATAACACCAACAATAGAAATGCTGGCATGGCAATCAATAAAATTTTTCCGTAGGTTTCCATAAACGAAAAGTCATCAAACTTAATCAATCTTGGTTGGGAAATCAATGATGGACTACAGAGCAATTCCTTTGATTTTTCTAAACAGGCTAAGGGCATGCCTATCGGTAAGGCCCGATACAAAGTCTATTACTTGGCGAATTACACCGTAGGTATTAGTTGGATCTTGCCGAATGGCCCAGCGAACTTCTTCTGGAAAGAGCACAGAAAGATTTGCATACTTTCTAGTTTGTCCGTGCCCTGCCAAATGAAAACCGGCAAGTATAAACTCTTGTAGTAAACCCGGCAATACTTCGTGGCCCGAAGCTTCAATCTCCACTACATTTCTGGAGTGATAGATTTTTTCAATCGAAATTTTACTGATAAAATCTAGTGCTTTTTTAGAAGGGCAAACATCCGTTAAAGCAGAATCGAATGTGCCGTTTAAAATCGCTTCTTCCTGATCCAAGAAAAGAGCTGTGCATTCATCTACTAACTTGCCAATAACTAAAGCACGCAATACACCAAGCTTTTCGTTCAGGCTAATATGCTTTTTTAATTTTTCGCTATTGAACTGATCGCCCAAAATAGCGGCCATCATTTGAACGGTATCATCAAAGCTAACCAAGCCCAACCTACAGCCATCTTCTAAATCGATAATGCTGTAACAAATATCATCTGCGGCTTCTACTAAAAATGCCAGCGGATGTCGACACCATGAATTATTTCCTAATGATACTAACCCAAGTTGATCGGCTGCCTTTTTAAAATATTCTTCTTCACTTTTAAAGAAGCCAAATTTCTTCTGACTCTTTTTAGATTTATCGCGCGCAGTAAAAAATGCTGGGCAAGGATATTTTGTAAACGCTCCCAATGTGGCAGCGGTTAGTTTTAATCCGTACTGTTTTTTATTGAGGATGCGAAAGCCTTGCGCATTACCTTCAAACTTGATCAGGTCATTCCACCCGCCTTCGCTTACTTTATTTTTGAATGCTTGCCCTTGCGGGTGATGAAGAAAAAAATCACTCAGCGCATCTTCGCCTGCATGGCCAAACGGTGGATTGCCCAAATCATGTGCGAGTGAGGCGGCTGCTACAATAGCACCAAAATCAAACAGAGAAAAATCTTTTTCTAGTTGTGGGTGGCGTTGCAAAATAACTTCACCTACTCGCTTACCCAAAGATCTACCCACACTCGATACCTCTAAACTGTGCGTAAGCCGCGTGTGCACAAAATCATGTTCGGGCAATGGGTGAACTTGCGTTTTATCTTGCAGCCTGCGAAAGGGATGTGAGAAAATGATTCGATCATAATCTTGCTCAAACGCACTGCGCGATGGCTCTTTGCTATCGGGTTTTTGATCTAATCGTTGCGGGGAAAGAAGTTGCTGCCAATTCATTAGATCAAATAAAGCCCTTTAATGAATTTGAAATCTTTTCTGTTTAGTGTGAAGAGTTTATAACCTAAGTCTATAGTAGAGGCAGCAATAAGCGCATCAGGAATCGTAAGTCCGTGACTTAACGAATATTGAAGTAATAATTTTCGATGAAGTAAATCTATAGAGGATGTCAACGATAAAATTGGAAATCGATTTAGCTCTTTAAGTAGTTTGGATAAATGCGATTTATTAGTTGCTCCTAATACCATTTCTGAGAAAGAAATAGAGCTAATACAGAGATTAGTTGTTCCCAAATCAATTAAGGTTGAAACTACTCCGTTATTGTTTCGATCGATTACCTCAATCAAAATATTGGTATCGCAAACTACCAATTTCTCTTTTTCCACGATAAACTTCTAAGGTGTTCTTTGCTAATTAATTGGCCTTTAAGTAAACCTCCCATAGCCGCCAACTCCTCTGGAGTTAATTTGCTTTTGAGAGCTTCCTTTTTACCCTTTGTCTTTTCTTGCCTAATAGAAATATCTAATCGACTAAGCAAATCTTTAATGAGCTTCGAGTCTTTTTTACTTTTGATATCTATCACCAAAGTTTCCATACATCAAATTTACAAATTAAAACTACTCCTTCAATACTAAGTCAATACACATAACAGCGGCCAAAATTAATAGCCGAAGCGGATGATCGGCAGGAACCTCAGAACTGATTTGCAAAATATAATTATCAGCTGATGTAAATAATTCTTTTCCAAGACCACTCCATTTCTTTGTTACCGTTGCAAACTCTTTCCCATCGTTTGAAACAAATCGAAAATCCCAACTTGTCCATTTTCCTTTTAGCATACAAAGAGGGCGCTCGCTAGCATCTAACACTTCGAATTTTCCCCCAATAGAAAAAAGTTTTTGTTTGAATTTTCCAATGATTCTGTTTTTATCGTCCACCACTTCTACTTCCGATAAAAATATAGAAACACCCCTTTTAACAATTAATATCAATTCGCCTTCTGGCGTTTTGATTTCCATATTAAAAGGTGTCATCCTTTTATAATCTGTGAACCGAAACATTTTGGTAAAAAACCCCAGATTTTCTTCGCGGCATTGCAATACAATTTGTTTAGTATCCGGATCGAAAATATCAAAGCTGTTGGCCGCCTTAAATATTTTTACATGCTCCTTTACAAAGAAGAGGTTTTTATTGAGAGTGGGATGCATAGAATTGAATTGGGTCTTGGTTGAAAATTTGTACTAAAATACTATAGAGTTCAGGTTGGGAGGTTTTAAATTTTGACGAACGCTCGAAAAAATTCTCTACCGCTACAGCAAAAAATTCTTCCATGCTTTCAAATGCATACTTCCGAAAGAAATGCTCGTTATCTTCTTTTAGCCGGGGCATTTCTTGATGAGCATAATTTTCAAATTCGTTTATCCAATGTGAGCTAATTACTTCGTATTCATGCCCCATAAGCTTATGTTCGAGCCAAAGGGCATGTGCAAATTCATGTAAGAGCAAATTTAGACCATCGTCTTTACGGTTCAATCCTTCTGCAATTCCGCGCCAGCTAAATACAATAGTTTTAAGTCCCGGGTTCACTTCTCCCTTATGTCGTTTATGCGTGATTTTAGAATTGTAAAAATCAGGATATACAATAATTCGCTCAAAAAAGGTAAGGCTTGTGTTGGGAAGAAAGAGAACTAATTGAGAAGCGGCTGAAGCAATAATTGTTTTCATCGCGCGCTTCAGTTCCATTTTATCGCGTTCTATAAAATCAAAATATTCGTAATGATCTTTTACAAGTCTTAGAAATTTATTCTTCAACTTTTTAGGCAAAGCCGAATAGTAGGGATACTTGTGATTAAGAAAATGATGAAAAATGGGGCGGTAATAAAATCGAAAGCGCAACTCTTCATAAAGTGAAATGAAGAGTTGCGCTACCCCGCCCAGTATTTCAAATACCATTTATATTTTCTTCAACAATGCAGCCATCGAAACGGAATCTTGAATAACAGATTTAATAGCATGGATGGCAATGCGTTCTTGCTTCATGGTATCGCGAACGCGAATGGTTACCGTGTCGTCTTGTAAAGTTTGATGATCTACTGTGATGCAATACGGGGTACCGATGGCATCCATTCTGCGGTAACGCTTGCCAATGTTATCCTTGTCTTCGTAAAAGCAACGGAAATCAAATTTTAAATCGTTGAAGATGGCTTCTGCTTTTTCTGCTAATCCATCTTTTTTCATAAGTGGTAAGATGGCCACTTTATGGGGCGCTAGCGCAGGAGGTATGCGCAACACCACACGCTCGCTGCCGTCTTCCAGTTTTTCTTCGGTATATGATTTTGAAAGAATAGATAAGAACAGGCGATCTAACCCAACAGAGGTTTCTACCACATATGGAATATAATTTTGATTTTCTTCTGAATCAAAATATTGCAATTTTTTGCCAGAGAATTTTTCGTGGCTCTTCAAATCAAAATCTGTGCGACTATGAATTCCTTCCAGCTCTTTAAATCCCATGGGGAAATTAAATTGAATATCGCATGCAGCATTGGCATAATGTGCGAGATTTAAGTGATCGTGGAAACGATAATTTTCTGCACCTAGTCCAAGTGTTTGGTGCCACTTCATTCTTTTTGCTTTCCAGAATTCGTACCACTTCATCTCTTCGCCCGGCTTCACAAAAAATTGCATTTCCATTTGCTCAAACTCGCGCATTCTAAAAATAAACTGGCGGGCTACAATTTCATTTCTAAAGGCCTTTCCTATTTGTGCAATTCCAAAAGGAATTTTCATGCGTCCGGTTTTTTGCACATTTAAAAAATTAACAAATATTCCTTGTGCTGTTTCGGGGCGGAGATAAATCTTGTTGGTATCTTCTGCCACAGAACCCATCTCGGTAGAGAACATTAAATTAAACTGTCGCACATCGGTCCAATTTTTTGTTCCCGAAACAGGATCGGTAATTTCCATGTCTACAATTAATTGTTTCATGGCTTCCATGTTAGAGCTTCCCAGCGCATCTTTCATGCGGGTGTTCGCTTCATCAATTTTTTTCTGATATTCTACCACACGGCCATTGGTGCTCAAAAACATCGCCTTATCAAAAGTTTCGAATCGCTTGGCTGCTTTCTCTACCTCCTTATCAATTTTGTCCTGAATCTTAGCAATGGCATCTTCTACCAGCACATCGGCACGGTATCTTTTTTTAGAATCTTTGTTATCCACCATTGGATCGTTGAAAGCATCTACGTGGCCGGAGGCTTTCCACACGGTAGGGTGCATGAAAATGGCTGAGTCTATCCCTACGATATTCTCATGCATCATAGTCATAAATTTCCACCAGTATTCTTTGATATTATTTTTTAACTCTGCCCCATTTTGTCCGTAATCGTAAACGGCACTAAGACCATCATATATTTCGCTGGATTGAAAAATAAAACCGTACTCCTTAGAATGGGAGATTACATTTTTTAAAAGATTGTCTTCTTGATTTGCCATAAGGCGCAAAGATAGTTTTTTGAAAATTGCCTGCCAGTTGTGCGGTAAAGTTTTTTCGGTTGGAAGCTAAAGAGCAAATTAATTCAAAGGCAAGTGAATAGTGAACTTTGTGCCGCGACCGATTTCGGAATGGAGCGAAATATTTCCGTCTAATTTTTCGATTGTCTCTTTTACGATATAGAGACCCAAGCCAGAGCCTGTTGATTGCTCTGAAGCCCGAAAGAACATGTCAAATACCTTCGCTTGATATTCATAGGCAATACCTACTCCATTATCTTGAATTTCTATTTCTAATTTTTGATCACGTTTGGTGGCAGCAATATCTACAAAAGGACTTTGTTTAGAAGGATCATGATATTTCAGCGAGTTGCTGATAAGATTATTCAATACTACGCGAAGCCGTGCACGATCGGTTTCAACTTCAAGATCAGGGGAAAAATTATAAGAAAAACCGATTCGCTCAAACCCCTCTGCGTAGCGAAGACCATCAATCACTTCTTTGGTAATATCCATAAGGCTGAAGCTTTCTTTTTGCAGAGCTAATCTTGAATTGCGAGAGTAGTTGATGATTTCTAAGATAAAAGTGTCAAGATTTTTGATCCTGCCACGCATCATTTGTAAACAAACCTTTACTTCTTCTGGATCATTGGTGAGCTGTGCAATTTCAATAAGCCCAAGCATGGAGCTGAGCGGAGCCTTTAAATCATGGGATGCACTGTAAACAAACCGATCTAACTCTTCATTCGTTTTTGAAAGCAATTCATTTTTTAGAAGAATCTGCTTTTCTGAATGATGATTAAGTTTTAAAAGAAATAAAAATATCATCACAGACAGGGTAAGTCCAATAGTGAAATTAAAAATAAAGGTGGTGCGGATGTACGATTCAGAATGAACCAGACTTTGTTGTTCGGGTGTTAGTATAGATATTTTCACTGCGTATACATATGAAAGTACAAACAGACCTAAAGAGAAAAGGCAAAATAGTATACTAATGTATTTATTCTGATAACCAAATAATGCCAACGCCATCAGTGCGCAAACTATAAAGTACAAGTACGTACCTGCGGTGTAAGTATCGTTTGAAGCAAAAACGTAAATGAGAAGATTTGAATTGATAAGAAAAATAACATTGGCCAACGTATATTTTTCATGTCGGTTTAAAAAGATACACAGGCCGCAAACCAACATCCCACTCAGATAATAGCCATAGAAACCAACAACACCATTTGCTCCGTCAATTATCATATAAATGATGCCAAGCAAAATGGCTAAAGCTGATAATTGCCCGCATAGCATAGCCGACTTATAGACAGCCCTCGAGGCAATGTATTTGCCTTTTCTGATTACTAAATTTCTGATTACTTGATTAACATTCATAAGACTCAAAAAAAATAAAGATAACTTCAAAAAGCGATTTAAATAATAGTATGATTTGTAACCAGCCTTAGTAACTTGTGGAGTCATGTCAGTGAATTTTAAAAAAATAGGTTTGGCTATTGCCTTTTCTCCTACTTCGAAGACTCTTCTTAGGGAAGCGACTAAATATACCTTACTCTTTAAGGCAGAATTGATTTTGATACACGTAGGCAACCATAGTGTGTTGGAAGAAGAGAAGATGAAAGCTTTACTAAAAACGTTTACGGTTAAGCCAATAATTTTATGGAGAAAAGGTAGCCCTACAGAAGAAATTTTAAAAGCCTGCCAGCAAGAAGGTATAGATTTATTGGTTGCAGGCGCGCTGAAAAAGGAAAATCTACTTCAAATGTATATTGGTACGGTAGCCAGAAAAATAATGCGTAAAGCAAATTGCTCTGTACTCTTAATTCAAAATCCCGAAGCAGAAGAAAGCCCTATTCAAAATATTGTTGTAAATGCCGAAGACAGCCCTTTTATTGAACAGGCAATTGAAGTAGGCTGTTATATCGGGCAGCTGCAAAAAACACAATGGATTCATATAACACGCGAGCTTAAGTTGTTGGGTCTTGCTTTATCTGCAAACGAACAATGTACAGAAGATGAGTATCACGAAAGCATGCAGGGTATGGTGCGCGAAGAAGTGATTGAAGTAGAAAAAATACTTGGCAAAATTCCACATCAAAATCTGAAAGTCAACATCAAAATGCTTTCTGGTAAATCGGGCTTCGAGCTGGCAAAATTTTCTGAACGAAAAAAAGCAGACTTGCTTATTGTGGGTGCCCCCGAGCGAAGATTCTATTTATTGGATCGCATATTTCCGCATGATCTTGAGTATATATTCGCCAATCTTCCTTGCAGTTTATTAGTCGTCAATTTTAGAAAGCAATCTAAGAATGGGTAAGCTAAGCCATGCAGATGTTGTGCACTTGCTCATTCAATTGAGTATAATGCTTTTATTGGGAAGACTTCTATCTGAAGGATTGAGAAAGTTTAAACAACCCGCAGTAATAGGAGAAATAATTGCCGGAATACTTTTAGGTCCAACTATTCTTGGTATGATTAACCCTGAGTGGTTCCAAGCCTTGTATCCGGTGCCTAGCGCAACAGCCACCGTACTAACGGGCTTTGTTCAAGTAGCGGTGATTATGCTATTATTTATTGCCGGGTTAGAGGTTGATTTACATATTGTATGGCAGCAAGGCAGGAAGGCCATTTCAACGAGTTTGCTTGGATTAATTGTGCCCTTCTCATTAGGTTTTGTTTTTCCGTATCTCTTTCCTGATTTTTTTGGAATAGCCGATAAGCATGAGCAATTAACATTTGCACTTTTTATGGGCACGGCCATGGCAATTTCTGCACTACCCGTTATTGTCAGAATATTAATGGATTTGAATTTATTCAAATCTAAAATGGGAATGTTGGTAGTAACTTCTGCCATGATTGATGATGTAGTGGGCTGGCTTATCTTTTCAGTTATTCTGGGGATGATAGGTAAGCGCGGAGATACTATGTCTATTTTCAATACTGTTTTGCTAACGATTTCTTTTGTTGTGCTAACGCTCACCATAGGCAGAGGTTTGCTCAATAGAATTTTGCCGTGGATTAATAAAAAATTAGCCTGGCCGGGTGGTATATTATCTATTTCTTTAGCCGTTTGTTTTTTAGGAGCTGCCTTTACAGAGTACATTGGGCTTCATGCTATTTTTGGTGCCTTTATTATTGGCGTTGCTTTTGGAGATTCAAAACATTTTAGCGAGCGAGCCAAAGAAATTGTGCATCAGTTTATTAACAACATTTTCGCACCCTTATTTTTTGTTTCCATTGGCTTGCGTGTGAATTTCATTGCCAATTTTGACTTTGCTTTAACCGCAGCCATTGTAGCCATTGCATTTGCCGGAAAAATAATTGGAAGCGGATTGGGTACACGCCTCGGTGGATTTTCGTGGCGAGAGTCTATCGCTGCTTCATTTGGTATGAATGCTCGCGGAGCCATGGAAATAATTTTAGGATTAGTGGCGTTAGAGAACGGATTGATCAACGAACGTGTTTTTGTCTCGCTCGTAATTATGGCGTTGATCACCAGCATTACCAGTGGGCCATTAATGAAATGGGTGCTGAAGAAGTAATTTATCTTAATTTTGGCAGATGCCCCCCAATCGTCTAATTTTAAAAGATTTTAGTTGTTAATTTTCATGCATCAGGCCACTATAAATAATCAAACTTATCAAGTAATTGCTACCGACAATGGTTACGAAGTAAATGGCGAACTATTGAGTTGGGATATAAGCCCTATTTCAGCTGGTCACTATCACATTCTTTTTAAGAATAAATCTTATCGGGCAGAGTTAGTAAAAGTAGATGCTCAGACAAAAGCAGTAACATTAAAAATTAACGGAAAAAATTATACGGTTAATTTAAAAAGTAAGTTTGATTTGTTGCTTGATAAGATGGGTATTAATAGCGCGTCATCTAACAAGCTTAATTCTATAAAAGCCCCCATGCCAGGATTAATAATTGATTTGAAAATAAAAGTTGGAGACGAAGTAAAGAAAGGAGACATTTTATTGATACTCGAAGCAATGAAGATGGAGAATATATTGAAATCTCCGGGAGATGGGTTGGTAAAGGAAGTGAAAATTAAAAAAGGGGATAGTGTAGAAAAAGGGCAAGTGTTGGTAGGATTTTAACAAGAAATATGGAAAATATTAAAGAATCGATATTTAAATTTTTACGATTAGATAATCTGATTGGCAACCTGACGGGGTATGTAGAAACACAGGTGAAGTTAGTGAAGTTAGAAGTGAAAGATGAAGTAGCTAAAATTCTATCACGTGGATTGGTGATCGCATCTGTTCTGATGTTGTTCGTTCTTTTTCTTCTTTTTTTTAGCATTGGATTAGCCCATTATTTTAATGATGTTTTTGAACAGGCTTATATTGGTTATTGGATAGTATCTGGAATGTACGGCCTGCCATGCATAATTTTTTTACTTTTCAGAAAGCCCATTAGTGCAGCTATTGAAAAATATTTCGCTAAACAAATTAAAAATAAAGAAAACTAGCATGGAGTTTTTAGAAACGCAGGATCCCGAAAGAAGAAAGTTAATTGAAACTTCCGATAGGCATAAATACGAATTAGACAAAGAGATAAAATCAATTTCTGATAAAACAGAAAAGACTCTAAACAACGCCTTGATTATTGGAGGCGTATTGGCAGCCACTTATTTAGTAGTAAGCTCTTTTTCTTCAACTAAGAAGAAAAAGAAATCAAAAATGAAACCTGCAGATAATACAAATGAGGTGGAGGAAGATGAAGAAGTGTCTCCAACTTTATTTTCACAAATTGGTGCCAAGGTGGCAGACGCGGCCACAATAGTGTTGTTAGATTTAGCAAAAGAAGCACTGGCAGAATTTTTAAAAAATAGGAAACAAAAAGATGGCGATTCTTAAAGGCTTAGAAGAACGTTACCGTCAAGGAAAAAAATCAATTGCCGTATTGGTTGATCCTGACAAAGTCGAAGATCCATCGCAATTAGATCCGCTCATTCGCCTTGCAAATGAGAATTGTGTTGATTTCTTTTTTGTTGGAGGCAGCTTAGTTACTACCACTAATATGGGCGATGTAATCCGACATATTAAAGAAAATGTTTCTATAC
Source organism: Cytophagales bacterium (assembly GCA_025359125.1). Lineage (GTDB taxonomy): Bacteria > Bacteroidota > Bacteroidia > Cytophagales > Cyclobacteriaceae > ELB16-189. Next base: position 21,573 of record JANYHI010000037.1, read on the forward strand.
CAGTCGTCATTTTTCCAGGTAGTACCTTGCAGATAGACCCCGCAGCTGATGCCATTTTATTTTTGTCACTCATCTCTGGAAGGAATCCTGATTACCTGATTGGACAACATGTAGTAGCAGCTCCGATCTTAAAAAATAGTAGGCTAGAGATAATGCCCACCGGGTATGCACTAATTAACTCAGGAAAGACTACATCTGCAGCTTATGTAAGCAACACCACTCCAATTCCAGAAGATAAATATTCGCTAGCGGCATGTACTGCCCTCGCAGGCGAAATGTTAGGCTTACGCCTGATTTATTTAGATGCAGGCAGCGGAGCCGAGCGCGCAATTAGCGCCAAAATGATCACCACTGTTCGCAAGACAATCAATGTTCCTTTAATCATTGGTGGAGGAATTAATACGAGCGAAAAGGCGATTACAGCTTTGGAGGCTGGTGCCGATATGATTGTAATTGGCAATGCCCTAGAGAAAGATCCCAATTTACTGACTGAGATTTCAGATAAAGTCTATGATTGGAATCAGTCTGTTAAATCAGAGAGATAGCTAAAGTGCAAAACGAAATTGATATCGCACCAATCGATCGTTTGGCTTTGAATGAATCCTCTTCAGGTAATTCTTTTCCATTTCCCAATCCCCTATTTATTCCTATTTTTGCAAGCCCATTTGGGGCTAAAAACCGCTAAATCATGGAAAAAAAGATAGTTAGGGTAGGTAATATAGAATGCGGAAGTGATGACCTCTTCCTCATTTCAGGGCCTTGCGTAATCGAGGAGGAAAAAATAATGATGGAGACAGCCGAGAAATTAAAAATAATTTCAGAACGTCTGAAGATCAAGGTCATTTACAAATCATCTTTTCAAAAAGATAATCGCAGCAGCTTAAAATATTATACCGGTCCAGGGCTATCAAAAGGTGTAGCACTTTTAGCTAAGATTAAAGAACAATTTGGATTTCCGTTGCTTACAGATATTCATTACCCTGATCAGGCCGCTGCCGCGGGTGAGGTAATTGATGTACTTCAAATTCCGGCTTACTTGTGTATGCAAACAGATTTGATGGTAGCAGCGGCTAAGACTAAGCGTGTGATTAATATTAAACACGGTCAGTTTTTAGCTCCCGATAACATGAAGCACCCTGTAGGTAAGTGTGTGGACAGTGGTAACGATCAAATTATTTTAACAGAACGCGGATTCACTTTTGGCTACAACGATTTGATTGTTGATCCTAGAAGTTTCTATCACATGAATAAAATTGGATACCCTGTAGTATTTGATGTAACGCATGCAATTCGCAAGTATGGTATTCCTAGTGCCGATGTAAAAGGAGGAGCTCGTGAATTTTTACCCGTGCTTTCGCGCGCAGGTGTTGCCGCAGGAGTAGACGGTATTTTCATAGAAGCGCATCCTGACCCTGACAAAGCTTTATGCGATGCCGCCAGCCAATTAAATATCAATCAACTAGAAGAATTTTTAAAACCACTTATTGAACTTCATACAGTGGAAGTAAAATTCCGCGAAAAATCTCTTATTACTCATTAAACTTTAAACCATGGAATTGTATTTAGACTCAGCCGACCTTAAAGAAATTGAAGAAGCATTTCAGCTTGGCTTTTTAAACGGACTTACCACTACGCCAACATTTATGCACCGCGGTGGTGTTACCGATGTAGACGGATTGATTGTAAAATTATCAAAGATTGTTCCCGTTCTTCAAATCGAAGCATTGGGCGATACGGCTGAGCAAGTTTTAGCGGAAGCAAAACGCCAATTAGACTTAGGTCTTGATCCTACAAAAACAGTTTTTAAAATTCCCGTTTCTTTAGAAGGTGTTAAAGCGTGTAACTTATTGCGTAAGTCTGGGCTGTTGGTAAATGTGCATTTGGTGTACACTCTTCAGCAAGCGTATATGGCTATGCATGCAGGTGCAACCTATGTGTGTCCGTTAGTGGGTCGTTTGCAAGATCAAGGGCACGATGCGTTGGATTTAGTAAGCCAATGTGTAAACGCAGTTGATCATTATGGATACGATACGAAAGTAATGTTCTCTTCTGTTCGCCATGCAGAGCACGTGCGCAACGCTATTAATTTAGGCGTTCACACTATTACTGCTCCTTGGAAAGTAATGAAAGCACTTACAGACAATAATCTTACTGCTTTAGGAACACAACAATTTGTGGAACATACCAAGTTGATGACCGTGCGAGTGAAGGATGTGCTTAGCAGCAAAAACCCTATCGTAACGGCCGATACTTCTGTAACAGATGCATTGGTTAAAATGACTGAGTATGGTTTTGGTAGCATTACGGTTACAAAAGACAACAAAGTAGTTGGTGTATTTACCGATGGTGACTTGAGAAGAAAGCTTCAAGAGAATGGCCGTGAAATCTTGACTAAGAAAATTGGTGAGTTCCAATACAAAGAGCCGGTTTCAATTGATGCAGATTCTCTTTTGAACGAGGCTGCTGATTTATTTAAGAAAACAAAGGTAGATACCATTTTGGTAACAGAAAGTGGCAAGCCTGTTGGCATGTTAGATATTCAAGACTTGAAAGATTAATTCAACTATTTTTGGAAGCGGCCGGTATACAATCTTTATTCGCTGATATAGGCGGAAGGTTTTGTGTACCGGCCGCTGACATTCAAGCCAAGCTAAAAAAAGTAAAAGCATTTATTTTTGATTGGGATGGTGTATTCAACGATGGTTCTAAGCGCGACCTTACCGGAAGCGGTTTTTCTGAGCCCGATGCCATGGGCACCAATATGCTGCGCTTTAGTTACTGGCTTCAAAATAAATCGCTACCGATTACCGCTATCATAACAGGCGAAGAAAATGAATCTGCACTCTTTTTAGGAAATCGTGAGCGATTTACTTCTCTCTACTTCAAAGCATCTAATAAACTTAAATCGTTCGAACATTTATTAATTGCAAATAAATTACAAAGTCATGAAGTAGCTTTTGTTTTTGATGATGTTCTTGACTTGGCAGTGGCCGCACAATGCGGAGTAAGGATAGCTGTTCATAGAAAAACTAATCCGTTGTTTAATCAATTTATAATTGAAAATAAAATTTCTGACTATCTCACCGGCCAGTCTGGCGGTAACCAATCGGTGAGAGAGGCTTGTGAGTTAATGATTGGCCTTTATGGAAATTATAACGAAGCTGTCTCTAACCGAATGCAATTTTCGGATTTGTATAAAGAGTATTTAGCTCAGCGGCAGCAAATAGAAACTGCTATTTATACCGGAATTTCTTAGTTTAATTTCTGATTTATTACATTGATTCCAGTGCTTTGACAGCATTGGAATTAAAGTTTTTTTAGATGCTGACTACTTTTTAATTATTATTTGTCTAGTTGTTAAATCTTGACCGCTTTGTACACTTAAGTAATATAAACCTTCTTGAATACCTTGTGTGTCGAACGTTACCTTGCCATTTTTACTTTCTGCTGAACGGAGTTCTACATTGGAATGGTTCAACAGTCTTGCGCTGAAATGTTCAGTGTTGTTTTTCTTAACTTTTGTGTAATCATCAACATTGTTCTCAGTCGTTAAGTCCGTTGAAGTCGTTTCAATTGTCAAACTATTCGATGTAGGGTTTGGATAAACCGCAATTCTCAACTGAATACCACCACCGCCACCTCCTGTGGGAGTTACTCGCAATCTACTCACAGAACTATTGCCGCAAGCATTAACCCCAAAAGCTTGAAGTTGGCCTCCACTGTCCAACAATCAAACTAGGGGTAAGCGTATCAATTATGCCGTTGATGTTACCACCATTTTGACTCCACAGAGGATTTCCATTATACGGAAGAAGCCAATTGTGATAAGCAGCACCTTGGGCTGCATATGCCGACACGTATTGGTAGATGCCTCCGATTGATGGCGCTATTTCCCCTGACACTGGGCCTGGAGGAGCTGGTATGCCAAGCCAAACATTAGTCGATTGTGTGTTTGATCCGCAGGCATTAGCTAGAGTTGCTGATACTGTTACGTAACCGCCATAGTTGTTTAACCTTTTTGCAGCACCTGTGGGAGTCACTTCAAGACCTGAGGTATTACCAGATGACCAAACTAGACTTGTATTTGATGGCTGATTGGAAACTGTCATTGTACCTGTTGTGCAGATTAGAGGAGGATTAAATGAAAGAGGTATTTGAAGGTTGTTAATATTACCTGGAGATAATTGTACCCATGCAGAGCGAGGAATTGCGGAGATGCCAGCTATATCTGCGAGTGGCCCAAGATGTGTAGTGAAGCCACACGCACTTCTTGCAGCTACAGCTACTGTGGCGGACAATGAACTTCCTGCCGTCCAATTGGTATAGTTGATTGTTAACTGTGGGGCTGATGTATTAACTGTACCTGTTGGCGAGACTCCTGTCCCTGTAATTTGCCAAGTGTAACCAACGATGTTTGTAGTAGATGATACCGATGCTTGCAAGGTAATACTACTTGTACCACACAGTAAAACAGTACTTGGTCCTGAAATTGAGGCTTGCGTAATAGAATTAATCTGTACAGATAGATTTCCGCAAATTGTTCCAATAGCTCCAGAGGCAACATTATCCCATTTGACATCTGCCCAAAGTGTTCCGTCAGTATTTACCCCACTGGCAATTACAGAATTACTTGGAGTTCCATTAGGCGTAACACAACCATTACAAATCCAACCGAGATTATCACAAGCCCCACCATTTACATCTTTAGGTGCAGAAGTGTATCTATAAGTAGTGTTCGGACAAAGGTTTGCGCTTGTCCCTGTTGGCTTTTGAGCGAATAAATTTGATGGAATTATTAAAACGATTACCAGTGTTGCAAGTTTGAATATTGTATTCATAATATTATTGGAGTTTATTAAAGAGTTTTTTACTATTAGCTAGTCTTATTCCAAGCATGAGCGAGTAGGAATTGTTATATAAAGGGGGAGACCCAGAATATAAGTCGTGAAATTTTGAAATTTGTCTTAAGCCGTAGCTATTTGAAAACTGAATTGTAAATTTGGTTTTATTTTTAAAATGGCAGGTGTAACCAAAATTAAAGAGTAGCCCAAAATCATCTGGATTAAAATATCCCTTTTGTGTTGCTGAACGTGAAGGATAATAGTATTGAATATTAACTTTTGAATTTTGAAGTAGCCCAAAATAACCCCCAGCACCAACATTAAAGTGTGAGCACTTTCCTAGTATTAATTGTGGTAAAAGAGAGATTGTTATATAGTCACTATTCTCTTCACTCGAAGAAATAGTTGCCCTACCTAAAGTTCCGGTTGAGAATGATATTGAATCGGTCTTTTGACTTATCCCTTTAGTTTCCCACAAAATTCTAGCATGTAACTCAAAATATCTACTAAATGTATGCACTAGTCCTACTCCGATAGAATATCCGATCCTATTATTTAATACAGTAGAATAGTACACGCCTCCACCCCCCCCACCAGTTGTAGAATTGATGCCTCTTATTGTTGAAGAGTTGACTCCAAACAAGAACTCAATTGCAGTGATCTTTGGTTTAGGATAATATTTTTGAATAGTCAAAGTGTCTTGGGCTAAAGAGGAAGACATAAAATAAGCGTAACAGATAATGAATAGCAAAAACCTTATTATGCTCTTTTCAAAATAGAAACTTTTTTTTGAATGCGAAACCCTCATAATTGCATTTCAAAGAAGAACATTTATTCCCATCTCTCCAAATATTTATTTATACCATACGTTACAGAGTTGCTTTCTTTACTCCATACTGAAATTAGAAATTATAAGAATCATCAGCACAACTTCCTAAAAAAAACACCACAACAATCTCGGTGTGTTGTGGTGTAAAAACTTAACCAAAAACAAAAAAACCTTACACCACCTTCTTTCTTATTTGCTTCGCATAGGTTCGGCTTACCGGAAAACTTTTTCCGCTTTGCATCTTCACAATCATGCCGCCATTAAAGTGGCGCTCTATTTCTTTAAGGTAATTGACATTAACAATGGTAGAGCGATGCACACGAATAAATGTATCCGGATTCATAATTTCTTCCAGCTTGCCAATACCCGATGAACTTACAAATTGATCGTTCTTGGTAGAGATAATAGTATAATCACCAGAGGCCTCTAAATAAATAATTTCTTCTATCGGCAAATTAAAAAGCTTCTCAGACTTCTGTACAAAGATGTGAGAGTCGTAGCTCTCTCTGGGCTTCACTTCGCGCAGCCCTCCCAAAAGATCTTCAATTCTCCCTTCTTCCATTTTCTTGCGTTTAAGTGCTCGCTCAATAGCAGCTTTAAATCGTTCTTCATCCACAGGCTTTAGCAAATAGTCAATCGCATTTCGTTCAAAAGCTTTGATGGCATATTGATCGTAGGCAGTAGTAAAGATGACGTATGGTTCGTGGTCAATTTCATCCAATACATCAAAGCCATTCAGGCCAGGCATTTGCACATCTAAAAAGATCAAGTCAGGCTTTAATTTATTTATTTTCTCTACAGCCTCTGAGCCTTTTGCGCATTCATCTAATAGCTCAATCTCGTCAATAGACGATAAGTACTCGCGAAGGAGATCGCGCGCTAACTTTTCATCATCAATAATCAGGCAGGTTGCTTTTGTCATATAATTTGAGGTTCTAAATTTTCTTCATTCGTAACTGTGGCTTCCTGAACGTGTTTGTCTTCCACAAAAAAGCGCACGCTGTACCCTTTTTCACTTGCCTTTACACGCAAGCCCGATTGTGGGCCAAAGTAACTCTTCAATCGAAGGTCGGTATTTGCCATTCCAATTCCGCTGGAGCTTCCGTCCATAACTTTTTTTGCGTTAGAACCTAGCCCATCGTCTCGTACTTCAAATAAAATTACTTTACCCGATCTTCTAACAAGTAACGAAATAGTTCCACCATCTTCTTTAGGGCCTATTCCATACTTAACAGAATTTTCCACCAGCGGTTGTAAAATCATAGGAGGTATTTCAATGTTCAGGCAAGTGAGATCAATATCTTTTTCAAAACGAAGACGATCTCCAAATCGTACTTGTTGAATCTTTACATAGTTTTCGATGAACTCAATTTCATCACTGAGTTTTACCAACTCCTCGCCATGCGAATCAAGCGCATAGCGAAAAATATCTGATAAATTAGTTATCACTTTACGGGCTTGCTCTTTGCTGGTGTTAACTAACGTGCTGATAGAATTTAACGTATTAAAAAGAAAATGAGGATTGATTTGAGATTTAAGAAGAGATATCTGCATCTCTTTATTTTTTATTGCTAGTTGACTTTTTTCTTTTTCTTGTCGTTGAATGCCCTGAAAATATCGGATCACATAATAAATACCAACAGTAATAATATACTGGTCGTGAAAGCGAAGAGCATCCCAACTTAATAAGTCTAACATGTATTCTTTCCAATGCACAAAATATATTAGGCCATCCATGTAATCATTGAAATAATAGGAGAGCGTTCCCATTAAAAAAAAGAAAAGAATAATGCCCGTTATATGCCCTGCTATCTGAAATACGGGTTTGTAATTAGAAAGTAAGTGAGACCAAACGAAAATTAGAATGATAAAAAAGCAAAGTGCTTCATACAAAAAGAGAGCATTCCAAAGTACGTAATAAGCAGGGTTTACAAACTGCCACTCTATAATTGCGCTAATGGCAAAATTGATAAAATACCATAGGCAGATTAAGCCGTAGGCACGTTTCCAAATTTTGGGTATTCTATCAAATAACTTCACGAGAGTAAGATTCTTTATAAATTTAACAAAACGCAGGTAAAGACTTTTAGTGTTAGCTAAATTACGATGAAACAACGTTAATTTCGATAAAAGATCTCCTCGCAACCGTTAATTAATCCGTAACTTGTTGGGTGTTTAAAATAATAGTCATTCATCTTTCTGAACCGGTGAAATAAAAGATGAAATATTTTCTGATCCTAATTTGCACGTTGGGTTCATTCGTTACCCTCGCACAGCGAATTACCATTTCCGGAAAAGTAATTGACCGAGAAACAAAGGAAGTGTTGCCCTTTGCTTCAATTGGCATTCTAGGTAAACCCATCGGTACGATTTCGAATTTGCAAGGCGAGTTTGATTTTCATATTCCGGCTAACTTGCGAAACGATATTCTTGCCGTAAATATGCTTGGCTATAAAACATATCAAGAGCCGGCATGGACTTTAGTGGGGGATTCAATAATTATACGAATGGAAAAATCCACACAAGTTCTTAAAGAAGTTGTGATTATGGATTCTTTGAAAGGTGGAGACATTTTACACATTGCCATTTCCAGAATTGAAGAAAACTATCCAGATAAACCTTTTTTAATGGATGGCTTTTATCGCGACTTAAAAAAAGTAGCTGATACATACATTTCTCTTTTGGAAGCAGCCGTTAAAATTTATGATGAAGATTATCGCGAGCCACGCAATAAATTTAAACTTCGAGAGCGAGTTGGTTTAAAAGAAGTGAGAAGAAGCCTTGGCTACACCAGTAAATTCACTTCTTTTTTTGATCAGGATAATCTGCTAGAAGATTTACTCCTCAATAATAATATTCGGTATCGTCAGTTTCCGGAAGAAGAAATTTTCTTTAGTAGCTTGAATCGCGAAAAGGATTCTTTTTACAATGGTCATGAGGTTTTTGTTGTTTCGCATTCGAAGGATTATTTATTGCGATTATACATTGATAAGGTGACCTATGGAATTATTCACCTCGATTATGAAAACCACCAACAAGATGAGCTGGAAAAAAAACGCGGACTAGTAAGCAAATTCGTGTGGATAAAGCGAGTTATAGATTTTAAACTGTATGAAGGGAAACTGTTTCTTAATTATTTAACGGTTGATTCAAAAATTAATTGGTACGATACCGAAACCGGTGAATTAAAATTTGAAACAGAATTGCTGCGGCAGCTTTTGATTAACCAAATAATACCGAATACAAATGAACGGATTACCTCGCGCGAAAAAATGAAAAACTATGGTTTGCAATATCAAGATAAGGAATACAACAAAGAATTTTGGCAGAATTACAACGTGATTAAAGAAAGCCAACTAGATAAAAAAATAATTAAGGATTTAGAACGCGATCAACCCTTGGAAAAACAATTTATTGATGAGTAGTCAGGGTAGGATGATAGTTCTATTTGATAGCATTGCTTGCACCTTTCTTTTTGAATTTCGGAAGAGGAATCCTCCAAAATAATTGATAGTTGAATCCCCAATACGGAGCTTCTTCTGCCAAGCCATAGCCGGGCATATCATACGGAAGTAACTTGGTGCCTCCGCTAACGGATGGCGCAAATTTTAAACGGGCGTTCATACCCATCCAAAAGCCACTGAACATCTGCACACGTAAGCCACTCGTAACCTCAATCCAATTTCCTGAAACGCTTTCGTTTGAAAGTTCAGTAGAAGTTGATCCAAAACCAGTATAAGATGCAGCATTTGAATACTTAACCGATTCTCGAAAAGAAGAAATGCCGTAGCGAAGGCCAAGAAAAAACATATTCTTATCTGGGTCTTTCAGCAGAAAATTAACATCTGTGCCAATTCGCAAATAAGTGCCTGAGTTTTTATAGTTGCCATTACCGAGCAATTGATCAGTAGCCCAATATCCATAATCAACTGTAAAAAAATAACGATAGAAATCAGTATCTACATTTATCTCCCAACCTTTAAAAGAATTGTCTCTGCTCCGGATTAAGGTGAGTACATCTGTACCAATTCGTATACCTGTTGGAAGGTATTTATTCTGCAAAGTATCTATACGAATTTTAATTGGCTTTGAATTTTGGGCAAGCGCAGAGCAGCAAAAAAAAACTACAGTCAGACTAAAAAAATACCTGCACATTGGTGTTGTTTTTTAGTAATTGAGTACTGACTAATTTATACTTAGTTGCATCAAAACTAGTTTGAACTACTTTGAGATCTAAAAAATAAGTGTACGCTCCGCACTTAGGCGCTATTACGCGAGTTTCATCTGCAAAGCTAAATTGAATAGAGTCCAGTCGTGTAGTAGCCCCAGAAACTGATCTGCGATTTAGGTAATAGGTAATGGTTTTATTTTTTGGATTAATTGGGAGGGTTATACTGGTGTAACTTTTATCCTTTACGTATTTGATAAAAGAAGAATCGATACCAGAAACCTTTACATAATCAAAAATTAGTGCTGAGTCTACCACTGATTTCAGCAAGGTGATTTTATCCGTTTTCGTTTGCTTAAAATCGATTTTAATAGTAGTAGATGCCGTAACAATGCAATCAGGTTCGTTAAAACACGAAGCTCCAAATAGAATGGCCAATAAAGGAATTAGAATGCGAGTCATTTTTTTGTAGCACAAATATACTTCAACCACTGTGCCAACATCCGTTCTTGCGCACGTATTTTTCGTAAATTTGTCACCTTATTTAAATCATTTGAAAACCAAAGGCGCTAAAAAAACGAAAGTCAATATTGTAACACTGGGTTGTTCTAAAAATCTGGTAGATTCTGAAGTATTGCTCACCCAATTAAAAGGTAACGGTATTGACGTTACACATGAGTCAAAGAAAGACGACTCAAATATTGTGGTCATTAATACGTGTGGATTTATTGATAATGCAAAGCAAGAATCGATTGATACTATTCTACGATATGTAGATGCAAAAGAAGAAGGGCTTGTAGAGAAAGTGTACGTTACCGGTTGCCTTTCTCAGCGCTATAGCCAAGATTTAGAAAAAGAAATTCCTGAAGTAGATGCTTGGTTTGGCACTCGTGATTTATCGCGCTTACTAAAGCAATTAAATGCAAACTACAAGCATGAGTTAGTAGGAGAACGTATTCTCACCAACCCGAGTCATTTTGCTTACCTAAAAATTTCAGAAGGCTGTGATCGTCCTTGTTCTTTTTGTGCCATTCCGCTGATGCGTGGAAAACACCTCTCTCGCCCGATGGAAGAGTTGGTGTTAGAAGCTAATAATCTGGCGAAGAAGGGAACGAAAGAATTATTATTGATTGCACAAGATTCTACTTACTATGGATTGGATATTTACAAAAAAAGAAACCTTTCTGATCTACTCAAACGATTATCAGATGTAGAAGGAATTGATTGGATCAGATTACATTATGCTTTTCCTTCCGGCTTTCCTATGGATGTGCTCAATACAATGGCTGAGAGAAATAATATCTGTAAGTATTTAGATATTCCACTTCAACATGGATCATCCGAAATGCTAAAGATGATGAAGCGAGGCATCACCCGCGAAAAGACAGAAGAACTGTTACAAACCATTCGAGCCAAAGTGCCTGGCATTGCCATTCGCACTACGCTGATTGCTGGTCATCCGGGAGAGACAGAAGCCTACTTTGATGAGATGATGCACTTTGTAGAGCAATCTCGTTTCGATCGGTTGGGTGTTTTCCCGTACTCGCACGAAGAAAACACACATTCCTATTCTTTTGTGGATGATGTGCCAGCTGAAATAAAACAAGAAAGAGTAGATGCCTTGATGGAATTACAGCAAGGAATTTCATCGGAGTTGAATCAGGCAAAAGTTGGCAACACCTATAAAGTATTGATCGATCGAAAAGAAGGAGGAAATTTTATTGGGCGCACCGAATACGATTCGCCTGAAGTAGATAATGAAGTGATCTTTGAAGGATCAAGTGAATACTTGCGAATGGGAGACTTTGTACAGGCAAAAGTAATTAGTGCTACCGAGTTTGACCTGATGGCGCAAGTCGTTTAGAATTTTTTAACAATTACAACCGTTCAGCAAATAACCTTGCAGGCACCTAAGGCGTTTATTGCGATTATGATTTTTAATTATCTGATTTGTTGTTGATATGACTACTAGAAAGATTGACTTTCAAGACACCCACGCGTTTAGCTCTTTCTTCCTCGACTACATACAGCAAAAAGATTCCCTTAAAAAATTCTATCATCACTTTCCACTAAAGGAAAATTTTATTCATCAGATAAAGGAAAAATCTGCTTTCCCACAGGCTAAGCGTTCTATTTTAGTTGAAGAGTTGGTAAAGCAATATGGCGACTTAAAAATAACTGAAAGTGTAAAAGAGAACATTCAATCTTTAAAAGATCAAAAAACGTTTACCATTACAACGGGACATCAGCTTAATATTTTTACCGGACCCCTTTATTTCATTTATAAAATCATCACGGTAATCAATGCCTGCAAAGAGTTAAAAGCCGCTCACCCCGATTATCATTTTGTTCCGGTGTATTGGATGGCATCCGAAGATCATGATTATGAAGAGATTAAATATTTTCGACTTTACGGAAAAAAATATATTTGGGAAACCAATCAACAAGGAGCAGTAGGAAGATTTCACACAAAAGAGTTTAAAGGTTTACTGGATGAAATACCGGGCGAACTAAGTCTTTTTAAAGAAGCCTACAGTCAAGGTAAAAATTTAGCTGATGCAGTGCTGAGATATGTAAATACTCTTTTTGGCGATGAAGGCCTCATAATAATTGATGCCGATAATCGAACATTCAAAAAATCTTTTAGTACGGTAATCAAAGACGATTTATTTATTCACAGCGCCAAAAAATTGGTGGACCAAACCACCCAAGAACTACAAGCACTTGGTTATCACACGCAAGTGAATGCACGCGAAATTAATCTCTTTTACCTCGCAGATGGCCTTCGCAGCCGATTAGAAAAAACAGAAGTAGTAGGCTTTCAGGTGGTTGATACCGATATAAAATTTACGGATAAAGAAATTGAAAGGATGATTTCTGAAGAGCCTGAGAAATTTAGTCCTAATGTAATTTTGCGGCCACTGTACCAAGAAATGATTTTGCCTAATCTAGCTTACTGCGGTGGTCCAGCAGAATTAGTTTATTGGCTGCAACTGAAAGAGGTTTTCGAAAAATTCCAAACTCCCTTTCCAGTTTTATTACCTCGCTCTTTTGCTCTTATCATTGACTCACCCTCTTTAAAAAAGTTTGAGAAAACAAGACTTGAGATAAAAGATCTTTTTGAAGAGAAAAATTATTTGTTTAATCATTGGATAACTAAAAACAGCCATCATCAACTTTCGCTGGGCAAAGAATTGGAATCAATTCAATCTACATTGAATCAAATCAAAGTGAGAGCTGCGAAAATTGACAGTACGCTCACCAAATTTGTAGGAGCCGAAACACAACGAACTATTAATGGCTTAGAAAAAATTGAAAAGAAAATGCTGCGGGCAGAAAAACGGCATCATGCAGACAAATTAAAACAAATAGAAGCAGTGAAAGATGCTCTTTTCCCTAATGGGAATTTACAAGAACGAACAGATAATTTTTTGAATTTTTATCAAAGCGATCCATCATTCATTCAAAAAATTGAAAAAGAACTAGACCCCTTTGATTTTAGATTCAATGTGTTGAGCTATGACTAAAGAGGAGACCAGAAAAAATTTCCTTCAAAAAAGAAAGACCCTTTCGGAGGCAGAATTTCAGCAACTCAACCTTCAACTCTACCATCAATTTTTCACTCAGCTTGATCTTTCCTTTATCAAGTGCATTCATGTTTTTCTTCCCATCGAAGGCAAACGAGAGCCCGATACGTGGCCAATCATTGACCGAATTAGAAGAGAATTTCCTCATGTACGGATTTCTATTCCTCGAGTAGTTGAAAGCGAATTAGAGAATATATATTTCGAAGGTCTACATCAGCTAAAAAAAAATAAGTGGGAAATTTTAGAACCTCAACAAGGTGTGCCCACTCCATCTATAAAAATTGATTTAGTGTTAGTGCCTTTACTCGCGTTCGATAGGTTTGGAAATCGTGTGGGCTACGGAAAAGGATTTTATGATAAGTTTCTTTCTCAGTGTAGAACTGATTGTAAAAAAATAGGCATTTCTATATTTCAGCCAATTGAAAAAATGGAAGACGTTAATAGTTTTGATATAAAACTAACTGGCTGCTTGACCCCAACAGAATTTTTTCAATTTTAAATAGCTGGCTCTTGCTGACTTAGGCAATGGAAAGATCCCAGTCCCCAAATAATATCGGTAGAGTCTAACCCGATTACTCTTCTATCTCCAAAACATTTTTGAATAATCTCTAACGCCTTGTCATCATTCTTATCCCGAAAGGTAGGGACGACTACATATTTATTAGCAATGTAAAAGTTTGCGTACGAGGCAGGCAATCGTTGCCCATCATAAACTACTACAGCAGGCATCGGCAATTCAACTACTTCAATAGCTTTCCCGTTTTCTAATTTCATTTTATGAAGCAACGCTACATTGTCTTTTAAAATTGCATAATTCTCATCTGCTTTACTGTCCTCTACAACAGTCACCACTGTAGTTTCATTTACAAAGCGAGTAATGTCATCAATGTGCCCGTCAGTATCATCTCCAACTATTCCATCGCCCAACCAAAGAATAGTAGAAACTCCATAATAATTAGTAAGATACTCCTCAATTTGTTTTTGACTGAGGTGAGGGTTTCTGTTTTTATTTAACAGACAAGCAGTAGTTGTCAATACGGTTCCCCTTCCATTAAAATCTACTGAGCCGCCTTCCATTACAATGCCTGGATTGATGACGGGAATATTATAATGTTGAGCAATTAAAGTAGGGATCACATCGTCTAAATCAAAAGGAGGATATTTTCCACCCCAAGCATTGTAGCCCCAATCTAAAATCATTTTCTTCTTCTCTGTTGGATTAATTAAAAAAGCCGGGCCATGATCGCGACACCACGCATCGTTGGTTGGATGAAAAAAGAATTTTACCTGATCTAAATTTGCATTCGCTTTTTGTAGATGTGCGATGGCAAACTCTTTCATCCGATCATCAGCCACATTAATATTGACCAACTCACCTTCTGCCACGTGCTTGATAAACTCAGCATAGACAGGAAAAATAGTTTCAATCTTTCCGGGCCAAGAAGCTTCTTTGTGCGGCCAGCTTAGCCAAGTAGCGGTGTGTTTAGCAAATTCAGCAGGAAAAAAATAGCCTTGTTGTTGAGGAGTTAGTAAGTCTGAATATTCGGAAGTCGGGAAGTTTGTTTGAGGCATACTTAAGATTTTAAAGCTTTACGAAGTCCATTTATCATAACTAGAATTTTCGCAACTGGAGTAAATTTTATTAAAATCTACTTCCTATATTATTTTTCTTCTTTTCGCAAGATAAATGCAACTAACAACTTCAATATTCGAGCGCACTTAAATGCCATTGTATTTTACTTTCGGACTTATCGGACTAAATAACTCACTGACTACTCATCAATAAATCTTTTGGTAATGGGCTGATATGAATCAATTCTTCTGTCGCGCAAGAATGGCCAATGCGTGCGGTAGCTATCTGTTTTATTTAAGTCGATCTCTAACACATTTACTTCTTCATTTTCGTGAGAAGCTTTATAGAGAATGGTTCCGAAAGGATTGGTGATGAATGAACCACCCCAGAATTTCATTGCTCCATCTTGTTCAAAGCCAACCCGATTTACACTCACCACGTGCACACCATTGGCAACCGAATGACTTCTTTGTATTGTTTGCCACGCATTGTACTGCTCGGTATTGGTAGCCTCATCTTGCGAAGTAGCCCAACCAATAGCGGTCGGATAAAATAAAATTTCCGCACCCATCAGCGCGGTAATGCGAGAAGCCTCGGGATACCATTGATCCCAACAAATTAAAATGCCGATAGTAGCAAATTTTGTTTTGAACGTTTTGTAACCTAAATCTCCGGGCGTGAAATAAAATTTTTCGTAGTACGATGGATCGTCTGGGATGTGCATCTTTCTATACTTACCTAAATATGATCCATCCGCATCAAGCACAGCGGTTGTATTGTGATAAATCCCTTGCGTACGTTTTTCAAATAATGAAGCAATGATTACAATCCCTAATTCTCTTGCAACACTGGATAAAGATTCTGTTGATGGGCCGGGTATTGCTTCGGCCAATTTAAAGTGTTCGTAATCCTCTACATCACAAAAATAAAGTGATGTAAAAAGTTCTTGAAGACAAACTACTTGAGCACCTTTAGCTGCAGCCTCTCGAATTTTAACAATTGCCTTCTGCAAATTTTCGGAAGGATTTTTAGTGCAGCTCATTTGCACCGTACCTACTTTCACTAATTTACTCACACCTATTTTATTTAAGCCGCAAAGTTAAAATATATTTCCACGCAAAGGCGCAATGAATACCCAGCTTTTTGTTCGCCTTGACCTAGTGATATAAAGCCGAAGAGAAATTACTTTTTCAAATTGGCATCTAGAAATTTCAGAACCTCCTCCGATGCTTTAATATTATTTTCTTTCTTCACAAAGCCATGGCCTTCATCGGGGAAAATAACATATTCTACGTTCACTCCATTTTTTCGTGCATTGGCTACGATTTCGTCAGACTCAACTTGTAACACTCGCGGGTCATTACTGCCTTGCAAAACAATAAATGGCTTGGTGATTTTGTTGGTATGGAAAAGCGGTGACTTCGCATAAAGTGTAACTGAATCAACTGTGTTAGGATCTCCCAACTCAACATAAAGTGCTTTGCGTTGTGCCTCCCACCAAGGTGGAATGCTGCGAAGCGTTCTGATCCAATTGGTAACACCAAAAAGATTTACACCAACTTTAAACTCTTCAGGCGCAAAGGCAAGGGCAGCCATTACCATGTAGCCACCGTAGCTTCCGCCATAAATTCCAATTTTATCTGCATCGATGTATGGTAGCGAAGCCAACAATTTTTTAGACTCTACGCAATCTTTCAAATCTTCATTTCCATGTTTACGATCGTCAGCAGCATAAAAAGTTTTTCCATATCCTGAACTTCCGCGATTATTAACCGCCAACACAGCATAGCCATGGTTTACTAAGTGTTGAAGAGCTGCAGAATAATTTAGTCTAGTTTGTCCGCCTGGGCCTCCGTGAATCCATAACAACGCAGGAATTTTCTGACCTTCTTTAATTCCTTTAGGCTTATAGAGTAAACAAGGTATTTCCATTCCATCAAATGATTTGAAGCGCACTACTTCTCCTGCTACCAAATCCTTCGGATCAATCTCCTTAGTCATGGTAGATGTAAGTTGTTTTACTTCTTTCGTTTCAAAATTGTAAACAAATAAATTACTAGGCGATTTTGAACTGCTTACGTAAAACGACATCAACTTTTCGCTGTCGGAGATATTTACACCTGTGATATCTCCTTCCGGCAAACCATCAATCGAAACTAATTTTCCGCCTTCTTGCTCGTTATAAATTTTAATTTCTGTTCGTGCATCGTTATTAATAGCCACCACGCGGTACTTTCCATTTCTTGAGAGGTAGGCATACATAATATCCCACGGTGCCTCTTCTACTTTTTTCTTTTCGGATGTTTCTATATTGTAACTAGACAAATACATAAATTCACTTCCTTCATCAGTAAGATAGAATAAAGTTTTGCCATCTAAGCTAAAATACTGAGCATTGTATTGAGCATCTCCATCGTGTTTAGAAAGTAAATTCATTTTACCAGATTGCGTATCGAGCAAATACATGTTTGAATTGTTGGTAGTGATGGTTTCGCTTAGCGCGATGTAGCGATCATCATTTGAGATAACATCGGGATTTAGACCTTTCTCATTTTTATATAAAAGTGTTGAAGGATACACTTTTGTTTCTCCGCCCGAAACCTGAACATTATAAAGATCAAAATATTTTTTGTCTCTGCTATTGGAAGAATAATACATCAATTTCTTGTTGTAACTCCATCCCGCAAATTGTGCTTTGGCGGTAGAGTCTTGAATGAGATCCTGCACAAATCCATCTTTTGAGCGCACGAACAAATGATTGATTTCATTGCCTCCTTTATCGCTGGTGTACAGAATCCGATCGTCATTAGGAAAATACGATTGACTAAAAATTGAATTATCAGTAGAAGAGGTAAGTTGTTTTTCAGCTCCTGTTTTCAAATCAATTTCATAGACATTAAAAATTCCGGTTGCCTTGCTGTTGTAAACGATCTTTGTTTCATCGGGCGAAAACGAACCTCCATTGATTTGGACAATGTCCATAAACTGATTGACGGTATATTGCTTTACTGTTTCTTCTTTAGGAGCATTGCAACTCGAAAGAATAAAAAACAAACAAGCAGCGAGTATTATTGAATATTTCATAAGGGTAATTATTTTCGGATAACGAATGTAGGAAGAATCTATAAGATTGACTTAGGATACAACGAACAAGAGAAATTATTTTCTATTGGCTAAATAAACTCCACCTAAGATGGCGACCATTCCAATGAAGTGTCCGGTGTATAATTTCTCGCCATCTAGCACGCCCCACATCACAGAAACAATGGGCATAATGTAAGTAACCGAGCTGGCGAAAAGTGGAGTCGAAATTTGTAACAACTTATTAAAAATTAAATTCGCGACAGCCGTACTCATCAGGGCAAGAATGATAATAAACCCTGCCGCTTGCCATGCGCCTGGCACGGTAACCAGTTTGTTAGTGAAGTCGGTAAAACCAAAAAGATATACTAGTGCAAATGGCCAAATCAATAATAACGAAACACTGGTAATGGTTAATGATCCCAAGCCTTGCACTTTAAATTTGATAAAGTTAACATTGGCTCCATAGAAAGCACAAGCTAACACGACTAACAACGCATACACATTAAATCCTTCTATCGAACCTTCCGCCCGTGCGAGTGCTAAGATGATGGCTCCGCCAAAACTTATTAATAATCCCACCACTGCCATTCCGCGAAAGCGTTGGTGAAAAAATACCGCTCCTAAAACCATTGCCCATAAAGGCGACAGCGTATTTAAAATTCCCGTTACCGAACTTTGTAAACGAGTTTGTGCTAACGCAAATAAAAAGGCGGGAATGAAAATGGCCATCATGCCCGAAAGAAAAAGTTTTAGATGGTCTCCCTTCTTTAATTCCTTCCATCGCAAAAAGGCAAAAGGCAGTAAAAAGATGGTAGCCGCGGCCACCCTAAGCGAACCAACTTCTTCAGGAGAAAAAACTTTAAGACCTTGTTTGATAAGGATGAAAGAGGTGCCCCAGATGAGGGAGAGGAGGATGAGCAAGAAGATGGCAGTGCCCCTATTATTATTTTCTGGCATGGGCTTGAATTCGTTTCAGTCGTTCTTGAATATCTGCTAGTGCAATATTCTCCACCTCAGATTTATCATAGACAGCAACAAGAAAAATTATTTCATTTATTATTTGAATATAAGTGATAATCCTAGCACCTCCAGATTTGCCTTTACCCTTTGAAGAAATCGCCATTCTGACTTTATAACACTCAGCTCCTAGTGAAGTACCTAATCGAGGGTTTTGAAGAAGTTCTTGAACTAAAGTAGAAATATCTTTTTTTAATGAAGGATGCTTCTTTGCGAGCTTTTTTAGCTCTCGTTCAAAAAAGGGTGTGGGGATAATTTTAAAGCTCACGAAGCAATTGATCGAAGGACTTCGTCTTCGTTTGATCTTTTTTATATTGATTTATAAAATCAACCGTCTCATCTAATTCACACAAAAATTGCTTTTCTTTGGCAGTAAATTTTTTTGCCTTTGGCTCTATAACTTCAACAAATTCCATTCTCTTAAGCAATTCCATCAAGAAAGGAAGTTTACTTTTATTTTTTACGTTTAAAACCAATTGAGACATGTTCTCATTTTTAATATAACAAAGATATAAAGTAAAAATTGATTTCGGGAATCATACCAACTCCCTCTCGTAAATCTCTGCCACGTCATTTAATATTTGATAAATCTCATCCACGCTACCGGCCTCCACCAATTTCATACGATGTAGCTTAAAATCCGGAACGCCTTTAAAATAATTAGTGTAGTGCCTGCGCATTTCAAAAATGCCAAGCTTGTCGCCTTTCCAGCGAATAGAAAAATCTAAATGCTTACACGTAACTTCAATGCGTTTGGCAATAGTTGGTTGTGGCAAATGTTCTCCTGTTTTAATGAAGTGTTTCACTTCCTTGAAAAACCAAGGCGCACCAATAGCGGCACGGCCAATCATTACTCCATCTACACCATATCTATTTTTATACTCTACTGCTTTTTCTGGAGAATCAATATCGCCATTGCCAAACACCGGAATATTCATGCGCTGATTCTCTTTGATTTTTCCAATCAACGTCCAATCAGCAGAACCTTTATACATCTGCACGCGCGTGCGGCCATGAATAGTCAACGCTTTGATGCCAATGTCTTGTAATCGTTCGGCTACCTCCACAACATTTTTTGTATTCTCATCCCAGCCCAAGCGGGTTTTTACCGTTACCGGGAGATGAGTAGCCTTCACAATCTCTTCTGTCATTTTCACCATCTTGGGGATGTCTTGCAAAAGAGCCGCACCCGCTCCGCGACAAGCTACCGCTTTTACTGGACAGCCATAATTAATATCAATCAAGTCTGGATTTACTTCAGTAGCAATTTTTGCCGACTCCACCATGTTGCCTATGTCTCCACCAAACAGTTGAATTCCAATGGGGCGCTCATATTCAAATATGTCTAGCTTTTGGCGGCTCTTTGCAGCATCACGAATCAATCCTTCTGAAGAAATAAATTCAGTGTACATTAGATCGGCACCCCCTTCTTTACAGACCGCACGGAAAGGAGGATCACTCACATCCTCCATGGGAGCGAGTAAAAGGGGAAAATCTCCTAAATCTATGTTTCCGATCTTTGCCACGTTTGATTATTCGTTCAAAACCGCTTTGTTTGCGGATCGTTCCGCGTAAGCGACAACAAAATTACTATTTTATTCCTGCATGGAAACTACTGAGAAACCCGTTTGGTTCGTTTTACTTTTGGTAATTGTGGGTGGGTTTGCAGGTTTACTAATGGGACAAGCCATTGGTATTGGTCTGGCTTCCTTAATTTATTCGGGAGATATTCTTTCGGCCATGCTTAATCCAAGGGATGAAAACTTGAGAGTTCCTCTCTTGATCGTGCAGGCAACAACCTCGCTTGGAGGTTTTTTAATTGCGCCTTATTTTATTTGGAATGCAATGCGAAAAAAAGGCCTTGCCTATTTTAATCTGAAAGTATTAAACCCAGCATTTATTCTTCTGATTTTTGGAATCGTGTTTTCATTTGTGGTTGTAGATTCCATCATCATCGAGTGGAATCAAAATATTCACTTTCCTGATTTTTTAAAATCTTTTGAGCAATGGGCTCGTGCGAAAGAAGATCAATTGGCAGACCTCACCAAAATGCTGACCAATTTTAGCTCGCCTGCAGAATTTGCAATTGCATTTTTGGTAGTAGCAATCTTTGCAGGTACTTGTGAAGAATTTTTCTTTAGAGGAATTATTCAAACCGAATTTTTTAAAGGAACTAACAATATTCATGTAGCCATTTGGGGCACCGCTTTTTTGTTCAGTGCCATACACGCTCAGTTTTTTGGATTTGTGCCGCGCATGTTGCTAGGCGGCTTGTTCGGGTATTTGTATTTTTGGTCGGGTAATCTTTTGGTGCCTATAGTTGCTCATATCTTTAACAATGGCTTCTCTTTAATAATGATTTATCTTTTTCAGTTAAAGATTATAACCACAGACTTTGATTCTCCACAAGCTGCACCCATAAGCTTGATCATCCCTAGTTTAATTGTTGCCATTGCATTACTTTATTTTTTCAAAAAAAGATTTTCACCTTCTAATACTTCTATCTCTTGACTGCTACTCCAAAAAAATTCAGCAATCTTCCACAGCGTTTGGCTACTGCTCTCCTTGGCGCCTTTGGAATTATTTTCGGAGTAGTATATAGCGAGTGGACGTACCTGGCTATTTTCTTTATCATTTGCTTTTTCTCCTTACGTGAATTTT
Source organism: Cytophagales bacterium (assembly GCA_025359125.1). Taxonomy (GTDB): domain Bacteria; phylum Bacteroidota; class Bacteroidia; order Cytophagales; family Cyclobacteriaceae; genus ELB16-189. Next base: position 43,333 of record JANYHI010000037.1, read on the forward strand.
ATAAACTATCGGGATTAGATGGAGTGGTTCCTCAAAAAACTTTTGGCACCATCTGTGGCTTAACTATTTTCTTTCTTTCTTTTTTCATAGAAAGAGGAACCATATCTTATCGCTACTATTTTATTTTTTTTCCACTCTTGTCATGTGTGTACATGATTAAACTTTACAAAAAATTTGAGCGTAAGCCTTTCACTAATATTGCCTTCACGTTTCTTGGTATTTTTTACATTGCAGTACCACTAGCCCTTTTGCATATTGCTGCTTTTGAAAATGGTAAATATAATTTTGAAATCATATTTGGTTGTCTTTTCATTTTATGGGCTACCGACACAGGAGCTTACTTTGCCGGCTCGATGTTTGGCAAGCGAAAATTATTTGAGCGCATCTCACCTAAAAAATCTTGGGAGGGTGTAGTTGGCGGAGCACTGCTTGCCATTGCTATGACGTGGGGCATTTCATACTTCTTTGTAACTCTTGCGCTTTGGCAATGGATGAGTATCTGCGTGATAATTGTGATTGGTGGAGTATATGGAGATCTTGTTGAATCACTTTTAAAGCGAAGTATCGAAATTAAAGATTCTGGCAGCAGCTTGCCTGGTCATGGCGGATTTTTAGACCGCTTCGATGGGTTATTCATTTCTGCTCCTTTTATCGTAGCGTTTCTGGAGATTTTTTAAATAATTAAGATAAGTAGGGTAAAAATAAAGCTTCCGCTATGGCTTTATTGCTCAAAATTAATTTTCTCTAAAATTTAAAATTCTTCTGTTTTATTTCTGATTTCTATACCGAATCAAAAGATTCAACCTTTTTTAAATGAATTACCCGATCTGCCCAATTTATTTATCTTTGCAACCGATTTCGACCCGCTTTACGGATTGAGATCTTAAACAAAACATTTTGACAATGGCTTACATAGAACCAGCTCCCCTCCTCGACAAAGAGAATCCATTTGAAGCAATGATGTCTCGCTTCCGCACGGCATCTCAAATTTTAGGACTGGAAGAAGAAGTTTACAATGTCTTGAAAGTGCCAGCAAAGCAAGTGATCGTTTCGCTGCCGGTGACGATGGACGATGGTAGTATCCGCGTATTTGAAGGATACCGCGTTATTCACTCCACCATCTTAGGTCCTTCAAAAGGAGGTATTCGTTTCGACCCGCATGTAAATTTGGATGAAGTGAAAGCATTAGCTGCATGGATGACGTGGAAGTGTGCGGTGGTTGATATCCCTTATGGTGGAGCAAAAGGAGGTGTTGCTTGCAACCCTCGCGAAATGAGTGCCGGTGAAATTGAACGCTTGATGCGAGCCTACACATTATCAATGATCGATATTTTTGGGCCTGATAAAGATATTCCAGCACCAGACATGGGCACAGGCCCACGCGAGATGGCTTGGTTGATGGATGAATATTCAAGAACACAAGGAATGACGGTGAATGCCGTGGTAACGGGTAAGCCAATTGTATTGGGCGGTTCATTAGGAAGAACAGAAGCAACCGGTCGTGGTGTAATGGTTTCTGCGCTTGCCGCGATGGAGAAATTAAAAATCAATCCATACAAAGCAACGTGTGCCGTGCAGGGGTTTGGTAACGTTGGTTCATGGGCTTCTAGACTTTTATCGGAACGTGGGTTGAAAGTTCAAGCCATAAGTGATTTGGGCGGAGCATACTACAATGAAAATGGAATTGATATTGAAGCAGCGGTAAAATATCGTGATGCTAATAAAGGATCATTAGAAGGATTTGCGAACGCAGAGAAAATTGGTGCAGGTGAAATTTTAACCCTAGACGTTGATGTGTTGGTTCCTGCCGCTACTGAAGATGTTATCACAGGAAGCAATGCGGGAAGCATTAAAGCAAAATTAATTGTAGAAGGTGCTAACGGCCCGACCTCTTCGAAGGCTGACAGTATTATTTACGATAAAGGGATCAGCGTTGTGCCAGATATTTTGGCGAATGCTGGTGGCGTAACGGTATCTTATTTCGAGTGGGTACAAAACCGTTTAGGTTATAAATGGACCGCTGATCGTGTAAATAGAAGAAGTGATCGAATCATGAAAGATGCCTTTGACAACGTTTACAAAACAGCTACGGAGTATAAAGTTTCGTTGCGCATTGCTGCTTACATGGTTGCAATTGATAAAGTTGCTAAGACTTATAAATACAGAGGAGGGTTTTAATTTTAAATCTTATTCAATTATAAAACAGGCGACCGAACTTGGTCGCCTGTTTTATTTACATGATTTTTAAAATATTAGTTTGTGGGATTGGTGGGTGTATTTATATTATTATCTCTTTCTGAAAAATGGATAAGGAAGAAAATTACGCGTGCGCTTAGCATTGAGTTGAATAAGCTTAATCGCCTTTTCTGCTATTGCTGATTGCCTACAACTTCCATTCACACCTTATTACAGAGTTGAAAGTGACGAAATGCTTAGGCTATTTGCAGAAAAAAGATTGGAAATTTTATAATCACTTTGGAAAAGAAATTTTTCCCATAGACACATTTGGAATTCCATTGCGGCCATTGCTGTATTGAACATTTCCCCCACAAACACATTCATTGGCGAGTGTTGCAAACAATATTGCCTCTTTTGCATCGGGATTAATTCCTAAATCAGAAGTAGTTAAAAAAATTACATTCGGTAGTTGTCGTTTTATATTTTCCATCAACAGCGGATTATGGATACCTCCTCCGCTCGAATAGATCGTAAATGCTTGATTCGTCAATTCTTTTTTTAATGCGGCTACGATCATATCAGCAGAAAAATGATTGAGCGTTGCCATCGTATCTTCAAATGAAATAATTTGAGTGCTTGACTTTACCTGAGCTTTTTCCAAATAATCAAGATTAAAAACTTCTGGGCCAGTTGTTTTAGGAAATGGTTGATCGAAAAAAGAATTTTGCTTAAGCATCTTTAGCAAATTTTCATTACAAGTTCCCTTTCTGGCAATTTCAGCATTCTCATCAAAAAATTTACCAGCCACATTTTTTTGTATCAACGCATCCATCAATGTATTACCCGGGCCCACATCTGTGCTAAATACTTCATATCCATTTAGGTTGCCTGGTAAATAAGTAAAATTGGCAATCCCTCCGATGTTGAGCATCACTCTGTTTTCTCCCTTCCTAGAAAAAATCAAGAAGTCCCCGTATGATGCAAGCGGTGCACCCTCACCACCGCCTGCAATATGTTTTTGTCTAAAGTCGCTAATAGTAATTACTCCGGTGGCAACTGCTATGTGATCGCCATCGCCAATTTGTAAAGTAGCGTTGCCAAAGCCTAACTGGTTATGTTGAAGTTTAGGTGCATGATAAATAGTTTGACCATGACTTGCAATCAAATCAATTTGTTGTGGTTCGATATTCCAAGAAGCTAAACACCTTAAAATCATTTGAGCATGAACTAACCCTACCCATGGATTAAGTAAACATACCTTCTCTAGGTTTACTTGTTGTTTAGAAAAAACAGATTTTATTTCAGCTTTGAAAGCATCGTCATATGCTACCGTTTCAAAATTTAATAATTCAATTTTTGTATTTTGTCCATTGCCCACAAATCGACAGAGGGCAATATCTAATCCATCCAACGATGTGCCTGACATTAAACCTATGATTAGTCTTTCAGATTTTCCTGCTATCTGAAAAAGTTTTTCTACTTGCGAATTCATTTATCTAGTCGATTTTTCCATTCTAGATTTTCGCTGATAAGCCTCTACCGATTGAACCTTGCTACCATAATGCAAACTCGCATTAATTTCATAGCCATACAAAAGAATAATAGTTACTAATTGTATCCATGCCATTAACGCAATTAACGCACCGATAGAACCATACACTTTATTATAGCTACCGAAATTTGTAATGTAAAACGAGAAGCCATACGAGATACCAATGATTGCCAACGCAGCTAAAAGAGATCCAATTGAAAAAAATTGCCAGTTGTAATGAACTGCGGGGCCAAAATAATAAATGCACGATATGGCCACAAAGAAAACGACAAAGATTATAACAAAGCGCAACGCGAAAAGCAGGTAAATAGTAAATGCATCTAAATTAAGATGACTAAATTCGGAAAAATGGCTGGTGATATAGTCAAGGGCAATCTGTCCGACTATCAAAAGAATGATAGCGGAAAATAAAACTAGTGCCAGCATAAGAGTTAACCCCAAAGAAGTTAATCTCATTCGAAGCCAATGTCTTTTTTCTACCGTACGATAGCATGCATTAAAGGTGCGCATCAGTGCCATCATTCCATTGGTTGAGAGATATAGAGCGAAGACAAATCCTAACGTTAAAAGTCCGCCTCGTTGATTGCTGATAATATCAAATACAGTCGAGGAGATGGTATCAAACATGGAGGCTGGCACCAACTCTTTTATAAACTCCATTATCGTCTTGGTAGTGATTTCTGGAAAATAAATAGAGATATATGGAATTAATGTGAACAAGAAAATTATTGCTGGGAAGGTGGCCAAAATAAAATTATAAGCTACTCCGTTCGCCCTGTCCATAATCTCATCTTCTTCAATATTGTAGGTAAATATTTTAAGAAACTTGTAGAGAGATAAATTATCGAATTTTTTAAACTTTATTTTCTTGAGCCACTTTCTACTTGTGCGTGCAGTAGAAAATTTTAAAATTCGTTTTCGAGTTATGTATTCCATCTCAATTAAAATAAGGCATCAATACATCCATAAAAACTTTTGGAGGACGACATGGCTTGCCTGTAATCTTATCTACAAATGCTAAAAGTGTTTCCCCTTCGTGGATCAGAATTCCAGATGCGTTATAAATCGAATAATTAAAACAAATTCGCACACTAGGCTTTGTTAATATAGTGGTGACAATTTTAAGATGATCATCATACAATGCAGCTTGATGATACTTAGATTTATTTTCTAGCACGGGCATCATTACGCCCATTCCTTCTAATTCTTTATACGTAAGGCCTAATTGCCGAAGGCTTTCAACACGACCTACTTCATAATACATCGCATAGTTTCCATAGTATACATAACCCATTTGATCGGTTTCACTGTAGCGTACTCGCACAAATGTTTCGGAGGTATACATTAGTTCTTTTTAAGAGCTTCGCCTTTTTTTATTTCTGCGCTCAGTGCTTTTTGGTATTTGCGTGCATTAATATTATGTTCACTTAGGTTAGCTGCAAAAGCATGATAACCAGAGAAGTCTTCCTTAGCGCACATATAGTAATAATTGCTTTTAGTATAATTTAATACTGCTTCGATACTAGCGATTTGCGGAACATTGATCGGACCTGGAGGTAAGCCGGGATGTTTATAGGTATTGTAGGGAGAATTAATTTCTTTGTGTCCATTCAGTACACGCTTAAGTGAAAAATCTCCAGATGCATAAACCAGCGTAGGGTCTGCCTGCAACGCGATATCTTTTTTCAGTCTATTCAAATAGAGGCCTGCAATCATCGGAGCTTCATCTTGCTTTACTGTTTCGGCTTGAACGATAGAAGCTAAAATGGAAACTTCAATGGGAGTGAGTTCAAGTTTCTTAGCTTTGTCTAATCTCTCTTTATTCCAAAAATGATTAAACTCCTCATGCATTTTCTCTATCAAATCTTGTGGGGTAACGTTGAAGTACACTTCGTACGTGTTTGGTAAAAACATGCAGCGAACATTTTCTTTTGTAAACCCATCCTTATTATTTTCAACAAACTCATCGAGCGCATCTTTAAACTCTTCGGTAGAAACTCCGATGTTCTTGGTCAGCTTCTCTGCTAATTCGTCTGTTAGCCGCGCGTAAGAGAATGTAATTTTAATAGGCTCTTGCTTTCCCGATTTTAAAACTTTTATCGCTTGGAGATTTGTCATCCCCGATTTTAAAATAAATCTACCAGGCACTATTTTCTTATCATAGCCAGAGAGGCGAGCCAAAAAACCAAACGAAACCATATCGTTCACATACCCACCCTTGCCTAAGTTTTCTAGCACCGTGCGATAGCTTGTGCCTGGGCGCACCAAAAAAACTTTATCTTCTCGTTCCACTAAAATATTAGAAACATAAATAATCTGATAGGCATAAAATGTAAATGATATCAGCAGCACCGAGCCAACCAAAAAAAGAACCAGCTTAGCTTTCTTTATTTCACCCATAATTAAAAATTGACTTCAAAAATACGAAAAGTAAATTTGTGCATTAGTATAAAATTTGCGCTCTCATTTAATAGTTAACTTTGTTGTTAAATGGCCGCAGAATTTCTTTCCATACATCCGCTCAATCCTGAACCTAGAAAAATAAATAGAGTAGTTGAAGTATTGCAAAAAGGAGGCATAATTATTTATCCGACTGATACTATTTATGGCATTGGTTGCGACTTAACCAATAAAAGAGCAGTAGAACACCTTTGTGTGATTGAAAAAATCAAGCCACAGAAAATGAATCTATCATTTATCTGTAATGACTTAAGTCACATATCTCAATACGTAAAAAGAATAGATACCCCCGTATTCAAAGTTTTAAAAAAGCTACTCCCGGGCCCGTTCACTTTTATATTTGAATCAAATACCAACGTGCCAAAAATTTTAGGTATAAATAAAAAAACGGTCGGAATCAGAATTCCAAATCATCCCATTCCATTAGAAATTGTTAAACTTTTGGGCAACCCGCTTATCACTTCTTCTATTAAAGACGATGATGAAATAAAAGAGTATACTACCGATCCCGAAGAAATTTATGAAGACTTTAAAAATAAAGTAGACCTGATAATAAATGGTGGGCAAGGTGGAAATATTCCATCAACGATTATAAATTTTACCGATGGTGAGCCAATTGTGCAAAGGCAAGGGTTGGGGGTGTTTGCCGCATAAGTAAGGAAAAAATTTCAAATCGATAAGCAGATGATGATAACGTCCATTGCTCTGCCCGTTTGGTGTGCGCACTATAGAACTTTAAGTTTAAATTTCCTGCGCTGGGGTTTTAACTATCAATTATTTTGGAGGATTCTCCTATTGAAATTTAAAACAAAGAGCCACTCATAATCCTATCAAATACCATGATTTATTCTATCGAAATGATAGGGATTTTTGTAGTTTTAAATAGGATATGAATACTATATGCCAGTTGATAATTATTTCTAGAAATAGTTATCTGTTAAACAGCGAATCCACAAACTCTTTCTTATTAAAAGTTTGAAGATCTTCGACCTTTTCGCCCACGCCAATATATTTTACGGGAATCTTAAACTCATCTGAAATACCAATGACAACACCGCCTTTTGCTGTGCCATCTAATTTGGTAATAGCGAGGCAACTCACATCTGTAGCCTTCGTAAACTCACGCGCTTGCACTACTGCATTTTGTCCCGTGCTTCCATCTAAAACCAGCATCACATCGTGTGGCGCATCGGGTAAAACTTTTTGAATGGCTCGTTTGATCTTAGAAAGCTCCTGCATCAAATTAATTTTTGTATGCAGGCGTCCGGCTGTGTCGATGATGATCACATCAGCACCCATCTCTAAACCTTTTTCAACTGCTTCAAAAGCTACAGCCGATGGATCGACATTCATACCTTTTGCAATAACTGGAATGCCCACGCGAATCCCCCATAATTTTAATTGCTCTACTGCTGCTGCGCGAAAAGTATCAGCGGCACCCAGCACAACAGATTTTCCTTTTTTCTTAAACTGTGCAGCAAGTTTACCGATGGTAGTGGTTTTGCCCACGCCATTAACGCCCACCACAAGTAAAACATAAGGCTTTAGCCCAACGGGTGTTTCAAAGTCAGCTAAATCATCCGTATTATTTTCAGAAAGGAGTGAAGCAACTTCTTCTTTTAAGATGTTATCCAATTCTGCGGTGCCTAAATATTTGTCTTTTGCTACCCGGGTTTCAATTCGTTGAATAATTTTTAGAGTGGTATCCACCCCCACGTCAGAAGTGATCAAGATTTCCTCTAGATTATCTAGCACTTCCTCATCAACTGTAGATTTTCCGGCAATGGCTTTCCCCAACTTGCCAAAGAAGCTGTCTTTTGTTTTTTGTAATCCCTGATCTAGAGATTCTTTGTTTTCTTTTGAAAATAAATTGCCGAGGAAAGACATAGTTTTAATTCTTTACTAAATAAAAAAGTCCCTCGAGGGGACTTCTTCTGAAAGGCGGATAGCTACTTATTTTTTAGCTAAAGTATCTTTAACAAGATCAGTTACAACAATTTCTTCTTTGAAGATGTAAGCTCCTGTTTTGTCAGATTTTACGGCACGAATCACTTTTGCGTAGTTCTTGCTGTCTGTTTTCTTAAGTGATGCAACTACTTTCTTTGCCATGATTATTTAATTTCTTTGTGGAGGGTATATTTTTTCATAACTGGGTTGTACTTCTTAAGCTCTAAGCGCTCAGTCGTATTCTTCCTGTTTTTGGTGGTAATGTGACGGCTCATGCCCGCAAGGCCGCTAGTTTTGTGCTCTGTGCACTCTAATATTACCTGAATTCTGTTTTTGTTACGTGCCATTATAGTAGTGTGTTAAATATTAGGCAGTGAAAGTTCTTTTTTCTTTGGCTTCCTTAATAACCGCTGAAATCCCTCTCAAATTGATTGTTTTAATCGCTTTGGTAGAAACCTTTAAGGTGATCCACTTATCCTCTTCAGGAATAAAAAAGCGCTTTGTTTGAAGATTTGGATAAAATCTACGCTTAGTCTTGTTGTTCGCGTGAGAAACTTTGTTTCCTGTCTGCGGTCTTTTTCCTGTAATTTGACAAACCCGTGCCATAAAAAAATTAGTTTTAAAGCCCTTTTTTGAAAAGGGACTGCAAATATCGGCAAAACCACCTCAATTAAACAAGTGAAGCTAAAAATTATATAAAGTTTGTTAATCTGCTCTGTTTTAAGGTTTTTCGAGGATGAAAATTCTTCTCTTAGTAATTCTTATCAGTTTTAGCTTAACATCTACAATCTTAAGTCAGCATCAAGGTGTCGATAGCCTTTTGCACATATTAAAAGAACAAACAGGTAAAGCCAGAGCAAAAACATTAATTGAATTATGCTGGGAGTATAGATTTAGTAATGCCGATACGGCTAGGGTTTTTGGAGTAGAAGGATTAGAGCTGGCTCGTAAACTTAAACTCACTTCTCTGGAAGCAGATGCGCTTAATTTTATAGGAGTTACTCATGAGGCACAAGGAAACTATACCGAAGCACTCGATTTTGAACTGAAGGCACTCGCCATTAGAAGGAATCTTGGCGATGATGTGAGAACAGCCAATACACTTAATAACATTGGAATAGTTTACGATGAGCAGGGCAATTACCAGAAATCATTAGAATATTATTTTGAGGCCCGAAAAATTTATGAGCGGCTTCAAGATCTTCCCAAGATTGGGATGGTGATCAATAATATCGGCATTGTTTTAAAAGCGCAAAAAGAATATATGCGAGTGATTGGGTATTATCATGAAGCCTTAGTCATTTATCAAAAACTGAATAATAAGTTTGGTGTGGCGGCTTGTCACACCAATCTTGGTTCTGTGTTTTTACTTACAAAAGGGTTTGATAGTGCCCTTTATTATTCTCAACGGGCAGCAATAGAATTTGAGGCTATTAATAATCGACAGTTTTTAGCAACAGCCCTTTACAATACAGGTATGGCTTTCCATAAATTACAAAACCAGCAAGAGGCTATTAAAAACCTGTTAAAAGCCAAAAAGCTTTGTGAAGAATTTGACAATAAGCGCGAGCTGTCTTCTATCTTAATTTATTTGGCGGGCATCGATCGGGAGGCGGGAAAAATTAAGGATGGGATCTCCACCGCCCAGCATGGATTAGAAATAGCAATTAGAATCTCGTCTCACGAACAGATTATGGAAGCTAGAAAGGAGTTGGCAAATCTTTATTCTGTCAATAAGAATTTTGAAGAGGCATTGAAACAGTATCGCCAATATGATGTCGCTAAAGATTCGTTATTTGAAATAAATAAATCAAAACAAATTACCGAAATCCAAACTCGTTATGAAACCGAAAAAAACGAAAATAAAATTCTTCTGCTAGGGCAAGAAAATAAATTAAAAGATTCTAACATCCGACAAAATCAGCTCTTAATAGTTTCTCTTGTGGGCATATTATTAGGTGGGGTAGCGTTAGGCTTTTTATATCGCACTAGAAGTAAGCTTACTCAACAAGCAGAACTAGAATCGACCAGAGCGAGTTTGCGCGAAAGTCAACTGCAGGCAGTGATTGCCTCTCAGGAAGAAGAGCGCAAACGCTTTGCTGCCGATTTGCACGATGGACTTGGCCAAATGATTTCTGCGGTGCGAATGGGCTTGTCAAAAGAGACGTTAGAGAAAAGTATGGTCGATCATTCACTCTCATTGCTAAATGATATGAATATCGAAATCAGAAATATTGCTTTCAACTTAATGCCTCAAGTTTTAGTAAACAGTGGGCTAGAGGAGGCATTAAAAGAATTTGCCTCTCGATTGATGCGCACAGTAGGAATTAACATTCAGGTTCAAACTTTTGATCTTGATCGTAAGATGCCATCTGAGCTTCGGGTGGCTTTGTATCGAATTAGTCAAGAGTGGGTAAACAACATCATTAAGTATAGTTCCGCTACCGAGACTTCAATACAGGTAGTGAAACACCCGCAGGAATTGCTATTAACTATTGAAGATAACGGCAAGGGATTTAATCCTTCCAAGCTTACGCAAAGTCAGGGAAACGGATGGAAGAATATTAATTCACGACTGCATCTGATAAAAGGACATCTTGAAATTGATTCACAAGAAGGCAGACAGAATACAACGTTGATAATTACAATACCACAAGTTATTTAACTAAGGGTTAGTGGGTATTTCAGGATACCCCGAACAGGGTATTTACTAACAATTGCTAAAGGTTGAATTTTGAAGTAACCTTCTCCTTTGTGGAATACACATTTAAAAACTCGATCAAGCACAGCCCTTGCACTATTCTGCTTGCAGAATATAATATGAGTGTGCAATCAGCAAAACAAGAAAGAACAATTTCTTATGCCTCTGTTACATCCGTTCGACTTACTAAGTCGAATGGAAAATTCTTTAAAACGATCATTAATGTTGATAACGAAGAATCAGTAGAAATATCAAACTGTTTCTGTTTGAAGGATGGTACTAAAGAAGACAGATCTCGTCAATACGAAACCTTCATACGAGTCCTCCACTTTCACCTAAAGCAAAAAAGCTCGGCCACTTACTCTTCTGGAAATAGCTGGAATAAAATTTTATTATTGAGTGTAGGTTGTTTGCTTATATCATTACTAATTTCTGTTGCGTTAGATTTTTTGCGGGTAAGTTTTTTAGATAGGTCAACTCAAACCTTGTTAATGGCTACTCTAATAGCAGGGTTTTTAATTTCTGCTTCTTGGCCCTTCTGGCCACATCAGTATATTCCCGATCAAATACCGCCTCAGTTTTTACCTTAGGTTTTTTTCAGATCAATACAAATCTTATTTTTAGAGATATGGAGACTGCTATAAAAATAGTTTTGGTTGACGACCATCAAATTGTGTTGGATGGATTAAAATCTTTATTAGATGCGGATGATGCTTTCGAGGTATTAGCAGCTGTTAACAGTGGAGAACAGGCGCTTATTACTTTAGAGAAAAATCAACCCCATATTTTGCTCTCTGATTTTTCATTGCCCGGAATAAATGGACTTGAGCTGTCTACTATTGTTAAAGAGAAATATCCATCCGTAAAACGAGTGCTTCTAAGTATGCATGATGAGGCACACCTGATTAGACAGATTATGAAGACAGGCGTGGACGGCTATTTACTTAAAAGCATAGAACAAGTAGAATTAAAGCAAGCCCTGCGTCAGATCTATAGCGGCTTACCGTATATGAGTCCTGAAATCACAAAAATGATTTTAACTGATTTAAGTGGTGACAAAAAGGAAGAGCTCTTAACGGAAAGAGAGTTAGAGATTCTTAAACTTATAGTTAAAGAATATTCTAATAAAGCCATTGCAGAAAAACTTTTCATTAGCGAACGCACGGTAGAAACGCACCGAAAAAATATTTTTAGAAAAACGAATACTGGCTCTTTGGTAGGGTTGGTAAAATTTGCCTTTGCACAAAATCTAGTCTGAATATCCGTATTAGTACGGATATAAATTACCCAACAAAGGGTATATTATGATCATATTTAAATCAGCAATTTTGAATTTTGCATTTAAGATTGCGCATGAGAAAATTATTTTCCTTCCAACTTCTTTTCATTTTTCCAATCGTCTTAGTAGCTACACAAGCTTTTGCTCAAGAAGGCAAGGTGAGTGGCGCAGACAGTAAAGAAGCTACAAACGAAATTAACCGACCGCGTAACAAAGCAAATGCAGTTGTAGGTTCACCCAATGAGCCATCCGATCCAGCCACACAAGCAATTGTGGAAGAGATAAAAGCCCAACTTGCCACCATGGCTAGTAAACCATTGATGGAACTTATCGAGTTTTGCAAGAAGAAAGAGATAGTAGGCGATTTTGTAGTTGACTTAACGGTAGAAGGCAAAGGAAAAATAGTAACCGTATTTATGGTATCTACTCCTGAAATTGAGATGCCCAAGAAAAACGCATTAAAAGATAAACTTACTCAACTTAGTTTCGACAACATAAAAATGCCTAAAAAAGAAAGAGTAAAATTGCGCTACACATTTAAATTTTAAACCCTCACTATGAAAAAACCAATTCTAATTTTTATGATGACCCTTGCCGTGTTCATTGCACGTTCGCAAGATGATATGACCGAGATCTACAAAAAAGAGATTGACCATTCTTTTGATTATACTGCCAACGGCAACGAGGAAAAAGATGCTTATTCGTATGCCTCAAGTGCGAAAGAAGTTACTGTATTTAATAATCTAACAGGTGAGATACTATGGAACAAAAAGTACAGCGAAATCTCCAAAGAGCTTGGCAAGGTAGATGAAGTTATTCCTATGTGGGATGCGAAGGTGATCTTTGTGTTCGATCGCAAAATGGGCAAAGACAAGATGGCCTGCATTGATGCTACAACAGGCACGCTATTATGGGTCTCCAATAAATATCAGGATGTGGGCGAAGAGAGTGTTATTTATATCGCTTCACTAGGTGCATTTGCCGTTACCACCAAAGAAAGCCTTACTATGATTAAAGCACGTTCTGGTGAAGAGCTTTGGCAAACCAATAAATTCAAAGGTATAGTAGGTGCGTATGAAGTGCAGAACGATGGATCGATTGTAATGATCAATATGAAGGCTACTCTGTTGGGTTCATTGTTCTCTGGTTTAAAAAATCAAATCATCCGAATCAACACTAAAAATGGAGACATCATTTGGGATCAAACCTATCGCGGTATTGTAGAAAAGAAACTCGTAACGCGCGAGCGTTTGGTTGACCTAAAAATGGAAGACAACAAAGTATTTCTTTATATGAATGGTATTCAAGTATTTGATTATGCTAACGGTAAGCCATTGTGGGCTGCAGTGTATGATCAAACACCTAATGTAGTGAAAGAAAATGGGGGAGTTGCGTATGGCGTGGTAGCGAAGCCAGTAGTAGTTGGAGAGTATATCTATGTGCTTGACTTGGTTAACAAGAGAAATCAATACCTAAAAAAATATGCGATTAAAACAGGTAAAATGATTTGGCAATCGGCTGAGATTAAAGATGCCAAAGCCATTCCTGGTATTTATGTAGAGGGCGATAAAGTAATATTGCAAGTAGGGGGCACGGTGGAAGTGCAATACATTCGTAAAATAAAAGACGGAACTGTATCTGGAGTGAAAACTGAAAATGTAAAGCCCCTGAATGTTCAGTGCTTTAATGCGATTACTGGCGAGCAGTTATGGGAATCAGAGAAAATGAAGAAGGGGTTAACTAACTTATTCTTATCAGGTAACAACGTAATAGTTTGTTCTGGCAAAGCTTTGTATTCAATGGATATTGCCACTGGCAAAGAAAATTATGAAAAGCCATTGAAAGAAGATAACGTTGGCGAAGCCGACCAGATAATAGATTTTAAAGATCAGGTAATTATCATTGGAGAGAAAGGAGTGAGTTCACGAAAAAAATTAGATGGTTCACTCACGGCTTCTAGCAAATTCAAAAAGTCTACTCCGCTTGCGCGCAACGGAAACATATTGTACGGTGACAACACGTTAGTTCTTTATACCGAAGGAAGCGACTATGCCGTGTACGATTTGAATACGGTTAAATACAAACGCTTCGATGCACGCAAAGATGCCAGAGCTTATTTGTCGGAAGATGGACTTAACTTATATGTATTTGAATCGGGTACCATGATTAGAAAATCGAAGGTTACAAAATTGAGTGCTAAATAATTTTTGATTGTAAGTAAATACCCTTCGGACGTCAACTATCCGAAGGGTTATTTATTAAAAAATAAACCCAATACCATGAGACTACTTTTACTATTAATGTTAGTTTCCACAATCACTTTTGCCCAACGCAAAAAAAATGTGGTAGTGGGCGACCAAGGCGCTATAAACTATGAGCAAGGCAAAAGCTATTATGATAAAGAAAAATATACTGACGCCATTCCGTATTTTGAAAAGGCCGTGGGCATCGATGCTAAAAATGAAGATGCCAGTTACTACTTAGGTCTTTGTTACCGATTTACATCACAGCCACAGCAGGCAATAACACAGTTAAGAAGTCTAGAGAAAATAAACCCAGACTATTGGGCTTATATGTATTACGAAATGGGCTTAGCGTATGAAGAACTAAAACAGTATGATAATGCTGCCGTGAGCTTTGATACTTATTCAAAGAAAGCTACGCGCGATGCATCCCGAACTTTATTAATACATAAGGCGCAATACAAAAGTAACTATAACAAACGCCAAGCTGAGCTAGGGCAAATGAAGACCACCATGCGAACGCCCACAAAACTTTCCGCACAAATTAATAGTAACTACGCTGACTATATGCCGGCACTTGATCCAACCGGTTCAAAGCTTTATTTCACTTCCGTGCGATTAGGAGGCATCAAAGACGATGATCAAACAGCCAAAGAAGGTGATGAAGATATTTACTTCATTGAGAAAACAGGTAATGAATGGACTGCTCCTAAACTATTGCCAGAGCCCATTAACTCTGGAAACAACGAAGGTGCCGCATGTTTTTCTGCCGATGGACAATTGATGGTATACACAGCTTGCGGAAGAGATGGCGGTGTTGGTAGCTGCGATCTTTATATTTCTACTTTAGAGGGAAAGCAATGGACACAACCTATTAACCTCGGGAATGTGGTTAATAGTGAAGAGTGGGATTCGCAGCCTACCATTTCTTATGATGGGAATAAAATCATTTTTACCTCTTCTCGTGCAGGTGGTTATGGCTCAGAAGATTTGTACATGATTGAAAGAAATATTTTTGGAGAATGGGGGCCGCCTATGAATCTCGGCCCATCTATCAATACCCCTTTTAGTGATATGTCGCCATTTTTAAGTCAAGATGGAAAGACGTTATACTTTGCCTCCGAAGGGCATCCGGGATATGGCAGTCATGATCTATTCAAAACCGTATATGAAAATGGAAAGTGGACTACACCTATAAATTTAGGAAGACCTTTAAACACAATGGGTAAGGACACTTACTTTACCATTGGCGGATCTGGTGAGATTGGTTATTTCGCCTCCAATCGTGAGGGAGAACAATTAGATTTATTTGAAGTAGAAATACCCGAAGAGATGCGCCCAGCGCCCACAGTGGTGGTAGAAGGTATTGTTACCAACGCTAAGACAAAAGCCTTGGTAGGAGCGTATGTAATGGTAGAAGATGTAAACACTGGCGAGTTGATTGCTATTAATAAAAGTAATAGCGCCACCGGAAAATATTTGGTGGTATTGCCAGCGGGCAAAACGTACAGCGTGTCGGCCAATAAAGAAGGCTTCTTTTTTCACTCTGAATTATTTGAAGTGGCTAGCACTTCAAAATTTCAAACTATTAAAAAAGATATAGAGCTTAAGCCAATTGAGAAGGGTGCGAAGATTGTAATCAACAATATTTTTTTCGAAACAGGCAAGGCAACCCTTTCGCCACAAAGTAATGTAGAGCTTGAGAAGGCTGTTGATCTGTTGAAGACAAATCCTACCATGACCATTGAAGTAGGTGGCCACACCGATAATGTTGGCGATGATGCGTACAACATGAAACTCTCACACGACAGATCAAAATCTGTACGCGAGTATTTGGTGAAGGCAGGCATTGCAAGTGAGCGTGTTCAAGCTAAGGGATACGGAGAATCTAACCCTATTGCTACTAATGATACAGAAGATGGGCGAAAGGCAAACCGAAGAACAGAGTTTGTGATATTGGAGTTTTAAGTTTTTGTTGAGAGTTTCTGCAAGATAAATTGTGCGAAGGCTGATCGACATTTGCAATGTCGAACCATGATGATCTGGATTTTAAATTCTTTTTATTTGGGTTCGGGATTGCAACTCCCTAACAGCGGAAGAAAAATTGGCAAAGGTCACTCAACAAATTCTTGCTGAAAAAAATACAATCAATTCGCCCCCACCTGAATAAACGGAGCCCAGTAGTATGGATTATTAAAATTACTTGACTTAATTAATCTTAGTTTTGCCAAGCGCAAAGAAGTGGCTTGATCTTTTCCGGAAAGTAGTTCGCTATAAAATTCAATCATCAATTCCGAAGTACTGGCATCAGAAACTTTCCAAAGCGATGCAATAACATTTTTAGCTCCTGCAAAAAGAAAGGCAGTAGAAAGACCCCTTACGCCCTCACCTTCTATTTTTTTACCCAACGCAGTTTCGCAAGCAGATAGTGTAACCAATTCTGCCTGAAGTGAAAGACCTAGAATTTCGCCAGTATATAAAATACCATCTTCAGTTGATTTTGGATCTTGCGTTAATAATAAACCCGAGAGCTCTGGGTATTGGCTATTTACAAACCCGTGCGTTGCTAAATGAATGATATTAAATTTTCCCAGCTCACCTTTTTTAATCAGATCTTCGCTCGCATCTTCCTCCAGAAAAAAACGTGACGTTAATCCCTTAGCTACATGTATTTGATTTATTTTTTCTACCTCGGTGCGTGTGCCGGGAAGCGGAGTGATATAATCTCCATTAACACTAAAGGCGCGACTGGTATTATCTGCTTTCTTAGAATATTCTACAAACCGTTCGCAGCTCTTGGTTACAAAATTAGTTTCCTTATCAGCAAATACAGGAGCCATAGCTATAATGGATTTTTTTTCTTTTGACATAGGCTTATCAGTATTTAAAAGAAGTGCAGCCGAATAAGAATAGTGAATGATATATTTTTCTATTAAAAATTGATCGGCACCAAGTGATTCAAAAGGAAGATAGTTTAAAGGCCCCACGGGAATAATAATAATCTTTTCGGGTTGCGGTATTCCCATTTCTGCCATCGCTTCTTCTACAGGCGCCCATATAAGGTTGGTAATTTTTGATGCAAGTTGTTTGTAGGATGATTCTTGAAATTTTAATTGATTGATATAACCTCTTATTAATTTGTCTAAACCAATATCTGATTTAATTCTTTTTAAAATCATTGAATTTTTACTGCACACCAATACATATTTAGCAGAATCCGTAATCGTATAAGAAACTAATAGGGTAGTTGGTTCAATTATTTTTTTGAGATCGCTCCACTTTGGTAGTGCTCTATTATTATTGATTGAACTTAATTTCGGAGCAAGCTCCTCCATTTTAATTTGTATCTCCTGTCGTTCTTTGGTCAGTTCAAATTCTTCTGTTTTAAGTTTAGTAACAAGCGTTAGATTTTGTTCTGTGTAGGCAGATGCTAGTTGTTGAGCTAGGTTGTTTAATCTTATTTGAAGTTCTACTTTTTTTGATAAAAGTTCTTTTGGTATCCGCGTCAGCGATTTTGCATTGCTCTGTCGGATATCGCTGAATAATTCATTTGCCTTGCTTCTTTCAGCAAAATAAAATGCTTTTTCAATAAAGTGCTCATCCTTAGTTAAATGAAATAGATTATCGGCTAACTGCATTCCCGCTTCTGTAAAAAATGCATTTAGCTTAGAAAGTTTTAATCGGTCGGCCGAGCTACTAAAATCATTTGCTGTTTTTTTAATCAGTAAATCTGCAACCTCTAGTTGTTGCAAGCCCTTCAATAAATTTACTCTATCTCCTTTTATCCGAAACCAATCTGCTTTTGAAATGTAGGAGCTAATCAAATCATAATAATTAATGTAATCCTCTTTTGTAGGGTTCACATCAATCGACAAATTTTCAAATTGAAAAGTATTGGCGACAATTGATTTTTGAAAACATTCAATTGCCTTTTGTTGATTATTGGCAATTGAATAGGCCGCTCCGAGTTCGTTGTAGATTTTAGCTTTGTTGTAGCTCTTAGAATCTGCATCAAAAATCACTTTGGCTTTCTCAAGATTTTCAATTGCATGCTTTAAATCTTGCTTGATCAAATAATTTCTGCCTATGTCCATATAGGTTATTCCCAAATCTTTTTCATTGGCCTTTGGCGATTTCAAAAGAATAGCTTCTGCTTGATGAAGCAATTCTAAGGCTTGATCATTTTGATTTGTTATTTCATAGCTAAGCCCCATGCTGCCTACTGTCATGGCAACTGTAGAATGATTTTCGCCATATGAATTAGAATATATTTCTTTTGCCTGGAGTTTGTATTTCAATGCTAGGTTAATATCCTCAAGTGCATCATAGGCTTGCCCAATAGCATCATAGAGTTCTGCATAGTATGGATTTTTTGGATAATGATTTGTTTCTAAAATTGAAAGTGCTTTAAAATTGTAGGTCAGACTTTTGTCGCTCTCACCATCATTATACGCAACAACGGCTTTGTGTTTATAAATCTCAGCTGCTTCCAAACTATTTTTTCCAATAACATTTTCGGCATACGCGAGTGCTTGATCAACTACCTGATTTGATTTTTCGGATTGACCTAAACCATTTAAAGTTCTTGCTATATCTAAAAATAAGTAGATAACGCTTTCCGAACTTTTGGGTGGAGCTTTTTGATATATAGAAAGTGCTTCCTGATAATTAATCAAAGCAGTATTCCAATCTCCCATACTTTTATTGGCTTCACCAATATTGACGAGCGGTTGACAATAATTGTCGGCATCTTTTCCAAAGATGGATTCCGTTAAGTCCTTGGCTTTTTTATAATATTCAATAGCCAATTGAAATTTATGTTGAGATTTAAATGTGTTGCCGAGAGCATTATAAAACATCCCAAGCATTTCTGTTTTCTTAGTAGAATTAAGCAAAGAAATTCCCTGGTTGAAACTCGCTAAGGCCTTGTCATATTCTTGTAATTCTGTTTGGTTAAGGCCAATGGTGTAATAGCAGCTAGCAATGTCTTCTAATGATGTGTCTTCATTCTTTTTATAAACAGAAACCGCGCTTACCAGATCGTCAATTGAAAGTTGATAATGGGCAAGTTGTTGATGAGCCAAAGAGCGATTGATAAGTTCTTGTGCAAAGGTCTTTGAATTTCCTTTTCCAATCTCTGTATAAAAGTTAATGGATTTTGTATATGCAACTAGTGCTTTTTCAAAATTACTCATCACATTTAAATACGTGTATCCTAAGTCACTTTGTAACTTTGCGTGAAGTTCAATTTGTTCAGATGATTTTTTAGGGGTTATTAGAATAGCATCTTGAATGATTTTTTCTGCTGATTCGCCATCATTTATTTCCTGATAAACAATTGAGATGGCTTGTGTAGAAATATAGTATCGGTAGTAATTTTTTTCTTGTAGAAATTCTGCTTGTGATTTTACGAAAGACTGAATGGCATTTGTGTTATCTCCTTTATCTAGCCATTCTTTTGCTTCTTTAAAATAAAAATCCCCTTTACTTTGCTGAGAGAATACTCCAACAGAATGAAGAAGAAATAGAATTAGAAACAAAGCATTTTTCATTACAAAAATTTGTTGAATAGATGCAAGATATGCAATACGCCTATTCACCGCCATCCGTGCTAGTACGGAGAATGATTTATTCCCATTTAAAATATTTTTGTAAAAATGATGTTGTCAGTCTGGCATTTGTCCGTAAATTTGTCCGTGTCCGTAAAAATGTCCGCGATATGATAAATGTTAAGTTCTATTTAGATAAAGCTGATAAAAGCAAAAGGTCTCCAATACATCTTGTAATCAGGCAAAAGGATGTGCAGGTTAAAGTTTCAACTGGTGAAAAGATTCTGAAAAAGGATTGGGATAGTAAAAATCAGATTGTCAAGGAGTCAGAATATAGCCATAAGTCAATAAATAAGTTCTTGTCATTTCTGAAACAAGAAGTCGAAAAATATTTTAACCCAGTTCCTCACACACATTTTACAGATAAGAAGGTCAAAGAGAAGATTTTGTCTTTGGTCAATAGTCGAAAAGTTAACACTGATGTCAAAATTGTCTGCGAAGACTCTGCTGAATATGAAAGTAAAACAAAGACAACTTTTGTTGATTTGTTTGCCGGAGCTGGGGGCTTTAGTGAGGGCTTTTTACAAGCGGAACATGGGAGTCGATATTATGATTTTTTGTTGGGAAGTGACATTAATGAGAATTGTGAATTGACCCACCTTGCTCGCTATAATTATCAACTTGGAATGGATGCAGAGTTCTTGCGTCAGGATATTACAGAGCCAGACTTTTTGGAAAATTTATTAAAGAAGCTAAAGAGTCAACAGGTTGATGTTGTCTGCGGTGGACCACCTTGTCAGAGTTTTAGTTTAGCAGGTAAGCGTAAGAAGTTTGATAAAAAAGACGATTTGTTCGCTCATTACTTAAATGTTATCAGAATTCTTCGGCCAAAGTATTTTGTAATGGAAAACGTAAAAGGGATTCTTACAAAAGAAAGTGGGAGAATAAAAGAAATGATTCTGCAGGAAATTAAGTCCATTATTGATTTGAAAGAATTTCACCAATTAATTCACTTTCTAGCAAAACTTCGAATTGCTGAGAAGGAAAGGACGTTCACATTAGATTGTTATAATTTGCGAATGCAATTTGAGTCAGCGAATGAGAAAGAGTTGGAGAAATTGAGAGAAGGTTTTATCCAAATCATTGAAAATAAATTCCGTGTACTCACTCCAAAAATTGCTGATTATAAAACAAGTAAGACAGATGTAAATATTAATACAATTCGCCATGGCTTTAACTTATTGAAGCGGAGCAAGGAGTTGGCTTATGTTAGAAAGAAAGTAATTTTAGAGAAAGCACATAGTGACTTAGATAATGACTTTTTTTCGGAAACATTCGATTCGTTTTTAACTGCCATTGAATCCGATTCTATAATTGAACAAATACAATCGGCCTTTAAAAATCTAAAACCCGCAAAGGAATACCAGAGAGAAATAGCTGAAATCATTACTGCCTTAGAAATTTACAACTATTCCTTTGAGGAATGCATTCAAGGCCTTAGTCCGTTTGTGAAAGCATTAAAGGCGGAAAAGGAGCTCGAAGAGATTTTGTCGCACATAAGGTTGTATAATATTGACCAACCTTTTGTAGCCTTAGCCTCAAATTATGGTGTTCCCCAAAATAGGGAGCGAGTTTTATTTATTGGGTGTCGCAAAGACCAGAAGTTAATTAAGACTGTCCCACCAACTGTTGATTTGAAGGAGAAGGTAACTGTATTTGAAGCTTTGTATGATTTGGATTTTGTTAGCAATGATGATGAAAAATTCAGTTATGAAGCAATTGATTTGAAGGCGAAGTATAATGGTGTCACAGAAAAAATGAAGTCTCTTCTTAAGAGAAGAACTATCGATGGCAAGACCGATGATAAAAAGGGAATGACTTATGCGGAATGGTCAAAGAAGGGCCGTTTAAATAGTAGATTTTCAAATGCCAAAAATCCTTTCTATGTAAGAAGTTTTGAAGAGCTTGAAAATACCTTAAATCATATTGTTGCTCCATTGCATAATCACAAAACAAGTAAGCAAAATGAGGATGTTGTTAAACGATTGGAAGTTATATTGAATGCTGGTGATTATGATGTAGCAAAAAAGGAACTGAAGAAAATCGGACTTGATTCTGAAAAGCGTAATTACAATGTTTTGAAGCCAGATTCACAAAGCCCAACTGTAATGACAATACCTGATGATTACATACATTATTCAAGTCCAAGAGCGTTGACCGTCCGTGAAATGGCAAGATTACAGTCATTTGATGATTCTTTTGTCTTTCAAGGAAAACGTTCAACTGGAGGTAACAAGCGAAAATTTGAAGTACCTCAATTTACATTAGTAGGTAATGCAGTTCCACCATTAATGGCTCGTGCTGTTGCTTTAGAAATATTAAAGAATATAAAGTAGTCATTGATGCGGAAGTTAACGACTCTGGAAATTGAAAGGATAAAACTCCTTACCGAAAAATCTGTTGAGCTTTGCTTGATTGAACCAACTGAAACTGGACTTGAAAAGTCCATAATGGATGCTACTGGTTCAGTAAGAACCTATTTAAGGTCTGTCTCGTCCTGAAAAAAGTTTACACAATTTGGTTAAAAGTCCTGGTTCAAATTTACACTTTTTAGTTAGTCCTGAAACCGCTTTACATTTGATTACCGGATGAAGCGGAAGCGGGCAATGCTGAGGAGCAACCCGCCAG